>NZ_JBEPNI010000001.1:0-886613 GCF_040546205.1 Citrobacter sp. UYEF32 | reverse complement strand
ACCGACAGCGGCGATATCAGCGGTGGGGTGACCTTCTCGCTCAAAGCGGGCAGCGACGCGGGTCTGACCATCAACCCGACCACCGGTGCGGTCACGCTGACCGGCAACCCGGATTTTGAAAGCAAATCCAGCTACAGCTTCACCGTTGTTGCCACCGATGCGGCAGGCAATGCCAGCGACCGGACGGTCACCCTGGGCATCAATAACCTCGATGAGGTCGCCCCCAGCTTCACCACGGGCAACAGCAGCGACAGCTTCGCCACCGCCACGGTGAGCGTTGCCGAGAATACCGCCACCAGCACCGCCATCTACACCGCGCAGGCCTTTGACAATGACGCCGCCGATGGTGGCGAGCACGTCACCTACAGCTTGATCGATGCGGATAATGGCGCAGACGCCCAGTATTTCACTATCGATGCGGCAACGGGTGCGGTCACTTTCAAAGCTAGCCCTGATTTTGAAGGCACCCACGCGCCTGCATACACCTTTATCGTCGCCGCCACTGATGCGGCAGGCCATGTGACCACGCAGACCGTCACCGTTAATGTCACCGATGTGGACGAAATCGCACCGACTGTCACACTCGACGGCAGCTCGACGGGGCCCGTGATGCTGAGCCCGGCGACGGGCTACATTTACCCCAACGGTTTTGACACAACCGCGCTGGGCGACGGTAGCTTCCTGATGACATGGGCTGGCAACAACAATGGCAGCTACGGGATCTATGCGCAGCGCCTGAGCGCTCAGGGTGTGGCGATGGGTGATCCCGTACAGCTTGCATCAGGCGCGACCAACACTTACTCCAACGCGTTGGACAGTGTTATCAGTGTGACGGCCATTAACGACGCAGGGGCGTATGCCGTTGCCTGGACCGGCAAGAATAGCGCCAGCACTGACAGCAGCATCTATACGCAGTTGTTCAACGCTGACGGTAGCCCAATATCCGCAGCCGTGAAACTTGATGGGGCCGCTTCTGCGCAGGATATCGCCCCGCAGATCGCGACGCTTACCGATGGCAGCTATATCGTGACCTGGTACATCAACGGCGGCGGTGTCTACGTGCAGCGCTTTGATGACGCGGGTGTCGCAGTTGGCAACACCGTGCCACTGATTGCGCAAGGCTCCTCTAACAACGCCAGCCCGCAGGTGACCGTGCTGGACAGCGGTAGCTACGTGGTGACCTGGCAGGGCCAAACCTCCGGCGACTACCACATCTACGTGCAGCAGTTCGACGCTACCGGCACCCCATCCACCCAAGTGGTGCTCGACGCCTCGACGGGAAACAGTACTAACTACGAAACCCTGCCGCAGATCACGGCGCTGGCTAACGGCGGCTATGTCGTTACCTGGTCCGGCTACAACTACAGCAACTCGAACTACAACAGCAGCACCTATGTGCAGCAATTCGATGCCAACGGCGCCAGGGTTGGCAGCATCGTCGAACTGAACGGCGCGAGTAACGCTAATTTCGGTAGCGAATATACCTACCCGTACGTTGCAGCGCTGACCGGCGGTGGCTACGCCATCACATGGATGGAATATACCGATACAAACGGCTCCGACGATTACACTGTCTTTGTTCAACAGTTCTCTGCTGGCGGCAGCAAAGTGGGCGCTACCGTGCAACTGGACGCATCACACAACAATACGAGCAATAACTACGACGAATTACCGCGCATCACGGCGCTGGGCGATGGCGGCTATGTCGTTACCTGGATGAGTTTGGGCAGCTCGAATTGGGACGTCAATGTGCAGAAATTCGATGCCAGTGGCGGCCTGGTGGGCGGTGTCGTACAACTGCAAGCTTCCAGCGGCGCGACCGACCTCTATCCACAAGTCACCGCCGTTGGTACAAACGGCGAATACATGGTGACCTGGTACGGTTATGCCAGCGGCATTTCAGGCTATCACCTCTTTGTGCAGAAATTTAACGCAGACGGCAGCACCCACGAAAACCTCGTCGTGCTCAACCACGATGGCCATGCCACCGTGCAAAGTACCGAAAGCGGCACCATCTATCTCGTCAACGACAATGTCGTGGTCAGTCAGCTTAGCGACATTACGGGCGCCGCCAGCAACCAGTGGGCCAGCACGACTGTCACAGCCAATACCAGCGCAACTATCTCTGCCGCAAATCTCGCAGAAGGTACCTACCATGCTTATGCCGTCGATGCGGCAGGCAATCTTTCTGTTATTTCCGGCCGCAGTGTGTTGGTGGACAACACCGTACCTGTCTTCACCAGCGCTGCCACCGCCGCCGATATTACCGATAGCACTGCCGTCGGCGATACTGTCTACACCGCTGCCGCCACCGATGCGCACGGCGTGACCTACAGCCTGAGCGACACCCAGCACTTCCGCATCAACACCAGTACCGGCGTCGTAACGCTGCTCTCCAGCCCGGCCAGCGCCACTGGCGCACAATTCACTGTTACCGCCACCGACGCCGCTGGCAACCAGACCACGCATACCGTCACCTACAACGTCGTCGACACCACGCCGCCTGCCGTCACGCTCACCCGCGACGTGGATGGTGTGGAGAACAGCAGCCAGACGGTCACCGTGCAGAGCACCGAGGCCGGCACGGTATACCTGGTCAGCGACAGCGTGACAGTGACGAATCTGGGCAGCCTCACCGCCGCCGCCGACAACCTGGTGAACAGCGTCGCCGTCGCGGCGAACGCTGGCACCACGCTGGCGCTGACCGGCCTTGCCGAAGGCACCTACCACGCTTATGCTGTGGACGCGTCCGGCAATGTCTCCGCCATCTCGGGTAGCAGCGTGATTGTGGACAACACCGCGCCTGTCTTCACCAGCGCTGCCACCGCCGCCGATATTACCGATAGCACTGCCGTCGGCGATACTGTCTACACCGCTGCCGCCACCGATGCGCACGGCGTCACTTACAGCCTGAGCGACACCGGGCACTTCCATATTAACGCCAGCACTGGCGTCGTGACGCTGCTCTCCAGCCCGGCTAAGGCCACCGGTGCGCAATTCACCGTCACCGCCACCGACGCCGCTGGCAACCAGACCACGCATACCGTCACCTACAACGTCGTCGACACCACGCCGCCTGCCGTCACGCTCACCCGCGACGTGGATGGCGTGGAGAACAGCAGCCAGACGGTCACCGTGCAGAGCACCGAGGCCGGCACGGTATATCTGGTCAGCGACAGCGTGACGGTGACGAATCTGAGCAGCCTCACCGCCGCCGCCGACAACCTGGTGAACAGCGTCGCCGTCGCGGCGAACGCTGGCACCACGCTGGCGCTGACTGGCCTTGCCGAAGGCACTTACCACGCTTATGCCGTTGATGCGGCAGGCAATCTTTCCATCATTTCCGGCAGCAGCGTGATTGTGGACAACACCGCGCCCGTTATCGCAGGCGGCGCCACCGCTACCGGCGCCACCATTGTTGGCGGCACGGCGGCTGGCACCCAGGTGTACGATGCCAACGCCACGGACGCCCATGCCATCACCTATAGCCTGGACGCGGACAGCCTCGCCAATTTCTCCATCAACCCCACCACCGGCGTCGTCACATTGAACAACGCCGCTATCGAGGGCAGCTATAACTTCATCGTTACCGCGACCGATGCCGCTGGCAACCACAGTAGCCAGACTGTCACCCTTAACGTCAGTGCTGGCCTTAATGGCAGCGCGTTGGTCTCGGGCAGTACCACCGACACATCCACCGAGATGAACATCAACGTCGGTCTGGAGAAACTGAGTAACGGCTACACGGTGCTGGAGTACATGAAGCAGACCGGCGGCGACAATATTTCCTGGGATCCGACCGGCCCGCTTTACGCTGGCGTTATTAAGGTGCTGGACGCGGGCAATAACGTCATCAAGACCGTCGACATCAGTATCCCCAATGGCTACACCATGATGGATACACAGATCAAGGCGCTGGCCAACGGCGGTTTCGTCGTGGCCTGGTCGCAGGTGGATACCGCTAATTACTCAGATTACAGCGTCCACTATGCGATCTATGACAACAGCGGCAATCTGCAATCCAGCAACACCCTGGCAGCCCCTGGTACCGGGGTCACCATCGCGGCGCAGAGCAGCGCGAATGGCGGTGATTTCGCGATCGCCTACCAGACGATGGGGACCGGGACCGATCAGCAGGAAGCTATCTCTGTCTTCCACTACAACGGCAGCGGACTCAACTTCACCCAGGGCGCGCAGACCTTGATTGGCGGCAACAGCTCGAGCGCCAATTTCGGCGGCGTCGCCAGCCCGGCAGTCCAGTTGATGAAATTCCAGTTGACGCCGGGTGTGCTGACGGCACTGAGCGATGGCAGCTATGTGCTGGCGTCCGAGGTCTACGACTGGATAGGCACGCCTGGTCAGTCGGCGACAAGCACGCCTATCGGCGCCTTCATCTTCAAGCTCGACGCCTCCGGTTCGCTGGCCAACTTCGACAGCGGCAAGACCTGGCAGCGTGTTAACTGGAATGACGAGCAGGGTTCGCCGACTAACGCCATTGCTTTCGATGGGGGTTTTGCTGTCTTTAGTCAGGAATATCGCACTGCGACCTGGCAGGTCACGCTCTATAACAACAACGGCACGCTCATCACCACCAACGTCCAGAGCAACACCGTTTATAACATGGGGACCCAGAGCTATCACGCCGTGGACGTTGGTGCGATGGACAAGGTGACCCATGATGAGTTGCAGTACAGCACCGCCGGCTACCTGGCGGCATCAGCCACGGTGTACGACAACGGTACGGATCTGGTGTTCGTGTTCCCTGACGGAAACGGCGGCCTGAGCCAGGTCAGTATCTCCAAAACCACCGGCGAGCTGACCAGTGCGGTGACGGACACCGGTATCACGGTGCCCCAGGGCGGGCAGTTGTACAACGTGCGGATCGTCTCCGATGGCGCGGGCGGCCATGACATCACCTACTCTGTGCTGTTTGATAGCGACACAAGCGATGGCGGTAAGGCTGGCTATGCTGTCGGCGATATCTATCAGATTGGCCTGAACGCAGGTCCTGCTCCCGCGTTACCGATAGTGACCGATGCCCATATCGCCATCACCTCCACGCCAGGTGGCGCAGACGGCAGTACCTACAAGATTGGCGACACCGTCACCGCCGTGTGGGATAACTCTGCCAGTGGCGACGCCAATACCAGCACAGTGACCGGCGTCACCATGGATTTCAGCCAGTTTGGCGCCAGCACGCCGGTGACGGCCTGGGACGATGGTACCCACGGCGATGTCACCGCTGGCGATGGCAAGTATACGGCCCAATACACTATCGCCGCCGGCTCCATTAACAACGTTCATGGTCTCAACGTCTCTGTTACGGCCACTACGGCGAGCCACACCTCGGCCACTGCGGCGGACAGCACCGGTCTTACGGTAGACAGCACAGCGCCTGTGCTCTCCAGCAGCACGCCGCAGGATAACGGCGGCAGCGTTGCCACGGGCTCTAACCTGACACTGACCTTCAGCGAGAACGTGCAGGCCGGCAGCGGCCATATCACCCTCGTTAACGACGGCAACAGCAGTCTGAACAAGGTCATCGACATCACCGACAGTTCGCAGGTCTCTATCAGCGGTCACACGGTGACGGTCAACCCGACAACGGATCTGGCGGCTGGCGCAAACTACCATGTCCAAATCGACAGTACCGCGCTGCACGACGCGGCGGGGAATAACTATGCAGGTATCAGCACGTCAACGGGGTTGAATTTCACGACCGCTTCCGCCTCGGTCGGGGATCCTTCCATCGTGGTGTTCGACCTGACGACGGGACAAAGTTCCGAGCATAACGGGCGTGTCTTTGACGCCAATACCGCGTACACCATCTATATCAAGGTCAACAGCACTTACAGCCCGCTGGTTGGTCTGGATAGCAACGAAATGTGGTCGGGCGCGCAGAATCTGGGCACGGACGACAAGATTGTGCTGGTGGGCACGGGGAGTGATGTTAAGGGAAGCCATGGCGAGGCAGTAGTGGCGATGAATCACGGCGGCAATTCCGTTAACTGGGTGGCGGGGTTCTCTTCTACGCTTTCTAATGTCGCCGGCGTTGCCGCAAATGGCCAATTCGCTCGTGGTGGGAATAACGCGGATCTTTGGAACGGCACCTGGGCCGCAAACCCGAATGCGGATAATTCGTTTGCTCAGGCGTATCTGCAGGCGATGCCTGCTGGCGTCCTCACCTCGCAAGGGCTGGCGATACCATGACAGGTTCACTGATTCTGCTACGCCGTCTGGTCGAAATGCGGCAATTCGAGGCGCTGCAGGAGGCTGTCTTTAGCCTGCCGGCGCTCTCATCAGCAGAACAGGTGCTTTTGGCCCTGGCTCAGGCCCATTTGGGCCAGCCAGAGGCGGCCCGCCAGACGCTGGGGGTGCTGATCCCGGCTGAACTGGAGGTCGATGCCCGTGTCGACCTGGCTGCCGTGCATCTGCTTCTTGGGGAATCTGCCACGGCGCAGGCGATGCTGGAAGCCACCCGCACCGAGGCACCAGACCACTCGCTTCTGCTGGCGCGTCTGGCTGCCTGTTATGTGCAGCATCAACGGGAGGAGGAGGCTATCCCCCTGTATGAGTGCAGTCTGCGCCTGCAACCACGTATCGACGTCTATCAGCAACTGCTGCGTCTCTACCTGCAAAGTGAGGCGTTGCATCAGGCCGAAGAGACGCTGGCCGCCGCAGACCGCTTCTGGGCAGGCGAGCGGGAGCACTGGCCCGCACAGCAGGTGGCGCTGCACGATCAGCAACTGCGCGGTCTGCGTCTGGAGCTGTGGCTGGCCCGTGGCGACTTCGCCCGCGCTGATGCCTGGCTGGACGCACGCCATGCTGAATTGGCTGAGGACGATTACTGCGGCCTGCTGACCGGTTATGTTCAGCGTCTGGCCGAGCGAGGACGCCATGCCCAGGCCGAGGATGCGCTGCGCCATGGTCTGCGTCATTACCCGGAACATCCGGACCTGTACCTACAGCACGCTGAACTGGCTGAGTTGCAGGGGCGCATACCGCATGCCATTGCCTTGTTGCACCGTGCCATTAATCTGGCCGGGCAGCAGCAAAAAATAACGCTTCCTCTGCGCCTCAAGCTTGCCAGCGTCGCTACCCAGGGGCATCCGGCGTTGGCGCGTACAATGGCTGAACAGGCTCTTGAGGAGGCCGGGGCGCTGACGCCTTCACCCGATATGGACGCCGCGCAAATCGGTCACTGGCTGGCGCAGGCGCAAGTAGCACTGGCCGGTGCAGACGCGCAGGAACAGCGGTACGCCGGGGCAGAGGCGCGATACATCGACGTGCTACAGGCACATCCGCAACTGCTCCCGGCACTGCAAGGGCTGGGACAGTTATATATGCAATTGGGGCGTATCGACGAGGCTGTTGCGCTGTTCGAGCAAATTTTGGCGATCGACCCGGCACGCGGTCATGCGGCGCTGATCAATGCCCGTCGTTTTCCGCAAGATGAAGAGACATTGATTCGCCTGGAAAATCTGGCGCGTCGGCCTGGCTTGTCCGGCCCGGTGCAGCCTGGATTGCTGCTGCAACTGGCTGCTGCCTGGGAAAAACGCAAAGAGTACGCCAGAGCCTTCACCCTGGCCAACGAAGCCAATGCCGCCCACCGCGCACTTCTACGTTACGATCCGGTTGCACACCGACAAAGCTGCGCGCGTATCCGCCACGCATTCAGCCGTTCGCTCTACGAGCACCGACGCCACATCGGCAACGATTCAACGCTGCCGGTATTCGTACTGGGTATGCCGCGTTCCGGTACGACGCTGATTGAACAGATTCTGGCGGGGCACAGCCAAATCCACGGCGCGGGCGAACTGGGGGTGATTCCCAGCACGATCGCCAGGCTGGAGCGCTGGGAGCGTCATACGGGGTCAGGACACCATTACCCGGATTGTGTGGACGATCTGTCGGCCGATGTCGTGGCGGGTATCACCGCCAGCCTGCTCAAGGAACTGCGGGAAACCGTGCCAGAAAACGCTTCTGAGGTTCGGCATGTGGTGGACAAGCTGCCGCACAATTTCGAGAACATTGGTCTTATCAAGCTGCTGTTCCCGAACGCGCGGATAATCTCAGTGCGACGCGACCCGCGTGATATCGCTATCTCCAACTACTTCACCGACTACGCAGCCAAACATGGCGGTATGGGCTTCGCCTATGATTTGCAATGGATTGGTGAACAACTGGCCGACCACAATCTGTTGATGCACCACTGGAACCAGCTATTCCCCGGCGAAATTCTTGAGGTGCGCTACGAGGATGTCGTCTCTGACCCGGAGCGTGAGGCGCGCCGCATGCTCGCTTATCTGGGCGTGCAGTGGGAGCCACAGGTGCTCGACACGTCTGAACTGGACAGGCCGGTCAAGACCGCCAGTGTGTGGCAGGTGCGTCAGCCTATCTATCAGACCGCGCGCGAACGCTGGCGGCGTTACGCGGACTTTCTGGCGCCGCTTACCGCGGGAACCAATGCGAAGATCGTGCATGAGCCTATTGAGATGGTAAGCCTGCCGGTGCCGGGAATGCAGACCGAGGGTATTGTCTACTATCGTCAGGGAAAACTTGATGAAGCCGAGATGCTTTTCAGACGCCTGTTGCACCATCTGCCCGAACACGCTACCGCGCATTTCATGGTAGGCCTGATTTATGTTCGCAAAGGGCACCTGGCCGATGGCATCGGGCACATGGAAAAGGGACTCCAGGCCTGCCCATGGAATGCCAACTGGCGACGCGATCTGGCACAGGCCTACGAATTGGCGGGGCAACCGGAAAAAGCACAGGCGTTAAGGTCGCGCCACGTCAGCACGGATGACCGTGTGATGAGCGTAATAGACGTTGACCAGGATGACGCTGTTTCTCTGGATTTCTCCATTCGCACCTCCGCGACGCGGCCGTTTTAGTGAGCTGTGGCAGTAGCGCGAATATCTTATGGCGGAGTGTCGCGCGCTGACGGCGTAAACGGGGCAGGGCAGAAGGATAAGGGCAGGCAAGGTCATCTACAGCGACAGAATCGTGCTCCTTATGTCGAGGTTTTCCCGCTGCGCCCATTTACGCGAAAGGGAATTTCACATCGCGTTAATATCGGTTACCGATGCGCGTGCCACCAGGCGTCCGGTAATCGATTTGCCCTCTTCCACAAAGACAGGGTGCCCATCAATCAATGACTGAATACGTTGTATACATTGTTCCAGCAATTGATCGACAGGGTAAGCGATGCAGGTCAGCGGAGGATAAAGCAACGCGGCAAGCGGGGAATCCTCAAGGCTGACGATAGAGACTTCTTGCGGTACGGCGATATTAAATTCACGCAATAAACGCATGGCCTCGGCGGCGTAGCTGTCGCGTTTGGCAATGATTGCCGTGTATTTTGTAAAACTGTTTATGAGTTTTAACAATGCCTGTTCGATATTGTTGTTGGCCATAACCAGCAACTGGCGGTTAAACGGTAGCGAGTAATTCTGCAAAACGCTGCGATACCCTTCCAGCATCTGCTTACTGGCAACGTCGTCTTCATTATCAACGAGCAAGGCAATATTGCGGTGCCCTTTCCCGAGCACATAACGACAGGCGCTTTCTGCCGCGAAAGCATAGTTATAGCCCTGGTTGGCGCTTCCTTTAGTGGAAAAGGCGTCAAAGGCGATGACATTGGCTGGCATATCGCTACTGGCATGACTTAAGGTCACCACCGCCGCGCATTGATGATGCAGACTGTGTATGGCGGCTTTTTGCTCATGTTCATCATTAACGTACTGAATCAGTAATGATTTATTGAGCGCTTTCACCGCAAGCGACAGGCGAGGCAAAAGCGTCGCGCTGAAACTGGCTTCATGAGCGGGCAACACCATACCGATATAACCTGATGTATTACTGGCCAGCGTCTGCGCCGCAAAACTGGGACGATAGTCGAGCACTTCAACGGCTTTTAACACCGCTTCACGGCTATCGTCGCGCACGCCACGTGTGCCGGTCAGCACGCGTGAAACCGTGGCGCGGGAAACATTGGCTAATTTTGCAACATCATCAATAGTAGGCATGGTGTTTTCTGTATGGCGATTTTCTCCCAATAATACCATAAATGCAGACCAGTTTTAGTCACTTACGCCGTACGGCGCGCCGTATCAGTTTGGTGCGAATGAAGCGTGGGCAGCCATGCAGCGCCGCGAACCCCGCTGGCGTCACCGAACCTGGCTTTCACAATAGCAGTGTGACAAGAGGATGAAAAAATGTACCTCTTGATAGCTGGTGGAAGGTCGCGATAGATCGATGCAACGTTAGAAAGGCCGCCGCCAATGACAATGACATGCGGATCGAGCGTATTGATAACCCCGGCGATGCTGCGCGCAAAAGCGTCGATAAAGTGCTGATAATGAGCGAACGCCAGCGGATCGCCTGCTTCGGCTGCGGCAATGATCGACTCCGTGCTTAGCTGGCTTTCCTGTTTCTCATTGAAACGACGGCTAAATCCGGTGCCGGAAATATAGCTTTCAATACAGTTCTCATGCAGACAATAGCAGTGCTGAACCGGGCCATCTTTTTCTGCTGTCCAGCCTGGCAGTGGATTGTGTCCCCATTCGCCTGCAATGGCGTTGGGGCCGCTGAGTAACTGTCCATTCACCACCACGCCGCCGCCGCATCCGGTGCCGATAATAACGCCAAACACTGTCCCATAACCCTGGCCCGCACCGTCGATGGCCTCGGAGAGGGTAAAACAGTCGGCATCGTTGGCCAGAAAAACCGGTTGTTCCAGGCGACAGGCCAGATCTTTTGCTAAATTTTCGCCATTCAGCACCAGACAATTACAATTCTTGATAAGATCGGTTTCCGGGTCTATCGCGCCCGGCAGCCCAATCCCGATGGTAAATTCCTGCTTCTGTTCGGTTTTGATGTATTCCACCATCCCGACGAGATGATGAAGAAATCCGGCGTAGTCGGCTTTATACGTTGGACGCCGCTCACGAAAACGAACGGTGCCGTTTTGGTCCAGCAGTACCGCTTCCATTTTTGTACCGCCAATATCAAGGCCAAGGTGAAGCATTGTCATCCTCCAGTAAAAGAAGAGAGGCTGCGCCTCTCTTCGGTGTCGTGCAATTAATGGCGCGTGCGGTAAATCTCGATAAGTTCCGTCACTAACTCTTTCGCAAGGATGGAGGTCATCAGGTGGTCCTGGGCATGCACCATCACCAGCGTCATTTTGGTTTTTCCTTCGCCTTCATCGGCTTCAATAAGCTGGGTCTGGACTAAATGCGCTTCACGGGCAAAGTGTTGCGCCTGCTGCATTTTTTCATCAGCATCGGCAAAATTGCCTTCTTTGGCGCTCTGCAATGCTTCATAGCACAGGCTGCGTGATTGTCCGGCATTGATGATAATGCCCATGACTTGCTCTTCTAATTCCATAACATCCTCTGAGTTCGGTTATTGCAGTTATGCGGTTTCTGACTGGCCTGTAGCACCGGATGGCTGATTTTCAGCGGTATCTTGTGCAAGTAGCTGTTTTTCGTAGGCTTTAAAGAACGGAAAATACATGGCGGTGGCAGTGACCATACAAATGAGACACATAATGACAGGGCTAAAAGCCCAGTTTGCCGCCCAGGAGGCGCCGATCGGCGCCGGCGTGGTCCACGGGGTCATCGAGACCACACGGGCGACCAGGCCAAAGTCGAGTGCCAGGTAGGCCAGTGTCGCATTGACCATCGGCACAAGCACAAACGGAAGGAAGAACAGCGGGTTCATAATGATCGGTGCACCAAACAGAATGGGTTCATTGATGTTGAACATACCAGGAACGATACCCATACGGCCGATAGTGCGCAGGTGCACGGCTTTGCTGCGAATCAACAGCAGCGCCAGCGGTAAGGTTGAACCCACGCCGCCGATCAGCAGATAGTGATCCCAAAAACCCTGCACATAAATGTGGGGAATGGCGGTGCCTGCGGCAATGGCCGCCTGGTTGACGGACAGGTTCGCCATCCAGAAAGGGTTCATAATGCCGGTGACGATCAGCGCGCCATGGATCCCGGCAAACCACAGGATCTGGCACACCAGCACAGAGAGCAAAATAGCCGGTAAGGTGTCCGACGCGGCGACCAGCGGTTTAACCAGCGACATGATCGCTTCCGGGATGATCATGCCAAATTGGGCTTCAATAACCAGATTCAGCGGATGCAGCGTCAGCACCACGGCAAGAACCGGGATGAGGATTTCGAACGAACGTGCCACCCCGGTCGGGACTTCAGGCGGCAGGCGGATGGTGATGTTGTTCCGACGCAGGAAGGCGTACAGCTCCGTGGTATAGATGGCGACTAGCAGGGCGGTGAAAATCCCCTGGCCGGAGAAATACGCCGTCGAAATTTGCCCATCTTTAAGCGGCGCGGCGATAAGCAAAAAGCCCATCAGCGAGAGCATGCCTGACGTCAGTGGATCCAGTTCATGATGGCGGGCGAGACTGGCGGCAACCCCGACAGAAATAAATATCGTCATGATGCCCATGCTGAAATAGTACGGCAGCATCAGGTTGGCGCGATTATCGAGCGAGAATTGCAGCCAGGCGCGCGCGAATCCCCAGGTGGTGTCGGGGGAAAAGGGCGGAAAAATAAACACCAGCATAAAAGAGCCGACAATCATAAACGGCAGCGCAAGGATGAAACCGTCACGAATAGAGGTAACGTATTTTTGCTGGCCGACGGCGCCGGCCAGCGGCGTGATTTTTTGCTCAATCACCGCGATTAATTTCGAGTACAGAGAACTCATGGCGTGTCCCTTATTTTTTATTGTCGATTAATGAAAGGGCAAAATCTAAAACTGCTGCACCCTTCTGCATCCCGTAATCCATCATGTTGATGGGCTCAACGCGAATACCGTAGGCATTCGCTTTGTGTTGCAGATCCTTCTGCATGTACTTCACTTGCGGGCCAAGAAGAACGACCTCGTAATGCCCCACTTGTTGTTCAAATTCCGCGACACCAAAGGCTTTGATATCAACGTCCAGACCGCGCTTTTCCGCCTCTTCCACCATTTTTTTCACCAGCAAGCTGGTCGACATGCCAGCGGAACAACAAAGCATGATTTTTTTCATGAAAAGACTCCTGACTGTGTGACGAGAATGGGCGCACTATAGACTTTTTGGATTCAGAACGGAAAGCGCTTTCCATAGATGGATGCATTAAATGTGAGCACGATCACCAGTTTGAGACTTTCACTTTGGATCGATGTAAGCGATGATCCCGCGACTTCGTGGATTAAATAGGTTCCATCATGAACATTCAGTTTATGAATGTTGTTGTTGTGCTGATCGAGCAACGGATTACCCCTTTTGCCAATATGCTCACCCGCAGCCAGCACATCACCGCCATGCGCGACAGTTTTGCGCTGGCAATGCCTTTTGTTATCGTCGGTAGCCTGATGGTGCCGTTGATCTTTCCGCCTGTTTCCATTAACCCTTTCTCGTGGTTTGGCGGTTACTACCAGTTTGTTCGCCCGATGCTTTTACCCACCTTTGAACTGACGATTGGTCTGGTGGCGTTAATCATTGCCTTTGGGGCCAGCGCCAGTCTTGCCAAGCAATACCAGTTGCCGGAAAGGTTATCGGGCCTGACAGGGTGCATAAGTTTTCTGCTCTTTATTGGCTTTAAAACCACGGATGGGAGCAATGTTTATTTAGGAGGGTTAGGGATATTTAGCGCGTTGATATCAAGCTTTTATAGTATTGAAGTTATTAGGTTTTTTTACAATAAAGGCTGGTGTATACGCCTGCCGGATGAGGTGCCGGTGATGACGCGCAATGGTTTCCAGCTCCTTGTGCCGTTGCTGGTGGTGATGCTGTCTGTCACGGCGGTAAATATGACGTTAAAGCTGACCACCGGCATGATCCTGCCGGGTCTGATAAGCGAAGCCTTTCGCCCGTTAATTATCGCTTCTGATACGCTGACGGCTATTCTTATCTCTTTGATTATTTGCAATTTATTATGGTTTGTCGGCATCCATGGCGCCTTAATTGTGACCGGCATCATGAATCCCTTCTGGATGACTTATCTGTTTGAAAACCAGCAGGCGCTGGCAAGCGGGCAGGCACAGCTTCCCCATATTTATCTGCAGGGTTTCTGGGATTTCTATCTGCTGATTGGCGGAATAGGCTCCACCTTACCACTGATCTTTATGGCGTTACGCAGCCGTTCCCGGCAGTTGAAAAGCGTCGGGAAACTTGGCTTTATTCCCTCGCTGTTTAATATCAACGAACCTATTCTGTTTGGCTTTCCGGTTATCCTTAACCCCATATTTTTAATCCCTTTTATTTTCGTTCCTGTCATCAATGCCTGTATTGCCTGGTATCTCACACACCTTGGCGTACTGGACCGCGCCGTGGCGATGTTGCCCTGGTCAATGCCATCGCCGCTCGGCGCTGCCTGGTCAGCAAACGGCAGTTGGAAAAACATGTTTATGTGCCTGTTTGCGTTGTTCAACTCCTGGATGATCTACCGGCCATTTTTTAGGGTGTATGAACGCCAGTTATTGGATGCAGAGAGTAAGTAAACCTGCCGCCGTTTCCCGGCCAGCGCGATGACCGCGCTGGCTTTTTTATAACTCACACCCATTTATGTGATTTTCATCACGTTATCATTGCCATTATTCTCGATTTTGTGATTTGATCCGGCAATTATGGAAAGCGCTTTCCATATCTGGATGTACTTTTCCTTTTTTGATCCGTAAATTTCCCTTTGCGCCAATAAGACGCTCTTTCACTCAGAAAAAGAAAAAGGAAAATCATGAACAGGTTGAACCGATTAATACCTCTGGCCTTACTCATTAACGCTGCACTCTGCGCGAACGCCCAGGCTGAGGAGGTCAAGTCATATGACTTCACGCTTCACGGCTATATTCGTTCCGGCATTCTGGCGAATTCCGATGGCAACCGCGTCGACTCCGTAGGATTGATGCCCGATGGAAAATGGCGTCTGGGGAACGAAGAAGACACCAAAATCGAATTAATTCCACAGGTTACGCTGAAATCAACATCAGGCGCGGTGGCAAAAATTCAGGCCAATATTACCCATCAGAGCAAATGTACCGCTGACTGGAACTGCCGGGACGACGATGGCCATGACGCGCAATTCCGCGAAGGGTTTGTTGAATTAAGCAACCTCGACTTTGCCCCGGACATCACCTTCTGGGGCGGCAAGCGCTACAGCAGTTCCAATACCTCAAGTCATCAGTACGACTGGGAATACATTCAGTACAACGGTACCGGTGGCGGTTTCGATCATATGGATCTCGGTTTTGCGAGCCTGGATGCCGGTGTCTACGCCTTCTCTCCGACCGATGAAACCAAAGCCTATCCTGTTGATAAGGGCGATCAGGGGTATCCGGATGACTATTCCCTCAACGTGTGGTTGAAGAAAATCGGCGGCACCGGCCTGGATCTTGAATTCGTCGGTCATCACATGAACCGCAACGAAAACCATCCAACGTCTGCTGAAAAAGGCTATGGCATCACCGGGGTTTACAATTTTGATGGTTTCTGGGGACTGACCGGCGGCTATTCAAAACTGGTTATGCAGTATGGACGCGGCCTGGGGGCGGGGGATTCGCTGGGTAAAAATGGCTGGGGTTGGGCCAACCTGGACGATACCCAGTCGTGGCGCGTCATACTGGATAGCATGGCGTCAGTGAATAACGTTGATATCTCGACCTTCGCTTATTACCAGAAGGATAAAAATTACCGCTGGTGGAGCAGCGATGCCGACGGCTGGGGCCGCACGCGCTGGGTTGCCGGGGTTCGTCCGTATCACCAGATAACTAAGAATTTCGCCATGCAGTATGAAGTGGGCTACGAGTATCTGGATGATGAAAACTACAAAGGTGTGAATGGCAAAGGTAAAGGGGGGCTGACGAAAGTGACCGTCGCGCCAACCCTGACGTTCGACTCGGGTTACTGGAGTCGCCCGCAGTTGCGCTTCTTTGTAACGTACGCCAAATGGGATAAAGGCGTATCTGATGCCCTGGACGGCAACTATGACTGGAGCACCAACACCATCTCCGCCGGGGGGTACAGCCGCAGCGGCAGTACGGATACCGTAAACTTTGGCGTCCAGGCTGAAGTGTGGTTCTAAGGAGAGATGAACATGTCTAAACCTTTACGCAAATGGCTGCTGGTGTCGATGCTTTCGGTGTTGGGAAGCGCAGGGGCCATGGCCGCAGAACAGTCGCATTTCGAAAACTTTATCACCCGTGATGGCGCGCAGTTGAAAGACGGCAACAACGTCTTTCGCTTTGCCGGTATCCACGCGCCGGAGTTGCATCGCATTGAGGATGACGCGCGTGGAGTTTGCAAAGCCGATCCACGCGGTTGGGGGCAGTACTTCAAATGGCCAACCGCAGAAGAACAGGAAAACTGGATCCGCGCGATAGTGCAAACCGGCGCCAAAGCGCAGCGTGTCTATGTGCTCTCTGTTCAACAGGAAAACGATGTAGCCTGCGGGCGCGCAACGCATATTCTCGCGCCTGAAACGCCGGATGGCATGCCGCGTCTGAATGAAGAGGCGATGAAAGTTTACGACAACATGATTGCGCAAGCCGATAAACAAGGACTGCGTTTAATCCTGCCCTTTATCGATCACTGGTGGTGGTGGGGCGGCCGTGAACAACTGGCCGCGTTCTATCATGAAAAACCCGAGGATTTTTACCGTACTGACAGTAAAACCTTTAAAGCCTATCTGGACGTTATTCGTCAGGTGATTACTCGTACCAATACGGTAACCGGGCGAGCCTACTTCGATGAAAAAGCAATCATGGCCTGGGAAACGGGCAATGAGCTGGAAGACACCAATGCCGATTTCCTCAAACAAACGGCGGCATGGATCCGTAAGTGGGCACCGCATCAGCTCATCGTCGACGGCACCTATAAAAAGATAAATGCGTTTGCCCTGACCGATCCGAATATCGATATCGTCAGCAACCACTACTACACCAATGCCGGGAATAACCACCCCGATCAGGTCAGCAAAGATCTGCAGGCCATCGGCGGTAAAAAAGCCTATCTGGTCGGCGAATTTGGCCTGCTTGGCCACGCGCAGCTCAATGACATTATGCAATCGATTGTGCACAGCGAGGTCAACGGCGCGCAGGCCGTCGGCGGCTTTATCTGGGGCTTTCGCGGCCATCGCCATGACGGCGGTTTTTACTGGCACAAAGAGTACACCGGCCACTACAGCTACCACCTGCCAGGATTCCCGCTAGAAGGTAAAGCGAATCAGGAAATGGAGGTGGTGAATCTGGTGCGCAGGGCCTCAGCGCAGCTTGCTGGTTTAGATAAAGCACCTGCGCTCCCCGTACCGGATGCGCCGCGTCTGCGTGAAACCAATTCACCTTTTGCCATTAACTGGATGGGGGCCGCCGTTGGGCGCAATTACGATGTTGAGCGTGCCGCCTCGGCAACCGGCCCCTGGCAGGTGGTCAGCAAAGATATCTCTGATGGGGTGAACGAGTGGAACCCGGCAACGATGGCCTTGTTCCGCGACGACTACCGCAACTTACAGTTGGGAAAAACCTATTACTACCGCGTGATAGCCAAAAACGAGAGCGGGGCATCAGCACCATCGAACGTGATCAGCGTGAAACATACTCAGGAGAATAAAGCCCCGACCGTTGCGCTGACCGCTTCCCTGGCGACAACACAGGATAAAGGCGTGGCGCTGAAAGCCACCGCGACAGACGACAATCTGCCTGACCGCAAACTGGCGCTGAGCTGGAGCAATAACGGCAATGACAAGGTGCATCTGTGCGACAGCAGTAAAGCCGACACGCGTGCCTGGTTCTCCGCGCCGGGTACTTATGCCCTGACGTTTACGGCTGACGACGGCCTGCTGAGTACGAGCAAAACCGTCAACGTCACGGTGAAAGAGGCCGTCGGTAAATCACCCGCTGATTACTGTACTTTTGGCGGCGGCGTGCTGGACGTCAGTAAAGGCAAACTGAATGTGGTGAAAGCCAGTGAAAACCAGCTTGCCATTGGCGATGACGGTTTTCTCGGCCCGTTCGCCAGTGAAGGCGATAAGGTTACCTGGCAGGTGGAGGTTCCCTGGGAGGGGCGCTTCGCGTTACACGTGACCTTCAACGGCAAATGGGGTGGTAAAAAGAATTCGTTTGTTGTGAACGAGGGGGCGCCAGTCGAGGTTGAATTCCCGCAGACCGATGAAAAAGGTCAGCAAATGGTTGTGCCTGTGACGCTAAACGCGGGCACAAATACCATTAGTTTCGGCAAGTTCCCGGGCGACTGGGGCTACATGTTTATTAAATCCATTGAAGTGACTGCAGAGTAGTGACATTGGCTGCGTCCGTTGGGCGCAGCCTTTTTTATCTGAGGAGGCGTTATGACCCGGTATCAATTCCCGGACGGATTTTTCTGGGGTGCAGCAGCATCTGGCCCACAAACCGAAGGTGTAGAAGGGAAAGCCCATCGTTCCATTTGGGACAGTTGGTTTGCTGAACACCCTGAGCGGTTTTATCAGCAAATGGGGCCGCAAAAGGTATGTGAAACCTACACCAAATACAAAGACGATGTGGCGTTAATGAAAGGGTTGAACTTCAACTCTTTTCGCACTTCGATTCAGTGGTCGCGGCTGATTGCCGACTTTGAAACGGGTGAGCCCGATGCCGACGCGGTGCGTTTCTACCATGCATATCTGGACGAGATGATCGCCAACGGCATTGAGCCGATGATCAACCTTTACCACTTTGATATGCCCGAAGTGCTGCAGAAAAAATATGGCGGTTTTGAATCAGCGAAAGTCACCGACCTGTTCGCCCGTTTTGCACAGACCGCGTTCACCCTGTTCGGCCATAAAGTGAAATACTGGATAACCTTCAACGAGCCGATTGTGCCGGTTGAAGGGGGCTATCTGTATGACTTCCACTATCCATGCAAAAAAGATGGCAAGCTGGCGGCGCAGGTGGCATTCAATATTATGCTGGCGCATGCAAAGGCGGTTCAGGTCTATCGACAACTGGCGCTGGACGGCGAGATTGGTGTGGTGTTGAACCTGACGCCGTCCTACACCCGCAATGATTCTGTTGAAGATAAAAAAGCCGCCGCGTATGCTGATTTACTGTTCAACCGCAGTTTTCTCGATCCGCTGGTGAAACATCAGTTCCCGAAAGAGTTATGCGAAATCCTCGTCGCGAATAAGTCCCTGCCGGAGGTGGCGAAAGCCGACGTTGACCTGATTACTTCATCGCATATCGATTTTCTTGGCGTCAATTATTATGTCCCCCGACGTGTAAAAGCACGGGAGTCCGCCTACACCCTCGATTATTTCACCCCAGAATTTTATTTCGAAAATTATGTGAATCCGCACGGGCGCTTTAACCCATACCGGGATAATAACGAAATTTTGCCGCAGGCGATTTACGACATCGCCGCAAATATCCGCGACAACTACGGCAATATTAAATGGTATCTGGCGGAGATTGGTATTGCCATGGATCTCGAATCTGAGGGACCGGTTCAGGCTGATGGCATGATTGATGACAGTTTCCGTATCGGTCTGATGAAGGAGCATTTAATTCAGCTACATCGGGCTATTGCGGATGGGGCGAACTGTTTTGGTGTTCACCAGTGGACCTTCATTGATAACTGGTCGTGGATTAATTCCTTCAAACGTCGCTATGGCTTTTATCGTCTCGATATTGAAACAGGGGAGCGGCATATAAAGCGCAACGGGGTATGGTTTAAGACGCTTGCCCAAACCAACCAGTTCACTGACGAGGAGTAATCGACGTGAGTCACTGTTTCTATCCACTCGTAAATGTGGTGAAGAATTATCCGTGGGGGAGTCGCTCTGCGCTCAACGCACGTTTTCATATTCCGAATCCTGATGACCAACCGCAGGCAGAATTATGGATGGGCGTGCATCCGGCGGGGATTTCTCAGGTTGTCTGTGAAGACGGCACCTGTTCTTTGACGGAACTGATTGCTACTGATAAGCAGGCCATGCTCGGCAGTAAAATTGCCGGGCAATTCGGTGAGCTACCGTATCTGTTAAAGATCCTTGCCGCCGAAAGTGCGCTGTCGATTCAGGTTCATCCGCAAAAAGCGCAGGCGCAGGCGGGGTTTCAGCGCCAACAACAAAATCCGGATAACCCGCCTGATTACAACGATGATAACCATAAGCCAGAGCTGGTTTATGCGCTGACGCCGTTTATGGCGATGAACGGCTTTCGTAACCCCGCTGACATTGTGGGTAACTTTACGCCACTTAATATTCCGTCACTCAGTGATGCGTTAACACAATTAGCCGTCTCCCCCTGCGCAGAAACACTGCAGGCATTTTTCCTCCTGGTGATGCAGCTACCACAGGATGAAAAACAGCAGGCATTAAAACGGCTTATTGATAATGCCAGGGACTGGTATGACGATAATCTGGCGACGTTTATATTACGCCTGCATCAATATTATCCTGACGATATTGGCCTGTTCGCGCCGCTGTTTCTCAATTGCCTGACATTGCAGCCAGGGGAGGCGATGTTTCTTTCACCCGGTACGTTACATGCGTATGTTCATGGCGTCGCCGTGGAAGTGATGGCCAGCTCCGATAATGTTTTGCGAGCCGGGTTAACGCCGAAAAAAATTAACCTGAAGGAGCTTATGGCTTGCACGGTATTTGAACCGATTTATGCGGCGCAATTACGCATGCGGCCGATAAGTGAAGCAGGAAAACGCCATTATCCGATTCCGGTGGAGGATTTTTGCTTTGATGTCTATAGCGATGTGAAAGATGTTGCTATACAGACTACGAGTGCAGAGATTGTTTTAGTGATCGATGGGCAGGCGTTATTGCATCATCCTTGTGGAGAAACGGCGACACTCAAGGAGGGGCAATCGGTGTTTATTCCGGCAGTGACCGGTGACTGGACGTTGAGTATAACCGGGACGTTATGTCGCGTTTACGGTTAATATAATTAAGCGTTGTTGAGTCCTGAGAGGGCGGCAGACACCCGGATAGACCAGATGTCTGCTTTCCGTTATCTCAGGATACAAAGCGGTCAACAAGCGTGGACATCGATTTTGACTGTGCGTCAAGCATTTGACTGGCGGTTGCCATCTGGGAAACCAGCGCCGCGTTTTGCTGAGTGACCTGCTCCAGTTGATTCAGTGCCTGATGCACTTGTGTTACGCCAAGCGATTGTTCATTGGCTGCGCGGGCGATATCACTGACATATTGCTTCATCCGCCCGGTTGTATCCGCTGCCGCTTTCAGTGCCGCCTCGGACGCCGAAACTCGTTGCACCCCTTCGCCAATGTTATCCATGTTCTGATTAACCAACTCCCGAATCAGGCTGGCCTCTCTGGCACAGCGTTGGGAAAGATGGCGCACCTCTGCGGCCACAACGGCGAAACCTTTGCCCAGTTCCCCCGCGCGGGCGGCTTCAACTGCGGCGTTTAGCGCCAGTAAGTTGGTTTGAAACGAGATCTCATCGATTGACGCCACAATCTGGAAAATATTGTCGCTGGACGAACGGATAGCCGCCATGCTCTGGCTGGCCTCGTTGGAAACGCGGGTCGCATCCAGCACGTCGTTTGCCATCAATTGGGTTAGTCGTTCCGCCTCGCTGGCGTTATGGGCGGTCTGGGAGATGGCCGTCGATATCTGTTCCATACTGGCGGCGGTTTCAACGATGGATGCAGCCTGCTCATCGGTACGCTGAGCCAAATCCTGGTTACCGTCGGTAATATCACTGCTGGCGTTGCTGAGTATCAGCGCGCCCGATTTAATTTCCTGCACGATATGCTGAATGTTTTCGATTGCCTGATTGTAGGCGCGATTAAGAGCAGAGAGCTCGTCGCTACCCGGTACATCGAGGCGGCGGGTCAAATCGCCGTCCATCTCATTGATGGTTTTCAGTGTGTTGGTTAGTTGTTGTTGAATACTGCGCACCACTATCATGGCAAAGGCAATAGCAATGAGCAGGGCAATCAGACTGATCGCCAGAAAGGATTGCCAGTCAACACGTGCGTTGTGGGCCAGTGCCGCCGAATGTGCGAGCAGGGCATCCGCCGCCTGGGTTTCTACCTGGCGAAGTATCTCAATGCGTTTGGTCTGGGCAGTAAACCAGTCCGTCGGTTTAACGCCAAATCCACCTTCCTGCGCTTTATTCAAGGCAATCGTTCTCAGCTCAAGAGCGCGGGTGACTTCGGCCGACGCAAGGGCTTTATCCAGCTCTGCAGCCTGAGCTTCGCTACTAAAGCGGCGGGTGGCGGTCAGCCAGGCTTCTTGTTTACCCACCACATCACTGAGCATACGGAATTGACCGTCGCTAAAGCGATCAACAGAGAAGACATTGGTGAGCAGTGCGCGCTCGATCCCGGCCTGCTCCTTTAAATTCAGCAGGCTATAGAAGGCTGCCAGCTCATTCACCATTGGGCCGGAGGCGCTTAACTGACCTATACCACCAACGAAACTCAGCAACCCGGAGATGGTCTGCGTATAGAACTGCGTCGACTTTGACGCCTCTATATTCAGCGCGCTTATCGCATTACGGGTGGCGTCGAGGGACTGAATATTGTCTTTAAACATTTTCAGTGTGGCGGCAATATTGCCCTGTATTAAATTCGTATCCGTCCGGGCTAACGCCTGGTTTAACTTTACCAGTGCGTCATCAGTTAATTTCCGCTGCACGAGGATTTCATCGCGGAACTGCTGCCCACGCGCACCGATAAAACCGGCGCTCATTCCACGTTCACGTTGCAGTTGATGAACAACGTCTCCCGTGCTGCGGGCAAGCGTTGTTAACTGACCGATAGTGTCCATCTGTCGTTCGGTACCGATGCGGCTGAGCATGCCTGAACCGGCAAACCATATCAGCGCAAGTAGCAGAGGGAATAACGCGATAAATAACTTCATTCTCATAGAAATACGATAAATCCATGACATATCGTTATTTTCCTTATTTGCTGTGTTGTCTTATAAGTGCTATCGGCACATTTCTGGCTAACCTTTACAACTTTATTATTATGAAAAAGTGAATTGTTATTCATAGAAGAAGGCGATGGTAAAGAATGAATGCATAAGAGGCGTCATAGGTTTCAGGTATGTATTCTGCCTGCTCTTCGCTGCATGTGTGTTTTTGACGTTATTAGAACAGCTTTTTTCTCTATGCTTTCGTGCTGGCGGAAAGATGCGGTTTAAGTATTTATTAATTTTTATGCAGTGCTGCTTCAATTGTGAAGGGGAATCTTTTTTCGGTCGACACAGTGAGGCTCACACTCCTTTTGCCTGGTATCTTCACCACCACTATGTTTTGCTTGAGTTAATTTGGCAGCAAATGCGGTATAGTATTCCTTTGCACTTCGTCTCAAAAATCAGAATTTAAGCTTATTCCGAAAATATATTATTCAGTAGTATATAAATAATTTTAACAATCTTATACCGTTACGCTATCCCATACATAATGTATCGTGGAGAGATAAATTATGCGGCTTGATGTGATAACTGATCATACCGAAAGTGTGTTGAATCTTATGATGGACAAGGCCATCCGTGAATGTGACCCCGAGTATGGTCGGGTGGCTGCTACATGGTACACGATGGCAGAGGGGGCGCTGTTCCTCTGGCAGGAACTGGCGGAGTGTTGCACCGAAGTTTCGCAAGAAGAGAAAAATAAAATGGCATCCCGCCTTCACAGCATTATCAGTATGAATAGAGTACCTCTTCTCAAAAAAAAGGATGAGTAATACGTTGATTTTCTGAGTAAATACATCTCTAAAAAACTGTGTCGCCTGATTCTGGTTGGGAAGCCGACCGGGTGGGGTATTATCAGAAGAGTGACGTTACTGCGACAGGGTGACGAAATAGAATATACGTTCTTTCCTGCGATGCGTTTTTTTGATGCTATGTCAGATTGAATCGAAACCCTACATTACTGCGCCCGGTTAATCTGACCTCACCTGCAAAGCAGGCGAGGTGAATTCCGGGTAATTATTGTTTTGCGGCCTCTGTATTTTTCGCATGTATTTTTTTATTCGCTTCGCCACTTTCATTCAGTGCCTGACTGGCGGCTTTTTCGGCGTGTGCGGCACTATAGGCTGCCAGATGCGAAATGACGATGGCGTAAATACTCATCAGCGAAACCCAGAGTATGCTATTTTTCCACCACAGCAATGTTGGGATTGTCAGCACTGCCCAAATTAACGCCAAAAATAAATGCACTCTGGCCATAAATCGGGCTGTTAGTTTAACTTTCATATTTACTCCTTATTTCCGCACTCTGTATTTTCCATCCTGATAATATTTATAGCATTTGCTGGTTAGCTGTTGCGCTTATTTTGTTACAGTTTGTACGTGAAATAAATTAAGATAATTCCTCTGGAAAGGAGGCGAACAAGTAGATTTGTTATAGAGTTCAGAGCATATAGCTTTGTGGTACCCGTCTGTGTGAAAAAGCCAGACGGGAGGGTTTCGTATGAAATTAATACTTAAGTATTATACGATCTTCTGACCCGTGATGTATTTCCGGGAAAAACACCGGACTTAAGCAAAGGCTGTTTTGTCTTGATTATAAAGTTTACTGCAATGAGGGCACATCAATGACAAGCCTTTCTGGACTCGTGTAAAGCTATGTTCTGACTGTTTGGTGCAGTGAGGGCAGGTGCATTTGACGAGATAGTTGCGATTATTTTTTGAATCTTTGCGTTGTGGCATAGGGTCTTTCCTGATAAATGGGCTGTAACCATACACTATCCCTGCGCGCATTGCCCATACTCATTTTTTCGCTCCCATTTAAGCAGGGATATTATCCATGCTGGTCAGGGCGCTTTGTTAAAAAGGTCATCGCCGGGCCTGGCCTGTTTTGTAGCAGTTCTTTACGTTAAAAGGCATGATTAGTCCCTGCATCAGAAACGCGTCGCTGGCGATTTCAACATTAAACGAATGCTTGCGAACGTAACGGGGGTGAATGGACCAGGAAAATAAAACTTGCATAATAGGATATGACATGCCTTAATGAGTTGTCGGTTTGATACACAGACCAGTCCAAAGCATTCCATTTTTAGCCCTCATTTTAAGTATCCTTAGATATCTCTTTTTGAGTCTTCATTGAAAGTTATGCGATTATTCTGTAATCGGACCCTGCATGCCGAAAGGCTTACATTTATATAGGTAAAAAATTATGTCTTCAAAAACGACAGGTAACGTAAAGTGGTTCAACCCTGAAAAAGGTTTTGGTTTTATCACTCCAAAAGATGGTAGCAAAGATGTATTCGTGCATTTTTCTGCTATTCAAAGCAATGAATTTAAAACGCTTGAAGAAAATCAAGAGGTTGAATTCTCAGTCGAAAACGGTCCGAAAGGCCCTTCCGCTGTTAATGTAGTAGTACTTTAAGGACACTTTCACTATTTCTAATATTCATCTTCGTTGTCCAAAATGTCACGGCTCGCAATATCGTGTTTCGCATTTTGATGTAACAGAAACTAATCCATATGGCGCAAAATGTATTTTTTGCAAAACCGTAATGGTAACCAATGAACGTTACAATTTAGCGACAATGCATCCTGTGCCATTTGTCAGAAATATCACAGCAACGCATATCGCATAGATATTTCGCCTGCCTCACGTAATCAATTAAGGACCGACTTATGACATCAAAAGTTTTGGTTTTTTTCAACTCTCAGCCAGTCAAAGCTGTTGACAGAAATGCCAGCGATAAGACCGTTGATTGTGAATACCCTAACGGCGAGAAAGCGACCCTAAATATTATGCACGCAGGCGTTCACTCACTCACCGGTGATCATCTGGAGATTCGTGTCGCTACTGACCGACAGCTTTCATCGGATGACATTATGACCGCGGCCCAGAAATTTATCTAAACGGGTTATCACGGGGTTTCAGAAATAACATCCTCAAGAAGCCAGTCGTGAAACACTTTGACTTCCTTGCGCACAACTTTCTGTTGTGGCGTCACCAGGTAATAAGACCATTTTAATGGCCAGCGATATTCGGAATGCAGTTGCACAAGCTGGTTGGTAGCAATCAGTTGCTTTACCAGCGCATAACGAACGATGGCTATTCCCCGGCCGCTCAGTGCAGACAAAATGACGGCTGAGGTGGAGTTAATGTGCAGTCCACTTTCGCGTGCTTCGGGTGCACCTACTGTTCTGAGAACATTTTCCCACGTTGGAAAATTGGCCCCCGGGTGCGGCGTGTCATCGTAAATCAATTTTTGTGTGGCGAGCCACTCACCGCAACTGATTTTTACCGGTGGTACAAGCCGGGGGCTACAGACCAGCACGGCTTCTTCATCCATCAGCCAGGTTTTGTTAACGCCCTGCCAGTCTCCTTGTCCGCAGCGAATCCCGATATCCGCTTCGCCGTGGGAGACATCCATTATTTTCTCGGTTACGTTCAGACGCAGGTCGATATTCTCATGGGTTTCGGAAAACCGATTCAGACGCTCCATTAGCCAGTTCATCATCAGTACCTGAGAAGCGGTGATCACCACAACGGACCGAGCCCGTCGACCGCGCAGCTTATTAAGACCCGTTTCGAGTTTATCCAGCCCTTCTGTAATGTCCTCAAGCGCGTCCTGCGCTTCTTCAACCAGCGTCAGACGCTCTTTGCCCGAACGCGTTCGGTGAAGAAGCGGATGACCCACCCAGTCTTCCAGTGCGCGGACAAGCTGACCTACCGCTGCCGGAGTCACTCCCAGTTCCTGCGCTGCACCAGTAAAGCTGGCATGACGGGCCGTTGCTTCAAAAGCATGCAACCATTTCAATCGATTAAGCGAACGCATTCCTGCAACCTGATTTTCATTGATGCCCATCAGTATATGTCACCGGGATAGATTTTCTTTCTCGTATCGCAATTTCTTCTCATTCGTCCGCCTTATGCAGCCATGGCATTCTTTTTTCACACGATGAGTATAAAACCAGCTCATTTTAATAATTCAAAGAATCTCAATAGGTTAGCGATGAACACATCTTTTGTCGGTAAAAAGCTGTTGGTAGTGGGTGGTACGAGCGGAATGGGGTTTGAAACGGCAAAACTCGTCCTGAAAAAGGGGGGGAGTGTTGTGCTGGTGGGCAACCGTCAGGATAAAGCGGAACAGGCGCGGCAGACGCTGGCTGTTGACGGACAGGTTTCTGTTATCGTTGCGGATCTCATGACAGAAAAGGGCATGCAAAACGTTATAGACGCTATTAATACCGAACATAAAGACATCAGCCTGCTGGTGAATGCGGCGGGTGTGTTCTTCCCGAAAGCCTTTACTGAACACGAAACGTCGGATTACGACATGTATATGAGTATTAACCGCGCCATCTTCTTTATTACCCGCGATGTGGTACGCAACATGATTGAAGCTGGCATGAAAGGGGCTATTGTCAATGTCGGATCTATGTGGGCGCAGCAGGCCATCGGCGCAACGCCATCTTCGGCATATTCAATGGCAAAAGCGGGCCTGCACGCGTTAACCAAAAACATGGCTATTGAGCTTGGTGGTAGAGGCATTCGGGTTAACGCGGTCTCTCCGGCCGTGGTGCACACGCCAATTTATGAAGGTTTTATTCCGAAAGACGATGTAAAAGAGGTGATGAACAGCTTCGACAGCTTCCATCCTATTGGACGTGTGGGGGCACCTGTGGATATTGCTGAAAGCGTTGTATTCCTGCTGTCAGAGAAGACTGAATGGGTGACCGGTGCCATCTGGGATATCGATGGTGGCGTCATGGCGGGCCGTAACACCTGATGACTATGCCGTGCGGGTAAAAGCGCTCGGCGCAGGAGAGAAAATGGAAAGCGACGTTGCGAAGTATGACATCGTGACAACATGGCGAGGCGGCATGGCGAGCCAGACATGCTGCCACTCCTGCATTGTCGGGGAGATCCTGCAGCCTTCACACGGACAGGTGATCCATGCTGATGAGCCAGAAGCGCTGGGTGGTAAAGGACGGGCAGCAAATCCTCAGGAACCGCTGGTTGTTGTCACAGAACATGACGATTGAAGGTAATTTAGTCGTGACCTGAATGGCTAACGATAATAGAACTATGTTGCTCATTGCGACGCACAAAAAATCAGGAACATTTATCCGATGACCGAAGAACGTATGCTGTCTGTCGCTGAGCAGAATAATAATATTACCCGCCTGGCATTGGCCCAGGCATTAGCCGGGGCTAACTCAGTGGTCTTCTATGCCACCGGGGCGATTGTGGGAAATGCCATCGCGCCGAGTAGCTCGCTGGCGACGCTGCCTATCACCATGTTTGTGCTGGGCATGGCGGCCTGCATTCTCCCATTGGGAGCGCTTGCGCGAAACTATGGGCGTAAAACGGCTTTTATGACCGGAACCGGGACGGGGGTCATTACGGGACTTACGGCTGCGCTCGCGGTGGTGCTGGGCTCATTTCTGCTGTTCTGTATCGCGGCCTTTCTTGGCGGCGCTTATGCGGCCGTTGCGCTAAGTTTCCGCTTTGCTGCAACGGATGGCGTCACCCCAGAGCGTCGTGCACGCGCATTGTCGTTGGTGATGGGCGGCGGCGTGGCGGCGGGCGTGATCGGCCCCATGCTGGTAACTGGCACCATGCATCTCTGGCCGCCTCACACGTTTGCGATGACCTTTATCGCGCAATCGCTTGTGGCTGCTTTCTCCGCACTGGTGCTGAAAGGGGTAAAATCCGTAGAACCAATGATTGTGGCGAAAGCCGCAGGGCGACCACTGGCTGAAATTGTGCGCCAGCCTGGCTTTATTAACACGGTATTTAGCGGTGCAGTCACCTATATGGTGATGAATTTCCTGATGACAGCGGCCCCGCTTTCAATGCATATGCATGGCCTGTCGCAGGAGGCCTCTAATCTTGGGATCCAATGGCATGTTATTGCGATGTACGGGCCGGGTTTCTTTACAGGCAAACTCATCGGGCGCTTTGGCGCTATGCGTATTGCGGCGGTCGGGCTACTGATTACTGCCGGATCCGTGGTGGCCGGGTTAAGCGGAACCGACATCTTCCATTACTGGTTATCACTAATTTTGCTGGGTATTGGCTGGAATTTTGGTTTTATCGGCGCGTCAGCAAAAATCATTGATTATCATCGTCCGGAGGAAAAGACGCAGGTGCAGTCGCTCAATGATTTTGTGGTGTTTGGTGTGATGATCGTGGGCTCATTTTCATCGGGGGCACTGCTCAATCTTTTTGGCTGGAACGCGGTATTGTGGGGATCGCTTGTCCCGGTAGGCATTGCGTTTCTCTCCATTATTAAAAACAGCGTGACGGTGAAAGTGCAGGGTTAATCGCTGTTAAGCCGGGCTTTCACGCGCCATTTTACATATGGCTTTGCAAGGTGTAAGCCCGCTTTGGTTTGAGCGTGGATAGGCAGGTTTTGTATTTTTAGCACAGCTTCTTCGACATTCACCCCGGTTTGTAAACCTCCCCCTGATATACACCTCAATGACTGCTCATCAGCGCCTGATTAACAAATGCCGCTTGTTGAATCACCCATTCACGGAACCAGGCAATCTTAGGAAGGCTGTCGCACCCAGGGCGATAAACAAGGTAATAGGCCAGTGGGCTTTGCAGAGACAATTCAGGACAAAGCCGGACCAGGCGTCCGCTTTTCAGATCGTCTTCAACCATAATGCTACGCGCCAGCGCAATACCATGTCCGTCAATTGCAGCCTGTAACACTGCCGCTGAGTTATTGATCCTGAGACCAGGTTTACGGGCTATAGCCTGGACGTTAAAACGCTTAAGCCACTGCTCCCAGGTAATAAAGTCTTTGTGATGCTCCATAGACAGGTCGTGGATAAGCGTCTGTTCCGGTACGCCAGTCAGGCAATTCAGGGTCGGGTTTAAGGCCATCAATGACGGCGCGCAAACCGGGAACACCTCCTCAGACATCAGCAGTTCAGCCTGTAATCCCTCCCACTGACCCAACCCGTAGCGAATCCCTACATCAATACCCTGCGCCGTGAAATCAAGGATTTTAAGGCTGGTTTCAAGACGGACATCAATATCCGGCCAGCGACTCTGAAAATCTTCAATGCGCGGCAGCAGCCATTTCGCCGCAAATGCTGGACTGATGGTGACATTGAGAATGCCATTTGTCGCCCCTTCACGCAGAAGCGTCATCCCTAAATTCAGGCTTTGAAACCCGGCGCGGATATCGGGTAACGCGCGCAGCGCAGGCTCGGTGAGCACCAGGGCGGCACGTCGATTATTGCTGCGATGGAATAGCGGGTAGCCCACTACATCTTCCAGGGAACGTACCAACTGGCCGACGGCAGCAGGGGTAACGTTCAGCTCTTCGGCTGCCAGGGAGAAGCTTTGGTGACGGGCGCTGGCTTCAAAGGCCCGTAATGCATTGAGATGAACAGGTATCTTCATATTAGATAGAAAAACTATTTATAGAGCCAAGATTATCTCATTTGTTCCTGATGGGAATCATTAACATAATGCAGAAACGGTGAGGGGGATCATAACAAAACTCTCAACCGGCGCAGCTATTGCTTAAAGTAAATCAAAAAGATTTTCTTTCTGTATTTGCTGGGGGAGAGCTTGTCGAGCCTGGCACCGTAAAACATGTGGGACGCGATCGGCCGTGTTAAAGACCGACCGGTAATTAATCAAATCCAGGAGCTAACCATGGCTTATTTACAAATTACGTTGGATATCAGTGAGCAAAACCGTGCTGCGGCAGCGGCGGTGTACCAAAAGTATAAAGCCCCGTTCCTCAGCAACATTGACGGCGCGGTATCAAAAGAACTGCTGGTACGTAAAGAAGATGTTCAGGTTTTGCATGGTTTTAAAACTGAACAACAAGCGCAGGCTTATTTAAGCTCTCAGCTCTTTACCGACGATGTGGTTGAAGCGTTGAAACCATATCTGAACAGCGCACCCGATGTACGTATCTACACAGTTGCGTAACCCCCAACGCTTATAGAGGCTTACATGTATCTGGACTGGACTGAACTGCGTAAAGAGTTACGCTCTGCCGTCGGTAAATTTGCGGGCCTGCAGCCTGAGTTTATGCAGGGTATCGACAAGATGGAAAAAGGTGCTGCTGCATCCGGGCATCTGGACGCCAAAACCCATGAATTGATTGCGCTGGCGGTTGCAATCACCACGCGCTGCGATGGTTGCCTGTCTGTTCATGCCGAAGCCGCTGCAAAGCATGGCGCAACGCGTGAAGAGATTGCCGAGGCGTTAGCTGTCGCTATTACCCTGAATACGGGGGCGGCGTTAGTTTACTCAAGCCGTGCGCTTGATGCGTTTGATGCATTGCCAAAATAATCTTCTCTCAGTGACTCTCCTGCGGGAGAGTCGCTTTTTATTGCTACCGCTGGATTTCAGGATGTTGATTAATCATGATTTTAACCGACGCGTCACGATAGCCAGGGAAGAGTATGAATGGGTGAACTCTCCACAAGCGGGAGTTGATCGTGTGATGTTGGATCGTCTTGGTGAAGAGGTTGCGCGCGCAACCAGTGTTGTCCGCTATCTTCCTGAGACGCCATTCCCGTTCCATCGCCATCCTGGCGGTGAAGAAATTCTGGTTTTAGCCGGTCAGTTTTCTGAGGGGGATAATGATTATCCTGCTGGATGGTATTTACGAAACCCGCCGGGCTCCTCTCATCAACCGCATAGCCAAAATGGCACCCTAATTTTTGTCAAACTGGGACAAATGAACTCAGGTGTTCAGCCGCGCGTTCGGATAAATACCCGTGATGCAGCGAACTGGCATGAGAAGGACGGAATAATGGTGTGCCCTCTGTTTGAAAACGAACATGAAAACACCCGTCTGCTGCGCCTGACGACCGGGACGCTATTGTTTGAACCAGCGCTTAGCGGCGGCGTTGAGTTGTTCGTGCTGGGAGGCTCACTCATTGAGGGAAATGGTATCCATGGGGAAGGAAGCTGGCTACGTGTTCCCGTCACGCAGCCACTGGTGTGCAGTGCCGGTTCGGACGATACGTTGTTGTACATAAAAAAAGGGCATCTCTTAGCCATGCAGGAAACCGCACAATGTTAAAAACACAGGTGGCTATTGTCGGCGCGGGATTAAGTGGTTTATATGCCGCCAGTCTGCTGGAGCAAGCCAATATCAATTATCTCTTGCTGGAAGGCAGGGCGTTTGTTGGTGGTCGCATCCAGCAGGCGGGCAATACCGGGGTGGATTTGGGGGCCACCTGGATCTGGCCTGCTGTTCAGCCTGAAATAGTCAGGGTGCTCTCGGGTCTGGGCGTTGCACTTATCCCGCAGAATGAGACGGGTGATCTCATTTATGAACGCGCAATGGGGTCACTCTCTCGTTATCCTGGTTACGTCTCAACTCCTGCTGCCATGCGTGTGCGTGACGGGATGTCTCAGGTGACAGAAAAACTGTATCAACGGCTGCCAGCGAAGAATACTCTCACTGGATTGCGCATCACCCATGCCGAACACACGGGCGAGGAGATCAGGTTACGGGGCGTCACTGTGTGTGGCGAAGAGGTTGTTGTACAAGCTGAACATCTGTTGCTGGCGCTGCCCCCCATGCTGGTCAATTCGATTCGGTTTACGCCTGCGCTACCCAGGCGTCTGACGGATGAGTGGGGAAATACCGGCACCTGGATGGCGCCCCAGGCGAAATATGTGGCGCTTTATGATGACCCTTTCTGGACGGCAGAAGGATTGTCCGGGGAAGGGCGAAGTATGGTCGGTCCGTTAGTTGAGCTGCATGACGTCTCCGTGCCTGGCGGGGTCAATGCCCTGTTTGGTTTCCTCGGCATACCTGCCTCATCCCGTCACTCGCTTGGGGAAGAGAGGCTGCTTTCACTGTGCCGCGCGCAGATGGTCAGGTTATTTGGTGAGAAAGCCGCGTTTCCCTCTGCGGAATTTCTTAAAGACTGGTCTGCTGATCCCTTCACCGCCGCGCCGCACGATTTAGTGGTGCAGGCCGCTCATCATTTTCCGCCTGCCTTTCCTTCTGAGGGCGTGTGGGCGCATTGCCTGACCGGTATCGCCAGTGAATGGTCTCCGACGGTTCCCGGCTATCTGGCGGGGGCTATCGAAGCAGCGCGTGAAGGGGTTAACCGGCTGACGGTAAAAATGGCCTCAAAAACCCGAACCGAAGGGCATGATACGGAGCGAAAAGATGAAAACGACCTATAAAGCCATGCAAGTCACCGCGCCAGGTCAACTGGACATGGTCGAACGTCCGTTACCGGTTCCCGGCCCGGGCGAGGTGTTAATAAAAGTGGAAGCCTGCGGTATTTGTGGTGCCGACACGGGGGCAATTGAAGGACATGAGAAAGGGGTGGAATATCCTCGGGTACCCGGCCACGAAGTGGTAGGCACCATCGCGAAATTGCCGGAACAGGTGCCTGCGTATTTAAAAGTCGGGCAGCGTGTCGGTGTTGGTCGTCTGGGCGGGCACTGTAATGCGTGTGAGCAATGTCGTCTTGGTCACTTTAATCTTTGCCAGAATCAGCCTGTCACCGGCAGCTCTCGCGACGGCGGCTATGCGGAGTATATGCTTGCCCGGGCTACGGGGCTGGCGGCTATCCCGGACGATCTCTCTTCCGTCGACGCCGCACCTTTACTCTGTGCGGGTATCGCCACCTTCAATGCGTTAAAAAAATCCCGCGCGCAGGCGGGGGATACTGTGGTCATTCAGGGCGTGGGTGGGCTGGGCCATCTTGCCCTGCAATATGCCCGAAAAATGGGTTTTCGTGTGGTTGCAGTGGGGCGGGGCAATGATATCGCGCACGACGTAAAAGCCCTTGGGGCGCATGTCTATATCGATACCAATAAACAAGATGCAGTAGAAATCATTAAAGGGCTGGGAGGGGCGCAGGCTATCTTGTCGACCATCACTGATAGTATTGCCGTCTCCGCGCTTATACCTGCACTCGCCCCACAGGGAAAATTGATGGTGTTAGGGGTTGGAAAAGAGAACCTGTCACTGATGCCAGGCTTGATAGTCGGCAGGGAAATTTCTGTACAGGGTGCCATTACCGGTACACCTGTCGAATTAGAAAAAGCGCTGGATTTTAGTCTGTTGGCCGATGTGCGCGCCATGATTGAAACCCTGCCACTGGAAAACGCCCGGCAGGCCTGGGAAAAAATGCGCTCAGGGAAAGCTAAATTCCGTATGGTACTCACCGTTAATTAATAAAACGATCAGGAATAAAAAGATAAGAGGAAAAGAGTATGATAATTAACGCGCTGTCAGTCGAAGAATTTTAGCGGGGTGCCCTGGACGCAAAGCTCGCGATTTTAATAGATTTTCGGGGATTCTGGCGTAGTCTGGAAAGAAAAACTATCTGTAATTGAAAGTTAATCTGCTTTGGTTGTGAATTTTTTTCAACTCATACTTCTGCTATCAGATGACAAGTGCTCTCTTTATCTCAATCTTTGAGAGCACTCCGTAATAGTAGACGATATGACAATCCCACTGACAATCAAACAGATAGAAATGCTGGTTAAAATAAGCGAGGGGAAAGGGCTCTCGGAAGCGGCCCGACTTCTCAATCTTTCACCCTCTGCGATCAGTAAAGGTCTTGCGGTCATGGAGGAAAACCTGGGTGTTCCGCTTATTCAACGAACCACGCGGACGTTTCAGTTGACCGAGGCAGGTGAATATTTTGTTTCACGAGCCAGTGAATTATTAAAAGAATTTGATGATATTGTTAATACAACCTGCGGTTATTTTAATCACCCCCATGGTGCATTAAAAATTACCTGTTCTGTCGCATTTGGCTATGCGCATTTGATTGATATTTTTGAAGAGTACCGACAAAAGAATCATGATGTCGAACTCATTCTGGACCTTGACGATCACCTTATTAATCTCAATGAAAACAATGTAGACATTGCGCTACGGATTACCGCAACGCCACCGCAGAATTATGCCGCCCGCAAGCTCTCCAAAATTAGCTGGATGTATTGTGCTTCTCCAGCCTATCTGCAACGGATGGGGACGCCAACAAAACGCGTAGAACTGACCAGCCATGAATGCCTGGTCTACCCGGGATTGACGCCGCCATTACGTTTTACAGATATGCCGCAGCACTCTCACTGTGATATCAAAGCGAAGACACCGGTGCAGGCTAACAGTAGCTTGATACTCCTGAAAGCGGCGCTTGCAGGGCAGGGGATTGCCTGGTTACCCTCTTATCTTATCAATAAGCATATCGCCAGCGAAGAACTGGTCGCGCTGAAGCTTGATGGAAAATACGCCTATCCCACACACAGCTTGTATGCACTCTATTTTCCCAGTAAGTTTCGCAACCCCAAAGTGCGTTCTTTTATTGATTTCCTGATTGAAGAGAAACAACCGTGGAACGCCTGGGAAAAAGATATTGAAGCACTGTCTTAACAGAAAACAATCAAATGCGACACAGGTCACGTTTTTAAAGTCGAGTAGTGAAAAGTATAAATATAAAAATCTAGCGTTTAGATCACATTTGTTGATCGCAAAAAATAAATAAATGTGTGGTTGATCATGAGTTTTTTAAATAATCGGATGTGAATAAAAGTGGAAACTGTTTTCTCTAATATTCATTCGCCATCCGTTTTTTGCTGTGTAAAGCTTTCTTCATTCAATCATTAGTATCAATATGGTTATTTGATTGAAATAATCGGAAAAGAACGCAGTGAAACTTTCCCATGCAAGTTCGTCAAAATGTAAGAACATATTTTGAAGCCATGTTCAGGTCGGTTGATTATTTTTAGTTGATTGGGGACTCCTATGAGTGTAGGAATTAATAACGAAGTGATTACTAAAAAGAATATACCTTTTACCATGTATGATCTGGGATGGGTGGTACTGTGTATCGGCGCAGCCATTGGCTCCGGAATTGTCTTTTTTCCTTTACAGGTTGGTCTGAAAGGTGTCTGGGTATTTGCCCTGGCCGTTATTCTTGGATATCCGGCAGTTTACTATATGCAAAAGTTGTTCATTGAAACCATGGCGCGTAGCGATGAACATGACTCATACCTTAGCATTATCACCAGCTACGTCGGCAGTCGTTGGGGCGTATTTCTGGGCGCACTCTATTCCATCACCATGTTGAAATCGATGGTGGAATATGCACTTGCAATAACGAACGATAGCGCTTCTTATCTGAAAACATTTGGTCTGACGACCCAGACGCTGTCTGAGCACTGGTGGTGGTCGTTATTATTAATTGCAGGACTCTCGTTGGTTGCCTCCAAAGGTGAGAAGCTGTTGTTTAAAGTCTCAGGCAGTATGATTGCCGTGAAACTGGTGATTATTGTCGCTATTGGGTTCGTGGTAGTACCTTTTTGGGACTTAAATAACATTGGTGATTTTCCAAGTGTTAGCCATCTGGTCGTCGGCACCTTCCCGACGCTGCCTTTTGCCATCTTCTCGATTATGTTTGTCGGTATTCTGAACCCAATGAATATTGCGTATAAAAAGCGTGAAGAAGATAAAGAAGTTGCGAAATACAAAGTGCTGCGCGTACACAAAGTGGCCTACGTCATTCTGGTCGCAACAGTTTTGTTATTCGTTGTTTCTATCGTTTTGTCTATCAGCGAAGCCGATGCATTACGCGCTTACCAGGATAATATCTCGGCGCTTGCTCTGGCGGCAAAAGTGATTCCCGGTGCGACAGTAAAATACATGAGCGTGATCCTCAACGTATTCTCTATTGTGACGGCATTCCTGGCTCTCTATCTGGCCGTGCATGAGTCCTTCGTTGGGTTAATCAAAGTGGCTGCTCAGAAAGTATTCCGGCAGAAAAATAACAGTGAGAAATTCAATACCGTTACCGCTTTCTTTATGGTTGTGCTGGTGTTGTGGTTGATTGTGTTAACGAACTTCCCGATTCTGAAAGTCTTTGTATTTGGTGGTGTAACCTATGGGCTTATTAGCTGTATCGTTCCCGGGGTAATTATCCTCAGAAATGATAAATTCGTTGATTTACGCGGTGCGTCTGTCTATTACGTTATTTTGATTGGTATGCTGATGTGCATCGGGCCATTTGTCATGCTGTTCTCATAAGAGTTATTACATGACGCATAGGTTTATACCTGACATGTTTAGATAGCATTGCGATTTTACAAATTAACCATAATTTCATAACAGGTTTTTTTGATATTAAAAATGCTGATATGCCCATGTTTTCTAAACGGTGTCAAATCCTGGCTAGTTCAGTTGAAAAGTTAGAGTGCTTATTTAGATAAATCTCAAATGTGAGATGAATATTATCGATATGTGTTGCCCTATTAATCCGTTAGGGAAAAGGGCAGATAAATTAAGTAAGTGTAGTAAGAAGAGGAAGGGAAAAATGTCGAATCACAATTTTGATAACCAGGTGTCAGCAGATACGTATCTTTGTCACGGTCCGTTTGATCCGGAAGTCTTCGGTGGCGTAGTTAACCCGCCGGTCTACCATGCATCTACCGTTATCTTTAAGAACTGCAAAGAGCTTAGTGAGCGTCATCAGGCGCTGTTTGAAGATGCTGAAGATGAAATCATGTATTACGGACGCTTCGGTACGCCGACGACCTTTGCTGTGCAAAAAGCGCTGGCTGAGTTGGAAGGTGGCTATCGCTCATTGCTAGTGCCGACAGGTCTTGCCGCTTGCACAAGTGCATTGCTGGCGCTGGTTAAAGCGGGCGACCATATTCTTGTCAGCGGCAGCGTTTATGGACCAACGCGCGGTTTCGTAAACAATGTCCTGGCGAAAATGGGGGTCTCGACCACGTTCTTTGATCCGACAATCGGCAGCGGTATTGTCGATCTCTTTAAAGAAAACACGACGGTAGTATTTACTGAATCTCCGGGGTCACAGACCTTTGATATTCAGGATATTCCGGCCATTACCAAAATCGCTCATGAGCGCAATGCCAAAGTGATTATTGACAACACCTGGGCGACACCACTGTTCTTTAAACCCTTTGATCACGGGGTCGACGTGTCAGTCCATGCTGCCACGAAATACATCGTCGGCCACTCTGATGCGCAAATGGGGCTGATTACCGCGAATAAAGAGACATGGCTGGCGATTCGCCGTTTCGTCTATCTGTTTGGCCTGCATGCAGCCCCGGATGATGTCTACCTTGCCCAGCGTGGTCTGCGTACCATGTCACTGCGTCTGGAGCGCCACCAGGCCTCAGCCCTTAAGATTGCGAAATGGTTTGAGGAACGTCCGGAAGTTGAACAAGTGTTGCACCCGGCACTGCCGTCATGTCCGGGCCATGAACTCTGGAAACGCGATTTTACCGGCTCAAGCGGTCTGTTTAGCGTGGTATTGAAGCCTCAGTATTCAAAAGCGTCTGTGGAGAAATTTATCGATAGCCTGGAATACTTCGGCATTGGTTTTTCCTGGGGCGGCTTTGAAAGCCTGGCAACCCCGTTCAATCCGCGTAAAGACCGTCCTGAATATCACTGGCCGTATGAAGGCGAGGCATTCCGTCTGCAGATTGGTTTAGAGGATCCGATTGATTTGGTCAAAGATCTCGATCAGGCGCTGCGTCATCTGGAAGGTTAATTAATATCAGCGTGATTGTGTCAGCCTGCGCTGGCGCAAACATAGCATTATTTATTTACAGGAGAAAATAATGAAATTGATTATTAATACTGCATCTGCACCCGCTGCGATCGGGCCTTATTCTCAGGCCATTTCGTTTGGTGATCTGGTATTTACTTCCGGGCAGTTGCCGCTTGATCCGGTAACAATGGCATTTCCTGCGGATGACGTAAAAGCACAAACACGGCAGTCCCTGCTCAACGTTAAAGCGGTGCTTGAACAAGCGGGGGCATCTCTGGATACGGTGATTAAAACCACCTGTTTCCTGGGCAGAATGGAAGATTTTGCCGCGTTTAATGAGGTATATACTGAATTCTTTGGCGATGTTGGCGCGCCAGCGCGCTCTTGTATTCAGGCAGGAAAGCTGCCGAAAGATGCTTTGGTAGAAATCGAAGCTGTTGCATACGTTAAAAAATAAAGCGCTGGAGAGCATAGCGTAATAATCCATCAGCGCTGTTACGCTATTGCTCTGCTTTTTGAGTTGTTCAAAGTCCGTTCATTTCCGACGACAGATGGCGTTTTCTTTTTATCTCATTCCCCTTTTTATTTTTTGTGGTGAAGCAAATGCGTCGGTTTATTGCTTAATTAAATTCTCACCTGACAGATCAATGCTATTCATTTGCATGATCAGTTCTGCCATCGTTCTGGCGTCCATTTTTTCCATAACTCGTGAGCGGTGAACTTCCACCGTGCGCAATGCAATATTCATCTGCGAGGCGATATCCTTATTCATCATGCCTGCGGCTACATAATGCGCCACGGCTTTTTCTTTGGGTGTCAGTTGGCCGTAACGCTGTTTAAGCACCTGTATTTTCGCCAGCCGCTCAGAGTGTTCGTAGCCTTTACTGATGGCCTCTTTTAGGGCATCAAGCGCGACAGGTTTTTGTAAAAAATCGACGGCACCCGACTGGATCTCTTTTACCGCCATCGGGATATCGCCATGGCCTGTCAGGAAAATAACGGCAAGGGTGCTGTTATCGTGACGCATGGCCTGAAACAGGCGATGCCCGTCCATACCCGGCATCCGCATATCCAACAGCACGACGCCCGTATCTTTAAGCGCTGCTTCGTGCAGAAAGCGCTCACTTTCGTTCCAGCACTGAACGGTGTATCCCAGGCTTTCCAGTAAAAAAGAGCATGAGCGGGTCACCGCTTCGTCATCATCCACTAAATGAATCATTTAAATCTTCTGTGTTATTGGTCCGTCGGAAAGGTCAGGGTCACGAGTAAACCATAACGCCCATCCGGGGCGCTGTGATTATTCACACTAATCTCACCATTGACGCTGCGCAGAAGGCGCTGGCAAATAACGAGTCCCAGCCCCATACCCCCTTTTTTGGTGGAGTGAAAAGGGCGAAACAGCGCCGAAAGCTGTTCCGCTGACAGGCCGCCCGCGTTGTCCAGTAGCGAAATCTGCTGCTGTTGACCAACACGTTCCTCCGTTACCCAAAGGCGTGTGGCGCCTGCCTGGACCGCATTCAAAATGATATTTGCCAGTACCTGCTCCAGCAGGACCGGTGGCAGAGAAAGCGGCATGGGGCGCTTGATGTTTACCTCAACAAGCAGGTCGGGTGACGCTTTATCAAGCTGCAAAAGCCTGAGCACGTGTCGGAGCGTATCTGCGACATCACAGGGCGCATTTTCACTTTGCTGCTGCGGACTCGCCCATTCCCGTAGATGTCTGATGATAAGTCCACAGCGTTCGGCCTGAGCATCGATGTTGTGTAGCGCCTCTTCTATGGATTCTCTCTTTTCCGGCTGCGGGAGATAATTAAGCCCTCCCTGCGCATACATGCGGATTGCCGCTAGCGGCTGGTTAAGCTCGTGCGCAAAACCGGAGGCCATCTCACCCAGTACGCTCATCTGTCGGGCCTGCTCCAGCGTCTGCTGTTGGGCGCGCAGCCGGGCGTTTGCCTGCTCCAGCGCTTTACCGCGCCGGTTTACCAGCACCATCACCCAACCATAATTGGCAACGAACAGCACGCCCAGCACAAGGATCAGCCCAATCATTAGCCTGTGCTGGCTCAGCCAGGCAAGCAGGGTTTGCCCGATCCGCTGCTGCTCCGGGTGGCGGTTAAGTTCGCGAAGCAGGGCTTCGGTATCGCTGGTTGAGGCGGGTGCGCCCCAGTGCCAGCTACCGCTCTGGGGTGCCGTTAGCAACGCCTTTGCGACGGCATCGGCAACCCGGTCACCCACGCCGGGCAGGGCAGCGAACGACCAGTCAGGATAGAGTGCGGTACTGGTCAGGCAGGGAGATGCGGACGGTTTTTGAAGCAGAACCCGAAAGGCGTTTTTCGCAATAAGACCTTCCGCGTCCATGTCTTCCAACAGGCACACGGGAACGATGGCAGCCTGAATGGCATCTTCGCGCAGCAAATAGAGCAGCGCATCAGCCGGAAAGCCCAAAAATCTCACCTTCACCTGGTCGTCCACCCGTAACCCCGCATCCAGCAGTTCACGGTAGCCCAGCAGATAGCCGCCAAAGGCCTGCACATCGACTGCGCCCAGGGTTTGTCCGGCCAGATCCCGCGCGAGGGTGATGGGGCTATCACGGCGAACCAGAATAGCGCTGCCGGTGGCCATGCTCTCTCCGGCGGCCCCTTTCCCGGATCGTAGCGATGCCAGCCAGCGCAAATGATAGTGGCTATTTAGCTGCACAAACTGCGCCTGATTGGTGATGACAAACTGGACGCTTCCTGCGTTTACCGCCTCGCGCATCGCGTTGAGATCAAGGGGGATCAGCCGAAAATGGGCATCCGGTACGGTGTCGTTAAGCGAGTCGATTAGCGGCTGCCAGTGACGTTGAGTTGCCGCTTCACCGCGCAATGCCAGGATGCCGATGGTCCAGTCAGCGGCGAGAAGAGGGGAGCTAAACCCGACGATGAACAGGCACAACAGGATTTTTGCGATGCGATCCATGCGACAAATGCCCCTTTTCGTTTGCGGTAGATCAAGCCCGCTTCGTTTATGTGGTTAACCACAATAGAGGGCGACCTGGCGGGATTTTTAGACTGTAACTAATCACATTTGGTTAGGTAATTCCATCCCTAATCTTTTCCTTAGCCGCGCACTGACTGGAGGTCACTATGGACATCAGTAAGCGACATTTTTTGCAGCAATTGGGTGTTGTCACCGCCGGGGCATCACTGATACCGCTGGCGCAGGCGAGTCTCTCATTAAAGCCTGAACGGCACGAAGGCTCCGAGAAGCAGCGTTACGCCATGCTTATTGATTTGCGCCGTTGCATTGGCTGCCAGTCCTGCACGGTGAGCTGCACCATAGAAAACCAGACCCCGCAGGGGGCTTTCCGCACCACGGTGAACCAGTATCAGGTGAAGCTCGCCGACAGCGACGAGGTGACCAACGTGTTGCTGCCGCGTTTGTGTAACCACTGTGACGATCCGCCCTGTGTGCCGGTTTGCCCGGTGCAGGCCACCTTTCAACGCAAGGACGGGATTGTGGTTATCGACAACACCCGCTGCGTGGGATGTGCCTACTGTGTGCAGGCCTGCCCGTATGATGCCCGCTTTATTAATCACACGACCCAAACGGCGGATAAATGCACCTTTTGCGCACACCGACTGGAGGTCGGGCTGCTCCCTGCCTGTGTGGAATCCTGCGTGGGTGGCGCGCGGATTATTGGCGATTTACACGATCCCAACAGTACGATCAGCACGCTGCTGGCGGCGCACCGGGACGAGATAAAAGTCCTCAAGCCGGAGAATAACACCCACCCGCATGTCTTTTATCTGGGGCTCGACGACGCCTTTGTCTCCCCGTTGCAGGGGCGTGCGCAGCCCGCGCTCTGGCAGGAGGTGGAAATATGTCACCCATGATCATTGATGAGGTGCTGGCTCAGCCGCAGGACATTACCTGGCTTCCCTGGGCCGTTCAGTATTTTTTCTTTATCGGTATCGCCTCGTGCGCGGTGCTGCTGGCCTGCGCGGCACGCTGGTCTCAGCATCGGTATCGCGAAGCGTTCGAGCGAATTTGCCTGTTCCTCGCTTTAACCTGCGGGATTGCCGCGCCGCTGGCGTTAACTGCCGATCTGCATCAGACCGCCCGCTTCTGGCACTTTTATGCCTGGCCGACGCCCTGGTCATGGATGCCCTGGGGCGCGCTGTTTTTGCCGCTGTTTACCGTGTTTGTTGGGCTGTGGTTTTTGCTTTTCCATCTGCGCGTGGTCACGGAACGCTTTACACCGTTGATGCGCTGGATTGCTCTCGCCGCGGCGCTGACGGCGGTCGGCTTGCTGCTCTATACCGGACGCGAAGTTTCGGTCGTGCAGGCCAGACCGATATGGTTCAGCTATGGGTATCCGCTGGTGATGTTTATAAGTGCGATAAGTGCGCTACTGGCACTCCTCAGCCTGGCCCTGCATAAGCATCGCTATTGCGGCAAATTGCTGGCGAAAGGGCAGGTGGTAACGCTACTGCTGCTCGGGGCCGTGGCGCTGGTATGGCTGCTGGGGGATACGTTGTCGGGCGAGGCCCTGCGCCAGCAGTGGCGGCTTGCTACGGATATCCGTTTTTACATGCTGGTGATGGTGACGTTATGGAGCGTCGTGCTGGTACTGGCGCTCGCTGCGAACCGCTACGACTTTCCGTTATCGCTGACACTGGCGAGCACGCTGCTGGTGGCGGCACTGTGCTGGACGTTGCGCTGGGCGCTGCTGATTGGCGGGCAAACGGTCCCGAAATACAACGCCCTGATTAACGACTACCACCTTCCCCCTGGGACCGACGGTCTGCTGGCCATTATCGGCACCTTCGGGCTGTGGTTCGCCCTCATGATAACCATCAGGGAATGCGTCAACTGGCTTTCAAGGAGGTTCCGTCATGTCTGAATTATCCCGCCGTCGATGGCTAAAAATTGGGGTAGCTGTAGGGGGCTTTGCCGCGTTCGGTTTGAGCTATCGTGATGTTGCAAAACGGGCCGTGGACGGGCTGGTCAATGGCACGTCCGGGAAGGTGACGCGGGACAGGATCCTCGGTAACGCTCTTGTTCCGGAAGGTAGCGCGCACGGCGGCTGGCAGAGTAACCCCGATCAGGCGGTCTCCATGACCCAGTGTTTTGGATGCTGGACGCTATGCGGCATTCGCGTGCGTGTGAACAGAGCAGAGAATAAAGTCTTACGCATCGCCGGAAACCCATGGCACCCGCTGTCACACGAGAAGCCTTTTGACAGCATGATGCCGTTTTCCGAAGCGCTGCAAAAGATGGCGGGGGAAAGCGGGCTTGAATCCCGCTCTACCGCCTGCGCGCGCGGCGCCACTCTGTTGGAGAGCCTGCACAGCCCGCTGCGTATCTTTACGCCGATGAAACGCGCCGGAAAGCGCGGGGAAGGCAAGTGGCAGCGCATCAGCTTTGAGCAACTGATTAAAGAGGTGGTGGAGGGCGGTAACCTGTTTGGCGAAGGCCACGTCGACGGGCTGCGTACCATTCGCGATCTCAACACGCCTGTTGATGCGAAACATCCCGCCTATGGCCCGAAGGCCAACCAGTTGCTGGTTACCAATACCAGCGATGAAGGCAGGGATGGCTTCCTGCGCCGTTTTGCGCTGAACAGTTTTGGCTCAAAAAACTTTGGCGCGCACGGTGCCTACTGTGGACTCTCTTATCGCGCCGGTTCCGGTGCGCTGATGGGCGATCTGGATAAAAATCCCCACGTTAAACCCGATTGGGAAAACGTCGAGTTTGCGCTGTTTATGGGGACATCTCCCGCACAATCCGGCAATCCCTTCAAACGCCAGGCGAGACAGCTTGCCAGCGCCCGCTTGCGTAAAAGCTTTAACTACGTTGTGGTGTCTCCCGCGCTGCCCCTGACCACGGTACTGGCTGATGACCATGGCCACTGGTTGCCGATAAAACCGGGAACGGATTCTGCGCTGGCGATGGCTATGATCCGCTGGATTATTGATAACGAACGCTACGTGGCCGCGTACCTGATGCTGACCAGCCGGGAAGCGATGACGCGTGCCGGAGAAAAAAGCTGGAGCAATGCCACCTGGCTGGTTATTACCGATGAAAACCATCCGCTGAGCGGACAGCACCTGAGCGTATCCCATCTCAATGGCGGCGACGGGCAGGCAGATGAACCGCTGGTGGTGAACGAGGCGGGAGATCTGGTGCCTGTCAGCCAGTGCGATCGCGGGACGTTACGGGTATCGCAGGCGGTCACGCTGCACGATGGCGCTACGGTTACGGTGAAAAGTAGCTTTCAATGCCTGACTGAATCGGCCCACCGTTTCACGCTGGAGCAATACAGCATGGAATGCGGCGTGCCGGTTAAACAGATTCATGCGCTGGCGAAAGCGTTTACCGATCACGGGCGTAAGGCAGCGGTGGTGACCCATGGCGGGATGATGTCCGGCAACGGTTTTTATAATGCCTGGGCGGTGATGATGCTCAATGTGCTGCTGGGCAATATGAGTCTGAGCGGCGGCGTATTTGTCGGCGGGGGTAAATTCAACGGCGAGATTAACGGGCCGTGCTACAACATTGAACAATTTCCCGGCAAGATCGCGCCCAAAGGGCTCAATATCGCTCGCAGTAAAGCCGACTACGCCAAATCCGATGAGTATCAGGCAAAAGTGGCCGTCGGTCAGTCGCCGTGGCCCGCCAATGCGCCGTGGTACCCGTTTGTTGCCGGGCAACTGACGGAACTTTTACCCTCCGCGCTGGAGGGCTATCCCTATCCATTAAAAGCGTGGATTTCGAATATGACCAATCCGCTGTACGGCGTGCCCGGTCTGCGCACGGTCATTGAAGAGCGGCTAAAAGATCCGCAACGTCTGCCGCTGTTTATCGCCATCGATGCTTTTATGAATGAGACCACTGCGCTGGCGGATTATATCGTGCCGGATACCCATAACTTTGAAAGCTGGGGATTCAGCGCTCCCTGGGGGGGCGTGGCGAGTAAAACCGCAACGGCGCGCTGGCCTGTTGTCGCTCCCGCGACCGCCAGGACGCTACAGGGTGACCCGGTATCCATGGAATCCTTCTGTATTGCGGTGGCTAAACGGATGCAGTTGCCGGGATTTGGCGAGAAAGCGATACCGGATGCGCAAGGGGCGATGCATGACCTGAACCGCGCGGAGGATTACTACCTGCGCGTGGCGGCCAATATTGCTTTTGCCGGGCAGAAACCGCTGCCGCCGGCTGGCGAGCAGGATGTGGCGCTGTCCGGCGTTGAGCGCATATTTCCGGCAATAAAGCGTACGTTGAAATCAGAAGAGGCACTACCCGTTGCCTTTCTCTACAGCCGGGGAGGGCGTTTTGCGCCCGATGCCTCAGGACGTAAAGAGGGGATGGTCGGCGGTGAATGGGCCAGGCCGCTGCAGATCTGGAACGCCCAGGTGGCGGCCTTTAAATATGCCATGACCGGCGAGCGATTCAGCGGCTGCCCGACCTGGTATCCCGCGCGGTTGTCCGATGGGCGGGCGCTGGATGAGGTATTCCCGCAGACAACATGGCCGATGAAACTGATGTCTTTTAAATCAAACCTGATGAGTAGCTCCACGACAGTTGTTGAGCGGCTGCATCACGTTAAGCCGATGGGGCTGGTGGCTATTCACCCCGACGATGGCAAACGCTTTGGGTTACAGCATGGCGACAAGGCAAAGATAACGACGCCGGGAGGCAGTGTGGAGGCGCGGGTGAGTTTGCTCTCAGGCGTGATGCCGGGTGTGATTGCTATGGAACATGGGTATGGGCATACGGAGATGGGGGCGCGTCAGCACTGGCTTGACGGTGAACCGCTGGCGCATAAAAGCCAGATAGCATCCGGCGTCAATCTCAACGATTTGGGCTTTGCCGATCCCACCCGCAAGGTGCCCGGCCCCTGGCTTGACTGGGTAACCGGGTCGTCCGTGCGTCAGGGACTACCAGCTTGTATTGAAAAAGTGTGATGGAAGCTGGCCCCGGTGCGGGGCCAGCGTTTAGCGTGTTGTAGACACTCCCCTCGTAACACAGTCGTTACATTGAAAGAAATATGTGACGGATTTCTCTCTTTTAATTTTTTTTAAGAAAGCTAACCACCTGATTCCCACTATTTTTATGTGCTTTTCTGCCGATTGGTAAAAAAATGTAAGAGTAAAGTAAATTTTTTAGCTGCCGATAGGATCGTGTTGCGGGTTTTTAAGACAAATACCTTCGGGCCTAAGGGGAGTGATTATGTCGTGGTGGAAAGTCTTTTCTGGAAAAAAAACGATAATTAATTCAACGGCAGCCCCTGAACCCCGGCGCTTGTTGCTTCAGGCGCTGGAGCCCAGAATGATGTTTGATGGTGTTGCCGTCAGCGCAACTACCGCGACCGCGGATGCCACTCACGCCGATACGGCATCGCATACCACGGCATCCGTGAGTGTGGCGCATACGGACACCACCACGGCGGCGGCGACCACAACAGCCGAAACCAGCAAAACCACATCTGGCACCACTGCCGTAACATCCAGTTCAACGTCTTCTGCATCCAACACAACAACACAGGACACCAGTAAAACCTCTGCTGCCAGCGTTGTATCCGGCACGAGCAGTGCCAGCGGGCCACAGGTCGTATTTGTGGAGTCGGATGTGAAGGATTATCAATCTCTGATCAATCAATTACCGTCCGGTTATGAAGTGGTCGTGCTGGACAGTTCAAAAGATGGTCTGGCGCAAATCGCCGCCTGGGCCAGTACCCATAGTGGTTACAGTGCGATGCATATTCTTTCACATGGTGAAAAGAATGACCTGATGCTGGGAACGGTAGCGCTGAACAGCGCCAATATAGCGAATTACGAAAGTGAACTGGCGACCATGGGCCAGGCACTGAGCGCCGATGGCGATATTTTATTGTATGGCTGTAGTATTGCGCAGGGCAGTGACGGTGCCGCATTGATTGGCGCTTTGGCTAAGGACACACAACATGCCGTCGCGGGTTCTACGGATCCCACTGGTGCCGCAGCATTGGGCGGTAACTGGACCCTCGAATACAGCACCGATAAGTTACATGTCGCGGCCCTGGATTTAGTGGGCTATGACGGCCTCCTTACTCGTCCTACGTCAGGAACAACGTTCTTTGATTCCCTCGATGGCTCTTTAACGGTCATCCCCAATGGCCAGTCATCGATAACGGCGCCTAATTACATGGGGTGGGACTTTACCATGCAGATGAATTCACCATCTGATGGTCAGAACGAAATGATTATTGTGGAAAAAGATGGTTCCAGTACAGTGGAAACCGTCGATGCTTTGAGCGATGGCTTAAAGCAAATCACCTATTTTTCGGTAAAATCCAATGATGGTTCTTTGTTTACGCTGAACTCTATTGGCGTGGTGGTTAATGGCTATGATTCCGGTTTTAGCGGGGGAACGGTTACATTAACCGGCTATTTGAATGGTTCTGCGGTCAGCGGCGCCTCGTTAACATTGAATGTTAATGACATATACAACAGTGGCAATCTTGTCACATTTAATGTCTCATCTAATTCTGCTTTTCAGGACATTGATTCCTTTCGCGTTACGGCGGCAAATGGTCATACTATTACAGGCTTAATTGGTATTGGCGCGATTAATGCCACTAACTTCCATTTCCCCGGCCCGGTATTAACGACAAGTGGTGGTAGCACAGCATACAGCAGCGGTACTGGAAACGCTGTTGCCATCGATAGCGGTATCACGCTAACCGATACCGCCGCCTCTACGCTGACCAGCGCGACAATCGCCATCACCGGAAACTTTCACAGTGGCGAAGATGTGCTGGCCTTTAGTAATACTAATACCACGACGTACGGCAATATTATCGGTTCTTATAACAGTGCAACGGGCCTGCTGACATTAACCTCTTCTGGCAGCACGGCTACGACAGCGCAGTGGCAGGCAGCGCTGAAAGCGGTGACTTATCAGGACAGCTCTCTGTCGCCAAATACCAGTTCCCGAACACTCTCTTTTACCATTACCGATGCTTCCAGTAATACCAGTAGCACCGTAACGCGTATTGTCACCGTTGCTGCGGATGTCGCGCCTGTTATCAGCAATCTTAATGGCGATAGCGGGACATTTTATGCAGGCGGGACGGCAGTGCATCTGGACAGCGGAACCGCTGCAACGGTCACCGATAGCGATACGACCAGTTTCAATGGCGGAAACCTGACAGTACAAATCACCGCTAACGGCCATAGCGCAGAAGATGTTCTGGGTATCGATACCAGTGGTACGGTGACCGCCAGTAATGGCACGACCGCAGGCAGTGTTATCTCTGTTGGCGGCGTCGCTATCGGGAGTATTGCCACCAACGGTGATGGGATAAACGGCGATAATCTGAGTATTACCTTTAACGCGAATGCGACAGCCAGCCGTGTCTCGACACTGGTTGATGCCCTGACCTATTACAATAGCGCCACCACGCCGACAACAGGAAACCGTACAATACAAGTGGTGGTGAATGATGGTCGCGGGCAGACCAGCAGTGCATCCAGTGTCACCATTGCCATGAACAATAATGCTCTGGTTACCACCAGCGGCGGCAGTGCCGCTTTTACCTCCGGGGATAATAGTGTTTCAACACCTGTGGTTATCGATAGTGGGCTGAGTATTGTTGATCATGCCAGCAGCACGCTGGCGTCCGGCACGGTATCCATTACCTCGAATTTTCATAGTGGCGAAGACGTTCTGGCATTCACCAATACCAACACGACAACCTATGGCAATATCGTCGCTTCCTATAATGCTGCAACCGGTGTTTTGACACTGACCTCCAGTGGCGCGACGGCGACGATTGCGCAGTGGCAGGCGGCGATGCGGGCGGTCACCTGGACGGATACCGCCGTGACGCCCAATTCAGCCACCCGTACTATCAGTTTTCAGGTCACCGATGGCAACAGCAACAGCAGCCCGGTCGCCACCCGGACGGTCACGGTAACGGCTGTCGATCAGACACCGATAGTGAGCACCAGCGGCGGCAGCACAGCCTTTATCGCTGGTGATAATACCGCGCCGACGCCAGTGGTTGTTGATAACGGCCTGACCTTAGCAGACCTGGACAATACGACATTCGCTTCGGCAACCGTGGCTATTACCGGCAATTTCCATAGCGGTGAGGATGCACTCGCATTCACCAATAACAATGCCGGGACATATGGCAATATTGTCGGCAGTTATAATAGCGCGACCGGTATATTGACCTTATCGTCAAGCGGGGCGACGGCAACAGTTGCCCAGTGGCAGGCGGCATTACGGGCGGTCACCTGGACAGATTTAGCGGTGACACCGAACACGGCGACCCGGACGGTGGGCTTTACCGTTAATGACGGGACGAAAAACAGCGCTGTAGCGACACGGCAGATAACCGTTACCGCGACAGATCAGACGCCGATACTGACGACCAGTGGCGGCAGTGTTGCGTTTACCGCTGGCGATAACACCCCCTCGACGCCCGTTGTCATCGACAGCGCTCTCACGATCTCCGATATCGATAACACCACACTTGCCAGCGCTACCGTCGCCATTACCGGCAACTTCCACTCCGCAGAGGATGTATTGGCCTTTACCAATACCAGCGGCACGACATTTGGCAATATCGTCGCCAGTTATAATAGCGGCACGGGGGTATTAACGCTGACCTCTGCTGGCGCTACCGCGACCCTGAGCCAGTGGCAGGCTGCGTTACGGTCCGTGACCTGGACGGATACGGCAATCACCCCTAATACCGCGACAAGAACCATCAGCTTTAGCGTCAACGATGGCACGAAAACCAGTACCGCAGCGACACGAAACGTGACGGTTGCCAGTACGGATCAAAGCCCTATCGCAACAACATCTGGCCCTGGCACCACGTATCCGTTGGGAACCCCTGGTACGCCCATTGCGGTGGACAGCGGCCTGACATTATCAGACCTGGATAACGCCACGTTTTCCAGCGCTACCGTCGCCATTACCGGCAACTTCCACTCCGCAGAGGATGTATTGGCCTTTACCAATACCAACAGCGCGACATTTGGCAATATCGTTGCCAGTTATAATGGCGGCACGGGAGTATTAACGCTGACGTCTGCTGGCGCTACCGCGACCCTGAGCCAGTGGCAGTCGGCATTACGGGCGGTGACCTGGGCTGATGGGGCCACAACGCCCAATACAGCAACCCGGGTTATCAGTATCACGGTGAACGACGGAATCAAAAACAGTGCGACCGTAACGCGCTCCATCGCTATGTCCATTCCCGTACCCTCTGTCACTGGGATCACGGCCGCCAGCGATACGGGGAGCAGCGCTTCCGATGGCATAACCCGCAATGCACAGCCAACGTTTATCGGCACGGCCCAGGCGGGAAGTACCGTGACTGTGTATGTCGATGCTGTTTCAGTGGGCACCACAACGGCGGATGGCAGTGGCGCCTGGTCATTTACCCCTTCCAGTGCGTTGAGTGAAGGCAGCCATGCGGTTAGCGCGATGGCTACGCTCGGTAGCGTGAACAGTGTGGTTTCCGCTAATGCATCGGTAGTGATTGACACCACCGCCCCGGCGATCCCGACTGGGATTGCGCTGACCGCAGCCACCGATACCGGCGTGAGCGCCAGCGACGGGGTGACCAGTAATCCCCAGCCGACCCTCACGGGGGCAGCCACCGCAGGCAGCCTGGTGACGGTCTATATCGATGGTTCTGCTGTTGGCAGCACCACCGCGGACGGCAGCGGGGTCTGGCAGTATAACGTCGCTGGGTTATTGCCGGACGGTCCACATACGGTACGCGTTACGGCGACAGATACAGCCGGTAACGTCAGTGCCGCGACCACGCCCTGGCTCTTTACGGTGGACACCGCCGCCCCGGCAGTCCCGACTGGTATTGCGCTGACCGCAGCCACCGATACCGGGGCGAGCGCCAGCGACGGGGTGACCGCTAATAACCAGCCGACCCTCACGGGGGCAGCCACCGCGGGCAGCCTGGTGACGGTCTATATCGACGGAACGGCGGTCGGTACCACCACCGCGGACGGCAGCGGAGTCTGGCAGTACAACGTTGCGGCTCCGCTGATCGACGGCGCGCATACGGTCAGCGCCACCGCGACAGACACCGCCGGTAACGTCAGTGCCGCGGCAACGCCCCGGAGCTTTACGGTGGACACCGCCGCCCCGGCAGTCCCGACAGGGATTACGCTGACCGCAGCCACCGATACCGGCGCCAGCGCCAGTGACGGGGTGACCGCTAATAACCAGCCGACCCTCACGGGGGCAGCCACCGCGGGCAGCCTGGTGACGGTTTATATCGACGGAACGGCTGTCGGTACCACCACCGCGGACGGCAACGGCGTCTGGCAGTACAACGTCGCGACTCCGCTGATCGACGGCGCGCATACGGTCAGCGCCACCGCGACAGATACCGCCGGTAACGTCAGTGCCACGGCGACCCCCCGGAGCTTTACGGTGGACACCGCCGCACCTCAGGTGCAGGCAGTTACCGCGCAGAATACGCTTACAGGGGCTCAGGGGCAGGTCGGGTATAACATCTCCTTCACGAAACCGGTTCAGACTTTATCCGCGAGTGAGTTGCAGGCGCTGGTCACGGGCAATGTCCAGGCGAATATCGTTTCGGTTACTCAGGTCAACGCCACGACATGGCAGGCTGTATTAAGTGTCCAGGGCACTGGCACCGTCACCCTGGGTTTTGTAGATAGCACTATTAAAGACATCGCGGGGAACACGTTGTCAGGCTCGCAGGCCAGCGTTCCGGTGTATCAGGTCGCGCCTGCTGTTACACCTGTGACGCCGACAACACCGTCTACCGTATCGCCAGTGGTGCCGGGGAGTTCGGTGCCAGCGATAGCACTGCAGTCGCCGCTCAGCGGTTCAATGAAAGGCCTGTTTCAGGAGGCTGCTCCTTCTCCCATCGCGCCCAATATTGTTTTAACAGCGCTCAACGGCATCACTACGCCAGCGTTAAGTTTGACCGGGGATGGTTTGCTGGCAACAGGAAACGCAACCTTACCGTTAACCCTCTCCGTTACCCCAGCCTTTGGTGAGTTTGCGGTTCCGGGCGGTTCGGCATCGCCTTCTTATATTGGCTCTATTACCAGTAGCCCGACGGCAGCCCTTGAAGTGCGGGCGGATGTGGGCAGTGTAGGGGTCGTATCCGGCCAAAGCTTTAGCGTTTCACTCCCGGCAGGCACGATTTTAACCCGTGAATCTATGGCGAACTTATCGGTAACTGTGCGCCAAAGTAACGGTATGCCGCTGCCTTCATGGATTAAATTCGATCCAGCAACCGGGCGTTTTTCCGGACAGCCACCCGCCGGATGGAAGCAACCCGTCTCTATTGAAATTCGGGTGGTGGATAAACAAGGGTATTCAGGCACCAGCCATCTGGAGCTGAAAGTCGCCGGGCCGCGGGAAGCCACCCCTTCGGCAAGTCTTCAGGCATCACCGGGCAAGCCCGGTCTGGATCAACAAATCGCTGCTCAAAAGACCGTTTTTGCAGGGCGACTGATGACGCCTGAAAAACAGGTGTAATGTTTACCCAATATCTAATGCGCTGTTTTTTATAACTAAAATCAATTGATATATTAAGGATGGTAGCATGCAAGGTACGTTATCCGCACAACGTCATCCAGGCCGGTTTGTCCTTCTCCCTGTCGCGGTCGCTCTACTGCTGTCAGGGTGTATGGTCAAACCGCATCCTGTGAGCCTGCAAGAGCGGCAGGCCACCGCCGCCGCCGATAAACAAACGCTGTTTGGCAGCCAGGAAAAAATATCAGCGCCGGTCACTCTGGAAAATGCCATGGCCCGGGCGCTGAAATACAATATGGATTACCGCGTCAAGCTCATGGAAGAGGCCATGGGACAACGTCAGTTGGATGTGGCGAATCTGGATATGTTGCCCAAACTTGCCGCCTCTGCCGGTTATACCGCCAGGGATAAAGACAACGCCTCTTCATCGCAAAATATCGCCACTGGCGAACAATCCCTTGCTCCGTCTATCTCAACCGAAAAACAGGACCGCATGGCGGATTTAAGCCTGAGCTGGAACGTGCTGGATTTTGGCGTGAGTTATTACACCGCGCAGCAACAGGCTGATCGCGTTTTGATTCTGGAACAACGTAAACGCCGGGTAGGGCAACAGTTGGTTCAGCAAGTGCGCGAAGCATGGTGGCAGGCCGCAGGCGCGCAGCAGTTACAAGGGCGAATCGATACCCTTCTTGCTCAGGCCCAGTCCGCGCTGGAAGATGCCAGGGAGGTCGAAAGCTTAAAACTGCGTTCCCCGCTGGAAGCCCTGAATTATCAGCGTCAGTTATTGGATGTTATTCGCCAGCTAACGGCGGTGCGCAGCGCGCTGGCTCAGGCAAAACCGCGGCTGGCAGCATTAATGAACATTTCCCCTGGGCTCGATTTCAGTGTCGCGGTATCTGATGATATGCCAGTACCTAAGTTGGGTATCCCCGTCGATAAGATGGAAGATATCGCTCTGCTTAACCGTCCTGAAATGGTGGAAGCGAATTACAGCCAGCGCATCAGTGCACTGGAAACCCGTAAAGCGATCGCCAAACTATTACCGGGTATTGAGTTAAGCGTTGGGCAAAGCTATGACAGCAATAAATTCCTGACAAACAATGCCTGGGGATATGCCGGGTTACGTGTGAGCTGGAACCTGCTCAATCTGTTTAATGCCGGGCCGATTACCAAAGCGGCTGAGGCGGAAAAACAAGTCAACGATGCCCAGCGCCTGGCGTTGAGCATGGCGGTGCTGACTCAGGTGAATATCGCCTGGCTGGATTATGAAGGTAAAACCAAACAGTTTGAACTGGAACGCCAGTTGAATACGGTTGATCAAACGATTTACGAGCAGACACGCCATGCGGTAGAGAGCGGCGCATCGGCACGTTTGCAGGGTATTCTGGCTGATGCTAACGCGGTCTATTCATCATTACGGCTCTATCAGTCCTATGGCGCATTACAAAACGCCTACGGACAAATGGGGGCCAGCCTTGGGCTTGATCCTTTGCCGGAAGATACGCGTGGATATGATATTGCCTCATTGGATCAAGCCTTTAAAGGCGTTACAGCCCGCGTAAATAAGCAAATGGCAGGCGATAAACAATGAAAAAATACGCGCTGTGGTTGATGGCGGGCGTCCTGAGCGCCAGCGCGGTTGGCGCAACGACCGGCTCATCGCCGACGCCGGAGAGCACGCCGTCAGGCAGTAGTGATGGCGGGATTCGTGTTGAACTGCTCTCTCCTCATGCGGTAACGCTCTCCGGCGAAGTCGCGGCGCGCATTGCCGCACTTAAAGTATCGGAAGGCGACAGCTTTCGACAGGGCCAGACACTGATTGAGTTCGATTGTGCGACCTATCGCGCGCAACTGCGTAAGGCGCAGGCCGTGCAGGAGGCCGCCAGCCAGTTGCTGAAAGTGAACAATCAACTGGCGAAATACAATTCTGTCGGCACCCTGGAATTGACCCAGGCAAAAGGAAAGCTTGATGAGGCGGCGGCGGATGTCAGCTATATGCAAACGCTGGTCTCAAAATGCACGATCACAGCACCTTTTGATGGGCGTGTTTCAAAACGACATGCCGCCGCCTGGCAGTATATGACCCCAGGCGCACCGGTACTCGATATTGTGGCAACCCAGGATTTGGAGTTACGTATGCTGGTGCCGTCAAAATGGCTACCGCGCTTAAACGCCGGTGCCACATTCCAGGTGACGATTGATGAGTTGGGGCAGACCTTCCCGGCAAAAATCAAGCGTACAGGTGCGCAAATCGACCCTGTCAGCCAGACCATTCCGGTGATTGGCGTTATCACCGGGAATGCGGAGAATTTGTTACCCGGTATGAGTGGGTGGGCAAACTTTAATTAAGGTTGATATGGAACAAGCGCAACATAACGGGCTGGCGGTACTGCTGCATCTTCTTCATCTGGCGCGAGAGGCGCAAAGTCCGCTACGTCTGGGATTCATTATGGTGAATGAGTCCCGCCAGTTGTTGGTTTATCGCCAGGCGGCGTTCTGGCAGGAGGGGCTGCGCCGTCAGGTTGTTGCCGTCTCCGGGCTTGCGGAAGCTGACGCCACGTCACCCTATTTACAGTGGTTAAGCGGCGTTTTTCGATTTCTTTATCAACACCACCCTGAATTGCCGCCTTATGTGGCGTTAACGGCTGCGGCTTTACCTGAGTCTCTGGCTGCGGACTGGTCTCAGTGGCTACCCGCCCATGCCGTCTGGTTCCCGTTGGGATCTGCGGGGGCATTACTGTTTGCCAGCGATGAGCCCTGGGATGACGAAACCCTCCATCTGGCCCAGGAACTGATCCACGGCTACCGTTTTGCGCTGGTTCAGCATTTGCCTCACCTGAATAGCCGTCAGAAATTTCAGGCCTGGTTGAAAGCGTCGCCGCGTCGTAAATGGTGGCTGCTGGCGCCGCTGCTCCTGTTATGTATACCCGTGCGGATGAGTGTGCTTGCGCGGGCAGAGGTGGTGCCATCGGATCCCGAGCTAATTCGTGCCCCCGTAGTTGGGGTTATCGATAAAGTGTTGGTACAGCCGAATCAGGTGGTGCAGAAGGGAACGGCGCTTTTCGCCCTGGACGCAACGGTACTGGCCGGGCAGTTCGCCCTGGCAAAACAGGAGGCGCTGGCGGCAAAAGAGCGCTTTCGGATCAGTGCGCAGATGGCGGTGACCAGCGACAAGAATAAGCTGGAACTGGCTGAGGATAAATCTCGTCTGGCGGCAAAAGACATCTCGGCCGACTATGCCGGAAAGGCGCTGGATAAACTTAACGTGACGGCGCCGGGCAGCGGCGTGGTGGTGTTTTCCGATGCTGAGGAATGGCAGGGAAAAGCAGTTAACGTTGGTGAGAAAGTGATGACCCTGGCCGATCCGGAACATGTGGAGCTGGCGGCTTGGTTACCCGCGGCAGATGCTATTCATTTGCAACCGGGGGCGAAAGTCACTCTTTACCCAAACGCATCGCCCTTTAGCGCCTTTGACGCGACCCTGGTAAGAATAGCGTATAAAGCAGAGGTCAGTGATGGCAACGTGCTGAGCTATCGCCTGCAGGCCAAATTCCTTGCGCCAAAACAGACACCCATGATTGGGCAGATGGGCACCGCGCGTATTTATGGCGACTGGGTTCCTTTGGGCTACTATGCTCTGCGGCGTCCTTTGACCGCCGCCCGACAGTGGCTTGGGTGGTAGCATGGATAATTTCCTGCTTCCTCCACTGCGTCAGGAACTGACCCTGCATGCCGGGCCGGATCAGCAGGATGGCTCGCCAGGTTGGGTGCTGCACGACCCGGCGGCAAACCGTTTTTTCCTGCTGGGGTGGGCCAGTTTTGAGATGCTGTCACGCTGGGGAGCACGGGATGCCGGGCGCCTGATGAAGGCCGTCAATACGCAAACCACATTGACGCTGGATATGCACGATATCCACCACCTGGTGCAATTTCTGCGCGAAAATCAGTTATTGCAAACAGAGTCGAGTGAAGAGCTGTGGCGTTTGCATCAGCATCGCCATCGCGGTTATTTATCCTGGCTGCTCAGCCATTATCTGTTTTTCCGTATTCCTCTGGTTCGCCCGGATGCGCTTCTGGCTCGCTTGTTACCCTGGATCAGTTGGGTTTTTCGCCCGGGATTCTGGTGGCTAATGGCGCTGATAACCCTGAGCGGCTTGTTTATGGTGTCTCAGCAGTGGGATGCCTTCACGCATACGTTTTCAAGTTATGGCGGCTGGATGGCGGCGGTAGGGATTGCGGTGGCCCTGAGTGTCGCTAAAGTGGTTCACGAACTGGGACATGCGTTTACCGCCCGCCATTTTGGGTGCCGGGTGCCCGCCATGGGAATCGCTTTTTTGGTGATGGTCCCGGTGCTGTATACCGATACCAATGATGCGTGGAAATTACCGTCGCGTCGGCAACGATTATTGATTGGCGGCGCCGGAATGATGGCTGAACTGACGCTGGCCTCCTGCGCGACGTTACTTTGGTGTTTCTTACCCGATAGCCCGTTTCGCGCCGGTATTTTTCTCTTAGCCAGCACAACCTGGCTGGCGACGCTGGCTATTAATGCCAGCCCCTTTATGCGGTTCGACGGCTATTTTCTGTTATCGGACCTGCTGCAGATGCCAAATCTACACGCCAGGTCCTTCGCGCTGGCACGCTGGCACTTGAGACGAGTGTTGTTGGGGCTTGATGATCCCGAGCCAGAGCATTTCTCTGCTTCACGGCGACGTGGTTTACTTATTTTTGCCTGGCTGACCTGGTTATACCGCCTGGTCATTTTCACCTCCATCGCGTTTTTGGTTTATCACCTTTTTTTTAAAACGCTGGGGATAATATTACTGATGGTGGAACTGGGGTGGTTTGTGGTGCGACCCTTTGTTAATGAATTACAGGTTTGGTGGCGGCGGCGCCATGATTTACGCTGGGGATTCAGAACCTGGCGCACGTTGTTTTTCCTGACTGTGATAGTGCTTTTTTTGGCCGTGCCATGGCAGCGGGGCGTTTCGGCACCCGCCGTGATGGACGCGGGACAATCTCAGGCTATTTATGTGCCAGAGGATGCGTTAGTCGGGCAGGTGAATGTGCATGATGGCGACTGGGTGCAACAAGGGCAGGTACTGGCGGTATTGACGTCGGACAGCCTTGATTACCAGATAGCGCAGGCTAAGGTTATCGCTGCGAATCTGGCCTGGCAGGTTGCTCAGCAGCCTTTTTCAAAGGGGCTTGATGAACAAGGTGCGGCACTGAAAAAGCTGGCGCTGGCCGCTCAGCAGCAAATCGAAAGTTTATTACGTCAGCAAGCGCGACTGACATTAACCGCCCCTTTCGCCGGACGCATAGCGGATGCCAGCGATACGTTAAAGCCTGGCACCGTAGTGGTTCAGGGCGAACGGTTGATGCAAGTTCTGGGTAAAGAGGGTATGCGTGGTGAAGGTTGGGTGGATGAAGCTACGGTCACGACCCTGCGCCCTGGCGATGCTGCATTCTTTGTGCCGGACAGCGGTGAAACAAGGGCTATTCGCTGTAAAGTCGGTCAGGTTGACAGGCTTAACCAAACGACGCTTGACCAACCGTTGCTGGCATCGGTGTACGGAGGTGGCATTCCGGTGCAGATCATCAATGAGCGTCTGGTGCCCATCAACACCATTTTCCGCGTTCGTCTGGACGCCTGCGAAACACGCCTTTCGCCAGAACGTGAGATGGCCGGAAAAGTGGTGTTACAGAGTGAGCATCATAGTTTTTTACAACGTGCCTGGCAGTGGCTGGTGGTCAGTCTGGGTCGGGAGGCGGGGTTGTAATCCGTCTGGAGGCAGGATTTACCTTTCATAAAGGAGTCATGATGGTGTCTAAGCCCGTGGTTTCGAAGTCTATAGATGTCTTATCTTTGCGGCCTGCACGCACATCGGATATGCCATTGATTGAGCAAATTTATCAGAGTGCCAGACCTGATTTGCAATGGATTGATGGTGAACAGGCGCTTATAGAGACCGTACGAGAGCAACAGTGGTATATGATGCAGCAATCCAGCGGTGAACAGCACCCTGATGCCATGCATTTTATGGTGGAGCGTGCAGGTTCGAATGTCGGCACCGTGATGGTCGATTTTGGTCTTAATGAGGCAAGGGTGATATTCATTGCTATGTTGCCGCAAGCGCGTGGACAAGGTTACGGACGCCTGATATTACAGCAACTACAGGTTGCTGCCCGTAAAGTCGGCTGCCCGCTCAGTGCTACCGTCTGGCGAATGAATCACGATGCCCAACGGTTATATCTGGCGCTGGGATTTCGGTGTGAGGAACAAGGTGCAGTTGCGGATAAATGGGTGTGGTATCCCTCAGACAGCTAATTATATTGGCGCAGAAATTTTTTCTGCGCCAGGGCGTTAATTAAAAATGAGCTGGAAATAACTGTAAGCAGGATCTCTTCCCATTTCCAGAGTACGGTTGATATTGACGCCTTCTATTTTTAACTCCTGATGTTCAGTGGTTTCAGGTAATCGTAAGATGCCATAGACATTCACCAACGGTGTATTTGCCGTGGCCTGCAGTTCTACAATAAACGGAGTACGTGATATATTCCGCTTCGTAGGCATTTGTGCTCTTGGTAGCAATGTGACGGACTGCACTGATAAAGTTAATGCCATACCATTATCAGCATCCATCGTACAGGTTTTCCCAATAAAAGATGTAAATAAGTGGCTGTTAATTTCTTCCAGCATAAGACCCTCTGGATATGTTAATCATTGCGCATGGGAAATATTCCGGTGACTGCGATACAGAAGTTAATCGCCAGAAATGGGTTCATGACAGATACAGGGACATTCCCGCCTGTAGGGTTCAGTTGACCCGTAATACTGGTACCGCCGACGTCTACAGGATCTTTTAGTGTGGTTGACCAGATGGTTGCCAGCCCCGTGCCGCCGCCGGATGCACCAATGAACGGCGCCTGTGCTGAGGGGATACTGGCCGGTGTTGTGGGGTTGGCAGTGCCGCTGGCCTGTAATTTTACCTGTAAAGCGGGGGTATGTGTGTGTGCCGGCATATTTGCCGTAGACAACTGAACATTGGCAGTGCCACCAGTATCGCCCATGTTATGAATAACCGTTTGTAGCTGACCGAAACCAATAGGCATTCGCCCCTGGAGATTAGGCAGGTTAAACGTTGTTGCGCCATCACCACCGTAAAATTTGCCCAACAAAGCGAAAAGCGCCTGATATTGCGAAACTCTATATTGTTGCCCATTGCAGAAATCAAAATAGCTTGGTGCGTAGTTAAAAGCAAAAGGAAGAATTGTTCCCATATAACAGTCCATAACTAACTCCTTATTGATGTTGAAATGTGCAGAGCTGGAAAGATGCGAGAAAACAACATTAAAAGTGTGGCTGGTTATTGCCATTTGTCGAATAATTTACGCTAAAGCACTGCTTTATGAATATTGTACTGTTGCTACATTAAAAAAGTGGGTCTGGTTATTTACATACGATTTGGGCTATTCCGGGAGTTGTTGTATTAAGTAAGAGTGTCAGATTAAAATAATGATTCGGGGAAAGCATTTTTTAGCGGATGCTTATCCTGATAAATAGAAAATATTGACGTTGATCTCATCCGGATGGCTTTACATGGATGTATGCCTGAGAATGTCTGCCGCCTTGCGTATATTAACCGCTCAGGTCATAGCGGGCCTGAATCGCAATGCGTTGTTCCGGCGATATCCGATAATGATAAGCAGGTCGGTGTAGCTATCATAACAACAAGGGCTTATCAGTACTGATTTAGCCGATATCAGATAAATTTGTCTTTAGTTAGTTAAAAGGTAAACCAGGAAATGAAGAACACGATGACCCTCGAATGGTGGCATGGCATATGGGCATACGTCGGGAAGAGCGGTTTCGCCAGAGATCAGGAGAGGTGTGTATGGTGTCCCCTGCAGGAATCGAACCTGCAACTAGCCCTTAGGAGGGGCTCGTTATATCCATTTAACTAAGGGGACGAGGCGGCAGGAGTATACCGTCATTTCGCCTTTGCGTTAAGTGTCCTGCGCCCGAGTGGTTAAAGTGTCGCCAGTCAGCCCCTGTTTTCGGCTGTTTCCTGTTTTGCTTTGGCTTTTGCCTCAGCTTTGCGTTTGTTAATCATGTCATTGCGAATTTGCGCGTGGCTCAGTAGCGCGAAGATAAACGTACCGCCGCAGATATTTCCGGCAAGCGTCGGAAGCGCAAACGGCCAGAAAAATTCGCTCCAGTGGATATTGCCATTAAAGATGAGATAAAAAATCTCCACCGCGCCTACCACGATATGGGTGGTGTCGGCCAGAGCGATAAGCCAGGTCATCAGAATAATAACCACGATTTTCGCAGCACCCGCAGACGGGAACATCCAGACCATGGTGGCAATAATCCAGCCGGAAATAATGGCGTTGGAAAACATCTCCATCGGCGTATTCTTCATTACATCCATACCAATTTTAACGAACGCGTCGCGCGTCGGCTCATCAAAAATCGGCATATATTCAAAGGCCCACGCCGCGATACCCGTACCAATGAGATTCCCCAGCAGTACAACGCTCCACAGGCGCATCATCAGGCCAAAATTGACCCATGAGGGCTTTTGCATCACCGGAAGTACAGCGGTAACGGTGTTTTCAGTAAAAAGTTGCTGGCGGGCCATAATCACAATAATAAAGCCGAAGGTATAGCCGAGGTTCTCCAGAATAAAGACGGCCGGTACGCCTGCGAGCTGAACGTGAAAAATCCCCTTTGCCAGCAGCGAGGCACCCATCGACAGCCCGGCGGCGATGGCGGACCAAAACAGCGCCATGGCATCGCGTTCCAGCTCTTTTTCGCCGTCCTGACGGATATGCTCATGGATAGCCATCGCGCGGGAGGGGAGGCGCTCTTCATCTACTTCAATTTGCTCGCCACCTATTTTCTCTTCGCTTTCCACATCTATTCCGTCGCTGTGTTTGTCGATTTTCTCGTCTTTGATGCCGTCCATATTGCCTCTGTCTACTTGTGGCCCATGGTCTAAGCGTAGCGGCTTTTTTTAGAAGGTCTGGAGGGCTTCCTCCTAATTTGGTGGAGATGGCAGCTATGGTGATATGACTTTGGCGAAGATGAGATAAAATTGTAACGAAACGAGGGGACAAACTGCGACTATGCTCAATATGAGATTCGCGCGTTGCGTAGACAACACAAGGTGTGCTGATACAATGCCTTGCATGTTTATGACGCGAACCGAGGCAGATTGCGTTTGTGCCCTTCTGGATGGCACTGAGCGAAAGCCATTTTCTTCAGGGAGACACCTATGAAATTTCGTGTGTCGGCGATTGCGCTGGCAACCACACTGTTGGCGGGCTGCGCCAGTTCAGGAGACACGCAGGGGCGTTCAGATCCACTGGAAGGATTTAACCGCACCATGTACAACTTCAACTTTAATGTCCTGGACCCGTATGTTGTGCGTCCCGTTGCGGTGGCATGGCGTGATTATGTGCCGCAGCCCGCGCGTAACGGCCTGAGCAATTTCACCAGCAACCTTGAAGAACCGGCCATCATGGTGAACTACTTCCTGCAGGGCGATCCCTATCAGGGTATGGTTCATTTTACGCGCTTCTTCCTCAACACCTTGCTGGGTATGGGTGGCCTGATGGATGTTGCAGGGATGTCGAACCCGAAACTGCAGCGCGTTGAACCGCACCGTTTTGGTAGCACGCTGGGGCATTATGGCGTTGGCTACGGGCCGTACATGCAGTTGCCATTCTACGGCAGCTTTACGCTTCGTGAAGATGGCGGCGACATGGCGGATACGCTCTATCCGGTGCTGTCCTGGCTGACCTGGCCGCTGTCGGTTGGTAAATGGACGGTGGAAGGTATTGAAACCCGCGCGCAGTTGCTCGATTCCGACGGCCTGCTGCGTCAGTCTTCCGATCCTTACATCATGGTGCGTGAAGCCTACTTCCAGCGTCATGACTTTATCGCCAACGGCGGTAAGCTCAAACCGCAGGAAAACCCGAACGCCCAGGCGATTCAGGGTGACCTCAAGGATATCGACTCCGAATAAACGAAAAAAGGTGAGCGCGAAGCTCACCTTTTTTACGTCTGCAATAAATCAGAACGCGTAGTTAAAGTTCGCGCCGTACAGCCACGCACGACCTTCTGATGTGAACTTGTACGGGCCTTCCTGGAAGCTCACTTTCTGACCGTGCATATAAGACACGCCGACATCCACAGACGCATCTTTATTAAACGCATAAGTGGTACCTGCGCTCAGCCAGAAACGGTCCTGGTCCGGAATAGAGATAGAGCGTTTGTCGGCCGGAACCGGGCTGTCATCAAAGGCGATACCGGTACGGAAGGTCCAGTTATCGTCCATATAGTAGGTGGTACCCAGCGCGATACGGTAAGAATCTTTAAAGCTTTCATCTTTATAGAACAGAGTCTGACCGTTGCTGTTTGTCGCTTTCAGCTCCTGGAACTGACTCCAACTGGTATAGGCCATGCTGTAGTGGATAGCCCATTGCGGCGCAACGCGGTTATAGCCTGAGATTTCCCACATTTCCGGCAGGTTGAGGGTCAGAGAACCGCCAGTGGTGCTGCCATTGGTGCCCATTGGCAGACCGAAGTTGCCGAGGATCTGGTTATAGGCTGAAGGCAGACTGCTCTTGTAATCGCCATCAAAGTCGACTTTCACCTCAGAACGGTAGGTTAAGCCGTAACGGTTGTTTTTATCGAGTTCATAAAGGATACCGGCGTTCCAGCCGAAGCCCCACTCATCACCTTTCAGATAAGCTATCTGAGTATTTGCCGGGATACCTGCAACCTGCTGTGCAAGGCCTGGGATCGGTGGTAACGCGCCTGAGCCAGCAACGACTTTGCCCAGGTCACCTGCGTAGCGCTCGATCTTCGCTTTGGCATATACCGCATCAAAGCCCAGACCGAAACTCCAGTGGTTATTCAGACGATAAGCACCGCTCAGGTTCAGGTTCAGGGTTTCCAGATCTGTCTTACCGCCGTATGCGCCTGCGGCATAACTGTTATTAAACTCGGTTGCTAAACCGTAATTAGAGGTAACCGACGCGCCCCAGCCAAACTGATCATTAATTGGCGCGACGAAATGGAGGTTTGGAACCCATGCTGTTGGCGCAATATTCTTCGAATCGAGGCTGGCACCTGTCGGTGACGTGCCTGAAATATCAACATCCGGGTCAACGAAAATAGCACCCGCGGAGAAAGTCGGACGGTCAAACATCATGATCAGCGCCGGGTTGCGGCTGACGTTGCCCGCGTCATCTGCAATAGCGCCTTCGCCGGAATAGGCGCGGCCAAGACCAGAAGAAGAAAACTCGTTGAGTTGGAAGCCTGCGGACCAGGCCTGGGTGGAGACGATTGCCACTGCAACTGCGAGTGCAGATTTGGTAAACAGGTTTTTATGGCTCATGACCAAAACCTCATCCGGTTATTTTTATTTAAACTATGTTACGTGGTGTAACAGGAGCGCGAAGTGTAGGGTCTGCGGTACTTCATAGAAATCAGACCAGTGGCGAGAGTATAGGTCGGACCAGAGCAAATGTTGCAAGCTTGTATATAAAATTTTTCAATTGTGATCTTCGAAACGGGATCTGCGTGGCAAAATTGTGGCCAGCGCCGCTAATGATAATGGGTGGTTTTTGTTCTGGATCATTTTTAAGTGTGATTTCGGTCACTTAGGGCGCTTCCTCAAATTATCAACTGGAGACGCGTTATTGAGGGGGGTAAAATATGCACAACGTTTATTTGGCACCTTGGGTGCGAATTCAGAGGAAATCACAATGAGTAAATGCAGTGCTGATGAAACCCCGGTTTGCTGCTGTATGGATGTTGGTACCATCATGGACAACTCCGATTGCACCGCCTCGTATAGCCGTGTGTTCACAAACCGCACCGATGCAGAAGAGACGCTGGCTGCGCTGACGGCGCGCGCGCGTGGCGTGGAGTCAGATCCTTGCCAGATCACCTCAACGTTCACTGAGGTTGATGGCGGCGTGCGTCTGGATATCGATTTTGTTTTCGCTTGCGAAGCGGAAACCCTGATTTTCCAGTTGGGTCTGCGTTAATCTTTCTGCCTGCGCTCCTGCACCTGCGGGAGCGTTTTTTCAATCATCTCTGTGTTTTACCTCCCACTTTTTTCTTTCCCCCATTGGCTAAATGTAAATAATTAGTTAAGACTGTTATCAGGTCCGACCACTAGTGCATCATGCTGTTAACAGGGGAGTGTTATGAGTCAGGCATTACCGCTTGTCACCCGTCAGGGCGACCGCATCGCCATTGTCAGTGGATTACGTACGCCATTTGCCCGTCAGGCAACGGTATTCCACGGTGTCCCGGCTATCGATCTCGGCAAAATGGTGGTGGGCGAACTCCTTGCCCGTAGCGAAATCCCGCCGGAAATCATAGAGCAATTGGTCTTTGGCCAGGTGGTGCAAATGCCGGAAGCGCCGAATATCGCGCGAGAAATCGTGCTGGGAACGGGCATGAGTGTGCACACCGATGCCTACAGCGTCAGCCGCGCCTGTGCCACCAGTTTTCAGGCGGTGGCAAACGTTGCCGAAAGCCTGATGGCGGGGACGATTCGTGCAGGTATCGCGGGTGGTGCTGACTCCTCATCAGTGTTGCCCATCGGTGTGAGCAAAAAACTGGCTCGCGTGCTGGTTGATGCCAACAAAGCGCGCAGCACGGGGCAAAAATTAAAGCTTTTCTCCCGTTTACGGCTGCGTGATTTGCTGCCGGTGCCGCCTGCGGTAGCTGAATATTCTACCGGTTTACGCATGGGCGATACCGCCGAGCAGATGGCGAAAACCTATGGCATCACGCGTCAAGAACAGGATGCGCTGGCCCACCGTTCTCACCAGTTTGCGGCGCAGGCCTGGGCTGAAGGAAAGCTGGCGGATGAAGTGATGACCGCCTATGCGCCACCTTTTCGCGATCCGATAACCCAGGACAATAATGTACGGCAAAATTCCAGCCTCGCGGATTACGCCAAACTGCGTCCGGCCTTTGATCGTCGACACGGCACCGTGACCGCGGCGAACAGTACTCCCCTTACCGATGGCGCGGCAGCGGTGATCCTGATGACTGAATCGCGGGCGAAAGAGCTGGGTTTGCAGCCTCTGGGATACCTGCGAAGCTACGCTTTCACCGCCATTGACGTGCAGCAGGACATGCTGCTGGGACCCGCCTGGGCGACGCCGCTGGCGCTCGACAGAGCAGGGCTGACGATGGCGGATTTAACCTTACTGGATATGCACGAAGCTTTTGCGTCGCAAACCCTGACCAACCTGAAACTGATGGCCAGCGAGCGTTTTGCCCGCGATGTATTGGGCCGGTCGCAGGCAACGGGTGAGGTGGATGACAGCAAATTCAACGTGCTGGGGGGATCAATTGCTTACGGGCATCCGTTTGCGGCAACCGGCGCGCGAATGATCACCCAAACCTTGCATGAACTGCGCAGACGCGGCGGCGGATTTGGCCTTGTCACCGCCTGTGCCGCAGGCGGGCTTGGCGCAGCTATGGTTCTGGAGGCCGAATAATGGACATGACCTCAGCATTTACCCTCGTTGTACGCCCGGACAATGTTGCCGTTGTCAGTATTGATGTTCCCGGCGAAAAGATGAACACGCTAAAGGCGGAGTTTGGCAGCCAGGTACGCGCCATCCTTAAACAAATTCGTGAAAACAAACAGATTCGCGGCGTGGTGTTCATTTCCGCAAAACCGGATAATTTTATCGCCGGGGCGGATATCAACATGATCGATCGCTGCAAAACGGCCAAAGAGGCCGAAGATCTGGCGCGCCAGGGGCAGCAGATCATGGCCGAGATCCACGCGCTGTCGATCCCGGTGATCGCCGCCATCCATGGCCCATGCCTTGGCGGCGGTCTGGAACTGGCATTAGCCTGCCATCGCCGAATTTGTACGGATGATGTGAAGACGGTCCTGGGGCTGCCCGAAGTGCAGCTTGGTCTGCTGCCTGGTTCCGGTGGCACCCAGCGGTTGCCGCGTCTGGTCGGAGTAAGCACTGCACTGGATATGATCCTGACCGGTAAACAACTGCGCGCGCGCCAGGCGTTAAAAGCCGGGCTGGTGGATGATGTCGTGCCGGTGTCCATTTTGCTGGATGCTGCCGCAGAGCTTGCCGCGCAGGGCCGTCCTGCCAGCCGCAACCTCCCGGTACGTGAACGTCTGCTGGCCGGGCCGCTGGTCCGCGCGCTGTTATTCCGCATGGTCGCGAAAAAAACCGAGCAAAAAACCCAGGGCAACTACCCCGCGACGACCCGTATTCTGAATGTTATCGAAACGGGCTTAAGCCAGGGCAGTAGCAGTGGTTATGACGCCGAGGCACGCGCGTTTGGTCAACTGGCTATGACCCCGCAATCGCAGGCGCTGCGGCATATTTTCTTTGCCAGCACTGAGGTGAAAAAAGACCCCGGCAGCCCGGTTGCCGCCGGTCCGCTGCGCTCTGTTGGTGTTCTCGGCGGTGGGTTAATGGGCGGCGGGATCGCCTACGTGACAGCAGTGAAGGGTAATCTCCCGGTTCGCATAAAAGATATTAATCCGAAAGGCATTAACCACGCGCTGAAATATAGCTGGGAACAGCTTGATAAAAAGGTGCGTCGCCGCCATCTCAAATCTGCTGAGCGTGATGCGCAAATGGCGCGCATTTCCGGTACTACGGACTACAGCGGTTTTTCCCATCGGGATGTGGTGATAGAGGCCGTATTCGAAGATTTGACTCTTAAGCAACAGATGGTGGCGGAGATTGAAGCGCAGTGTGCGCCGCAGACCATTTTTGCCTCCAATACGTCGTCATTGCCGATTGGTGATATTGCGGCCAGGGCTGCACGTCCTGGCAATATTATCGGATTACATTTTTTTAGCCCGGTTGAGAAGATGCCATTGGTGGAAGTCATTCCCCATGCCGGTACCGACGAACAAACCATTTCAACAGTGGTGAAACTGGCGAAGAAGCAGGGCAAAACGCCGATCGTCGTGGCGGACAAAGCGGGTTTTTACGTGAACCGCATTCTGGCGCCTTATATGAGCGAAGCGATGCGGCTCCTGAGCGAAGGGGAACGTATCGAGAATATCGATAAGGCGCTGGTAAAATTTGGCTTTCCTGTCGGCCCAATCCAACTTTTGGATGAAGTGGGCATCGACACCGGGACTAAAATTATCCCTGTACTGGAGGCTGCTTATGGTGATCGTTTTAGTGCCCCTGCAAGCGTCGTTTCTGCAATATTGAATGACGATCGCAAAGGCAGAAAAAATGAGCGCGGTTTCTATCTTTACGGTAAGAAAGGGCGTAAAAGCAACAAACAGCCTGACCCGGCAATTTACCCGCTTGTGGGGGCATCTGGCACAGGCAAATTATCGGCAGAACAGATTGCCGAACGATGCGTCATGATGATGCTTAACGAGGCCGCACGCTGTTTCGCCGAGAAGGTGATTCGCAGCCCGCGAGATGGTGATATTGGCGCGGTGTTTGGCATCGGTTTTCCGCCTTTCCTGGGCGGCCCGTTCCGCTATATGGATACCCTTGGCGCGGGTGATATTGTCGCAACTCTGCAGCGCCTGGCTTCGCTTTATGGGGAACGTTTTGCACCTTGTCAGCTTTTGTTACAAATGGCTGAGCAGGGCGAAAAGTTTTGGGACAAGCAGGAAACTGATTTTGTAAGTTAAGGTCAAAAAAGGGTAAATCCGGCGTTGAATGAAGCGGCAATGGTTATTTTGTAAACAGTCATTGACTATACTTACGCCATTGAGGTAAAAAACAGCGTTTCATTCATCGAATGGATCAGGCACAATGCCCGGCCATTGATATTTCCTGTCGTAATGGAACTGTTCACGCGGGGAGTGTTAATGCTTCTGGTTAACAAAAGCGGTGCAATATGCAAGTTTTTATCATGCGTCACGGCGATGCAGCCCTCGATGCAGCCAGCGACTCAGTTCGTCCTCTAACCCCTTGTGGTTGTGATGAATCTCGTCAGATGGCAACCTGGCTGAAAGGTCAAAAAGTGGATGTCGAACGTGTTCTGGTCAGCCCGTTTCTTCGTGCTGAACAGACGCTAAACGAGGTGGGTGAATGCATGAACCTGCCCGACAACGTGGATGTCCTGCCCGAACTGACCCCTTGTGGTGATGTTGGTCTGGTCAGCGCCTATCTCCAGGCGTTGGCAAACGAAGGTACTTCCTCTGTGCTGGTGATTTCTCACCTGCCGTTGGTGGGGTATCTGGTGTCCGAGCTTTGCCCGGGTGAAACACCGCCAATGTTCACTACCTCCGCGATTGCCAGCGTGACGCTGGATGAGAGCGGTAAAGGCGTTTACAACTGGCAAATGAGTCCCTGCAACCTGAGAATGCCAAAAGCAATCTGATTCGCCGGACCGTGAAAAAAAGCCGCACTTGTGCGGCTTTTTACGTTTCTGCGCGTCCGTTGCGTTCAGGGAAGCTCAGGCGGCTGCCACTCTTCGACTTCAATCAACACCAGTATTGCCGCATCGCCACCGTACTCTTTGGGTGCCTGGTGAAACGCCATAACATGCGGATGTTGTGCCAGCCAGAGCGGTGTCTGCTGCTTGAGAATATGTTTACCGTGCCCGTGCATGACGCAGGCACAAAAGACGTGTTCGCGTCGGCAGGCGGCGATCAGCGCCCCCAGCTCCTGCTTAGCCTGTAGCTGCGTTAAGCCGTGCAGGTCGAGGAACAGATCCGGGGAATAGTCACCGCGGCGGATCTTCTTTAGTTCAAAATGGCTGACATCGTCGCGCACATACTTCACCGGCCCTTCGGTGTTCAGCAATGGCTGAAATTCATCAGAGAAATAGTGGCTGTTATCCGCCTGCTCCGACAACAGGCGCTTCACCGGGACTTCACTGATTTTTTTACGTGTCGGGCGGTGGACTACCGTATCCTGCTTTATTTGACGCGTGCCGGTCATTAATTGTCGGAACAGCGTCTGCTCCTCCTCGCTAAGCGATGGTTTCTTTTTCATCTGCGCATCTCATCTTTTATTTCTTTTAGTGTACCCGACTCGCTCCCTGCTGTTCAGCAAAATGCATTTTTAGGCCGCGACGCGAAGCGACAATGCTGATTTATCGCCGTCTTCATGGCAAACTAGCCGCCGAATTTCTTGCGAGCGTGTCCTGGAGGATAAGATGGATAAAATTTTCGTTGATGAGGCAGTAAGTGAACTGCATACCATTCAGGACATGTTGCGCTGGTCGGTAAGCCGATTTAGCGCGGCAAACATCTGGTACGGCCACGGCACCGATAACCCGTGGGATGAAGCCGTACAACTGGTGTTGCCTACCCTTTACCTGCCGCTGGATATCCCGGAAGAGATGCGCAATGCGCGGCTGACCTCCAGCGAGCGTCACCGTATCGTTGAGCGAGTCATTCGTCGCGTCAATGAACGTATCCCGGTTGCCTACCTCACCAATAAAGCCTGGTTCTGCGGCCACGAGTTTTACGTTGATGAACGCGTTCTGGTGCCGCGTTCACCGATTGGTGAGCTAATCAATAACCACTTCGCCGGGCTTATCGACGCACAGCCGCAGCACATTCTGGATATGTGTACCGGTAGCGGCTGTATCGCCATAGCCTGCGCTTACGCCTTCCCGGAAGCGGAAGTGGACGCGGTAGACATCTCCCCGGATGCGCTGGCGGTAACAGAACACAACATTGAAGACCACGGCCTGATTCATCACGTCACGCCGATTCGTTCCGACCTCTTCCGCGACCTGCCAAAAGTGCAGTACGACCTGATTGTGACCAACCCGCCGTACGTTGATGAAGAGGATATGTCTGATCTGCCATCAGAGTATCGCCATGAGCCGGAACTTGGGCTGGCGTCTGGTAGCGATGGCCTGAAACTGACGCGTCGCATTCTGGCCTGCGCCCCAGATTACCTCACCGACAATGGTGTGCTGATTTGTGAAGTGGGCAACAGCATGGTACATCTGATGGAACAATATCCGGATGTACCGTTCACCTGGCTTGAATTTGATAATGGCGGTGACGGTGTCTTCATGCTGACCAAAGCGCAGTTGCTGGCCGCGCAGGAACATTTCAGCATCTATAAAGATTAAAACGCTAACAACATAACGACGACAACGGAGCCGTAATGGCAGGAAACACTATTGGACAACTCTTTCGCGTAACGACCTTCGGCGAATCGCACGGCATTGCGCTGGGCTGCATCGTCGATGGCGTACCGCCGGGCATTCCACTGACCGAAGCCGACCTCCAGCATGACCTGGACCGACGCCGCCCCGGCACCTCGCGCTATACCACCCAACGCCGCGAACCGGATCAGGTGAAAATTCTCTCCGGCGTGTTTGAGGGGGTGACCACCGGCACCAGCATCGGCCTGCTGATTGAAAATACCGATCAGCGCTCTCAGGATTACAGCGCAATCAAAGACGTCTTCCGTCCGGGCCACGCTGATTACACCTACGAGCAAAAATATGGCCTGCGCGACTATCGTGGCGGTGGCCGCTCCTCGGCGCGTGAAACCGCAATGCGTGTAGCGGCAGGGGCGATTGCCAAGAAATTTCTCGCCCATAAATTTGGCATCGTGATCCATGGTTGTCTGACCCAGATGGGCGACATTCCACTGGCGATGAAAGACTGGGATCAGGTCGAACAAAATCCGTTTTTCTGCCCCGACCCGGACAAAATCGACGCGCTGGACGAACTGATGCGTGGGCTCAAAAAAGAGGGCGACTCCATCGGTGCGAAAGTTACCGTTGTGGCGGACGGTGTTCCGGCGGGCCTCGGCGAGCCGGTCTTTGATCGTCTGGATGCCGATATCGCCCATGCGATGATGAGCATCAACGCGGTTAAAGGCGTGGAGATTGGCGACGGCTTTGGTGTGATCAACCTGCGCGGCAGCCAGAATCGCGATGAAATCACGAAAGACGGTTTTCAGAGCAACCACGCGGGCGGCATTCTGGGCGGTATCAGCAGTGGGCAGCAAATCGTTACCCATATCGCGCTGAAACCGACCTCAAGTATTACCGTTTCGGGACGCACGATTAATCGCTTTGGCGAAGAAGTAGAGATGATTACCAAAGGGCGTCACGACCCGTGTGTCGGTATTCGCGCGGTGCCGATCGCCGAAGCGATGCTGGCCATTGTGCTGATGGACCATTTTATGCGTCAGCGCGCGCAGAATGGCGATGTGACGACCACTATTCCTCGCTGGTAAACAATGAAACGAATTGCAATTGCGCTACTGGCGTTTTGCGCAACGCTGACCTGCCAGGCGGCAACGCCCTGGCAGAAAATTACCCATCCGGTTGCGGGCACACCGCAATCGATCGGTGCTTTCTCGAATGGCTGTATTGTTGGCGCGCATGAACTGCCGCTGCAATCCGACACCTACCAGGTCATGCGTACCGATCAGCGACGCTACTTTGGTCATCCGGACCTGATTCTGTTTATTCAGCGTCTGGGTAATCAGGTGCATAACCTGGGGCTGGGGACGGTGCTGGTGGGGGATATGGGTATGCCAGCCGGCGGGCGCTTTAACGGCGGTCACGCTAGCCACCAGACGGGGCTGGATGTGGACATTTTCCTGCAACTGCCGAAAGCACGCTGGAGCTCAGCGCAATTGTTAAAACCGCAGGCGCTGGATTTGGTTTCCAGCGATGGCAAGCAGGTGGTGTCGTCATTATGGAAACCTGAAATTACCAGCCTGATTAAGCTGGCGGCGAAGGATAACGACGTCACGCGCATTTTCGTCAACCCGGCCATTAAGCAGCAGTTATGCCTGGACGCCGGTACAGACCGTGACTGGCTGCGGAAAGTGCGTCCCTGGTTCCAGCATCGCGCGCATATGCATGTCCGTTTGCGCTGCCCGGCAGATAGCCTTGAGTGCCAGGATCAGCCTTTGCCGCCGGATGGCGACGGCTGTGGCGCGGAATTGCAAAGCTGGTTCAAACCGGCCAAACCTTCTACGACTCCTGAGAAGACGACACCACCGCCGCTGCCTGCTTCCTGTCAGGCATTACTGGATGAGCACGTATTGTAATGGATGCATTTCAAGAGATATTTATGGTGTCGCCACTGCTTCTGGTGGTGCTTTTTGTGGTCGCCACGCTGGCGGGATTCATTGATGCGTTAGCCGGTGGCGGCGGTTTACTGACCGTACCTGCATTGCTGGCCGCCGGGATGACCCCGGCGCAGGCGCTGGCCACCAATAAACTGCAGGCCTGCGGTGGCTCCATCTCTTCCACGCTCTATTTTTTGCGCCGTAAAGTGGTGAGTCTTGCCGATCAGAAACTCAATATTCTGATGACCTTTATTGGTTCAACGTCGGGTGCGCTGCTGGTTCAGCATGTTCAGTCTGATATTTTGCGCCAGATTTTGCCGGTTCTTATCATCTGTATTGGTCTCTACTTTTTGTTGATGCCAAAACTGGGTGAAGAGGATCGCCAGCGTCGGCTGCATGGCCTGCCTTTCGCGCTGGTTGCGGGCGGCTGTGTGGGGTTCTATGACGGCTTTTTTGGCCCCGGTGCCGGGTCATTTTATGCGCTGGCGTTTGTAACGCTGGCCGGTTTTAACCTCGCCAAATCTACCGCGCACGCCAAGGTGCTTAATGCCACCTCTAATATCGGCGGGCTGTTGCTGTTTATCATTGGCGGCAAGGTGATCTGGGCAACGGGCTTTGTGATGCTGGCGGGCCAGTTCCTGGGGGCGCGTATGGGCTCACGTCTGGTGCTCAGCAAAGGGCAAAAACTCATTCGTCCGATGATTGTTATCGTCTCGGCAGTAATGAGCGCAAAATTACTTTATGACAGCCATGGGCAGGAGATCCTCCAGTTTCTGGGGGTGAGTGCATGAACACCACAACACATCACTACGAACAATTAATTACCCTTTTTGACGGCTGCTTTGCCGACGATTTTAATACCCGTCTGATTAAAGGCGACGACGAACCGATCTATCTTCCTGCTGATGAAGAAGTGCCTTATAACCGGATCGTCTTCGCTCACGGGTTCTATGCCAGCGCGTTGCATGAGATCTCCCACTGGTGTATCGCCGGGAAAGCCCGTCGCGAGCTGGTGGATTTTGGTTACTGGTATTGCCCGGATGGTCGTGATGCGGCGACCCAGTGTCAGTTTGAAGACGTAGAGGTTAAACCGCAGGCTTTTGACTGGTTGTTCTGCGTGGCGGCGGGTTATCCGTTTAACGTCAGTTGTGACAACCTGGAAGGGGATTTTGAACCGGATCGCGTTGTATTCCAGCGCCGCGTGCATGCGCAGGTAATGGAGTATCTCGACAAAGGGATCCCGGAACGTCCGGCGCGTTTTATTAAGGCGCTGCAAGATTATTACCACACGCCTGAGCTAAAGGCGGAACACTTCCCCTGGCCGGAAGATTTATAACTGAGGAAAGAAGATGATCGCAGAATTTGAATCGCGCATTCTGGCGTTAATTGATGACATGGTAGAGCACGCCAGTGACGATGAGCTGTTTGCTGGCGGTTATCTGCGTGGGCATCTGACGCTGGCGGTGGCAGAACTGGAAGCGGGGGAGGATCATTCATCCGCAGCGCTGCACGCCCGGGTGTCGGCGAGCCTGGAAAAAGCCATTCAGGCGGGTGAGCTGTCTCCGCCTGATCAGGCGCTGGTGATGGGGATGTGGGACACGCTGTTCCAGAAGGCGCAGGCACAGTAATCGAGCTTGCTTGTAGCCCGCTAAGCGTAGCGCCAGCGGGGAATATTCCCGGTGTAGCATGGGTGCGCGGGTTTCCCCCTCACCCTAACCCTCTCCCTCAAGGGAGAGGGGACCGTTCGTGCTCGCATTTTTGTGGGGATTCCTCACTCCTCAAGATAGAGGAGACAGATCGAGCAGGTTTTTCTCCCTCTCCCCGTGGGAGAGGGCATCAGCCTGCACTCACTTAACCTGTTTCCCCTTCAACAATTTTCTCACCCACAGACGATTAGGATTCAGCGCGGCCAGCGTGTCACCATCCAGCGGCAATGGCTCCTCACTCATCTGCGAGGCCAGAATCTCCGCCGCCAGCGGCGCACTGCACAATCCGCGTGAACCGAGCGCGCCAAGCATAAACAACCCGTCATAAACCGGTGCGCTCACCGCATCCGTTCTCTCTTCTGCAAGATGGGCATATGCATTCAGTGTCGCGGCGTAATCCGCCACATTACCCACTAACGGCAAATGATCCCGGGTTGCACAGCGCACACCGCAGCGCGCTTCACCGCCGCTGACATCAACGTCTTTCGCCCACTGTGCCTGTGGGAAGCAGTTCAACAAACGCTGGCGGTTTTGTTGCTGATCCTCCTCGCTATAAGCGGTCTCCTCCTGCCCACGGTGGTAGCTTGCGCCAATACAGTGATGCTGATTGTGCGGGTTTTGCGGTGTCAGATAACCGTCATAGCAGAGTACCTGACGCAGTTCGCCCAGTTTCGCCGTCGTGGGGATATGGCTGACCTGCCCGCCAACCGGGTAAACCGGCAGCTTTTCGGTCTGGGCGAAATGGCTGATGCGGTGCCCGTTCGCCAGCACGACGCAGGCGTGAGCGCGCTGGCCGCCATCGGCAAACTCCAGCCGCCATTCGCCAACCTGCTGAACCAGGCTTGTCACCGGGTGGTTGAAGTGCACGCATAATCCCTGACGCTGTGCTAATACCAACACCGCCGCCGTCAATTGTGCCGGACACAGCCAGCCGCCAGCCGGATAATGAATGCCGCCGCATCCGGTCTCTACGCCCGCCCTTTGCGCGACCGCTTCGGTGCTGACCGCATGGGCAATAGCATCCGGCAGGCCCAGCGTCAGCATCTGGCTAATTTTTTGCTGACTTTTCTCGTCGTACCCCAGTTGGGTGACCCCGCACCAGTCATGATCGAAATCGACGGGCAGGGCGTCATACAGTCGACGGGCGAAGGTAAACGCGGCGGGGAAAAAGTGGGCCAACGCCGGGTCGTGTGCACTGAGCAGCGGATACAGCGCGCCTTGCCGATTGCCGGATGCCCCCTGTGCCGGTTCGTCATCGGCGCAGTAGAGCGTCACCTGCCAGCCGCGACGCAACAAGGCCAGCGATAGCAGCGCACTGGCGATACCGCCGCCGACAATCGCAGTAGCGCGTTTTTCCGTGCCAGTGCGGGCAAACCACGGCGCACGCAGCACGGGCAGGGTGGTGCTTTCCATTACCCCGGTGAGCATTTCCCGCTTGCGGCCGAACCCTTTGCTTTTGCGCATGGTGAAGCCTGCGTCCTGCAACCCACGGCGAACGAAACCAGCAGAGGTGAAAGTGGCCAGCGTCGCGCCGGGACGCGCCAGTCTCGCCATTGCGTTAAACAGGCCCTGTGTCCACATGTCCGGGTTTTTCGCCGGCGCAAAACCGTCGAGAAACCAGGCATCAACCTGCTGTTGTAGTGAATCATCTAAGGTTTCGGTCAGTTCATTGATATCGCCAAACCAGACATCCAGCGTCACGCGGCCACCGTCCAGTAACAGTCGATGGCAACCGGCAAAGGGCAGCGGCCACTGCTGCTGTAACTGCTCTGCCCAGGGGGCCAGTTCCGGCCAGTGCTGGTGCGCCAGACGCAGATCGTCTTTCGTTAAGGGGAATTTTTCGAAACTGATGAAATGTAATCTTTCCAGGGTAGCCTGCGGACTGGCGCGGCGAAAGGCATCGAACGCCTGCCACAGAGTCAGGAAATTGAGACCCGTACCAAAGCCGCTTTCCGCGACGACAAACAGCGGGCGGGGATGTCCGACAAAACGCTCTGGTATACCGTTGCCGCCAAGGAAAACATAACGGGTCTCTTCGAGTCCGTTATCGTTAGAGAAATAGACGTCATCAAAATCTCGGGAAACAGGTGTACCCTCAGCGTTGAATTCGAGGTTGGCAGATTGTATAGCGGTTTGTTTCACGTAAGTTACTCGTCGGACAGGCAGTGCCATGATCTTAACGATGTGCGCCCCAGGGCGCAAATTTACCCATTAATTGTCTGATCGGACTTGTTCGGCGTACAACTGTACGCTATCTTGCGACACGAAAACTTAAATTAGTGCGACTTACAGGGGTATTGAATGAAACGTGCAGTGATTACTGGCCTGGGCATCGTTTCCAGCATCGGTAATAACCAGCAGGAAGTCCTGGCCTCTCTGCGTGAAGGACGCTCAGGGATCACTTTCTCTCAGGAATTCAAAGATTCCGGAATGCGCAGCCACGTATGGGGTAACGTCAAACTGGATACAACCGGTTTGATTGACCGTAAAGTGGTTCGTTTCATGAACGATGCCTCTATCTATGCTTTTCTCTCCATGCAAGAAGCCATTGCGGATGCTGGCCTGAGCGCAGAGGTTTATCAGAACAACCCGCGTGTTGGCCTGATTGCCGGTTCCGGCGGCTCTTCAAAAGCGCAGGTCTTCGGTGCGGACGCAATGCGTAGCCCGCGCGGCCTGAAAGCAGTGGGACCGTATGTCGTGACCAAAGCAATGGGCTCTGCGGTTTCCGCGTGCCTCGCAACGCCGTTTAAAATTCACGGTGTGAACTACTCCATCAGCTCCGCCTGTGCCACTTCCGCACACTGCATCGGTAACGCGGTTGAGCAGATCCAACTGGGCAAACAGGACATCGTTTTTGCTGGCGGCGGCGAAGAGCTGGGCTGGGAAATGGCCTGTGAGTTCGACGCCATGGGCGCGTTGTCGACCAAATACAACGAAACCCCGGAAAAAGCGTCCCGTACCTATGACGCCCACCGTGATGGCTTCATCATCGCAGGCGGCGGCGGTATGGTTGTGGTTGAAGAACTGGAACATGCGCTGGCACGTGGCGCGCACATCTATGCTGAAATCGTGGGCTATGGCGCAACGTCTGATGGCGCTGACATGGTTGCGCCGTCAGGTGAAGGCGCAGTGCGCTGCATGAAGATGGCAATGCACGGTGTTGATACCCCGATCGACTACCTGAACTCCCACGGTACGTCTACACCGGTCGGTGATGTGAAAGAACTGGGTGCGATTCGCGAAGTGTTCGGCGACAACAGCCCGGCTATCTCTGCGACCAAAGCCATGACCGGTCACTCTCTGGGGGCGGCTGGCGTGCAGGAAGCAATCTACTCACTGCTGATGCTGGAGCACGGCTTTATCGCCCCGAGCATCAATATCGACGAGATGGATGAGCAGGCTGCTGGCCTGAACATCGTCACCAAACCGACTGACGCGACGCTGAATACCGTCATGTCCAACAGCTTCGGTTTCGGCGGTACTAATGCCACGCTGGTGATGCGTAAGCTCAAGTAAGCCTTTGAATTTCGAAAAGGGAGCCAACGAGCTCCCTTTTTTATGCGGTTTTTTATGCATTGACAAGCCGCTGCATGGGCAGGCAAACTTCACCCGCAACATTATCCCCCTGATAATGCGTAAGCGTTTAACGTTATCCAACGCACCTTAATCCTGAACATCAGGTGGAGGGGGCGTGGCTTTTTTTCCTCGCCTTACTCTGCGGTACGGAGTAATGCATGTCTGTAGAGACTCAAACACTTTCTTCCTCATCCGGCACGGGCACGAATGCGTTGCTGCGGCTGGTGATTGCCGTTTTTTTGACCTATATGACCATCGGGTTACCGTTGCCCGTCATCCCGCTCTTTGTGCACAACGAACTCGGTTACGGCAATACCATGGTGGGCATCGCCGTCGGTATCCAGTTTCTGGCGACCGTCCTGACGCGAGGCTATGCCGGGCGTCTGGCCGATCAGTTTGGCGCAAAGCGCTCGGCGCTGCAGGGGATGTTGGCCTGCGGGCTGGCTGGCGTCGCCTGGTTGCTGGCGGCCTGGCTACCGGTAAGCGCACTGGCAAAATTCGGCTTGCTGATTGTCGGGCGTTTAATTCTGGGCTTTGGTGAAAGCCAGTTGCTCACAGGAACACTCGCCTGGGGGATGGGGCTGGTGGGGCCTAAACGCTCGGGCAAAGTGATGTCCTGGAACGGTATGGCAATTTACGGTGCGCTGGCCGTCGGCGCGCCGCTCGGTCTGCTCATTCACAGTCGTTTTGGTTTTGCCACCCTGGCGGCGATCACGATGGTTTTACCACTGCTGGCGTGGGCATTTAATGGCGGCGTACAGAAAACGCCTGCTCATTCGGGGGAACGTCCCTCCCTGTGGGGCGTGGTCGGTCAAATCTGGCAGCCGGGCCTTGGCCTTGCGCTACAGGGTGTAGGTTTCGCGGTTATCGGTACCTTCGTTTCGCTCTACTTTGCCAGTAACGGCTGGGCAATGGCCGGGTTTACGCTGACGGCATTTGGCGGTGCCTTTGTTCTGATGCGTCTGCTGTTTGGCTGGATGCCGGATCGCTTTGGCGGCGTGCGGGTGGCAACTGTTTCGTTGATGGTGGAAACGGTGGGCCTGTTATTGCTCTGGCAGGCGCCGAACGCCTGGGTGGCGATGGCCGGTGCGGCATTGACCGGCTGTGGCTGTTCGTTGATTTTCCCGGCGTTGGGCGTTGAAGTGGTGAAACGCGTTGCCCCGCAGGTTCGCGGTACTGCACTGGGCGGGTATGCGGCATTTCAGGACATCGCGAACGGTATCAGCGGTCCACTTACCGGCCTGCTGGCGACCTCGCTGGGTTACCCGTCGGTATTCCTGGCCGCAGCAATTGCGGCGGTAACTGGCATTGTGGTGACGCTGATTTCATTTCGAAAATAATCGTCTTTTCCGGCCTTCATGATGAGGGCCGGAAATAATAAAAGCGCAACCTCTCATAATTCTGAACACTATTTTTGTCGTCAGGAAATAATTAAAAATACGCGCCAGACCACAGAAAAAACATATTGTTTTATTGGTGTAACATATTCCATTCATATAATTTTATGCAATATTCTCAGGTAGTTATATTGCTGCTATAGTCAGGCTATCTTCGTACGTAACTTATTCTTTTACTACTTTTTTAGAGAAAGGAGAGACGTATGCCTGGGTTTAAAGCAGATTTTCTGTGGGGTGGCGCGGTGGCGGCGCATCAGCTTGAAGGCGGCTGGCAGGAAGGCGGTAAAGGCGTCAGTGTCGCTGATGTGATGACCGCCGGGGCGCACGGCGTTCCGCGCGAAATTACCGATGGCGTCTTGCCGGGAAAAAACTACCCAAACCATGATGCCATCGACTTTTATCACCGCTATAAAGATGACATCAAACTCTTTGCGGAAATGGGGTTTAAATGTTTCCGTACGTCAATTGCCTGGACACGTATTTTCCCGAAAGGTGATGAATTAGAACCAAATGAAGCCGGCCTGCAGTTTTATGACGATCTCTTCGATGAATGTCTGAAATACAATATTGAACCGGTCATTACCCTCTCGCATTTCGAAATGCCTTATTACCTGGTCACTGAATACGGTGGCTGGCGTAACCGTAAGCTTATTGATTTCTTTGTGCGCTTCGCCAAAACGGTATTTACCCGCTACAAAGGCAAAGTGAAATACTGGATGACGTTTAACGAAATCAACAACCAGGCCAATTATCACGAAGATTTCGCGCCGTTTACCAACTCGGGCCTTAAATACAAAGAAGGTGAGGATCGTGAGCCGGTAATGTACCAGGCGGCGCACTATGAGCTTGTCGCCAGTGCGCTGGCGGTGGAAGCCGGGCATGCGATTAACCCTGATTTCCAGATTGGCTGCATGATTGCCATGTGCCCGGTCTATCCGCTCACCTGTAACCCGGACGACATGATGATGTCCGTCTCGGCGATGCACCGCCGTTACTGGTTTACCGATGTGCACGTTCGCGGTTATTACCCGCGCCATCTGCTAAATTACTTCGCCCGTAAAGGCTTTAAGCTTGATATTACCGACGAAGATTTGCACATCCTGAAACGGGGCTGTGTAGATTATATCGGCTTTAGCTATTACATGTCGTTTGCCACCAAAGCCACTGCGGATAACCCGCAACTGGACTATGACGAAACGAAGAGTCTGGTGAAAAACCCGTATGTGAAAGCATCGGACTGGGGATGGCAGATCGATCCGGTGGGGCTGCGTTTTTCACTGAACTATTTTTACGATCTTTATCAACTGCCGCTGTTTATCGTGGAGAACGGCTTCGGCGCTATCGATCAGAAAGAAAGTGACGGCTCGGTAAACGATCAGTACCGCATCGAATACCTGCAAAGCCACCTGCGCGAAATGAAAAAGGCGGTGGTGGAAGATGGCGTGGATCTGATGGGTTACACCCCGTGGGGCTGTATTGACCTGGTTTCTGCGGGTACGGGCGAAATGAAAAAACGCTACGGCTTTATCTATGTCGATAAAGATAACGAAGGCAACGGGACACTTGAACGCAGCCGTAAGAAATCGTTCTGGTGGTACCAGCAGACAATTAAAAGTAACGGCGAAAACCTTTAACGACGATCCCCTCCAGCGGAGGGGATTTTTTTTAGATAACCAGCCAGATAAGGGCGAAGGCAATAAGCAACGCGACCAGGAACAGACCAGGCCGGGTTGAGAGGTTTTTGACGCTTTCGATGATCGGCGCGAAAAGCGGGCTGTAGATCGGCTGAATATTTCGTGCTTCCAGCACACCCGATGTTCGTTCTGCGCGATGTAAAAAAACCTGATTGAGAATGTCCTGCACTTGCGCCGTTGTCAGTACTGTCTGCGGCGTGGCCTGCCAGTTCTGACGGGCATAATCGGTGATAGTTTGCCACTCAACATTATCCAGCGGCTGCTTAAGTGCGGTTTGCACGCTTTGCAGTGTCGGGGAAGTCTGGGTGCTTAATGTCTGACGCGCCTGCAGCCAGGTCATTAAGTGGGTAAAATGTTTTGCCGGGATGAGCTCTCCGGTTTTCACGCCGGATAATTCCATCATAGATTGCCAAATCAATTTACCGGATTCACCCGTCGCAGCGGCCAGTTTGGTCACCGCCTGGTTGAGCGAATTGTGCTCAGCGGGCAACAGCGGGCGGTCTGTCGCCGGGCGTTGCAAGGGCTGAGGTACCGAAATCTGGTTGTTCTGCAGCAGCGTCAGCACCGTTTTAAGCTGCTCTGGCGTAAGCTGGCTCAGCGCCGTCTGACCAAACTGCTGGCGAATAAAGTCGCTAACCGCCTGGCGGTTATTACCCTGACCGAGCAATTCCGTCAGTTGCGAGATAACCTGGCGGGTGGTGTGATTCTGCGTGGCGGTATCCAGACGCTGGTTGAGATTCTGCTCTGCCGCCGGGAAATGGCGTGACAGCAGCGGCGCGTCATTCTTCAAACCCAAATCATGTTTAACCCCGGCCCAGACTTCGGCGCTCTGCTGTTGCGTGAGCGCCACCAGGCGAATAATCAACCGCTCCAGCACAGTGCGCTGGATTGTCGATAACGGCTGCTCTCCGGCGGCCAAAGTAGGGGGCGTAGGGTCTTGCCCCGGAGGGCGCGCGGGGGTGCCCTGAATGGGTTGCATCATGGAAATCCTCTGGGTCTCGCACGTCGTGTAGCGGCATTGCAGGTATGCCTGGCAGCGAGATTATGGCACACTTAAAAGCTTAACTCCCGTTCTCTAACCGGTACTGTAACGTGAAAATCCTTGTTGATGAAAATATGCCCTACGCCGGCGATTTGTTCCGTCGTCTGGGTGAGGTAAAAGCTGTGCCTGGTCGTCCCATTCCGGCTGCGGAATTGGCGGATGCGGATGCGCTGATGGTGCGTTCCGTGACGAAGGTGAATGAAGCGCTGCTCAGCGGTACGCCGATTAAATTCGTGGGTACGGCAACGGCGGGTACCGATCACGTTGACGAGCAATGGTTGCAGCAGGCGGGGATCGGTTTTTCTGCCGCTCCGGGGTGTAATGCCATTGCGGTTGTGGAATATGTTTTCTCATCCCTGATGCTGTTGGCCGAACGTGACGGTTTCGATCTGCGCGACCGCACCGTCGGGATTGTCGGAGTGGGTAATGTCGGCGGTCGTCTGCAGGCGCGCCTGGAAGCCTGGGGGGTACGCACATTGCTGTGCGATCCGCCGCGTGCCGACCGTGGCGATGAGGGTGATTTTCTGCCGCTCGACGCCCTGGTACGCGAAGCTGATGTGCTGACCTTCCACACGCCGCTGTTTAAAGACGGGCCGTACAAAAGCTGGCATCTGGTGGATGAAGAGGTAATTAGCCGCCTGAAACCTGGCGCTATTCTGATTAATGCCTGCCGGGGCCCGGTGGTGGATAACGCCGCCCTGTTGCGTCGTCTGGAGGCAGGTCAGCCGCTGAGCGTTATCCTTGACGTCTGGGAACCGGAGCCGGATCTCGACGTGGCGCTGCTGGCAAAAGTGGATATCGGTACTGCGCATATCGCTGGCTACACGCTGGAAGGGAAAGCACGTGGCACAACACAGGTGTTCGAAGCGTTTAGCGATTTTATCGGCAAACGTCAGCAGGTTGCGCTGGATACGCTGCTGCCTGCGCCGGAGTTCGGTCGCATTACGCTGCACGGCCCGCTCGATCAGTCGATCCTAAAAAGACTCATTCATTTGGTGTATGATGTGCGCCGCGACGATGCACTGCTGCGAAAAGTGGCGGGCATCCCGGGTGAGTTCGACAAGCTGCGTAAAAATTATCTTGAGCGTCGGGAATGGTCATCGCTATATGTGCAGTGTGATGACGACCAGGCGGCTACACTGCTGCAAAAGCTGGGTTTCAACGCTGTCCATCACCCAATTCGTTAATGTCATCTTAATGCTACCTGCCGGATACTCCGGCGGGTACGCTTTTTTCTGGAGTAAATCACCATGTCTGAAGGCTGGAATATTGCCGTACTGGGCGCGACAGGCGCTGTCGGAGAAGCCTTACTCGAAACGCTTGCGGAGCGTGAGTTCCCGGTGGGCGATTTGTATGCGCTGGCGCGTAATGAAAGCGCCGGTGAGACGCTGCGTTTTGGCGGAAAAACCGTACGCGTTCAGGATGTTGCGGAATTTGACTGGACGCAAGCGCAACTGGCGTTCTTTGTCGCCGGTGCTCAGGCGACGGCTGAGAATATTGAAGAAGCCACCAACGCCGGTTGTCTGGTGATTGACACCAGCGGTCTGTTCGCGCTGGAGCCGGATGTGCCGCTGGTTGTGCCAGAGGTGAACCCGTTTGTCCTGGCCGATTACCGCAATCGTAATCTCATTGCCGTGCCGGATAGCCTGACCAGCCAGTTGCTGATCGCGCTGAAACCGCTGATCGACGAAGGTGGCCTGTCACGTATTGGCGTGACCAGTCTGCTCTCCGTGTCGGCGCAGGGCAAACCGGCGGTGGATGCCCTTGCCGGGCAAAGTGCGAAGTTGCTCAACGGCATTCCGATCGATGAGGACGACTTCTTTGGCCGGCAACTGGCGTTCAATATGCTGCCTATTCTGCCGGACCGTGAAGGTGCGGTTCTGGAAGAGCGTCGTCTGGTGGACCAGGTGCGTAAAATTCTGCAGGACGACGGGCTGATGATATCCGCGAACTGCGTCCGCGCGCCGGTCTTTTATGGCCACGCGCAGATGGTCAGCTTCGAAGCGCTGCGTCCACTGGCGGCAGAAGAGGCCCGTGATGCGTTTGCCCGCGGTGAAGATATTGTGCTGTCCGAAGAGAATGAATTCCCGACCCAGGTTGGCGATGCTTCCGGTAGCGCTCATCTCTCTGTCAGTTGCGTACGTAACGATTATGGCCTGCCTGAACAGATTCAGTTCTGGTCGGTGGCAGATAACGTACGTTTTGGTGGGGCGCTGATGGCGGTGAAAATCGCTGAGAAACTGGTACAGGAGTACCTGTACTAATGTCAGACGTTGTTGAACAACCACTGTTGAAAATTGCGCTCGGTATTGAGTACGACGGCAGTAAGTATTACGGCTGGCAGCGTCAGCAAGAAGTACGCAGCGTGCAGGAAAAACTGGAAAAAGCGTTGTCGCAGGTCGCCAATGAGCCGGTGACGGTTTTTTGTGCCGGGCGTACCGATGCCGGTGTGCATGCCACAGGGCAGGTGGTCCATTTTGAGACTCGCGCGGTACGTAAAGACGCGGCCTGGACCCTGGGCGTAAATGCGAATTTACCTGGAGACATCGCGGTACGTTGGGTGAAAGATGTGCCCGATGATTTCCACGCGCGGTTTAGCGCGACAGCGCGTCGTTATCGCTACGTTATCTACAATCATCGTTTACGCCCGGCGGTACTGAACCAGGGGGTGACGCATTATCACCTGCCCCTTGATGCGGAACGCATGCAGCGTGCGGCGCAATGTCTGCTGGGTGAAAATGATTTTACCTCGTTTCGCGCGGTACAGTGCCAGTCACGCACGCCGTGGCGCAACATGATGCACATTAACGTTCAGCGTTATGGTGCATATGTGGTGGTGGATATCAAAGCGAATGCCTTTGTACATCATATGGTGAGAAACATTGTCGGTAGCCTGATGGAAGTGGGTGCCAACAACCAGCCGGAGAGCTGGATAGCAGAGCTACTGGCGGCTAAGGACAGAACGCTGGCGGCAGCAACGGCGAGAGCAGAAGGGTTGTATCTGGTGTCGGTCGATTACCCGGACCGTTTCAACTTACCCCGCCCGCCAATGGGTCCGCTGTTTCTCGCGGACTAGTCGCAATCAACCAAGGCATAGACAATATGGACGTAATTCGCTTTCTTATTGATTTCATTCTGCACATTGATGTTCATCTGGCGGAGCTGGTCGCGCAATACGGTATCTGGGTATACGCGATCCTGTTTCTGATTTTGTTTTGCGAAACCGGGCTGGTGGTTACGCCGTTTTTACCGGGGGATTCGCTGCTGTTCGTCGCGGGCGCGCTGGCCTCACTGCCCACTAACGATATCAACGTTCACGTTATGGTGATGCTGATGCTTGTTGCGGCCATTCTCGGCGATGCGGTGAATTACACGATAGGGCGCCTGTTCGGCGACAAGCTATTTAGCAACCCGAACTCGAAAGTGTTCCGTCGCAGCTATCTCGATAAAACCCATCAGTTTTATGAGAAACACGGTGGCAAAACCATTATTCTTGCCCGCTTTATCCCCATTGTGCGGACGTTCGCGCCTTTCGTCGCCGGGATGGGGCATATGTCCTACCGTCATTTCGCGGCGTTCAACGTGATCGGGGCGCTGTTCTGGGTGCTACTGTTTACTTATGCTGGCTACTTCTTCGGTACGCTGCCGATGGTGCAGGAAAATCTTAAGTTACTGATTGTCGCGATCATCGTGGTGTCTATACTTCCTGGGGTGATTGAGATCATTCGCCACCGTCGAGCGGCAGCGCGACAGGCAAAATAAGATGTCTATGGCGGTTCGACCACTTTTTTATCCCAAGTTGCGAACTGTTATGTTTTAATGTGCCCCATTTATGGGCTACCAGGTTCATGTATAAAGGTTATCAATGAGCTGGATTGAACGAATCAAAAGCAATATTACCCCCACCCGTAAGGCGAGCATCCCTGAGGGCGTGTGGACGAAATGCGATAGCTGCGGCCAGGTACTGTATCGTGCCGAGCTGGAGCGTAACCTTGAGGTCTGCCCGAAGTGTGACCACCATATGCGCATGACTGCGCGTAACCGCCTGCATACATTGCTGGACGAAGGTTCACTGGTGGAACTGGGTAGCGAACTCGAGCCGAAAGACGTGCTCAAGTTCCGTGACTCCAAAAAATACAAAGACCGTCTGGCGACGGCACAGAAAGAGACCGGCGAAAAAGATGCGCTGGTGGTAATGAAAGGCACGCTGCATGGTATGCCGGTTGTCGCGGCAGCGTTTGAATTCGCCTTTATGGGCGGCTCAATGGGCTCTGTCGTGGGTGCGCGTTTTGTTCGCGCCGTTGAGCAGGCACTGGAAGATAACTGCCCGTTGATCTGTTTCTCCGCCTCGGGTGGCGCACGTATGCAGGAAGCGCTGATGTCGCTGATGCAGATGGCGAAAACCTCCGCAGCGCTGGCGAAGATGCAAGAGCGCGGCCTGCCGTATATCTCTGTACTGACTGACCCAACCATGGGTGGCGTTTCCGCGAGTTTCGCGATGCTGGGCGATCTGAATATTGCCGAGCCGAAAGCGCTCATTGGTTTTGCCGGCCCGCGCGTTATTGAGCAGACCGTACGTGAAAAACTGCCGCCGGGATTCCAGCGCAGTGAATTCCTGATTGAAAAAGGGGCGATCGACATGATCGTTCGTCGTCCGGAAATGCGCCTGAAACTGGCCAGCATCCTGGCGAAGCTGACCAATCAGCCAGCACCGAGCCCGGATGCGCCGCGTGAAAGCGTGGTGGTGCCCCCGGTGCCCGATCAGGAAGCCGAGGCCTGATAATACCGAAGGGCAGGGCCATCACGGCGCTGCCCTTTTGCTTTTTACATCGTCAAACATCCTACGGGCATCATGGAAAATAAACGCATTTTGCAAGCCACGTCGCCCCTGGCCGCGTGGCTTTCTTATCTGGAAAACCTGCACAGCAAAACCATTGACCTGGGACTTGAGCGCGTAAGCCAGGTTGCAGCGCGTCTTGATGTTTTGCGACCGGCGCCGTTTGTCTTTACCGTTGCGGGAACCAATGGTAAAGGCACGACTTGCCGTACTCTCGAATCCATTCTCCTGGCGGCCGGATATCGTGTGGGCGTCTACAGTTCGCCGCATCTTATCCGTTATACCGAGCGCGTCCGCGTACAGGGCGAGGAGCTGACGGAACTCGAGCACACCCGTTCTTTTGCCGAAATTGAAGCGGTGCGCGGTGAAACATCATTAACCTATTTTGAATACGGTACGCTGTCGGCGCTGTGGCTGTTTAAACAGGCGAAGCTGGACGTTGTTATCCTCGAAGTGGGTCTGGGCGGGCGTCTTGACGCCACCAATATGGTCGATGCGGATGTCGCCGTGGTAACCAGCATTGCGCTTGATCATACCGACTGGCTGGGGCCAGACAGAGAAAGTATCGGTCGCGAAAAAGCGGGCGTCTTCCGGGGCGGTAAACCGGCGGTAGTCGGCGAAAGCGATATGCCGTATACCATCGGCGAGGTGGCTGTGGAAAAAGGCGCTCTGCTGATGCGCCGGGGCGTAGACTGGCAGTATGAAGTAGAGCAGGGCCAGTGGCGTTTTCGCGACGGCCAGGGCGAGTTGAGCGGTTTACCGCTGCCGCAGGTGCCGCAGCCAAATGCCGCAACGGCGCTTGCAGCACTGCGGGCCAGTGGGCTGGCGGTGAGCGAGCAGGCTATTCGTGACGGTATCGCCAGCGCAATTTTGCCTGGTCGCTTTCAGATTGTGGCTGAAAACCCACGTCTTATTCTGGATGTGGCGCATAATCCTCATGCGGCGGCTTACCTTGCCGGGCGGCTGGCGGCAGAGCCTAAGCGCGGTCGCGTGCTGGCGGTCATCGGCATGCTGCATGATAAAGACATCGCCGGAACGCTCGCCTGTCTGGAGCCTGTGGTCGATAGCTGGTATTGTGCCCCTCTGGAGGGGCCACGCGGTGCGACGGCAGAACAGTTGATGGCGCACTTACCGCAAGGGAAGGCGTATCAACACGTTGCGCAGGCCTGGCAGGCAGCGATGGCGGAGGCCACAGCAGAAGATACCGTGCTGGTGTGTGGTTCATTCCATACGGTGGCACATGTCATGGAAGCGATGGAAGCGGGGAGAACCGGTGGCAAGTAAGTTTCAGAACCGTTTGATGGGAACCATTGTGCTGGTTGCGCTCGGGGTGATTATTCTGCCCGGGCTGCTGGACGGGCAAAAAAAGCATTATCAGGATGAGTTCGCCGCCATTCCTCTGGTACCCAAACCCGGCGATCGTGATGAGCCGGATATGATGCCAGCGGCCACGCAGGCGCTCCCAGCTCAGCCGCCGGAAGGGGCAGCGGAAGAGGTCCAGGCTGGCGAGGCGGCAGCGCCGTCGCTGGATGCCTCCCGGCGGGCTGTCAGTGGGGCGACGACGCCGGATGTCACGATGCAACCCGTCGCGCCGAAGCAGGTTGAACAGCCAAAACCGGTTGAGAAGCCCAAGCCACAGCCACAGAAACCCGCAGAACAGGTGGCGGCAACGCCGCCTGCGGATCAGCCGCCCGCGGCGGATAAGTCTGCGCCAGTGGGTAAAGCCTGGGTGGTACAACTGGGTGCGCTTAAGAACGCTGACAAAGTTAATGAAATTGTCGGTAAACTGCGCGGTGCAGGTTATCGCGTTTATACTGCGCCCACCACGCCAGTACAGGGTAAAATCACCCGCATCCTGGTCGGTCCGGATGCATCAAAAGATAAACTCAAGGGGTCGCTTGAGGAGCTTAAGCAACTGTCAGGCTTGAGCGGTGTGGTAATGGGGTATAGCGCGAACTAGCGTGCGTTTTGTTCCCCCTCACCCTAACCCTCTCCCCAAAGGGGGCGAGGGGATGGTTTGCTCCCTCTCCCTTGAGGGAGAGGGCCGGGGTGAGGGTGTAAATACGAATTCAAAAACACGCCCGAAGAGGCTAAAGATCCGATGGCGTTGAATATTTTTTCAGCGCCATTTTTATTTACGCGCGGGAAGGAAATCCCTACGCAAACGTTTTCTTTTTCTGTTAGAATGCGCCCCGAACTGGATGACAGGGCGTAAATCGTGGGACACATATGGTCTGGATTGATTACGCCATCATCGCGGTGATTGGTTTTTCCTGTCTGGTTAGCCTCATCCGCGGCTTTGTTCGTGAAGCGTTATCACTGGTGACATGGGGTTGTGCTTTCTTTGTTGCCAGTCATTACTACACTTACCTGTCAGTCTGGTTTACGGGCTTTGAAGACGAACTGGTACGCAATGGGATATCCATCGCCATCCTGTTCATCGCGACGCTGATTGTTGGCGCTATCGTCAATTACGTGATAGGTCAACTTGTGGAGAAAACCGGCCTGTCGGGTACAGACAGGGTGTTGGGGATCTGTTTTGGCGCGCTACGCGGGGTGCTAATTGTCGCCGCCATTCTGTTCTTTCTCGATACCTTTACGGGCCTGTCAAAAAGCGAAGACTGGCAGAAGTCGCAGCTTATCCCGCAATTCAGTTTCATCATCAGATGGTTCTTTGACTATCTGCAAAGTTCGTCAAGTTTCTTGCCCAGAGCGTAATCGCTCTGAGATGTGGCTTAACGAGGAAAAGACGTATGTGCGGTATTGTCGGTATCGCCGGTGTTATGCCGGTCAACCAGTCGATTTATGACGCGTTAACGGTGCTTCAGCACCGTGGTCAGGATGCCGCTGGCATCATCACGATCGATGCAAATAATTGTTTCCGTCTGCGCAAAGCAAATGGTCTGGTCAACGATGTTTTCGAAGCCCGCCATATGCAGCGTCTTCAGGGCAACATGGGTATCGGCCATGTGCGTTACCCAACCGCTGGCAGCTCCAGCGCCTCCGAGGCTCAGCCTTTTTACGTTAACTCCCCTTACGGCATCACGCTTGCCCATAACGGCAACCTGACCAATGCTCATGAGCTGCGTAAAAAGCTGTTTGAAGAAAAACGCCGCCACATCAACACCACGTCTGATTCCGAAATCCTGCTGAATATTTTCGCCAGCGAGCTGGATAATTTCCGCCATTATCCGCTGGAAGCAGACAACATTTTCGCCGCTGTCGCCGCGACCAACCGCCAGATCCGTGGCGCGTATGCATGTGTTGCGATGATCATCGGCCACGGTATGGTTGCTTTCCGCGACCCGAACGGTATTCGTCCTCTGGTACTGGGTAAACGCGATATTGGTGACGGTCGCACTGAGTACATGGTGGCGTCAGAAAGCGTGGCGCTCGATACGCTGGGCTTTGAATTCCTGCGCGATATCGCGCCGGGCGAAGCCGTCTACATCACCGAAAAAGGTCAGTTGTTTACCCGCCAGTGTGCGGATAATCCGGTCAGCAACCCGTGCCTGTTCGAATACGTCTATTTTGCGCGTCCGGACTCCTTCATCGACAAAATCTCCGTCTACAGCGCGCGTGTCAATATGGGCACCAAGCTTGGCGAGAAGATTGCGCGTGAATGGGAAGATCTGGATATCGACGTGGTTATTCCCATCCCGGAAACCTCCTGCGATATCGCGCTGGAAATCGCCCGCATTCTTGGCAAGCCGTACCGTCAGGGTTTTGTGAAAAACCGCTACGTTGGCCGTACCTTTATTATGCCGGGTCAGCAACTGCGTCGTAAATCCGTCCGCCGTAAGCTGAACGCGAACCGCGCTGAGTTCCGCGATAAAAACGTGCTGCTGGTGGATGACTCCATCGTACGTGGTACCACTTCTGAGCAGATTATTGAGATGGCCCGTGAAGCCGGGGCGAAGAAAGTGTACCTCGCCTCTGCGGCGCCGGAAATTCGTTTCCCGAACGTCTACGGTATCGATATGCCGACCGCGAACGAACTGATTGCACATGGTCGTGAAGTGGATGAGATTCGCCAGATCATCGGCGCTGATGGCCTGATTTTCCAGGATCTGACCGATCTGATCGACGCTGTGCGCGCGGAAAACCCGGATATCCAGCAGTTCGAGTGCTCAGTCTTTAATGGCATCTATGTCACCAAAGACGTGGATCAGGGGTATCTCGACTACCTCGACTCGCTGCGTAACGACGATGCGAAAGCCGTGCAGATGCAGAACGATCTCGAAAGCTTAGAGATGCACAACGAAGGGTAATCGACCCGTTTTCGCCCTCTCCGCCCGGAGGGGGCGCTCATCAGTTGCAACTGTTGGCATAATCCGGCAAAGTCTGCCTCAGTGTAGATAAAGGCGACGGATATGAAACGACTCATTGTGGGGATCTCAGGGGCCAGCGGCGCGATTTACGGCGTGCGCTTGTTGCAGGTATTACGCGACGTGGCGGACATTGAAACCCATCTGGTGATGAGCCCGGCCGCGCGCCAGACCCTCTCTCTCGAAACCGATTTTTCTCTGCGTGATGTTCAGGCTATGGCGGATGTAGTGCATGACGCCCGCGATATCGCTGCTAACATCTCTTCCGGCTCATTTAAGACCGCAGGCATGGTCGTATTGCCCTGTTCGATAAAAACGCTCTCTGGCATTGTGCACAGCTATACAGACGGCCTGCTGACGCGTGCGGCGGATGTGGTGTTAAAAGAGCGTCGCCCGCTGGTGCTTTGCGTGCGTGAAACACCGTTGCATTTAGGCCATCTGCGTTTGATGACGCAGGCCGCAGAACTGGGGGCTGTTATCATGCCGCCGGTCCCCGCGTTTTACCATGCGCCGAAAACGCTGGATGACATTATTAACCAGACCGTGAACCGCGTTCTGGATCAATTTGATATCGCTCTGCCGGAAGATCTGTTCAGCCGCTGGCAGGGGGGAAATGCCTCCAGATAGTGCGCATCATTGCCCGATGCCCTTTTTTAGGGCATTTTTGCAATCGCGATCATATCCTCAACATTTAATTCCTTTTTTCCCCTGTTAACACTCCGGTTCGTTCGGCGGACCTGCTATCTTTCACCATTAAGGTCAATTTGCAACGTTTCATTAACAAATTTAACGCTGTTGTTTTTCAGCGCTAAAAATCTGGCATAAGACGTGCAAGTAAACTCGCAGCAACACACAACACAACGCAGCACAAAATAAAATCAGAATACTTGAGGGTAATGTATGAAGAAGACGGTTATTGCTCTGTCTTTACTGCTGGGCCTGTCCGCGGCATCCAGTGTTTACGCAGCGCTTCCCCAGACTGTACGCATCGGTACTGATGCGACATACGCACCTTTCTCTTCCAAAGATGCGAAAGGGAATTTTGTCGGTTTTGACATCGATCTCGGTAATGAAATGTGTACCCGCATCAAGGTCAAATGTACCTGGGTTGGCAGCGATTTTGACGCGCTCATCCCGTCTCTGAAAGCGAAGAAAATCGATGCGATTATCTCCTCTCTCTCTATTACCGAAAAACGTCAGCAGGAGATTGCTTTCTCCGACAAACTCTATGCTGCTGATTCCCGTCTGATCGCCAAAAAAGGCTCGCCGATCGTGCCGACGCTGGACTCTCTGAAAGGCAAACACGTAGGGGTTCTGCAGGGGTCTACGCAAGAAGGTTATGCGAATGACAACTGGCGCACTAAGGGTATCGATGTGGTGGCCTACCAGAACCAGGATCTGATCTACTCTGATCTCGCCGCAGGCCGTCTGGATGCTGCATTCCAGGACGAAGTGGCTGCCAGCGAAGGCTTCCTGAAACAGCCTGCCGGTAAAGATTTTGCGTTCGCCGGTCCGTCCGTTAAAGATAAAAAATACTTTGGTGATGGCACCGGGATCGGTCTGCGTAAAGACGATACCGAGCTGAAAGCGGCCTTCGACAAAGCCTTTGCTGAAATTCGTAAAGACGGTACCTACGATAAGCTCGCGAAGAAATATTTCGACTTTAACGTCTACGGCGAGTAAAGCAGCTGTTTTTGGGACAAACGATGCGCCATTTTGGTTTTCCAGGATGGTGCATAAATACGTGTGATGTTTAAAGTTGGTGCGTCTGATGCACCGAAATGGCGCAACGCTGCATAGTTAAGCAAAAACCATGCAAAAAAAGCCGGCAGGCGGGCAGAATGCTTTGCCTTGCCGTGCCATATAATGGCACGATAGCGACACCGTATTCTTCTAATAAATCCCTTAGGAAAGACAGTCTGTTGAGGATAATTATGAAAAAATTGGTGTTATCACTTTCTCTGGTGCTCGCTATCTCCAGCGTTTCTAGCGCATTCGCAGCCATTCCGCAAAAACTCCGCATCGGTACTGACCCAACTTATGCTCCTTTCGAATCAAAGAATTCGCAGGGCGAATTGGTTGGTTTTGACATCGATCTGGCGAAAGAGCTGTGTACGCGTATCAAAACCCAGTGTGTCTTTATTGAAAACCCACTGGACGCGCTGATTCCTTCGCTTAAAGCGAAAAAAATCGACGCCATCATGTCATCTCTCTCAATTACTGAAAAACGCCAACAGGAAATTTCGTTCACCGACAAGCTGTATGCAGCGGATTCTCGTCTGGTTGTGGCGAAAGACTCCGACATCGTTCCCGATCTCGCGAAGCTGAAAGGCAAACGCATTGGCGTTTTGCAGGGCACCACGCAGGAAACGTACGGTAATGTTCACTGGGCACCGCAGGGTATTGAAATCGTCTCCTACCAGGGACAGGACAATATCTACTCTGACCTGACCGCAGGCCGTATTGATGCTGCGTTTCAGGATGAAGTGGCCGCCAGCGAAGGTTTCCTGAAAACGGCGATGGGTAAAGACTACAAATTTGGCGGTCCGTCCATTAAAGACGAGAAGCTGTTTGGCGTCGGCACCGGTATGGGGATTCGTAAAGACGATAACGAACTGCGTGAAGCGCTGAATAAAGCCTTCGCGGAAATGCGTGCAGACGGAACTTACGAAAAACTGGCGAAAAAGTACTTTGATTTTGATGTTTATGGTGGTTAATTCCACGCGTGTTTAACGTGCGACCCCTTCCGCCCGGAAGGGGAAGAGACGCGGCAGACACGAATACGACAGGACAGGCTGCATGCTGTATGGTTTTTCTCAAGTTATCTTTCATGGTGCCCTTGTCACGCTGGAACTGGCTATCAGTTCCGTGGTGCTGGCGGTACTGATTGGCCTGGCCGGTGCGGGCGCAAAACTCTCTAAAAACCGTCCGTTAGCGCTGGTTTTTGAAGGCTACACCACATTGATTCGCGGCGTGCCCGATCTGGTGCTGATGCTGCTGATTTTTTACGGATTGCAAATAGCCCTCAACACGCTGACCGATGCGATGGGTATGGAGCAACTCGATATTGATCCTATGGTGGCGGGTATTATCACCCTGGGGTTTATTTATGGTGCCTATTTCACCGAAACCTTCCGTGGCGCTTATATGGCGGTGCCGAAAGGGCATATCGAGGCTGCCACCGCGTTTGGTTTCACCAACTCACAGACCTTTCGCCGTATTTTGTTTCCGGCCATGATGCGCTTCGCATTGCCGGGAATTGGCAACAACTGGCAGGTTATTCTCAAAGCGACGGCGTTAGTGTCGTTATTGGGGCTGGAAGATGTGGTGAAAGCCACGCAGCTCGCCGGGAAAAGTACCTGGGAGCCGTTCTACTTTGCCGTTGTATGCGGCCTGATTTATCTGGTGTTTACCACCGTTTCTAATGGCGTACTGCTTCTTCTCGAACGTCGCTACTCCGTAGGTGTGAAGAGGGCTGACCTGTGATCGAGATTATTCAGGAGTACTGGAAATCGCTGTTGTGGACCGATGGATACCGCTTCACCGGGGTGGCTATTACCCTGTGGCTGTTGATCTCTTCGGTGGTGATGGGCGGCGTCATGGCGGTATTTTTGGCCATTGGTCGCGTCTCCAGCAACAAATACATTCAATTTCCCATCTGGCTGTTCACGTATATTTTTCGCGGTACGCCGCTCTATGTGCAGTTGCTGGTGTTTTACTCAGGCATGTACACGCTGGAAATCGTGAAGGGAACGGAACTGCTCAACGCGTTTTTCCGCAGCGGCCTCAATTGTACGGTGCTGGCGTTAACGCTCAATACCTGTGCTTACACCACCGAGATTTTCGCCGGGGCGATCCGTTCGGTACCGGCCGGGGAAATTGAAGCCGCCCGCGCCTATGGTTTCTCGTCGGTGAAAATGTATCGCTGCATTATCCTGCCGTCGGCGCTGCGCATTGCGCTGCCTGCCTACAGCAACGAAGTGATTTTGATGCTCCACTCTACCGCGCTGGCTTTTACCGCGACGGTGCCGGATCTGCTCAAAATCGCCCGTGATATTAACTCCGCGACCTACCAGCCGTTCACCGCGTTTGGTATGGCGGCAGTACTGTATTTGATCATCTCTTATGTGCTGATTAGCCTGTTCCGCAAGGCGGAAAAACGCTGGCTGCAGCATATAAAACCTTCTTCGACGCACTGAGAACATCATGTCTGACAATAAATTAAACGTTATCGATTTACATAAACGCTACGGCGAGCATGAGGTGTTGAAAGGGGTGTCGCTGCAGGCTAACGCCGGGGATGTGATTAGCATTATTGGCTCGTCCGGCTCCGGTAAAAGTACCTTTCTGCGCTGCATAAACTTTCTTGAGAAGCCAAGTGAAGGAACGATCATCGTCAATGGCGAGAACATCAACCTGGTGCGCGATAAAGACGGTCAATTGCGGGTGGCGGATAAACAGCAACTGCGTTTGTTGCGTACCCGCCTGACAATGGTGTTTCAGCATTTCAACCTGTGGAGCCACATGACGGTTCTGGAAAACGTCATGGAAGCGCCAATCCAGGTGCTGGGGCTGAGCAAACAGGAGGCCCGCGAGCGTGCGGTGAAATACCTGGCAAAAGTGGGTATTGATGGTGTTCAGCAGGCGAAATACCCGGTGCATCTCTCTGGCGGTCAGCAGCAGCGCGTCTCTATTGCCCGTGCGCTGGCAATGGAACCGGAAGTCTTGCTGTTTGACGAACCCACTTCCGCGCTGGACCCGGAGCTGGTGGGCGAAGTGCTGCGCATCATGCAGCAACTGGCGGAAGAGGGAAAAACCATGGTGGTGGTGACGCATGAAATGGGCTTTGCCCGCCATGTGTCCACCCATGTGATTTTCCTGCATCAGGGCAAAATTGAAGAAGAGGGCGCGCCGGATGAGCTGTTTGGCAATCCGAAAAGCCCACGTCTGCAGCAGTTCCTCAAAGGTTCACTTAAGTAATCCTCGGGCTACCGGCGCTCGCCGGTAGCCGCTTATTCCGCCAGCAGTTGCAGCGCGGTATCTTCGTCCGTCACCAGCCCATTGACCCAGCCACCGACCAGGGCTGCGCGAATGGCGGCAAGTTTACGTTCCCCTCCGGCAAACCCGACCACTTTTCGTTGCGTGTGGCTGGTGAGCGGCACACTGGTCAGCATTGCATCCAGTTCGGAATCCAGGCGTACACCCTGATGGTTAAAGAAATGGCCAAGCATCTCGCCTGCGACATGCTGCGTCTCCAGATCTTTGACCTGGGCGTCGGTAATAAACCCCTCGGTGTTCAGCGGGCAACCCAATTTCACCTCGCCAATGCCAAGGAAAGTGACATCCGCGTTAAGCGCTCTTGCCGCCACGCGCTGGTAGATCTGATGCTGGCACCAACTGTTTTTATCTTCCGGGCTATCGGCATAGAGCGGCGCCGGAATGAAAAAATACTTACCCTGCATTTTTTCCGCCATTTTCAGCGGCACATCGTAACGGGTACCGGAGTCATCCCGTGCGATGGCGCCGATCATCGACACGCACTGATGTTGCGGTCGCTCCAGCGACGGCAGGGCGTCAATCACGGCGCGCAGCGTTTTACCGGAGCCGACACCAAAGACCTGCGGTTTCTCTTCACAGATAAATTGTGCCATCACCTGTGCCCCTTCAACGGCCAGCATCTGCTGAATGGCATCATCTTCCAGCCCGGCAGATGGCACAACGCGACACAGGTTGAGGGCATATTTTTCTTGCAGGTCATGCGCCAGTTTCAGACAACGGGTTACCGGATGGCTGATATTGACGGTAACCATCCCGGTTTCGCGGGCGCCGGAAATGAGCCGTTGTGCTACCTGGCGCGACAGGCCCAGCGCCGAGGCAATATCCTGTTGTGTTAATCCCGCCACGTAATACATCCATGCGGCACGGGCGGCGAGTTCCTGTTTTTTCTCTTCTTTGTTCATCACACATTCCCCTAATTTCCTGCCGCCATTGTACGCGCAATGGTCAGCTTAACAAAAATGGGCAAATGTCATTTTAAAGAGCAAAAGCTATTTTCGTGAGTTTCCTCGCAGAAAACCTTCGCATCTCACTACTAACATACATACAACAAACGGGCATAAGCCCGTAAAACTGTCAAATGCTCAAAATTGAGGTGATGATTATGTCCGAGAAAAAAGCGGTGTGGATGCATATTGGTGCCGGGTCGTTTCATCGTGCTCATCAGGCGTGGTATCTGCACAAACTGATGGAGCAGGGGGATGACCGCTGGAGTATCGCGTTGGGAAATATTCGCGATGACGCCCGTGTGCTGCTGGGCCATCTCGCCGCGCAAAACGGTGAATATGTGCTGGAAACCGTGTCGCCGGAGGGCGAACGGCAGTACGAAACCATCACCTCAATTCGCAAAGTGTTGCCCTGGGATAGCGAAATTAGCGCACTGGTGAAACAGGGTGCCGATGCCGAAACGCGCGTCATCGCCTTTACGGTTACCGAAAGCGGTTACTACCTGACGCCCGAGCATGAGCTGGATCAGCAGCAGGCCGACATTCAGGCCGACCTGAACGGCGGGATCCGCACACTTTACGGCGCGCTGACCCGTATCCTGAAACAGCGTATTGCGCAACATGGCAACCCCGTTACCTTGCTGAACTGCGACAACCTGCGCCATAACGGCGAGCGCTTTCGCCACGGCTTTCTCTCCTTCTTGCAGGCGAAGGGCGAAACCGAACTACGTCAGTGGGTAGAGAGCAACACCACGTCACCCAATACCATGGTCGACCGCATCACTCCTCGCCCGACACCGGATGTGGCCGAGCGGGTACTGGCGGCAACCGGCATTAAAGACGCGGTGCCGGTAATGGGCGAATCTTTTATTCAGTGGGTAATTGAAGATGATTTTATTAATGGCCGCCCGGCGCTCGAAAAGGTAGGGGTGGAACTGGTGGAATCCGTACTGCCCTGGGAAGAGGCGAAAATCCGCATTCTGAACGCTACCCATAGCTGCATCGCGTGGGCGGGAACGTTGATTGGTCTGAGCTTTATTGATGACAGCACCCGCCAGAGCGCCATTCGTCAGATGGCCTGGGAGTATGTCTCACGCGATGTCATTCCCTCACTGACGCCAAGTCCGCTCGATCTGGCGAAGTATCGCGATGTGGTACTGGCGCGCTTTAGCAACCCCTACATCAAAGACACTAACCAGCGCGTCGCCGCCGACGGTCTGTCCAAAATTCCTGGAATGGTCACGCCGACGCTTATCGAATGCTACAAACGCGGCGATGTCCCCTCTGCGACCGCTGTGCTGCCTGCACTGTTCTTCCTGTTCCTGAAACGCTGGGCCGACGGTTCTTTGCCCTATACCTATCAGGATGGCGTGATGCAACCCGATGCCGTACGCGCCGTTTTCAACGCGCCTGATCCGCTGGCGGTGTGGGCGGCGGACGACGCGCTGTTTGCTGGCCTTGCGACATCCGCAGAGTTCTTAACCCTGCTGCGTCGTACCGTCGCGGAGTTGGAGCAGTGGATAAAACAACCTGAATCACAACTGGCGGCAGTGTAAGGGGGCGCTATGTACCTAGGCATTGATATTGGCACCTCAGAATTAAAAGCGCTGCTCATTGACGGCGACGGTGAGATTGTCGCCTCGGCGCATGCCGCGCTGACGGTGCAACGTCCGCATCCGCACTGGGCGGAACAGGATCCACAGGCCTGGTGGCAGGCCTGTGGTCGGGTGGTCACCGAACTGCGCCAGCAGCATCCGCAGCAGTGGGCGGCTATTCGCGCCATCGGTCTGTCGGGGCAGATGCACGGTGCGGTACTGCTTGATAACGATGGCAACGTGCTACGTCCTTGCATTTTATGGAATGACACCCGCAGCGCCGACGAGTGCGCATGGCTGAGTGAGCATCATCCGGAAATGATGACTATCAGCGGCAACATGATTATGCCGGGGTTTACCGCGCCGAAGCTGGTGTGGGTGGCCCGTCACGAGCCGAACGTGTTCAGCCGGGTGGCAAAAGTACTGCTGCCAAAAGATTACCTGCGCTGGCGTTTAACCGGTGAGTTTGTCAGCGACCCGTCCGACGCGGCAGGCACCCTGTGGCTGGATGTGGAAAAACGCGACTGGTCAGACGAACTGCTTGCCATGACTGACCTCAACCGCAGCCAGATGCCGTCGCTGGTGGAAGGCAGCGCGCCCAGCGGGACGTTGCGTGCCGCGCTGGCTACCGAGTGGGGCTTAAGCTCCTCGGTGGTGGTCGCCGGGGGCGGGGGGGATAACGCCACCTCTGCCGTGGGCGTCGGCGCGGTGGCGCCGGGCGACGCGTTTATCTCTCTGGGGACGTCCGGGGTGATTTTCGTGGTCAACGATGCGCTGCAGGCAGACCCGGACTCTGGCGTACATGCCTTCTGCCATGCGCTCCCCGGACGCTGGCACCAGATGAGCGTGATGCTGAGCGCCGCCAGTTGTCTGCGATGGATCTGTAATCTGCTTTCGGTCACCGAAAGCCAGTTGATGGACGAGATTGCCCAACTGACGGAAGAGGAACTGAAACGCGCGCCAGTATTCCTGCCTTATCTGTCGGGGGAGCGCACACCGCATAACGATCCGCTGGCGGCAGGGAGTTTTTTCAATCTGCGCCATGAAACCAGCCGTGCGCTGTTGGGTTACGCGGTGATTGAAGGCGTCACCTTCGGGCTGGCCGATGGACTGAATGTGCTGGGTAACGCCTCGATTTGCCAGTGCAGCCTGACGGGCGGTGGGGCGAGAAGCCCGCTGTGGGCGCAACTGATTGCCGATGTGCTGAACATTCCGATGGTCACGCATCCGGCAAGTTCTTCCGGTGCGCTGGGTGCTGCGCGTCTGGCCTGGCTGGCAGATGGCGGCGATGAGGCGAAAGTCTGTCTGAAACCCCCGGTGGTCACCCGTTTTACGCCGCAGCCTGAACGCGGCCAATGGCTGGCGAAACGGCTGGCGCTGTTCCGGCTGCTCTATCAGCAGCAACAGGTCGCCCGCACGTTACTGCCTTAAACCTCTAGCCCCGGCCTCTGTACCCTCGCCGGGGCATATCTCCCGGCTTATAAAGGAAGATTGTTATGCAATCTAATGAATACTGGTTTGGCTTACCGAAAAAACTGCTCTGGGGATTTGTGGCTATCGCGATTTTTATGGCTGGCGATGGCTTTGAAATGGCATTCTTATCAAAACACATAACCGATATGGGCTTCTCGCCTGCGCAGTCGGCTGTCGTCTTTACGATTTACGGCCTGGCGGCAGCGCTGGCGGCCTGGGCATCCGGCGTGGTGGCAGAACTCATCACCCCGCAACGCGCTATGACCATTGGCTGTGTCCTGTGGGTCATTATGCATGCCCTGTTTATGTCGATGGGACTGGGGATGCGTAACTACCCGCTGATGCTGCTGTTCTATGGTATTCGCGGCCTGGCCTATCCGATGTTTATCTACTCTTTCATGTTGATGCTGGTTCAGGTGCTGCCGCGCCCGAATCTGGCGGCGGCGACAGGCTGGTTCTGGGCCATGTATTCCATCGGCATTGGCGTGGTGGGCAGTTACCTGCCAAGCCTGACCATTCCGATGTTTGGCGAAACGGGGACGCTGTGGTTTGCCATCGTCTGGGTCGGCTGTGGTGGCCTGGTGGCGTTCTTTAGCCTGCGCAATGTGCCAGTGGACCGTTCGCGGGTGAATTTGCCGCTGCGCGACAAAATGACCGAGCTTTCCCGCGCGGCGACCATTCTGTTTACTAACCGCGATATCTTCTATGCCTGTCTGATCCGTATCATCAATACGCTGTCGCTGTTTGGTTTTGCGATTGTGATGCCGCTGCTGTTTGTTGATCGGCTGGGCTTTAGCATCTCTGAATGGCTGCAAATCTGGGCGGTGTTCTTCTTCGTCACCATTTTCACCAATATTTTCTGGGGGATCACCGGGGAATACATTGGCTGGATCCGCCAGGTGCGCTGGTTCGGCTGCCTGGGCATGGCCATCTCCAGCCTGACGTTTTACTACCTGCCGGTCTATGCCGGGCATAACTTCGCGGTGGCGCTGATTCCGGCAATCATGCTGGGGATTTTTGTTGCGGCTTTCGTGCCGATGACGGCGGTCTTCCCGACGCTGGAACCGCATCACAAAGGCGCGGCGGTCTCCATCTACAACCTCTCAGCCGGGATGAGCAACTTTGTCGCCCCGGCGATTGCCTCCGCACTGCTACCGTTTTTCGATATCGTAGGCGTGGTATGGGCCTACACCGGGCTCTATATCTTCGCCGGTGTGCTGACCTTTATCATCAAAGTGCCGCAGCCCAAACGCGTGCGCCAGGGACGTTCAGCGGAAGAGGTGGAACAGAGCGTGTAAACAGGCATAAGGCGCAGTGTCCCTGCGCCTTATCGCGTTTTTTCCAGGCGGTAAGCCCAGTCATCATAATCCACGCCGTTAATCGTATAGCCCTTTTCCAGCACCTGCGTACGCGTAAATCCCAGTTTCTCCAGTAGCCGCACCGACCCCTGATTCGCCGCCAGCACCCAGGCATTCAGCGCGGTGACGTGGGTCTGCGTAAAGGCATAATCCCGCATGGCTTTCAGCGCTTCACTGGCAACACCTTTCCCTTGTGCGAAAGGGGCAATGGCGTAGCCGATATCGGCTTCCTGCGGATAGTGCGTACTGATATGCAGCCCAATATCACCCAGCGGTTCGCCATTTCTGTCGCGAATCACCCGAGCGTGATTATCGTTCAGGCGGGAGATAAACAGGGTGCGGATATCGTCTTCACAGGCAATGGCGCCCATAAAGCGCATGACATCCGGGCTTTGGCGTAGGGCGAGGAAAAAAGACCAGTCGGCCTCGGTAAACGCAGAGAGCGTCAGGCGCTCGGTGGTCAATATCATGGTTTCGCCATTCCGGTAGCAAAGCGTCTTAGCTTAACACCGGAATGGCGCAGGTAAACGCCTTATAATGGTGGGGGTGTCACCACATCCTTGAGCGCTTCTTCTAAATCGAACCAGCGAAACGCGAACCCGGAGGCTTCAAGTCGTTTTGGCAGCGCGCGCTGGCCACCAAGGACCAGCACGGCGGACTCTCCCATCATCAGGCGCACGGTGGCGGCCGGGGCGTGCATAACCGCCGGGCGGTTAAGCGCATGTCCCAGCGCGTGAGCGAATTGTTCGTTACGTGCGGGGTAGGGCGAAACCATATTGAACGGGCCGCGCAGGTCGTTATTGAGCAGCCAGATGATGCCGTTAGCCATATCGTCGATATGAATCCAGGACATGTACTGGTGACCGGTACCGACCGGGCCGCCAAGCCCGACGCGAAAGAGTGGCAGCAATTTGGCAATTGCCCCGCCTTTGCGCGCAATCACAACGCCGGTGCGCAGTAAACAGACGCGGGTGCGTTCACTTTCCGCACCGCTGGCGATTTGCTCCCAGCGGGCGCACAGTTCGTGGGTAAATTCGTTATGCGGCGTCTCGTCTTCCGTGATCACCGCATCTCCCGTATCGCCGTAATAACCGACAGCAGAGCCGGAGATAAATACTTCCGGTGGATTCGCGCTGGCGAGGGTGAGATCGACCAGCCTCTGGGTTATTTTCCAGCGGCTTTCACACAGGCGCTGTTTTTGCTCATCGCTCCAGCGCTTTTCGGCAATCGGTTCGCCCGCCAGATTGATGACGGCGTCGAAATCATTGAGGTCAGTGAGATCGTCCAGACCTGGTAGCAGCGCCACCTTATCGCCAAGCGTTTGTTGCGCTTTGGCGGGGTCGCGTGTCACCACGGTGATGGAATGGTCCAGCTCTTGTAAACGAGGAATCAAAAAACGACCAATCAGGCCTGTACCACCGGTAATCAGAATCTTCATGCAACCTCCAGGGCTACGCTTGACGACGCCAGCTCATGGTCATGGACACAGAGTCGGCGTAACGCAATGCGTGAAGTTTATCGATCTCAACCTCAGCATAAGTGACCCAGTGATGTTCGCGTGCGATATTCAGCACATCCTGAGTTAATTTTTCCAATAACGAGAAGCGGTTACTCTCGACATGGTGAATTATGCTTTTAGTTATCGTGCGGTAGTTTAGCGCGTCATTGATATCTTCGCTGGCGCGGGCCTTATCGGCCGGGTAATGGATGATGACATTGATAATGATATCCTGACGGTTGATGACCTCTTCTTCTTTGATACCGATAAATGTGCGCAGGCGCAGATTTTTAATCCGAATAATGGCGTCTGGTTGTGACATTGCAGGCTTCCCTCAGTAATAACAGTCTCATCATACACAAGGAAAACATTGCTGCCATTTAGATTTACTGCGCTTTCGCCAGCGCGAGTATCGCCACAGGCCGGGTGCGAATACGCTCAAATCTGTTATTCACCGCCGGGTCATTATCCAGTACGATTCGCTGCCGCTGGTGGGCATTAGCCATGACCCATCCTGTAATGCTCGCCTTTGCTGATATCCACCCGAATAAGCCGCCTGGCAAGCTCCGCTTCTTCAAGAAAAAGCGTGATTTTTTGCCCGCAAGAGGTTGCAGCGTAAAAGAGAACACTCATTTTTTCCCCTGGCGCAATAGGGGTTTTAATGAGTATAAGCGTTACTTATCGGCCTTGAGTTTTGATCAAGTGACACTCTTAACAAGACGTTATATTTTGATGAAAAACCTAATCGTTGAGAGGATGTTATGAGCGAGTCGACAATCACGTTGTGGTCAGATGCGGATTTTTTCTCCCCTTATGTCATGTCTGCTTATGTTGCGCTGCAGGAAAAAGCGTTGCCCTTTAGCCTGAAAACCATTGATTTGGAACACGGCGAGCAGCAGAAGACGGGATGGACTGGCTATCACCTTACTCGCCGCGTGCCGGTGCTGGAAATTGACGGTTTCGAGCTCAGCGAATCCTCGGCAATTGATGAGTATCTTGAAGAGCGCTTTGCACCGCCGGAATATGAACGTATCTACCCTCACGACTTACAAAAACGCGCCCGTGCCCGTCAGGTGCAGGCGTGGATCCGCAGCGATTTGATGCCGATTCGCGAAGAGCGCAGCACCGACGTGATTTTCGCCGGAGCGAAGAAAGCGCCACTCAGCGCTGCAGGCCAGCAGAGTGCCGCCAAACTCTTTGCCCTTGCTGGGGAATTACTGGCGCACGGTAAACCGAATCTGTTTGGCGAGTGGTGTATCGCCGATGCCGATCTGGCCCTGATGATTAACCGGCTGGTGATGAATGGCGATGATGTGCCGGAGCGTCTGGTGGATTACGCCACCTTCCAGTGGCAGCGCTCCTCAATACAACGCTATGTCGCACTGTCGGCGAAGCGTGCGGGCTGAGACCTGGCCGCACTTGCGGTATGATACGGCATTCTCTTTAACCTGAGGTGTAGTGATGAAACTGATGTTCGCATCCGATATTCATGGCTCGCTGCCTGCCACCGAACGCGTACTGGCGCTATTTGCTGAAAGCGGGGCGCAGTGGTTAGTGATTTTGGGTGATGTGCTGAATCACGGGCCAAGAAACGCGCTGCCGCAAGGGTACGCGCCCGCGCAGGTGGCGGAGCTGCTGAATGAACACGCGTCGCGTATTATTGCGGTACGTGGCAACTGTGACAGCGAAGTCGATCAGATGCTGCTCAATTTCCCCATTACGGCCTCCTGGCAGCAAGTATTATTGCCTGACCAGCGGCTGTTTTTGACCCACGGTCACCTGTTCGGGCCGGATAATTTACCGCCGCTGGCGCAGGGTGATGTGCTGGTCTATGGTCATACTCATCTACCGGTGGCGCAGCGGCAGGGTGACATTTTTCACTTTAATCCGGGCTCGGTGAGTATTCCCAAAGGGGGATTCGACGCCAGTTACGGCATGCTGGAAGAGGGTGTTTTGCGCGTAATGGCACTGAATGATAAGCGGCTTATTGCACAGGTCGCGATTAATCCGTAAGTTACCCTTCAACTAAAACGCGCCATAAGAGCGCAATGACGAGACATTTCTGATGGTGGAACCGAATCATTTTACAGGCACGGAGTGGGTGGATATTGTCAGCGAGGACAACGAAGTCATCGCCCAGGCGAGTCGCGAGCAAATGCGCGCGCAATGTTTGCGCCACCGCGCGACCTATATTGTCGTCCATGATGGGATGGGCAAGATCCTGGTTCAGCGCCGTACGGAAACCAAAGATTTTATGCCGGGTATGCTGGACGCCACCGCAGGCGGCGTTGTGCAGGCTGATGAAGTGTTGCTGGATTCCGCTCGCCGCGAAGCCGAAGAAGAGCTTGGTATTGCCGGTGTCCCGTTTGCTGAACATGGCACATTTTATTTTGAAGACGAACACTGCCGGGTGTGGGGCGGATTGTTTAGCTGTGTCTCTCATGGCCCGTTTGCCCTGCAGGAAGAGGAAGTGAGCGAAGTCTGGTGGATGACGCCGGAAGAGATCACCGCCCGCTGCGATGAATTCACCCAGGATTCGTTAAAAGCGCTGGCGCTGTGGATGAGCCGTAACGCCAGCAACTCTGTCGAAAAAGCCGAAGAAACAGAATAAGGTTACGGCGAAAAGCCTGGCCTGAACACGCGGTGAACTGAACATGTGAATGAGCCACGCTGATGAATAATCAGCGTGGCTTTTTTACGCACGGAAAAGTCGCGTAAAAAGAGGAGCGGAAAATTTAAGGTGACGGGTTTTCGCTTTTGTATTACCTTGAAAGGTTGCGAAAAATATAATGAAAAAGGAATTTTTATATGCTTTCAGCTATTCAACTGACACCCGATCAGACCTTTGAATTTCTCCTGAATGTTGCCATTACCCGCCCTGTCTTTTTATGGGGGGCGCCGGGGATTGGTAAAAGTGCCCTGGTGCGACGTTTTGCTGATGAGGTCGGAATGGAGTGCGTCTCGCTACTGGGTAGCCAGCTTGCGCCAGAAGACCTGCTGGGTATTCCACAAATTGACGGGCAGTGTTCGCGATTTTATCCCCCGGCAAATATTGTCCGTGACAAACCCTTCGTTTTATTCCTGGATGAGCTGAACGCCTCCTCCCATGAAATTCAGAAAGCTTTTTATTCGTTAATTCTGGAGCAGCGTATTGGTGAGTATCGGCTGCCGGAGGGCACCGTCGTCATTGGTGCTGGGAACCGTGCTAAAGATGCGGCCATCGTGAAACCGATGCCCTCGGCGTTGATCAACCGCATGGTGCATGTCCATCTGCGCGCCGACCATCGTCAGTGGCTGCACTGGGCTATCAATGAATCCTCCATTCACCCCTGGGTTGTGGAGTACATTCAGCTACGTCCGGATCAACTCTGGAATGAGCCACCGAAGCATGAAGAACCTTTTTCGACGCCACGCAGTTGGCACATGCTTTCTGATGCCCTTAAATCATTTGGTGAGGCTATCAGTGATGAGATGCTGGAAGCCTTGATTTATGGTCTTTTATCGCCTGCACATGCGGCGAGTTTTAAAGGGTTTATCAAACAGATTCGCCAAAAACATACCGTTTCCTCTATTCTTAAAGGCGATGCGAACTGGCCGGACGATCCTGCCGATCGCGACATTCTCTATTTCCTTGCCCAATCTTTCCGTACCCATCTTTATAAAGAGCTGCCCGAAACGGACAAGGCATTGCGTAATGAGCACAAGCAGCTTGCGATGCGAGCGAAAGACTGTCTGAAAACGCTGGCGCGAATCAGCGTCGAGATTGCGCAATCCGTGATGAGTGAAGACGAAAATGGCAAAAAGCTTCCGGCCTGGTTTTTACTGGAGGTTGCACGCGATCTTCCTCGCCTGGCGGTAAGGAACTAAGGACAATGAAACGCAAAACGGAGCGCAACCCTGCGCTCGATGCTTGTCAGGCAGGGTTGCAGATTATTGCATGGCATCCGTTGTTCTCGCCCATTTTCGCTCACATCTATGTGCGTTTTGACCATACGCACGCGCAGGTGAGTGCGAAAAACTGGCTGGCAATCAGCAATGATGGCTATTTGTGGCTTAATGCAAAGCGCCATGCCCGGCCAGAACAATGGGCGCGGATGGTTGCCCAGGCGCTGGCGGCGCTGGGGTTTGGTTATATCACCCCCCGGACGCCTGCGGCTACCTGGGAGCTGGCAGTACTGATTTCTACAATGCATTTTTGCGAAGGCCTTAAAATCGGCCCATTGCCAGAAGAGTTGCAGTCTTACCTTTTCCCCCAGGACATACACAGCGACGCGGAGCTTCTGTTTCGCCAGTTGCAGGAAGAGGGTATTTCTGAATCGCTTGCCCGCTGGCAGACCATCTATTGCGGCGAGCAACGTCATTTTGTCCACGTTGAAAAATCATCGCGCTACCATTCCGTCAACTGGCAGGAACTGCTGGCGGATGGCCTGAGCAATAGCGTCAGCCAGGCACTCGAACAGGTCGGGGGGTACCAGCCGCAACAGGGGCAGAAATATAAGCTGACGTTAGCGCAGAAAGCCCGACAACAGATAATGACCCTTTATCCCTTGCTGGGCGCGCTGGCGGCAGGATTCGACATTGAAGAAGATGCGAAGTTATGCAGCCAGTATGATATCGCGGTGGCAGCGATTGACGTCGGTATTGGCAAAATTTGGATCAACCCGACGGCCCGCTTAAATCAGGCTGAGATGCTCTTTGTTTTTGCCCACGAGTTGTTACATGCAGGGTTGAACCATGCATCCCGGCGCCGCGGACGCGACGCGGAACTGTGGAATGTGGCCTGCGATTTTATCATCAACGACTGGCTTATTGAGATGCAGATTGGCGCGCCGCCGGAGCTGGGATTGCTCTATGACGCCCAGTTTAGGGGGATGTCGGCAGAAGAAATTTATGACTCGCTCGCTATGGATATGCGCCGGTCACGTAAACTTATCACCCTCAGGGGCAGGGCGGGGGGCGATATCCTGGGCGAGGATGGCGATCCGCGATTTACGAATGCCGAGGCCTATTGTCGTCGGGCCTTGTATCAGGGGATGGAGCGTTGTCTGTATGGTCAGAGCCGGGGGGCGCTGCCTGCGGGATTGATTGAAGAAATCCGCAGCCTGGCGCAACCGCCTGTCCCCTGGGATGTCGCCCTGGCTGAGTGGTTCGATGAGCATTTCCCGCCGCCCGAGCGACGTCGTACCTATGCGCGTCCGTCTCGCCGTCAGAGTGCGACACCGGATATCCCCCGGCCAGCTATTCAAGCCCCGAGCGAAGAAGAAAGGCATTCGCGCGTTTTTGGCGTCGTTCTGGATACGTCCGGATCGATGGATCCTCTGTTGCTGGGCAAGGCGCTTGGTGCCATCGCCAGTTATTCACTGGCGCGCGAGGTGTTTGCCGTGCGCTTTATTTGTTGTGATGCAAAAGCTTACGATCGCGGGTGGGTCCAGCCTGAACAACTCCTTCACCATTTTACGTTGCAAGGGAGAGGCGGTACCGTCTTGCAGCCGGGTATTGAATTACTGGATAGCCTGGCGTTGTGCGGAGATTTTCCACGTGGAGGGCCATTACTGATCATTACCGACGGGTTTTGCGAGAATAATGTCTCGGTGAAAATGGAGCATGCCTGGTTATTGCCACAGAATCGTCGGCTGCCCTTTGTCCCGCGAGGAAAAGTGTTTTCGCTAAGCTAAAAAAAAGCTCCTGCATGCAGGAGCTTTTTTCAGTTAACGGCAATTATTTCTGCTGAGCAGACTGAATTGCAGTCAGTGCGATGGTGTAGACGATATCGTCAACCAGTGCGCCACGTGACAGGTCGTTAACCGGTTTGCGCATACCCTGCAGCATCGGCCCGATGGAGATCAGGTCAGCAGAACGCTGTACCGCTTTGTAGGTGGTGTTACCGGTGTTCAGATCCGGGAAGATGAACACGGTAGCGCGACCTGCAACCGGGGAGTTCGGTGCTTTGGATTTCGCAACGTCGGCCATAACGGCGGCGTCGTACTGCAGCGGACCGTCGATAACCAGATCCGGGCGTTTTTCCTGCGCCAGGCGAGTTGCTTCGCGGACTTTCTCAACATCGCTACCCGCACCGGAGTTACCGGTAGAGTAGGAGAGCATTGCCACGCGCGGTTCGATGCCAAAGGCAGCAGCGGAATCAGCGGACTGAATCGCGATTTCTGCCAGTTGCTCAGCGGTCGGATCCGGGTTGATTGCACAGTCACCGTAAACGTAAACCTGTTCCGGCAGCAGCATAAAGAACACGGAAGAGACCAGAGAACTGCCCGGTGCTGTTTTGATCAACTGCAGCGGCGGACGAATGGTGTTCGCCGTGGTGTGAACCGCACCGGAAACCAGACCGTCAACTTCGTCCTGCTCCAGCATCAGGGTACCCAGAACAACGTTGTCTTCCAGTTGTTCGCGGGCAACCGCTTCGGTCATACCCTTGCTCTTACGCAGTTCAACCAGGCGTGCCACGTAGCTTTCACGTACCACTTCCGGATCAACAATTTCGATGCCCGTACCCAGTTCAACGCCTTGCGCCGCAGCAACACGGTTGATCTCTTCCGGGTTACCCAGCAGTACGCAGGTTGCGATACCGCGTTCAGCACAGATAGCCGCTGCTTTAACGGTACGCGGTTCGTCGCCTTCTGGCAGTACAACGCGTTTACCGGCTTTACGTGCCAGTTCGGTCAACTGATAACGGAAGGCAGGCGGAGAGAGGCGACGGCTACGTTCAGACGTGGCGGTCAGAGACTCGATCCAGTCTGCATTGATGTAGCTGGCAACGTATTCCTGAACTTTCTCGATACGCTGATGGTCATCAACCGGCACTTCCAGGTTGAAGCTCTGCAGGCTCAGAGAGGTCTGCCAGGTGTTGGTTTCAACCATGAATACCGGCAGGCCGGTTTCGAATGCGCGTTCGCACAGTTTGCTGACACGCGGGTCCATTTCGTAGGCACCAGTCAGCAGGATCGCGCCGATTTCAACGCCGTTCATCGCGGCCAGACATGCGGCAACCAGCACGTCAGGACGGTCTGCGGAAGTCACCAGCAGAGAACCTGCGCGGAAGTGTTCCAGCATGTGCGGGATACTACGCGCACAGAAGGTCACAGATTTCACGCGACGGGTGCTGATTTCACCTTCGTTAACGATGGTCGCATTCAGGTGACGCGCCATGTCGATTGCGCGGGTCGCAATCAGGTCGAAGCTCCATGGTACTGCGCCGAGTACAGGCAGCGGGCTGGAAGCCGCCAGGCTTGCCGGGTCAACTTTGATCACTTTCGCTTTAGAGGAGTCATCAAAGATTTCAGACAGATCCGGGCGAGTACGGCCCTGATCGTCAACCGGTGCGTTCAGTTTATTAACGATAACGCCGGTGATGTTGGTGTTTTTCGCGCCGCCGAAGCTGCTGCGGGTCAGTTCGATACGCTCTTTCAGTTGTTCCTGAGTATCGGTGCCCTGAGACATCACGAACACGATTTCCGCGTTCAGGGTTTTCGCGATTTCAAAGTTCAGAGACTGAGCAAACTGGTGTTTGCGGGTCGGGACCAGACCTTCAACCAGCACAACCTCAGCGTCTTTGCTGTTCTCGTGATAGCGTGCGACGATTTCTTCCATCAGCACGTCTTTCTGGTTGCTGGAGAGCAGGGACTCAACGTAGCTCATCTTCAACGGTTCTGCCGCTGGCAGACCGGAGTTGGTGCGTACGATGGTGGTGGTCTGGTCTGGCGCATCGCCGCCAGCGCGTGGCTGGGCGATAGGTTTAAAGACGCTCAGACGAACGCCTTTGCGTTCCATAGCACGGATCACGCCCAGGCTGACGCTGGTCAGGCCGACGCTGGTTCCGGTAGGGATCAGCATGATAATACGGGACACGGTTAATCCTCTTTTCGTTACCGTCATTTCTGACGGGTTACAAAACAGCACCGCCAGCTAAGCTGGCGGTGTGAAATCAGGCAGTCAGACGGCTCGCGTCTTGCGCGATAACCAGCTCTTCGTTTGTCGGGATAACAACAGCCGGACGAGTGCCTTCTTTGTTGATGAAGCCAGACTTACCGAAACGGGCAGCCAGGTTACGCTCGTGATCAACTTCGAAGCCCAGAACGCCCAGTTTGCCCAGGGACAGCTCGCGCACCATTGCTGCGTTTTCACCGATACCACCAGTGAACACAACTGCATCCAGACGACCATCCATCAGCGCAGTGTAGGAGCCGATGTATTTCGCCAGACGGTGGCAGTAAACGTCCATGGCACGTTTTGCGTCTTCTTTATCTTTGTAGTTATCTTCTACATAACGGCAGTCGCTGGTGACTTCGGTCAGGCCCAGCAGGCCGGACTCTTTGGTCAGCATTTTGTTGATAGCTTCAACGCTCATGCCCAGGGTGTCATGCAGGTGGAAAATGATAGCCGGGTCGATATCACCAGAACGGGTACCCATCACCAGACCTTCCAGCGGGGTCAGACCCATGGAGGTGTCAACGCATTTGCCGTTGCGGATGGCGGATACAGAACCACCGTTGCCCAGGTGGCAGGTGATGATGTTCAGTTCTTCAACCGGTTTGTTCAGAACTTTAGCGGCTTCCTGGGTCACATAGTAGTGGCTGGTGCCGTGCGCGCCGTAACGACGAACGCCGTGCTCTTTGTATAATTTGTACGGCAGAGCATAGAGGTAAGACTCTTCCGGCATCGTGGTGTGGAATGCGGTGTCGAAAACGGCAACGTTTTTGTCTTTCAGGCTCGGGAAAGATTTCAGTGCTTCCGCGATGCCGATCAGGTGAGCCGGGTTGTGCAGCGGTGCAAATGAGGCTGCATCTTTAATGCCCTGAATAACGGACTCATCGATAACCACGGAGCTGGTGTATTTTTCGCCACCGTGCACGATACGGTGACCGATCGCTGTCAGTTGTGCGGACAGTTCTGGTTTTTGTGCCAGAATAGTGTTAACGATAAAGTTCAGCGCTTCACTGTGAGCGGCACCTGCACCTAAAGCCGCTTCTTGTTTACCACCGTCAATTTTCCATTTGATACGTGCTTCAGGAAGATGGAAACATTCGGCTAAACCAGAAAGGTACTCTTCACCGTTGGCTGCATCGATGATCGCGAATTTCAGTGAGGAGCTACCGCAGTTCAGAACCAGTACTAACTTACTCGACATGGAAGTACCTATTTATGATACGTGGCTAAAAAAACGTCAGTGAGTCTCACAGAATAACGGATGATGACGCTGACATTTATGATTAACATCATGCCTGATTAATTTTCTGGCATGATGGAAAGAATACTTAAGATTTTATGCCATTTTGCGCAAATTTCAGACAGTGGCATAATGGACTTCAAAGTTGACGAGCGACCACACTTCGTCTACGGCCTGTTAAGGCAGGCACAGGATACCTGATACCGTGCGCAATTGACAAAAAATTTTAACGTTGTCATGCACAGTTGTTGTTTTGCACAATTATTTTAATTTTTATATGTGAAGTTGAGGTAACGCCATGTCCACTTCAGAAAATCGCCCCGTCAATTTTTTTGGATTGTTTCGCCGGGGGCAGCACTATGCGAAGACCTGGCCCATGGAAAAAAGCCTCGCCCCGCTATTTATTGAGAATCGGACGATACGCGCCACCCGTTATGCCATTCGCTTTATGCCGCCCGTTGCTGTGTTTACGCTGTGCTGGCAAATCGCTCTTGGCGGGCAGTTAGGCCCGGCTGTCGCTACGGCGCTGTTTGCCCTGAGCCTGCCTATGCAAGGGCTGTGGTGGCTTGGTAAGCGCTCTGTTACGCCGTTGCCCCCATCAATTCTGCATTGGTTTTATGAAGTCCGCGGTAAATTGCAGGAGGCGGGGCAGGCGCTGGCGCCTGTCGAAGGTAAGCCGGATTATCAGGCATTAGCTGACACGCTTAAGCGCGCCTTCAAACAACTCGATAAAACTTTCCTTGATGACTTGTGATTGATCATCGAAACGGTCAGTAAAAAAAGGCACAGTAACCATTAATAGTTACCGTGTCTTTTTTTTAATCTTCAACGCGCACAGGAGTCGTAAGATGGAAATGACCAATGCCCAACGACTGATTTTGTCTAATCAGTATAAAATGATGACCATGATGGATCCTGCTAATGCCGAGCGCTATCGTCGCCTGCAGACCATTATCGAGCGCGGCTATGGTCTGCAAATGCGTGAGCTGGATCGTGAATTCGGTGAACTTAAAGAAGAAACCTGCCGTACTGTTATCGACATTATGGAGATGTACCACGCGTTACATGTCTCCTGGGCCAATCTGAAAGACGCGCAATCTATTGATGAACGCCGCGTCACCTTCTTGGGTTTTGATGCCGCCACCGAAGCGCGTTATCTCGGCTATGTACGCTTTATGGTCAATATTGAAGGGCGTTATACCCATTTCGATGCCGGTACACACGGCTTTAATGCCCAGACGCCAATGTGGGAAAAATACCAGCGTATGTTGAATGTATGGCACTCCTGCCCGCGCCAGTATCATCTGAGCGCGAATGAAATTAACCAAATTATTAATGCCTGAGGAGGCTCGCGTGCAGTGCAAAGGATTTCTGTTTGACCTGGATGGCACCCTGGTGAATTCGTTGCCCGTCGTGGAGCGGTCATGGTGCCGTTGGGCCGACCGCTTCGGCATCGATCATGACGAAGTGCTGAATTTTATCCATGGCAAACAGGCCATTACTTCGTTACGTCACTTTATGGCCGGTCGCTCCGAAGAGGATATCGCAGCGGAGTTTACCTGGCTGGAGGAGATTGAAGCGACGGATACCGAAGGTGTCGTGGCCTTGCCCGGCGCGCTCGAGTTACTGAACCATCTCACTGAATCCCATATCCCGTGGGGCATCGTGACGTCGGGCTCCATCCCTGTTGCTCATGCCCGCCACCGGGCGGCGGGTTTGCCGATGCCGGATGTATTTGTCACGGCGGAGCAGGTTAAGCGCGGCAAGCCTGAGCCGGACCCGTACCTGCTTGGGGCAAAACTGCTGGGTTTGCCGCCGCAAGAGTGTGTGGTGGTGGAAGACGCAGGGGCCGGTGTGCTTTCTGGCCTTGCAGCGAACTGCCATGTAATCGCGGTGAATGTGCCTGCCGATTCGCCGCGTCTGGATGAGGCGGACTTTGTGCTTGCTCGTCTGGATGAAGTGGTCGTGACAAAGCAGCCTGATGGTCATGTCGTTGTCAGACGAAAAGCCTGAGTCATGATGTAGCCCCGCACCGCCGGGGCTTTTTTATGGCAAGATGAATCACCCCATTTTAAACAAGGACATGTTGTGAACGGTGAGCTTATCTGGGTGTTATGCCTGTTGATGATAGCTGTCGTCCTCTTTGCGACGGGTAAAGTGCGCATGGATGCGGTGGCGTTGCTGGTCATTGTGGCGTTTATTCTTAGCGGGACGTTGACGATGACCGAGGCGTTGTCGGGTTTTAGCGATCCCAACGTTGTCCTGATCGCCGCGCTTTTCATTATTGGTGACGGACTGGTACGGACCGGCGTGGCGACCAGCATGGGGTCATGGCTGGTAAAAATGGCCGGCAGCAGCGAAATTAAAATGCTGGTTCTGCTGATGCTCACCGTCGCAGGGCTTGGTGCCTTTATGAGTTCCACAGGCGTAGTGGCGATTTTTATTCCGGTGGTGCTCAGCGTCTCGATGCGTATGCAAATCTCTCCCTCTCGTTTAATGATGCCGCTCAGCTTTGCCGGGCTTATCAGCGGCATGATGACGCTGGTGGCGACACCGCCAAATCTGGTGGTCAACAGCGAACTGCTACGTGAGGGGTTGGCCGGGTTCAGTTTTTTTAGCGTTACCCCGCTGGGGCTGGTGATTTTGCTGATGGGCATTGTCTATATGCTGCTGATGCGCTTTATGCTTAAGAGCGACAAAGACGACAGCCAGCGTGACGGCTGGAAACGGCGTACCTTCCGCGACTTGATAAAAGAGTACCGGCTGACAGGGCGCGCCAGGCGCCTGGCAATTCGCCCGGGCTCCCCCTTAATTGGCCAGCGGCTGGACGATCTGAAACTGCGTGAACGCTATGGCGCGAATGTTATTGGTGTTGAACGCTGGCGACGTTTCCGCCGTGTGATTGTTAACGTTAATGGGGTATCGGAATTTCGCGCCCGCGATGTTTTACTCATTGATATGTCGGCGGCGGATGTCGATTTACGCGAATTCTGCGCCGAACAACTGCTGGAGCCGATGATTTTACGCGGTGAATACTTTTCCGACCAGGCTCTGGATGTGGGGATGGCGGAAGTTTCGCCGATACCAGAGACCGAGTTATTAGGTAAAACCGTACGTGAAATTGGCTTTCGTACCCGTTATGGCTTAAACGTGGTTGGGCTTAAACGTGACGGTGAGGCAATGCCCGGCGTTGTTGTCGATGAACCCCTGCAACTCGGAGATATTTTATTAGTGGTGGGTAACTGGAAGTTAATTAGCCAGTTGGGCCAGAAAGGACGAGAGTTTCTGGTTCTCAATATGCCCGTGGAAGAGAGCGCCGTCTCTCCTGCCCATAACCAGGCGCCTCATGCGATATTCTGTCTGGTGCTGATGGTTGCGCTGATGCTGACAGATGAAATCCCCAATCCGGTGGCGGCAATCACGGCCTGCCTGCTGATGGGGAAATTCCGCTGTATTGATGCTGAGAGCGCCTATAAAGCCATTCACTGGCCAAGCCTTATTTTGATCGTCGGGATGATGCCCTTTGCGCTGGCGCTGCAAAAAACGGGTGGGGTAGATCTGGTCGTTAAAGCTTTACTCGATTTCGGTGGCAGCTATGGGCCCTATATGATGCTGGTATGCCTGTTTGTGTTGTGCGCCACTATCGGGCTATTTATCTCCAATACCGCGACGGCTGTCTTAATGGCGCCTATCGCGTTGGCGACGGCAAAATCGATGGGGGTCTCTCCTTATCCTTTCGCGATGGTTGTCGCGATGGCCGCATCGGCAGCCTTTATGACGCCGGTATCATCACCGGTAAATACGCTGGTTCTGGGGCCGGGTAATTATCAATTCAGCGATTTTGTTAAAATCGGCGTGCCGTTTACTCTGCTCGTCATGGCGGTGTGCGTCGTGTTGATCCCTGTTCTGTTTCCGTTTTAAAGGCTACCCCGGCGGCAGTGCGGGCGCTGGGGTAAACTTTTTCAGACGGAGGGTAACGCCGTAAGCGGAAAGAAGCGTATTAAAGCGGTGAGTCCTGGCTTATTTCATCAAGCGATAAATGGAAGCTTGGTACAAAAACTTGCATGAAGTAATCCATTTCCGGACTGCGTCGGGCATCCAGGGTTTTCTCCAGACGCGATTTTGCCAGCATAAATTCGTTATTTCCGGCAGACAATTCTTCAAGACACTTCAGATATGCACAGAGCGCATCTGCCTGTTTAACGATCAATTTTTCATCAGCGCTGTAATAATGCTCATCGATCAGCTCAGAGAATATATCGCGTAGCTCTTCCGGCACCATCTCGACCAGCTTCTGCTGGGCAATTTTTTCGATGGCTTTATATTCCTGGGCGATTTGCGAGTTGAAGTATTTAACCGGGGTGGGTAAATCACCGGTCAATACTTCCGAGGCATCATGATACATCGCTAACAGCGCGATTCGCTCCGCATTAACCTGGCCGCCGAATTTGCGATTTTTAATCGCCGCCAGTGCATGTGCCACCATGGCAACCTGCAGGCTGTGCTCCGAGACGTTCTCGGTACGCACATTGCGCATCAGTGGCCAACGGTTGATTAATTTAAGACGGGAGAGGTGCGCGAAGAAGTGGCTTTGACTCATAGTAAACCTTGTCTGTAACTGCGACGATGAGCCATTGTGCGCAGAGAGTGGGGGAAGATGCAAATCCTCCCCCCAACGCAATTATTGGTGGTAACCGGACAAGAAGCGGCCAAAACGGGTGATGGACATTTCCAGGTCGTCCATGCGCGGCAGTGTGACGATGCGCACATGATCCGGCCAGGGCCAGTTGAAGGCCGTTCCCTGAACAAGCAGCACTTTTTCCTGCAACAGGAAATCAAGCACCATTTTCTGATCGTCATGAATATTGAAGCGCTTAGCGTCAATTTTCGGGAACATATAGAGTGCCCCCTTCGGTTTCACGCAGGACACGCCCGGGATTTCGTTAATCAGTTCCCACGCGCGATTGCGTTGTTCGTAAAGACGCCCGCCAGGCACGATAAATTCACTGATGCTCTGGTAGCCGCCAAGCGCGGTCTGAATCGCATGCTGTGCGGGGACGTTCGCGCAAAGACGCATAGAGGCCAGCATTTCCAGCCCTTCAATGTAACCTTTGGCGTGTTTTTGCGGTCCGCTCAGTACCATCCAGCCCTGACGGAACCCGGCAACGCGGTAGGTCTTGGAAAGGCCATTAAAGGTAATGGTAAACACGTCCGGCGCCATCGCAGCAATAGAGTGGTGCTCGGCATCGTCATAGAGGATTTTGTCGTAGATCTCGTCGGCGAAAATAATGAGGTTATGCTGTCGTGCAATCTCGACAATTTCCATCAACAACTCTTTCGAATAAACCGCCCCAGTGGGGTTATTCGGGTTAATGATGACGATCCCACGGGTGCGCGGCGTTATTTTCGCGCGGATATCATCAAGATCCGGGAACCAGTCAGAGGATTCATCACACAGATAGTGCACAGCTTTACCGCTCGAAAGCGACACTGCCGCTGTCCATAAAGGATAGTCCGGCGCCGGGACCAGCATTTCGTCCCCGCTGTTCAACAGGGCCTGCATCGATTGGACGATCAGTTCTGAAACGCCATTACCGATATAGATATCTTCAACGGTAACATCGCGCATGCCGCGTGCCTGATAGTGCTGCATAATGGCTTTACGCGCTGAGTACAGCCCTTTTGAGTCACAATAACCTTGCGCGGTGGGCAGGTTTCGAATGACGTCGACCAGAATTTCATCTGGCGCCTCAAAGCCGAAAGGCGCCGGGTTGCCGATGTTTAGTTTAAGAACTTTGTTGCCTTCTTCTTCCAGGCGTTTCGCCTCTTTGAGAACCGGGCCGCGTATGTCATAACAGACGTTATCTAATTTGCTGGATTTTTCGATGGAGGACATGAATCTTTGACCTTTTAGCTGTGAGTGCCACTTCCTGCCGTGGAAGTCAGCACCGAACAATGTACTCCCACGGGCGCAGGTTTTGAAGGGTGGACAGAAGAAGATTTTGCCTTAACCACATCACAATTAACGTTTTTTAAACTACCATTATTGGTTAAATCTCTATATACCAGTGTTAAAGATATTGTTTGTGGTTTATGGTTCTTCTTGTGCTGTTTTTTGGCGATTTTTCTGCTAAAAAAGAAAGGTTATGCAGTGTGCGCACCAATGAAGAAGAATGATTTCGTCTCATAATCATTCTCAGTTCATTGAAATGATAAATGTTGAAAGTAACACACGGCCGAGAAACGGCTAATCTGTGAAGATAATGTTAAGTATTATTAATAGATAAGGTGATTCATTTTTCACGTTTATTTAATATTGCGAATGGAGAGGGTGGACCCTTTTAATATTAATAAAACTAAATCGTTCGCGAGATGATTTTTGGCGATCAGATTAATCGCAATAATGCTTATAAATATAATGGTTTTAGGTTAAAATGATGCCCGGAAATGGTTATGTCAGGAAAGCCATGCTTTCTGTATGGGCTATTTTTTATTATTAGTTAGCTGTTATTACTCGTTTTCTACTCCCGAACGGCCATATGAATTGGCTGTATATGACGTGCTCGCCATGTACGGCTAAGAATGTTGCAAAAAAATGTTTTTTCCTTAAAAGGATTAACAAGTATTCGCATGGTTTATATATTCAATAGGGAAGGGAGTATGCAGAATAAAGATGTTGAGTTTGTCTTGCTCCAGACTGTGAACTAAAAACACCTGAACTTTTTGTCAAGTTGACCAGGGTGATAACTCTGCTGGATGCACATTAAAAAGGGAATTGCTTAAATCTTACGCGCACAGCATAAACCCGGGTAACTCCGAGTGGGGAACCCGTAAGTGAAAAATTATGATAAATGCAAATCGTCCGATACTGAATCTCGACCTCGATCTGCTGAGAACCTTCGTTGCGGTCGCTGATTTGAACACGTTCGCTGCGGCCGCCGCCGCAGTTTGTCGCACCCAGTCAGCGGTAAGTCAGCAAATGCAAAGACTGGAGCAGTTAGTAGGGAAAGAGCTTTTTGCCCGTCATGGTCGAAATAAGCTGTTAACTGAGCACGGCATTCAGTTACTGGGCTATGCAAGAAAGATCTTACGTTTCAATGATGAAGCATGTACATCGTTAATGTTTAGCAATTTACAGGGAGCGTTAACGATCGGCGCTTCGGATGAATCTGCCGACACTATCTTGCCGTTCCTGCTTAATCGTATTAGTTCTGTTTATCCAAAGCTCGCCCTGGATGTGCGTGTCAAACGTAATCCTTTTGCCGGGGATAGACTGAAAGAAGATGATGTCGATCTTGTCGTGACCACTAATCGGCCTGGTGAATACGATTGTCTGACGCTACGGACTTCGCCCACGCACTGGTACTGCTCTGCGGAATTCGTGTTGCAAAAAGGTGAGGCGGTACCATTGGTCCTGTTAGATGAACCAAGCCCTTTTCGCGATATCGTGATTAACACCCTTAATGAGGCGAATATTCCCTGGCGTATTGCTTATGTCGCGTCCACGCTTTCAGCGGTAAAAGCGGCGGTAAAAGCCGGGCTTGGGATCACCGCCCGCCCCGTTGAAATGATGAGTCCTGATTTACGGGTATTGGGTAAATCAGATGGCCTGCCGCTCCTTCCTGAGACTGAATATCTCCTTTGCTATAACCCGCTAAGTCAAAATGAACTGGCGCAGGTGATTTTCGAGGCAATGGAGCACTATCAGAATCCATGGCATTACGGCAGTAGTGCCACCGAAGGAGGAGGGGATTCTCTGGTGATTGAGGGCGATTTTGGGTAACAACGGCATCAAAAACTGGTAACAAAATGTAAGTGTAAAAATAGACCGCTGGCAGCAAAAATGCTGTCATCGGTTTGTTTTTTGCACAATTTAGTGCTTTAGGAAACATAAATGCACTAAATAAGTAAATAAATCAACTTGTTAATTATCCCGCCTGTCATCTCATCCCTTTTGTTCTATAGTTTTTGGTAATGGCTATTCATGTTAAAAAACTAGCCATTTTGTTGCCGTTTTTAGGAATGAATTAACAAAAGCGTGTCTCAGATCAAGAAAATACTCCCATAGAGGGGGAGGAATCCAGGCAAATTCCTGTCAAAATAAGAGGGTAATATTTGTAAAACCTCACAACGGACACGATTCAACACCCTGATTGTTTGCGGGCTTTATTTGAGGTTGAAGAAGAAAACGGCATTAAATGTTAATGAATTGCTGTCGATGTAAACTAATGTGAGGAAGCTTTTGTTAAAGTTGACAAAAGGTTATAGAAAGGAGTAAAAACCCACATCGTTTGACCGACTTTGTCAAATTCGCACTGAACGTGTGGTTTTATTCCTCCCCATGAATCGATGTGGCGCCATCTGCCGAGAAGAGCAGAGGTATTAAGCGCTACCTTTTGAGTTAAGCAATGCGTATGTCAACATCCACTGAAATCATCGCTCATCATTGGGCATTCGCTATCTTTCTTATTGTCGCTATTGGCCTGTGCTGCCTGATGCTCGTCGGTGGCCGGTTCCTCGGTGGTCGGGCGCGTGCAAGACACAAAAACGTCCCGTTCGAGTCCGGTATCGATTCGGTAGGCTCAGCTCGCCTTCGTCTGTCTGCCAAGTTCTACCTGGTGGCCATGTTCTTCGTCATCTTCGACGTTGAAGCGCTCTATTTATATGCATGGTCAACCTCCATTCGTGAGAGTGGTTGGGTTGGTTTTGTCGAAGCTGCAATTTTCATTTTAGTGCTGCTGGCAGGTCTTGTTTACCTGGTGCGTATCGGTGCGCTGGACTGGACGCCTGCGCGTTCACGCCGCGAACGACTCAATCCGGAAACCGACAGCTACACTAATCGTCAACGCTAACCGCGAGGCAATAAGATGGATTATACGCTCACCCGCATAGATCCCAACGGTGAGAATGACCGTTACCCCCTGCAAAAACAGGAGATCGTAACCGACCCTCTTGAGCAGGAAGTGAATAAAACGGTGTTCATGGGCAAACTCCATGACCTGGTTAACTGGGGCCGTAAAAACTCAATCTGGCCTTATAACTTTGGCCTCTCCTGCTGCTACGTTGAGATGGTAACGTCATTCACTGCGGTGCATGACGTTGCGCGTTTCGGGGCTGAGGTGTTACGTGCTTCACCGCGTCAGGCCGACCTGATGGTTATCGCGGGCACGCCGTTCACCAAAATGGCGCCGGTAATCCAGCGTCTGTATGACCAGATGCTTGAGCCAAAATGGGTTATTTCCATGGGCGCATGTGCCAACTCCGGCGGTATGTACGATATTTACTCTGTCGTACAGGGCGTTGATAAATTCATCCCGGTGGACGTATACATCCCCGGCTGCCCGCCGCGTCCGGAAGCCTATATGCAGGCCCTGATGCTGTTGCAGGAATCCATTGGTAAAGAACGCCGCCCGCTGTCGTGGGTTGTTGGCGATCAAGGCGTGTATCGCGCCAATATGCAATCAGAGCGCGAGCGTAAACGCGGCGAACGTATTGCCGTCACGAATCTGCGTACACCTGACGAGATTTAATTTGCGCCTGTAGGTAATGGCAAACACTTCGCATTTTAATAATCAACTAACGCGGAGCCTTACCTGACAGTCACCACGGACCTTTTGCAATGGTGAACAATATGACTGACTTAACTGCGCAAGAAGCCACATGGCAGACCCGCGATCACCTTGATGATCCGGTCATTGGCGAGCTGCGCAACCGTTTTGGGCCGGATGCCTTTACCGTTCAGGCTACCCGCACCGGGGTACCCGTTGTTTGGGTGAAGCGCGAACAGTTACTGGAAGTAGGTGATTTCCTCAAGAAACTGCCAAAACCTTACGTCATGCTGTTTGATTTACACGGCATGGACGAACGTCTCCGTACGCACCGCGCGGGTTTGCCTGCCGCGGATTTTTCCGTTTTCTATCACCTGATTTCCATTGAACGCAATCGCGATATCATGCTCAAGGTGGCGTTATCTGAAAACGATCTGCGTGTACCGACTTTCACCAAACTTTTCCCGAACGCCAACTGGTATGAGCGCGAAACATGGGAAATGTTCGGTATTGATATCGAAGGCCACCCGCACCTGACGCGCATTATGATGCCGCAGACGTGGACAGGCCATCCGCTGCGTAAAGACTATCCGGCGCGTGCGACCGAATTCGATCCGTTTGAGCTGACAAAAGCGAAACAGGATCTGGAGATGGAAGCACTGAAATTCAAACCGGAAGACTGGGGCATGAAGCGTGGTACCGACAATGAGGACTTTATGTTCCTTAACCTCGGTCCGAACCACCCGTCTGCGCACGGTGCATTCCGTATTATCCTCCAGCTTGATGGCGAAGAGATTGTCGACTGCGTACCGGATATCGGTTACCACCACCGTGGTGCCGAGAAGATGGGCGAGCGTCAGTCCTGGCACAGCTACATCCCGTATACCGACCGTATCGAGTACCTCGGCGGTTGCGTCAATGAAATGCCGTACGTACTGGCGGTGGAAAAACTGGCGGGTATTACCGTGCCGGACCGCGTGAATGTGATTCGCGTGATGCTCTCCGAGCTATTCCGTATCAACAGCCACCTGCTGTACATCTCCACGTTCATTCAGGACGTGGGCGCGATGACCCCGGTCTTCTTCGCCTTTACCGATCGTCAGAAAATCTACGATCTGGTGGAAGCGATCACCGGTTTCCGTATGCATCCGGCCTGGTTCCGTATCGGCGGGGTGGCTCACGATCTGCCGCGTGGCTGGGATCGTCTGCTGCGCGAATTCCTCGACTGGATGCCAAAGCGTCTGGCCTCGTACGAGAAGGCCGCGCTGCGTAATACCATTCTGAAAGGTCGTTCTCAGGGTGTGGCTGCCTATGGCGCGAAAGAAGCGCTGGAGTGGGGCACCACGGGCGCGGGTCTGCGCGCCACCGGGATTGACTTCGACGTGCGTAAGGCGCGTCCGTACTCTGGCTATGAAAACTTCGACTTTGAAGTCCCGGTTGGCGGCGGTGTTTCCGACTGCTATACCCGCGTGATGCTGAAAGTGGAAGAGCTGCGTCAGAGTCTGCGCATCCTTGAGCAGTGCCTCAACAATATGCCGGAAGGCCCGTTCAAAGCGGATCACCCGCTGACCACGCCGCCGCCGAAAGAGCGCACGCTGCAACATATCGAAACCCTGATCACCCACTTCCTGCAGGTTTCCTGGGGCCCGGTCATGCCGGCGCAGGAGTCCTTCCAGATGATTGAAGCGACCAAGGGTATTAACAGTTACTACCTGACCAGTGATGGCAGCACCATGAGCTACCGTACTCGTGTACGTACGCCAAGCTTTGCGCACCTGCAGCAGATCCCGTCCGCCATCCGCGGCAGTCTGGTCTCTGACCTGATTGTGTATCTGGGTAGTATCGATTTTGTTATGTCAGATGTGGACCGCTAATTATGCACGAGAATCAATTACCAGAAACCGAGGCTTTTGAGCTGAGTGCGGCAGAGCGTGAAGCTATTGAGCACGAGATGCACCACTACGAAGATCCGCGTGCTGCGTCCATTGAAGCGCTGAAAATCGTTCAGAAACAGCGTGGTTGGGTGCCGGACGGCGCGATTTACGCCATCGCTGATGTGCTGGGTATCCCGGCGAGCGATGTGGAAGGGGTGGCGACATTCTATAGCCAGATATTCCGCCAGCCGGTGGGCCGTCACGTTATCCGTTATTGCGACAGCGTGGTGTGCCATATCACCGGTTACCAGGGTATTCAGTCTGCGATTGAAAGCCACCTGAAGATCAAGCCGGGCCAGACCACCTTCGACGGTCGCTTTACGCTGCTGCCGACCTGCTGTCTGGGTAACTGCGATAAGGGGCCGAACATGATGATTGATGAGGATACTCATGCGCATCTGACCCCGGAAGGCATTCCCGAATTACTGGAGCGGTATAAATGAAAACCGTTAACCGTACTCCCGAAACGCATCCGCTGACCTGGCGTCTGCGTGATGACAAGCAGCCCGTGTGGCTGGATGAATATCAGAGCAAAAACGGCTATGCCGGTGCGCGTCGCGCGCTGACCGGTATGGCGCCGGATGACATCGTCAATGCGGTCAAAGACTCTGGTCTGAAAGGCCGTGGCGGCGCTGGCTTCTCCACAGGTCTGAAATGGAGCCTGATGCCGAAAGACGAATCCATGAACATCCGTTACCTGCTGTGTAACGCTGATGAAATGGAGCCGGGCACCTACAAAGACCGTTTACTGATGGAGCAACTGCCGCACCTTCTGGTGGAAGGCATGCTCATCTCCGCATTTGCGCTGAAAGCGTACCGTGGCTACATCTTCCTGCGTGGCGAATACATTGAAGCGGCGGTGCATTTGCGCCGTGCGATTGCCGAAGCGACTGAAGCGGGTCTGCTGGGGAAAAACATCCTCGGTTCTGGTTTCGATTTCGAACTGTTCGTGCATACCGGTGCCGGGCGCTACATCTGCGGTGAAGAGACCGCGCTGATTAACTCCCTTGAAGGTCGTCGCGCCAACCCGCGCTCCAAACCGCCATTCCCGGCGAGCTCCGGCGTGTGGGGGAAACCGACCTGTGTAAACAACGTCGAAACCCTGTGTAACGTCCCGGCAATCCTCGCTAACGGCGTTGAGTGGTACCAGAACATTTCGAAGAGCAAAGACGCTGGCACCAAACTGATGGGCTTCTCAGGTCGCGTGAAGAATCCGGGACTGTGGGAGCTGCCGTTTGGCACCACGGCTCGCGAAATTCTTGAGGATTACGCGGGCGGTATGCGTGATGGCCTGAAATTCAAAGCCTGGCAGCCGGGCGGGGCAGGGACTGACTTCCTGACCGAAGCGCACCTTGATCTGCCGATGGAATTCGAAAGCATCGGTAAAGCGGGCAGCCGTCTGGGTACGGCGCTTGCCATGGCGGTAGACCACGAAATTGGTATGGTTTCGCTGGTCCGTAATCTGGAAGAGTTTTTCGCCCGTGAATCCTGCGGCTGGTGTACGCCTTGCCGTGACGGTTTGCCGTGGAGCGTGAAAATTCTGCGCGCGTTAGAGCGCGGCGAAGGCCAGCCTGGGGATATTGAGACACTTGAGCAACTGTGTCGTTTCCTCGGGCCGGGTAAAACCTTCTGCGCGCATGCGCCAGGTGCGGTAGAACCGCTGCAGAGCGCAATAAAATACTTCCGCGAAGAATTCGAGGCAGGCATTAAGCAACAGTTCAGCAATACCCGGGCTATTCATGGGATTCAGCCGAACCTGCTTAAAACGCGCTGGTGAGTTAAATTTCTAATTTGGAAGCACGCTAATGGCTACGATTCATGTAGACGGCAAAGAATACGAGGTTAACGGAGCGGACAACCTGCTACAGGCATGTCTCTCTATGGGCCTTGATATTCCTTATTTTTGCTGGCATCCGGCGCTGGGAAGCGTGGGTGCGTGCCGCCAGTGTGCGGTGAAGCAATATCAAAACGCGGAAGACACGCGTGGTCGCCTGGTCATGTCCTGTATGACCCCGGCATCCGATGGCACCTTTATTTCTATCGACGATGAAGAAGCGAAGCAGTTCCGTGAAAGCGTTGTAGAGTGGCTGATGACCAACCACCCGCACGACTGTCCGGTCTGTGAAGAGGGCGGCAACTGCCACCTGCAGGATATGACCGTGATGACGGGTCATAGCTTCCGTCGCTACCGTTTCACCAAACGTACGCACCGCAACCAGGACCTGGGGCCGTTCATCTCTCACGAAATGAACCGTTGCATCGCCTGCTATCGCTGCGTGCGTTACTACAAAGACTACGCAGACGGCGCGGATCTTGGCGTTTATGGCGCACACGACAACGTCTACTTTGGTCGCCCGGAAGACGGTACGCTTGAAAGCGAATTCTCCGGTAACCTAGTGGAAATCTGCCCGACCGGCGTCTTCACCGATAAAACCCACTCCGAGCGTTACAACCGTAAGTGGGACATGCAGTTTGCACCGAGCATCTGCCAGCAGTGCTCACTGGGCTGTAACACCAGCCCGGGTGAACGTTACGGTGAACTGCGTCGTATCGAAAACCGCTACAACGGTACCGTTAACCACTACTTCCTCTGCGACCGTGGTCGTTTCGGCTATGGCTATGTCAACCTGAAAGACCGTCCGCGTCAGCCGGTTCAGCGCCGTGGCAATGACCTGATCACCCTTAACGCCGAGCAGGCGATGCAGGGCGCGGCAGATATTCTGCGCCAGTCGAAGAAAGTGATCGGTATCGGCTCCCCGCGCGCCAGCGTCGAAAGCAACTTCGCGCTGCGTGAGTTGGTTGGAGCAGAAAACTTCTATACCGGCATCGCCAGCGGCGAGCAGGAACGTCTGCAATTAATGCTAAAAGTGCTGCGTGAGGGCGGTATTCGTACCCCGGCGCTGCGCGAAATTGAATCTTACGATGCGGTTCTGGTTCTGGGCGAAGACATTACCCAGACGGGCGCACGTGTCGCACTGGCGGTCCGTCAGGCCGTGAAAGGGAAAGCACGTGAGATGGCAGCGGCGCAGAAAGTGGCCGACTGGCAGATTGCGGCGATCCTCAATATTGGCCAGCGCGCCAAACACCCGTTGTTTGTCACCAACGTGGACGATACCCGTCTGGACGATATCGCCGCGTGGACCTACCGCGCACCGGTAGAAGATCAGGCCCGTTTAGGCTTCGCCATCGCTCATGCGCTGGATGACGCTTCTCCGGCGGTCGAGGGGTTAAGCAGCGACTTGCGTGGCAAGGTTGATGTTATCGTTCAGGCGCTGGCTGGCGCCAAAAAACCGCTGATCATCTCCGGTACCAACACTGGCAGCACGGCTGTGATTCAGGCCGCCGCAAACGTGGCGAAGGCGCTGAAAGGCCGCGGTGCCGATGTTGGCATTACCATGATTGCCCGTTCGACCAACAGCGTCGGTCTGGGTCTGATGGGCGGTGGTTCGCTGGATGACGCGTTAACCGAACTGGAAACCGGTGCCGCTGATGCGGTTATCGTGCTGGAAAACGATCTGCACCGTCACGCTGCGGCCAGTCGCGTAAATGCCGCGCTGGATAAAGCGCCGCTGGTGTTGGTTATTGACCATCAGCGCACGGCGATCATGGACCATGCGCATCTGGTGCTGTCTGCGGCGAGCTTCGCGGAAAGCGATGGTACGGTTATCAACAATGAAGGACGCGCGCAGCGCTTCTTCCAGGTGTATGACCCGGCCTACTACGACAGCAAAACGATTATGCTGGAAAGCTGGCGTTGGCTGCACTCCCTGCACAGCACCGTACAGAGCCGTGAAGTGGACTGGACGCAGCTTGACCATGTTATCGACGCTGTGGTTGAAAAAATGCCGCAGTTCGCCGGTATCAAAGACGCTGCGCCGGATGCCAGCTTCCGTATCCGTGGCCAGAAACTGGCACGTGAACCGCACCGCTACAGTGGTCGTACGGCCATGCGCGCCAATATCAGCGTTCACGAACCGCGTCAGCCGCAGGATAAAGACACCATGTTCGCTTTCTCAATGGAAGGGAACAACCAGCCGTCCGCACCGCGTTCACAAATTCCGTTCGCATGGGCTCCGGGCTGGAACTCCCCGCAAGCATGGAACAAATTCCAGGCTGAGGTGGGCGGTTCACTGCGCCACGGCGATCCGGGCGTGCGGCTGATCGAAGCCTCGGCGACCGGTCTGGATTACTTCACTTCTGTTCCGGCGGGCTTTGAACCGCAGGACGGTCAGTGGCGTATTGCGCCTTACTATCATCTGTTCGGCAGTGATGAACTGTCTCAGCGTTCTCCGGTCTTCCAGAGCCGTATGCCTGAGCCGTATATCAAACTCAACCCGGCTGACGCCGCGAAGTTGGGTGTGAATGCGGGCGCGCATATTTCGTTCAGCTACGACGGTCAGACGTTAAGCCTGCCGCTGCAGCTTTCCGAAGGGCTGACGGCAGGGCAGGTTGGTTTGCCGATGGGCATGCCGGGCATTGCCCCGGTACTGGCCGGCGCACGTCTTGAAAATCTGCAGGAGGCGCAAGCATGAGTTGGTTAACACCGGATGTTATCGACATTCTGTTAGGTATCATCAAGGCTGTCGTGATCCTGCTGGTGGTTGTCACCTGCGGCGCGCTCATGAGTTTTGGCGAACGTCGACTGCTGGGGCTGTTCCAGAACCGCTACGGACCGAACCGCGTAGGCTGGGGTGGTTCACTCCAGATCGTCGCGGACATGATCAAGATGTTCTTTAAAGAGGACTGGATCCCGAAATTCACTGACCGGGTTATCTTCACCCTCGCACCGATGATCGCTTTTACCTCGCTGCTGCTGGCCTTCGCCATTGTCCCGGTGAGTCCTGGCTGGGTGGTAGCGGACCTGAACATCGGGATTTTGTTCTTCCTGATGATGGCAGGTCTTGCGGTCTACGCGGTGCTGTTCGCTGGCTGGTCGAGTAACAACAAATACTCCCTGCTCGGCGCGATGCGTGCTTCTGCGCAGACGCTGAGCTACGAAGTCTTTCTCGGGCTTTCGCTGATGGGCGTGGTGGCACAGGCCGGTTCATTCAACATGACCGACATCGTCAATAACCAGGCTGATATCTGGAACGTTATCCCGCAGTTCTTTGGTTTTATTACCTTCGCTATCGCGGGCGTGGCGGTGTGTCACCGTCACCCGTTTGACCAGCCGGAAGCCGAGCAGGAACTGGCCGATGGTTACCACATTGAATATTCCGGTATGAAGTTCGGTCTGTTCTTTGTGGGGGAATACATCGGTATCGTGACCATCTCTGCACTGATGGTGACGTTGTTCTTCGGTGGCTGGCATGGCCCGTTCTTACCGCCATTCATCTGGTTCGCGATTAAAACCGCGTTCTTTATGATGATGTTCATTTTGATTCGCGCAGCGTTACCCCGTCCGCGTTATGACCAGGTAATGTCCTTCGGCTGGAAAGTATGTCTGCCGCTGACGCTTCTCAATCTGTTGGGTACGGCGGCTGTCATTCTCTGGCAAGCGCAATAAGGGGTGAAAAGACCATGACTTTAAAAGAATTACTCGTGGGCTTCGGCACCCAGGTGCGTAGTATCTGGATGATCGGCCTGCATGCGTTTGCGAAACGCGAAACTCGGATGTACCCGGAAGAGCCGGTATATTTGCCGCCGCGCTACCGTGGACGCATCGTCCTGACGCGTGACCCGGACGGCGCCGAGCGCTGTGTTGCCTGTAACCTGTGTGCGGTAGCGTGCCCGGTAGGCTGTATCTCTTTGCAAAAAGCAGAGACGGTAGATGGCCGTTGGTATCCGGAGTTTTTCCGCATTAACTTCTCGCGCTGCATTTTCTGCGGTCTGTGTGAAGAGGCGTGCCCAACCACTGCAATCCAGCTAACCCCGGACTTCGAACTGGGTGAGTACAAGCGCCAGGACCTGGTGTACGAAAAAGAGGATCTGCTGATCTCCGGTCCGGGTAAATATCCGGAATATAACTTCTACCGGATGGCAGGTATGGCAATCGACGGAAAAGATAAGGGCGAGGCGCAGAACGAAGCCAAACCTATCGACGTCAAGAGCCTGTTACCGTAAGGAGAGGGGCAATGGAGTTCGCTTTTTATATCTGTGGCCTGGTAGCCATCCTCGCGACACTACGGGTTATTACCCATACTAATCCGGTGCATGCGTTGCTGTACCTGATTGTGTCGCTGCTGGCGATTGCAGGTGTCTTCTTCTCGCTTGGCGCCTATTTTGCCGGTGCGCTGGAAATCATCGTTTACGCGGGCGCGATTATGGTGCTGTTCGTGTTTGTGGTGATGATGCTCAATCTGGGCGGCAGCGAAATCGAACAGGAGCGTCAGTGGCTGCGACCGCAAGTGTGGGTTGGCCCGGCACTGTTGTCTGCTGTGCTGCTGGGCGTGATGATTTACGCCATTACTGGCGTTAACGATCAGGGTATTGATGGTACGCCGATCAGCGCCAAAGCGGTGGGTAAGGACCTGTTCGGTGCATATGTGCTGGCGGTTGAACTGGCTTCTATGCTGCTGCTGGCAGGCCTGGTGGTCGCCTTCCATGTCGGTCGTGAAGACCGTATGGGCGAAGTGCTGAGCAATCGGGCGGACGATCGCGCGAAAAGAAAAACGGAGGAGCGCGCATGATCCCTTTACAACATGGACTGATCCTCGCGGCGATATTATTCGTGCTGGGCTTAACTGGTCTGGTGATTCGTCGCAACCTGCTGTTTATGCTGATCGGGCTTGAGATCATGATCAATGCCGCCGCGCTGGCTTTTGTGGTGGCAGGCAGCTACTGGGGGCAGACCGACGGTCAGATAATGTACATCCTCGCCATTAGCCTCGCGGCTGCGGAAGCGAGTATTGGCCTGGCGTTGCTGCTGCAACTCCATCGTCGCCGTCAGAATCTGAATATCGATTCAGTAAGTGAGATGCGTGGATGAACATGCTCGCCTTAACCATTATTTTTCCTCTGATTGGCTTTTTGCTGCTCTCTTTTTCACGTGGGCGCTGGTCGGAAAATCTGTCTGCCACCGTGGGTATCGGCTCTATCGGTTTATCTGCACTGGTAACGGCGATTGTCGGACTGGATTTCATCAATAACGGTCATCAGGGTTTTACCCAACCACTGTGGACGTGGATGTCTGTTGGCAACTTCAACATCAGCTTTAGTCTGGTGCTGGATGGTCTGTCGCTGACCATGCTCTCTGTGGTGACCGGTGTTGGCTTCCTGATCCATATGTTCGCCTCCTGGTATATGCGCGGCGAAGAGGGTTACTCCCGCTTCTTCGCCTACACCAACCTGTTTATCGCCAGCATGGTGATTCTGGTACTGGCGGATAACCTGCTGTTGATGTACCTCGGCTGGGAAGGCGTGGGCCTCTGTTCTTATCTGCTGATCGGTTTCTACTACACCGATCCGAAGAATGGCGCAGCCGCAATGAAAGCGTTTGTCGTAACCCGCGTGGGTGACGTCTTCCTCGCCTTTGCGCTGTTCATTCTTTATAACGAACTGGGTACCCTGAACTTCCGCGAAATGGTTGAATTGGCACCGCAGCATTTCGCCAATGGCAGCACCATGCTGCAGTGGGCGACACTGATGCTGCTGGGTGGTGCGGTCGGTAAATCTGCACAGCTTCCGTTGCAAACGTGGCTGGCTGATGCGATGGCAGGCCCGACGCCTGTCTCCGCGCTGATCCACGCCGCAACGATGGTGACCGCGGGTGTCTACCTGATTGCGCGTACGCATGGCCTGTTCCTGTTAACGCCGGAAATTCTGCATCTGGTGGGGATTGTCGGGGCAGTAACCCTGTTGCTGGCGGGTTTTGCCGCGCTGGTACAGACCGACATCAAACGTGTTCTCGCCTACTCCACCATGAGCCAGATTGGCTATATGTTCCTGGCGCTGGGCGTGCAGGCGTGGGATGCGGCGATTTTCCATCTGATGACGCACGCGTTCTTTAAAGCGCTGCTGTTCCTCTCGTCCGGTTCGGTGATTCTGGCCTGCCATCACGAGCAGAACATCTTCAAAATGGGCGGTCTGCGTAAGTCTATTCCGCTGGTTTATGCCTGCTTCCTTGTGGGTGGTGCGGCGCTGTCAGCATTGCCGATGGTGACTGCGGGCTTCTTTAGTAAGGACGAAATTCTTGCGGGTGCCGTGGCTAACGGTCATATCAACCTGATGGTAGCGGGCCTGGTCGGCGCGTTTATGACCTCGCTGTATACGTTCCGTATGATTTTCATCGTCTTCCATGGCAAAGAAAAAATTCATGCACATGCAGGGAAGGGGATTACCCATCATCTGCCGCTGATTGTACTGCTGGTACTGTCCACGTTTGTCGGCGCAATGATTGTTCCGCCGCTGCATGGCGTACTGCCGGAAACCACCGAGCTTGAACACGGTAGCGTGGTCATGCTGGAAGTGGCTTCGGGTGTTGTGGCTATCGTCGGGATCCTGCTGGCTGCCTGGCTGTGGCTGGGTAAACGTACCCTGGTGACATCTATTGCCAACAGCGCACCGGGCCGTCTGCTGGGTACCTGGTGGTACAACGCGTGGGGCTTTGACTGGCTGTATGATCGCGTCTTCGTCAAACCATTCCTCGGTGTGGCATGGCTGTTGAAACGCGATCCACTGAATGCACTGATGAACATTCCGGCGATTCTGTCCCGCTTTGCAGGCAAAGGTCTGCTGCTAAGTGAGAACGGCTATCTGCGCTGGTATGTGGCGTCGATGAGCATCGGTGCAGTGGTGATTCTGGCGTTGCTGATGGTATTGCATTGAGTTTGATTTGAGGTGCGGTTTTACCCGGTGACGCTGCGCTTACCGGGCCTACGAGACCGTAGGTCGGCTAAGCGTTAGCGCCACCCGGCACAAGAAACAGCACCCAATCGTGAATGTTGTCGAATTCGTTGAAAATCGGTCCCTTAGGGACTTTAACAAGGAATAAAAATCGCCATGTTATTACCCTGGCTAATATTAATTCCCTTCATCGGTGGTTTCCTGTGCTGGCAGACCGAACGCTTTGGCGTCCGTGTTCCGCGCTGGATCGCACTGGTCACCATGGGACTGACGCTGGCGCTTGGCCTGCAACTCTGGTTGCAGGGCGGCTATTCACTGACGCAATCCGCTGGCATTCCGCAGTGGCAATCGGAGTTCTTACTCCCCTGGATCCCGCGTTTTGGCATCAATATCCATCTGGCACTGGACGGCCTGTCCCTGCTGATGGTGGTGCTGACCGGTTTTCTCGGCGTACTGGCGGTACTCTGCTCCTGGCGTGAAATCGAAAAATATCAGGGCTTTTTCCACCTGAACCTGATGTGGATCCTGGGCGGCGTTATCGGCGTGTTCCTGGCCATCGACATGTTCCTGTTCTTCTTCTTCTGGGAAATGATGCTGGTGCCGATGTACTTCCTGATAGCACTCTGGGGCCACAAAGCCTCCGACGGGAAGACTCGTATCACCGCCGCGACCAAATTCTTCATCTATACCCAGGCAAGTGGTCTGGTGATGTTGATTGCGATTCTGGCGCTGGTGCTGGTGCATCATAACGCGACGGGCGTCTGGACCTTCGATTATCAGGATCTCCTGAAAACCCCGATGTCGCACGGTGTTGAATACCTGCTGATGCTGGGCTTCTTTATCGCGTTTGCGGTGAAAATGCCGGTGGTTCCGTTGCATGGCTGGCTGCCGGATGCGCACTCCCAGGCACCGACGGCGGGTTCCGTTGACCTGGCGGGCATCTTGCTGAAAACGGCGGCCTACGGTCTGCTGCGCTTCGCACTGCCGCTGTTCCCGAACGCCTCTGCTGAGTTTGCGCCGATTGCTATGTGGCTGGGCGTTATCGGTATCTTCTACGGTGCGTGGATGGCCTTCACGCAGTACGATATCAAGCGTCTGATCGCCTATACCTCCGTTTCCCACATGGGCTTCGTGCTGATCGCCATCTACACCGGCAGCCAACTGGCCTATCAGGGGGCGGTAATCCAGATGATTGCCCACGGTCTTTCCGCCGCCGGTCTTTTCATCCTCTGTGGTCAGTTGTACGAACGCCTGCATACCCGTGATATGCGCATGATGGGCGGTTTGTGGGGCAAAATTAAATGGCTGCCTGCGCTGTCGATGTTCTTTGCAGTTGCCACGCTGGGTATGCCAGGCACCGGTAACTTCGTTGGCGAATTTATGATTTTGTTCGGTAGCTACCAGGTCGTTCCGGTAATTACCGTTATTTCGACCTTCGGTCTGGTGTTTGCGTCTGTTTATTCACTGGCGATGCTGCATCGCGCTTACTTCGGTAAAGCAAAAAGCGAGCTGGCCAGTCAAACGTTACCAGGGATGTCACTGCGCGAGCTGCTGATGATTCTGTCGCTGGTTGTACTTCTGGTACTGCTTGGCTTCTATCCGCAGCCGATTCTGGATACCTCGCATTCCGCGATGAGTAATATCCAGCAGTGGTTTGTTAATTCTGTTTCTACTACAAGGCCGTAAAGCGCTTATGACTTTAACCACACAACACCTGATTGCGCTGCTGCCGCTGCTGATCGTCGGCTTGACGGTGGTGGTTGTGATGCTCTCCATTGCGTGGCGACGCAACCATTTCTTCAATGCCACGCTATCGGTTATTGGTCTGAACGTCGCTCTGCTGTCGCTCTGGTTTGTTGGCCAGGCGGGTGCAATGGACGTGACGCCATTGATGCGCGTAGACGGTTACGCCATGCTGTATACCGGCCTGGTGCTACTGGCGAGCCTCGCAACCTGTACGTTTGCCTATCCCTGGCTTGAAGGCTACAACGACAATAAAGAAGAGTTCTACCTGCTGGTGTTGATCGCCGCGCTGGGCGGAATTCTGCTGGCGAACGCCAACCATATGGCGGCCCTGTTCCTCGGTATCGAGCTTATCTCTTTACCGCTGTTCGGGCTGATTGGTTACGCTTTCCGTCAAAAACGTTCGCTGGAAGCCAGTATCAAGTACACCATTCTGTCTGCCGCAGCCTCTTCTTTCCTGCTGTTCGGTATGGCGCTGGTTTACGCACAGTCCGGCAATCTGTCGTTTGTTGCGCTGGGCAAGAGCATCGCCGGGGACGTACTGCATGAACCGCTGCTGTTAACCGGTCTGGGTCTGATGATTGTTGGCCTTGGCTTTAAACTCTCTCTGGTTCCGTTCCATCTGTGGACGCCGGACGTTTATCAGGGTGCGCCAGCGCCGGTTTCAACCTTCCTGGCAACGGCGAGCAAGATTGCTATCTTTGGCGTCGTGATGCGTCTGTTCCTGTACGCACCGGTAGGCCAAAGTGAAGCCATCCGCGTCGTACTGGGGATTATCGCCTTTGTCTCCATCATCTTCGGTAACCTGATGGCGCTGAGCCAGACCAACATTAAACGTCTGCTTGGTTACTCTTCCATTTCCCATCTGGGTTATCTGCTGGTAGCGCTCATTGCGCTGCAAAGCGGTGAAATGTCGATGGAAACGGTGGGTGTCTACCTGGCGGGTTATCTGTTCAGCAGCCTTGGCGCGTTCGGCGTGGTGAGCCTGATGTCCAGCCCGTATCGTGGCCCGGACGCGGAATCCCTGTTCTCTTATCGCGGCCTGTTCTGGCACCGTCCAATTCTGTCGGCGGTAATGACGGTTATGATGCTGTCGCTGGCGGGTATTCCAATGACGCTGGGCTTTATCGGTAAGTTCTATGTGCTGGCAGTGGGCGTACAGGCACACCTGTGGTGGCTGACGGCGGCCGTGGTTCTGGGCTCTGCCATCGGTCTCTACTACTATCTGCGCGTCGCGGTAAGTCTCTATCTGAGTGCGCCGCAACAGCTTAACCGTGATGCACCGAGTAACTGGCAGTATAGCGCCGGTGGTGTTGTGGTACTGATCTCTGCACTGCTGGTGCTGCTGCTCGGTATCTATCCGCAGCCGCTGATTTCGCTGGTACAACTGGCGAAACCGCTGATGTAATGCCTTTCAGATAATAAAAAACCGCCGATATCGGCGGTTTTTTTATGTCAGAAAAACGTTGTGAATTTATTTTGCCAGCAGTGGCCTGGACATGATTTTTTGTCCACTAACCAGCGGCCCGGTGATATGGCTGGCTGAACGTTCAAGCACTTCCTGAATGACCGACGACAGTTCGTTAATTTCAAACTTCGCCACATAACCATCGGCCTGCACTTTACGCACGTGGTCTTCGTTAGCGCTACCGGATAGCGAGGAGTGAATCACTACCGGAATATGCTTAAGCCGCGGGTCGCTCTTGATAAGACGGGTCAGGGTGAAACCGTCCATTTCTGGCATTTCCAGGTCCGTCAGAACCATTGAAATCTTATCGCTGATAGGGACGCCTTCGGCATCGGCCTGCTGGCTGAGCACCTGAATACGCTCCCAGGCATCTTTACCTGTAATGTGCATCGTGTTGGGGATCTGCATCGCCTGCAGACCTTTATCCAGCATTGCGCGCGCCACTTTCGAATCTTCTGCCACAATCGCGACGGCACCGGGTTTGATGTTGAATTTCTTATCCGGAAGATGGTTGCCGTGCAGGTCGTGATCCGCGGGCGAAATATCATAGAGAATCTGCTCAACATCCAGCACCATCGCAAGATTGTTGCTGTCTTTGTCTTCGTCCAGACAGGCAATACTGGTGATGTACTGACCGTTGATGGCCTTCTCTGCCGTATGAACCTGTTTCCAGTCCAGACGAATAATGTTCTCTACCGACTCCACCGCAAACGCCTGTACGCTGCGGGCATATTCAGTAATTAACAAAATATTGAGTCCAGTCTCAGGCTTACAGCCAGCAACGGCGGAGAGATCAATCACCGGGATCACCTGATCGCGAATGTTCACCATCCCCATTAACGGCGGTTTCATTCCGGCAGGACGGGTAAACGTTGGCATCGGAACGATTTCGCGCAATTTAAAAACGTTAATGCCGAAAAGTTCTGATTTCTCGTTTTTCATCGAGGCACCAAGACGAAACAGCAACAGCTCAAAACGGTTAGACAGGGTGAGATTCGCCCTGTCATCAATATCTTTCTGGAAATTATCCATGGTGCCCTCAATGTGAAATACCTGCGGTAAGACTGTTATCGGCACCTTGCGGAAAAAGTAGAGTGCGCAATATCACATCACAGCGCAATGGTATAAAAATCTTTTGCGAGGGTGGTTTGTACAAATATTGTCCGGCATTCGTGAAGTAACTGCTGGCTTCCTTCGGCGTCATAGCGGGAACTGAGGTGAGTAATGACGAGCCTGCCCACGCCTGCGTCCCGCGCCAGTTGCGCCGCCTGATACGTTGAGCTGTGTCCACGGCTGTTCGCTTTTTCCTCCATGGCATGCTCCAGCGTGGCCTCATGTACCATCATGTCGACACCCTGCGCCAATTGCAGCGCGGCAGGGCACGGGGCGGTATCACCGAAAATGGCCAGTTTTTTCCCCGGTGTTGCCGGGGCGAGGAAATCCTCACCGCGAATAATGCGGCCATCTGCCAGCGTCACCGCTTCGCCGTTTTTGAGATGCTGGAAAAGCGGGCCGGGCGGTACGCCCTGGGCTATCAATGCCTGGGCATCCAGGGCGCCTGGTTTGTCATGCTCTTCAATACGATAGCCATAACACTCCACCGGATGGTTCAGTGCGAAAGCGGTGACACGGCGTAAACCATCATCCACAACCAGACCCTCGCTAACCTCTTCAATCGTCAGCGGATAGTCGGTCCACGACCCGCTCAGACGCAGGCTGGTCTCCACGAATTCGCGAATCCCTTTCGGTCCATAAATCGTCAGCGGCTGCGCATTGCCCGCCATTGAACGGCTGCAGAGCAGCCCTGGCAGGCCAAAAAGGTGGTCACCATGCAGGTGAGTGATAAAAATACGATCCAGCTTGCCGGGATTAAAGGACGTGCGCAGCAGTTGATGCTGTGTCCCTTCGCCGCAGTCAAATAACCACAGGCCAGCCTGCGTTGGGTGCTGCAAATTGAGCAATATCGCGGTCACATTACGCGAGCGGGTTGGCACGCCCGCAGAGGTGCCAAGAAAAATCAGTTCCACAATGCATTACGCCCTTTGCGTTAATGGCAAAGCATTTAGTATAACGAGGTCACACCAAATAAGGAGCACATCATGATTCGCTGGCAGGACCTCCACCACTCTGAATTGACCGTCGCTGATCTTTACGCCCTGCTTAAGCTGCGCTGTGAAGTCTTTATTGTTGAACAAACCTGCCCGTACCTTGATGTCGATGGCGATGACCTGGTTGGTCAAAACCGCCATCTGCTCGGCTGGAAGGAAAATCAGCTGGTGACGTATGCGAGGATTCTGAAAAGTGAAGACGATCTGGAGCCTGTAGTGATAGGTCGGGTGATTGTCAGTGAGCAGGTTCGCGGTGAAAAATTGGGTTACCAACTGATGGAACGTGCGGTAGCTTCCTGCCTGCAACACTGGCCGCAGCACGCGCTGTATCTGGGGGCGCAGGCCCATCTGCAGCATTTTTATGCCCGCTTTGGTTTTGTTCCGGTGACTGATGTTTATGACGAAGATGGCATTTTACACATCGGTATGGCGCGGGAAGTGCGCCAGGCGTAACCGTCAGTGATTGTCTATAGTTAGCGGACAGGTACATAACATGGAGAAAACCGATGTCTAATCAATTTTATGATTCACGTATCGATGATGACCTGGCCCTGCTGAGCGAGACGCTGGAAGAAGTGTTACGTTCCTCAGGCGACCCTGCTGACCAGAAGTATATTGAGCTTAAAGCACGCGCAGAACAGGCTCTGCATGACGTGAAAAACCGCGTCAGTAGCGCGTCTGATACCTATTACTATCGGGCGAAAAAAGCGGTTTACCGCGCGGATGATTATGTGCACGAAAACCCCTGGCACGGTATTGGCGTAGGTGCCTCTGTCGGTCTTGTCCTGGGCTTGCTGCTGGCCCGCCGTTAATAAAAATCCCCTCCCTCAACGGGGGTACTGCTAATTTTCGCAGTCACCCCGTATACTAAGCGTTTTTGAGCGGGAGGGGATTGCGTGCTTTCGATTTCAGTTGCGCTGGAGCAGTTACGCGAGAAGTTATCCGGCATTGATGCCAACTCACCTGGATTCTACGTTTTTGACGTTGCCTTTGCCCTCAATGACGCTTTCGACCCACTGACTTTTTTAGCCAGCCAGCCCTGTTTCCCCCAATTCTACTGGCAGCAACGTAGCGGTGAAGATGAAGCCGCTGCGCTGGGGCAGGTGCTGCGTTTTCCCTCACTGGCAGAAGCCCGGCATTTCCTCAACGATAATCCCGAACATGACTTGCGTGTCTGGGGGCTGAATGCTTTTGACCCTCAACAAGGCGAGCTGTTCCTGCCGCGTCTCGAATGGCGTCGGGAAGGGGGGCGGGCATCCTTACGCCTTATTGTCTTAAATGGCAACGCGCAACAAAACGATGTCGCGCAGGCCCGGTCATTTATTGATGCCCTGGTACGGGCGAAATCGCTGCCAGATGCGCAGATGGAATTGGTCTCGCAGCATCACTTTCCGCAACAATCGGGCTGGGAAGCGCTGGTCACGCAGGCCACGCAGGCGATTACCCGCGGCGAGATGGATAAAGTCGTACTCGCGCGTGCCACGGATTACCATTTCTCCCAACCGGTTAATGCTGCTGCAGTTATGGCGGCGAGCCGTCGTCTTAACCACCATTGCTTTCATTTTTTTATCGCATTCGATCCCCACAATGCGTTTCTGGGGTCATCTCCCGAGCGCCTGTGGCGCAGAAGGGGTACCTCATTGCGTACCGAAGCCCTGGCCGGTACCGTCGCCAATGATACAGACGATACCCGGGCTACTGAGCTTGGCGACTGGTTAATGAATGACGATAAAAACCAGCGCGAGAATATGCTCGTCGTTGAAGATATTTGTCAGAGATTACAGCATGCAACCTCTACGCTGGATGTATTGCCACCGCAAATTGTTCGACTGCGTAAAGTGCAGCATTTGCGACGCTGTATCTGGACCGAGATGCATCATAACGATGATGCACAGTGCTTAACGCTGCTCCAGCCAACAGCGGCGGTGGCCGGGCTCCCCCGCCTGGCGGCGCGTGCGTTTATTACCCAGCATGAACCCTTTGAGCGTGAGTGGTATGCCGGTTCGGCAGGCTATTTGTCACTTAAACAAAGCGAGTTCTGCGTTGCATTACGTTGTGCAAAAATCAGTGGTACAACCGTACGTTTATACGCGGGAGCCGGGATCGTGGCGGGTTCCGATCCGACAATGGAATGGCAGGAAATCGAAAATAAAGCAGCGGGATTGCGTTCGCTCTTGATAATGAAACACGTATAACCGACCCATATCAAAAATCTATTTTTTTCGATTCTTTATACTAAGCCACAATATTGATACTGGACAAACTTATGTCAGTGAGTGCTTTTAACCGACGCTGGGCGGCGGTGATCCTTGAAGCTTTAACGCGCCACGGCGTGCGACATATTTGTATCGCACCGGGGTCCCGTTCCACGCCGCTGACGCTGGCGGCGGCAGAAAATTCGTCCTTTATCCATCACACGCACTTTGATGAACGCGGTTTGGGGCATCTTGCGCTCGGTCTGGCAAAAGCAAGCGGCACTCCGGTTGCGGTGATTGTCACCTCCGGTACCGCTGTGGCGAATTTATACCCGGCGCTGATCGAAGCCAGCCTCACCGGGGAAAAATTGATTTTTCTGACCGCTGACAGGCCGCCTGAACTTATTGATTGCGGGGCCAACCAGGCAATACGCCAGCCGGGGATCTTTGCATCGCACCCGGCGCAATCACTGGCGCTGCCGCGTCCATCACAGGACATCCCCGCCCGCTGGTTGCTCTCTGCTATCGATCATCTAATGGCGTCCGCGCAGACGGGGCCAGTGCACATCAACTGCCCGTTTGCCGAACCGCTATACGGTGAAATGGATGATACGGGGCTTGCCTGGCAGCAGGCGCCCGGCGACTGGTGGCAGGACGACAAACCCTGGCTGCGTGAAGATTTGCATAGCGGCAGCGCGAAACAACGCGACTGGTTTTTCTGGCGGCAGAAACGCGGCGTGGTTGTGGCGGGTCGAATGAGCGCGTCGGAAGGCAAGCTGGTGGCCGCATGGGCGAAAATGCTCGGTTGGCCGCTTATTGGCGATGTCCTCTCACAAACCGGGCAGCCGCTGCCGTGCGCCGACCTGTGGCTGGGCAATGCTCGCGCGGTGAGTGAACTGCAAACGGCACAAATTGTTGTTCAACTGGGTAGCAGTCTGACCGGTAAGCGGTTGCTCCAGTGGCAGGCGACCTGCGAGCCGCAGGAGTACTGGCTGGTAGATTCCGTTGCCGGGCGGCTTGATCCTTCACATCACCGTGGCCGCCGTCTGGTTTCCGGTGTTGCCGAGTGGCTGGAACTGCACCCGGCGGAATCACGCGCGCCCTGGTGTACTGACATTCCACAATTATCCGCTCAGGCGTGGCAGGCGGTTGCCAGCCAACGCGAAACCTTTGGCGAAGCGCAACTGGCGCATCGACTGGCGAAGTATCTGCCGGATCAAGGGCAACTGTTCCTCGGCAATAGCCTGGTGGTCCGCCTGGTGGATGCGCTGGGGCAGTTACCTGTCGGTTACCCGGTTTACAGCAACCGTGGTGCGAGCGGTATCGATGGCCTGATTTCTACTGCCGCAGGTGTACAGCGCGGCACGGCGCGGCCCACGCTTGCAATCGTCGGTGACCTGTCTGCCTTGTACGATCTGAATGCACTGGCATTACTGCGCCAGGCTTCTGCGCCGCTGGTGCTGATTGTGGTCAATAACAACGGCGGGCAGATCTTCTCGCTGTTGCCGACGCCGCAAAGCGAGCGCGAACAGTTTTATTTAATGCCGCAGCATGTCCATTTTGAGCATGCGGCGGCGATGTTTGGCCTGAAATATCATCATCCCCAAAACTGGGATGAGCTTGAACAAGCGCTGGCGGGAGCATGGAGTAAAGCGGGGGCAACGCTGATTGAGCTGGTGGTGAAAGACACTGATGGCGCGCATACGCTGCAACAGTTGCTCGCGCAGGTAAGTCAGTTGTGATCCTGCATGCGCAGGCTATGCCGGGAGAGCCGCAAAAGCCGTGGCTAATTTTTCTGCACGGTTTTTCGGGTGACAGCCGCGAATGGTTGCCCGTCGGCGAACGCTTTACGGCCTGTTCACGCCTCTATATTGACCTGCCGGGCCACGGAGGTTCGGCGGAGAGTATGGTTACATCCTTCGAACAGCTTAACGATGCGCTGTGCGACATGCTTTGTAGTTACAACATACTAAGTTACTGGTTGATAGGGTACTCGCTGGGCGGACGGGTGGCGATGCACTTTGCCTGCTCTCAGCCGAAGGGGCTATTGGGTGTGATCGTTGAAGGAGGGCACCCTGGCCTGACGGATGCGACTGCACGGCAGGAGCGCCTGATATCAGATAGACAATGGGCGCAGCGATTTCGTGCGCAACCACTTGTCGGCGTTTTTAACGACTGGTATCAACAGCAGGTGTTTGCGTCGTTGAGTGACGAGCAACGGCAACGTCTGGTGGCGTTACGCAGCCAGAACAACGGCCCGGCGCTGGCCGCTATGCTGGAGGCGACTTCGCTCGCTGTACAACCGGATCTACGCGCTGCGCTGCGTAACGCGCCTTTTCCATTTCATTATTTATGTGGTGAGTTTGACAGTAAATTTCGCACGCTGGCGGCTGATGTCAGCGCGAACTGTCATGTCATTGTTGACGCCGGGCATAACGCGCATCGGGAACGCCCCGATAGTGTGGCTAACTGCCTGGCGCAAATTCTGCGTCTCGATATAAAGGGCATATTATGATCTATCCCGATGAAACCATGCTGTACGCACCGATTGAATGGCAAGACTGCTCTGAAGGCTATACCGATATTCGGTATCACAAATCGGTGGATGGAATTGCCAAAATTACCATCAACCGCCCTCAGGTGCGCAACGCATTTCGTCCTTTGACCGTCAAAGAGATGATTCAGGCGCTGGCTGATGCGCGCTATGACGATAACATCGGCGTGATCATTCTGACCGGTGAAGGCGAAAAGGCGTTCTGTTCGGGTGGCGATCAGAAAGTCCGTGGCGATTACGGTGGATACCAGGATGACTCCGGCGTGCACCATCTGAACGTACTGGACTTCCAGCGCCAGATCCGTACCTGCCCGAAACCGGTGGTTGCGGCCGTTGCGGGTTACTCCATTGGCGGCGGTCACGTGCTGCACATGATGTGCGATCTCACGATCGCGGCGGAAAACGCTATCTTCGGCCAGACCGGCCCGAAAGTGGGCTCCTTTGATGGCGGCTGGGGGGCATCCTATATGGCGCGTATCGTTGGTCAGAAAAAAGCGCGCGAAATCTGGTTCCTGTGCCGTCAGTACAATGCGAAAGAAGCGCTGGATATGGGGCTGGTAAACACGGTGGTGCCGGTTGCTGAGCTTGAGAGAGAGACCGTACGCTGGTGCCGTGAAATGTTGCAGAACAGCCCGATGGCGCTGCGTTGCCTGAAAGCGGCACTCAACGCCGACTGTGATGGTCAGGCAGGTCTGCAGGAGCTGGCGGGTAACGCCACCATGCTGTTCTACATGACCGAAGAAGGTCAGGAAGGCCGCAACGCGTTTAACGAAAAACGCCAGCCGGACTTCAGCAAATTCAAACGGAATCCGTAATGCGCAGCGCGCAGGTTTACCGCTGGCAGATACCGATGGATGCGGGCGTCGTGCTGCGTGATCGGCGGCTGAAAACCCGTGACGGGCTGTTTATTCATTTGCGGGATGACGCGCAGGAAGGCTGGGGCGAGATTTCGCCTTTGCCGGGATTTAGCGTGGAGTCTCTTGAGGAGGCGACAGCCGCCGTCTGTGCCTGGGCGCAAGGGTGGCGAGCGGGGGATTGCGGCGTGTTGCCGGGGTTGCCGTCGGTTGACTTTGGTATCAGTTGTGCGCTGGCGGAACTGCGCGGCACGTTGCCAGCGGCGGCGGACTACCGTGCCGCGACGCTGTGCACGGGTGACCCGGATGAGCTTTTTGCCGCACTGGCTGTTATGCCGGGCGAAAAAGTGGCGAAAATGAAAGTGGGCCTGTATGAAGCGGTGCGCGATGGTATGGTGGCTAACTTGCTGCTGGAGGCGATGCCTGACTTGCGCCTGCGTCTGGACGCTAACCGCGCCTGGACGCCGCTCAAAGCGCAGCAATTCGCAAAATATGTGGATCCGCAATACCGCGATCGCATTGCTTTTCTGGAAGAGCCCTGTAAAACCCGTGATGATTCGCGCGCCTTTGCCCGTGAAACGGGCATAGCGATAGCCTGGGATGAAAGTTTGCGCGATGCCGATTTTACCTTTGAGCGTGAAGAGGGCGTGCGTGCGGTGGTGATTAAGCCCACCTTAACCGGAAGCCTTGAGAAGGTTCAGGGGCAGGTGAAAGCAGCCACACAACTGGGTATGACAGCGGTTATCAGTTCATCAATCGAGTCCAGCCTTGGTCTGACTCAACTGGCGCGTATTGCCGCATGGCTCACCCCTGACACCATCCCGGGTCTCGATACGTTAAACCTGATGCAGGCTCAGCTTGTGCGCCGCTGGCCGGATAGCCCATTACCCTGCCATAGCGTTGAGATGCTGGAACCACTGCTATGACGTTCAATACCTGGCCCTGGCATTACTGGCGCGAAATGCGTGGCGATGAGCCCGCTATTCGCTTGCAGGATGAGACTTTAAGCTGGCGCGACCTTTGTGCGCGCGTTGATGCGCTGGCCGCCGGTTTTGCCCACCAGGGGGTGAGCGAGGGTGATGGTGTGATGCTACGTGGGCGAAACCAACCTCAGGTATTGTTAGCGTGGCTGGCGTTACTGCAATGTGGCGCGCGTGTATTGCCGGTCAATCCTCAATTACCCGCGCTGTTGCTGGAGGCATTGCTGCCAACCCTGACGCTGCGTTTTGCGGTTAATCTGGCTGATAGCAATAACTTTGTCGGTCTGACACCTCTTGAACTGCGACCTGTTGCCCAATCTTATGCTATTGACTGGCAGCCTCAACGGCTGGCGTCGATGACCCTGACTTCGGGTTCAACAGGTTTACCTAAGGCGGCGGTGCACACCTGCGCGGCACACCTCGCCAGCGCACAAGGGGTACTGGCGATGATTCCTTTCGCGCCAGAAGATGACTGGTTGTTGTCGCTGCCGCTTTATCACGTCTCTGGGCAGGGAATTCTGTGGCGCTGGTTACTGGCAGGCGCGCGCTTAACCGTCTCGGAGAACGGTCTGGCAGAGGCTTTGCAGGGGTGTACCCATGCGTCGCTGGTGCCAACGCAACTGTGGCGATTGCTGAATGATGCGGTGGAGGTCTCTCTTAAAGCCGTTTTGCTGGGCGGCGCGGCGATCCCTGTCGAACTGACCGAACATGCGCGTGAGCGCGGGATTCGTACCTGGTGTGGCTATGGCCTGACGGAGTTCGCTTCAACGGTATGCGGGAAAGAGGCTGATGGGCAGTCTGATGTCGGTTGCCTACTGCCGGGAAGAGCGTTGCGTATCGTTGACGATGAAGTGTGGCTGCGGGCGGAAAGTATGGCCTCAGGTTACTGGCGAGACGGGGAATTATTGCCGTTGCTCAATGACGAGGGCTGGTTTCCCACCCGTGATAAAGGCGTTCTGCACGATGGCCGTCTGACGATTCTGGGACGACTGGATAATCTGTTTTTCAGCGGCGGCGAGGGTATCCAGCCGGAGGAGGTAGAGCGTGTTATCGTGGCACATCCTCAGGTTCAACAGGTTTTTATTGTTCCCCGCGAAGACCGCGAATTTGGCCACCGACCTGTGGCGGTGGTGGAGTGTGATGACGCCGTTGAGCTCTCGCAGCTCACCACCTGGGTACAGGACAAGCTTGCGCGCTTCCAGCAGCCCGTTGCGTGGTTGCGCTTGCCGGCGCATCTTTCGTCCGGCGGCATTAAAATATCACGCCGTGCGCTACAGTCATGGGTCGCTGAACGGTAGATTTTTTGCGTAGCGTTTTCCAGTTTGCAAGCCGGAAATGCCCACCGGCGGTGGGAGGATGTTAGTGTCCTGACATCTCTACTCAGGCAAGGAATGCCATGAAGAACACCGCTGCACCTACCGCGCATGATGCGCTTTTCAAACAGTTTCTTACCCATAAAGAGACGGCGCGCGATTTTCTGACCCTCCATTTGCCCGCGTCGCTACGCCAGCTTTGCGATCTCGCGACGCTGAAACTGGAGTCCGGCAGCTTTGTTGACGAGGCACTGCGCGCAACCCATTCCGATGTGCTCTACTCGGTCAAAACCCGGCAGGGTGAGGGCTATATTTATGTACTCATTGAGCACCAAAGTTCACCCGACAGGTTTATGGCTTTTCGCTTGATGCGTTATGCCGTAGCGGCAATGCAGCGGCATCTCGATGCGGGAAACACGGTCTTGCCCCTGGTGATTCCAATGCTTTTTTATCATGGGCGCGTTAGCCCTTATCCCTTTTCGTTATGCTGGCTGGATATGTTCAGCCAGCCACAATATGCCCATGAACTGTACACAACGCCATTTCCGTTGGTGGATATTACCGTTGTGCCTGATGAGCAGATCATGACGCACCGACGTGTTGCCTTACTCGAATTATTACAAAAGCACATTCGTCTGCGGGATATGACCCTTTTGCTGGACAAACTGGTCACGACTTTGTCGCTGGGATACACTACCCGCCAGCAGTTGCGCGCTGCAATGCACTATCTACTGAGCAGAGGCAACACGCCAGCGCCAGGCGCTTTTCTTCGCCGACTGGCGCACCGTTCGCCACAACATAAGGAGACGTTGATGACTATTGCTGAACAACTGGAAGAACTCGGCAGGCGTAAGGGCTTTCGTCAGGGGCGCCATGAAGGACGTCACGAAGGACAAAAAGCCGAGGCGCTTCGCATTGCCTGTGAAATGTTACGCAGTGGGATGGACAAAGCTGTCGTGCAGCGTTTCACTGGTCTGAGTGAAGCTGAACTGGCGCAGCTCAAACATTAAGACTGCGCCGCTCTTTTCTCAAAGTAGCCCTTTCAGGCTCAGCGTGCGGCGGGTGGCGACATTCAGATCGTATTTTGTCAGATCCGCCGGGCTAACCCAGGCGTAATCCTGAAATTCCTCATTGATCTCCACTTCACGGTTCGCGCTGATGCAGTCAAAAATCAGGTAGATCATGTAGATCTCTTCTTTGCTGCCATCGGCGTAGGTTTTTATGCGCACATCGTCGCTAAAGGTCCATGGCGTTATCTGCTGCAACACCAGTTTCTCACCAAGCTCTTCGCGAATTTCGCGGCGCAACGCGTCTTCAATACGCTCACCTGGTTCGACTCCCCCACCACTGAGTGCCCATTGACCGGGAAAAACACCGCGATCATCCGCCATTTTGCATAGCAAATAATCACCTTCATTTTGAATCAGTGGGCATACAATTGTCCTTTGACGCATGATTTAGTCCTTATCCTTATGACGGGTATAGGGTTTATACCACCAACCTTGCGGGGATGCAGTAAGCTGTCAAAAAAGAGCAACTTGTCCTGTGCAGGCGCATTTAATGAAAATGGGCGCGTAAAAATCGTGGATTGATGTAAAAAATCATTTTTAGTTCAGTATTCTTAAAAAAAATGATCGTACAATCAGCCGCTTTGGAACATTGGACTATTGTTGCGCGGATAAGAGAAATGAAAAAGAGTATATATTTGGGTTTTGCCAGCCTTCTGCTGGCGTCTGCCGGGGCAAATGCTGTGAGCTTGAGCGGCCAGGTGGGTGAGCACTACACCAACCTCGGCGTGGGTATGGGAACGGAAACCAGTGGTCTGGCGTTGAGCGGCAACTGGGCGCATAACGATGATGATGGCGATATCGCCGGTCTGGGCCTGGGTTACAACATTCCGCTGGGGCCGTTTATGGGGACGGTTGGCGGTAAAGGCGTTTACCTTAACCCGAATGCCGGGAGCGAAGGGTATGCGCTGGCCGTTGGTGGTGGTCTGGCATGGCAGGTTAGCGACAGCTTCCGTCTCTTTGGCGAATATTATTACTCCCCGGATTCCCTCTCCAGCGGGGTTAACGACTACCGTGAAGCGAATGCCGGTGCGCGTTTAACCATAATTCGTCCGCTCAGTATCGAAGCCGGTTACCGTTATGTCGAGCTGACCGGTAAAGAAGGCAACCGCGATAATGCGGTGGCGGATGGCCCGTATGTCGGCGTCAACGCCAGCTTCTGATCCTTCGGCGCGGCGTCCGTCCGCGCCAGTTTCTTACCTCTTTTCTTCCCTTCATGCGGTATAGTGTTTCAACCTCTATTGCTGGAGAAAATAATGTTAAACGTAGAGATGCTGTCAACCGGCGATGAAGTCTTGCACGGGCAAATCGTGGACACCAATGCCGCCTGGCTGGCAGATTTTTTCTTTAATCAGGGGCTACCGCTTACCCGACGTAATACCGTTGGCGATAACCTCGACGACCTGGTGGCCATTCTGCGTGAGCGCAGCCAACAGGCGGATATTCTTATTGTTAATGGTGGCCTGGGCCCAACCAGCGATGACCTCAGTGCGCTGGCGGCGGCAACGGCGAAGGGCGAAGCGCTGGTATTGCATGAAGAGTGGTTGACGCAGATGGAGCGCTTTTTTTCCGAGCGCGGACGCGTCATGGCGCCCAGCAACCGCAAGCAGGCGGAAATTCCTGCCAGTGCGGAGCTGGTGGATAACCCGGTCGGTACCGCCTGTGGTTTTGCCGTACAGCTTAATCGCTGCCTGATGTTCTTTACGCCCGGAGTGCCCTCGGAGTTTAAAGTGATGGTGGAACATGAAATTCTGCCGCGCATTCGCGCACGCTTTACGCTTCCTGAGCCGCCAGTTTGTCTGCGCCTGACAACCTTTGGCCGTTCTGAAAGCGATCTGGCGCAAAACCTGTCGCATTTGACGTTACCTGAGGGTGTAGTGATGGGCTATCGCTCCTCAATGCCCATTATTGAATTGAAACTTACCGGTCCTGCTGAGCATCGCGAGGCGATGGAAGCGTTATGGCCGGAAGTGAAGCGGGTGGCCGGTGAGAGCCTCATTTTCGAAGGCACAGTCGGTTTGCCGGCGCTGCTTGCCGGGCGGTTGCGTGAACGTCAACTTAGCCTGACGCTGAGTGAACAGTTCACCGGCGGCCTGGTGGCGTTGCAACTTTCGCGTGCGGGTGCGCCGCTGCTGGTCAGCGAAGTTATCCCTTCGCAGGATGAAGCGTTAGTGCAAACTGCACGTTGGGCTGCGGGGCTGCGCGATCGCCATCTGGCCGGGCTGGCGCTGACCGTCACGGGACTCGAAGATGAGCATCTGAACTTCGCGCTGGCGACGCCGGAAGGTACACATGCCTTACGCGTCAAGTTTAATACGAACCGACACAGCCTGACGGTACGTCAGGAAGTCTGTGCCATGATGGCGCTGAATATTCTGCGTCGTTGGCTCAATGGCAAGGACGTTGCCAGCGACCATGGCTGGATCAATGTCGTCGAATCCTTATTTGTTGAGTAATCCCTTTACGCCGGAAGAAATTGTCCTTCCGGCGCTTTTTCAGTCCAGCCTGTTGTACTCCACCTGAAAAAATCTGCGTAATACTTCACATTTTCTAGTCATGAAACGTCCAGCATGCTGGATCGCCATAGCTTTATGATCGTTCTCACAAAATCGGTTCCCCTAAGCCGCAACACTGATTCCAATATTCAGGACTGGAGTCCAATATGTTGGAATCAAGCAAAGTACCGGCACTCAGCCGGGCAATTGAAATCCTTAATCTCATCGCTCGTATTGGGCCTTGCAGCGCTGCGGTAATCATCGAAGAGACAGGCATTCCCAAAAGCACCGCCTATTTAATTTTAGCGGAATTAAAGAAAGCGCGGTTATTGCGTATTGATAGCAATGACAACTACTGCTTATGGACAAAGCTCGTTGAACTTGCCGGGCATGCTTTGGGAATAATGGATCTGCGCGAGATTGCCCGTCCCCGGCTGACTGAACTTATGGATGAGACCGGTCTGCTCTGCCATCTCGGCATTATTGATGACGCAAATGCCTATTACATTCTCAAAATAGAATCCTCCTCCACCATCAGCGTGCGCTCGCACGAGGGCAAAAGTCTTTCCCTTTATCGCTCCGGCATAGGGAAGTGTCTGCTGGCCTGGCAGCCGCCCGCGACGCGCGATGAAATCATCCGTCATTTGCACTGGGAAAAAGCGACGTCGTCGACTATCGCCAATGCCCAACAATTACACGATGAGCTGGTGCTGATTCGTTCCAGGGGGTGGAGCTATGACAATGGTGAAGATTACCCCGATGTCCGATGTGTCGCTGCCCCCGTCTTTGATGCCCGCAATGCGCTAACGGCAGCCATTTCGGTCGTGGGAACCCGACTGCAAATTAATGAGGAAAACCGGGATTACCTCGCAGGTAAGGCGATTACTTGCGCAAAAGATATTTCCCGGCTTTTAGGGTGGAAAAGCCCTTTCGACAAGCAAGCATCATAAAAAGGAGAACATCATGACCTTACCGAAAATTAAACATGTCAGAGCCTGGTTCATTGGCGGCGCTACCGCAGAGAAAGGGGCAGGCGGCGGTGATTATCACGATCAGGGCGCTCATCACTGGATAGATGACCATATCGCCACCCCAATGAGCAAATACAAGGCCTATGAACAATCCCGGCAGTCTTTCGGTATTAACGTGCTGGGAACCTTAATTGTTGAAGTGGAAGCTGAAAATGGCCAGACGGGCTTTGCTGTTTCCACGGCAGGCGAGATGGGCTGCTTTATCGTTGAAAAGCATTTAAACCGCTTTATCGAGGGTAAATGCGTCAGCGATATCAAGCTTATTCATGATCAAATGCTTAATTCCACCTTGTATTACGCAGGGTCTGGCGGGCTGGTTATGAATACGATTTCCTGTGTCGATCTGGCCTTGTGGGATCTGTTTGGCAAGGTTGTCGGGTTACCCGTTTATAAATTGCTCGGTGGGGCGGTGCGTGACGAAATCCAGTTTTATGCGACCGGCGCGCGCCCAGACCTGGCTAAAGAGATGGGGTTTATTGGCGGCAAAATGCCGACACACTGGGGCCCGCATGATGGTGATGCGGGTATTCGCAAAGATGCGGCAATGGTTGCTGAATATCGCGAGAAATGCGGTGAAGATTTCTGGCTGATGCTGGATTGCTGGATGAGCCAGGATGTTAATTATGCCACCAAATTGGCCCATGCCTGTGCCCCGTATAATCTGAAATGGATCGAGGAGTGTCTGCCACCGCAGCAATATGAGGGCTATCGCGAACTTAAACGTAATGCTCCTGCTGGCATGATGGTCACCAGCGGTGAGCATCACGGTACGCTGCAATCATTCCGTACGTTATCGGAAACCGGGATTGATATCATGCAGCCCGATGTCGGCTGGTGCGGCGGCTTAACGACGCTGGTGGAAATCGCCGCGATCGCAAAAGCACGCGGGCAGCTTGTCGTGCCACATGGTTCTTCGGTTTATTCCCATCACGCGGTTATTACCTTCACTAATACGCCATTTAGTGAGTTTTTAATGACCAGCCCCGACTGCTCTACGCTGCGTCCGCAATTTGATCCCATCCTGGTGGATGAACCGGTGCCTGTAAATGGTCGCATTCATAAGAGTGTGTTGGATAAACCGGGCTTCGGTGTTGAGCTTAATCGCAACTGTAATTTAAAGCGCCCGTATAACCATTAATTCCTCCGCGTCGCGCCGCCATGACGCGGCGCAGCCCTACATGAGGTCATTACGATGAATACCAGCTTATTGGATAGCGTGGTAAAGAAAAACCGCGCCCGTTTAATCCCCTTTATGTTGATGTTATACGTCCTGGCATTTCTTGATCGTTCGAATATTGGCTTTGCAAAAGAGACGTATCAGATAGACACCGGCCTTAGCAACGAAGCCTATGCGTTGGGGGCGGGGATCTTTTTTGTGGTGTACGCCTTCCTCGGCGTGCCGGCTAATCTGTTGATGCGTAAGTTTGGCGCACGCTACTGGATTGGAGGGACGACCCTGTTATGGGGATTTCTCTCCGCGGCAATGGCCTGGGCTGATACCGAAGCCAAATTTCTGCTTGTCCGCACGCTTCTTGGCGCCGCGGAAGCTGGCTTCTTCCCTGGCATGATTTACCTGACCTCTCAATGGTTCCCACAGCGCAATCGCGCCAGCATTATGGGGCTTTTTTACATGGGGGCGCCATTAGCTTTGACGCTGGGTTCACCGCTGTCCGGCGCTTTACTTGAGATGCATGGTTTTATGGGGCATCCGGGGTGGTTCTGGATGTTCTTGATTGAAGGCCTGCTGGCTGTCTCTGCGGGTATCTTTACTTTCTTCTGGCTGGATGATACGCCAGCGCAGGCACGGTTCCTCACGCCGCAAGAGAAGGGCGTTCTTGAGGCCCAGCTTGCCAGCGAAGAGGAGAGTAAAGTGACGTCACGTCTGACCGATGCGCTGCGTAATGGGCGGGTATGGCAACTGGCTATCATTTATCTGACTATCCAGGTCGCGGTATATGGATTGATTTTTTTCCTGCCGACGCAAGTGGCCGCATTGCTGGGGACAAAAGTGGGGTTCACCGCCTCTGTCGTCACCGCTATCCCCTGGATTGCCGCCCTGTTTGGTACCTGGCTTATTCCTCGTTATTCCGATAAGACCGGTGAAAGACGCAACATTGCTGCACTGACGCTGTTAGCGGCGGGCATTGGTATTGGCGTATCTGGCCTGGTTTCTCCCGTGCTGGCCATTGTTGCCTTATGCGTCGCGGCGGTGGGATTTATTGCCGTACAACCGGTTTTCTGGACCATGCCAACGCAGCTTCTGTCCGGAACGGCGCTGGCGGCGGGTATTGGCTTTGTGAATTTGTTTGGCGCGGTCGGCGGATTTCTGGCCCCGATCATTCGTGTCAAAGCCGAAACCCTGTTTGCCAGCGGCGCTGCCGGGCTTCTCACGCTTGCAGGCGTGGCGATTGCCGGTGCGCTGATCATTTTAACACTGAATGTAAGACAGGCTGTCTCTCACTCGAACAGCGTTCATTCATGACAAAAAGGAAGTGAAATGACAATGGATCCGATTTTATCCAACCCGTTTAAAGCGGGTCTGCTAAAAGGCGAAACGCAGATTGGCCTGTGGTTAAGTTCCACTACGTCGTATATGGCTGAGATTGCAGCGACCTCCGGGTATGACTGGTTATTGATTGATGGCGAACATGCGCCGAATACTATTCAGGATCTCTATCACCAGTTGCAGGCCATTGCGCCTTACACCAGCCAGGCCGTCATTCGGCCCGTTGAGGGGAGCCGTGTTCTTATCAAACAGGTGCTCGATATTGGTGCCCGTACATTGTTAATTCCCATGGTGGAGAGCGCAGAGCAGGCGCAGGATGTGGTGGCGGCCACGCGTTACCCGCCACAGGGTGTTCGCGGCGTAGGGGCGAGTGTCGCGCGCGCCGCCCGCTGGGGGCGAGTCGAAAATTATATGGCCCGCGCGAATGAAGAGTTGTGCTTGTTGATTCAGGTTGAAAGCAAAGCGGCGCTGGATAACCTTGATGCCATTTTGCATGTTGATGGTATTGATGGGGTCTTTATCGGTCCTGCCGACCTCTCCGCATCGTTGGGCTATCCTGACAACAGTGGTCATCCGGACGTGCAACGCGCCATTGAGCAGGCCATTAAGCAGATACGTGATGCCGGGAAAGCGGCGGGTTTTCTGGCGGTCGATCCGCTCATGGCAAAAAAAGTGCTGGAGTGGGGGGCTAACTTCGTGGCGGTCGGTGTGGACACCATGTTGTATACCAATGCGTTAGATGAACGGCTGGCGATATTTAAAGGGGCCAGACCTTCGGCATCGGCAACGAAGGGTAGTTATTAATTATTCGCCCGCCGGGAGGGTTACGGCGGGCGAACCTTTTAGCGCAGCGCCTGCGCCAGTAGTGTAATAGGATGTTCACAGCGAAGGCTTGTGGACATTTCCACCTGCCACTTACAGGTTTCACAATCTGTGATCACCAAATCCGCACCGCTCTCCTCAATCTGGCGGAACAGTGGTTCGCCAATCGCCTGCGCTGTGGCGTAGTTTTCGCGCTTAAAGCCGTAGGTCCCCGCTATCCCGCAACAACGTGAATCCAGTACGGTAAGTTCCAGCCCGGGAATACGTCGCAGCAAATCCAGGGTATAGTGCGTCCAGCCCATTTTCTCCATATGGCACGGTGTGTGATAAACCACTTTCAACGGTAACTCTTTGAGCTTGAGCGTATTGCCTTCTTCCAGCTTGCGCCAGATCCAACGCGTAGCCAGGTCGATGTGCGGACGTAAATGGTGGTTATCGACGTCCAGCAGATGCGGATATTCATCTCGCAAAGTGAAGGTACAGGTTGATGAGGTGGCAATCACCGGAATACCGTCTCCTGTGATGCTCTGCTGCAATGCCCGAATATTAAATTCCGCCTGCTTTTTCGCTTTCGCAAAATAGCCATTGGCAATCAGCGGCACCCCGCAACATTTTTCCTGACGCAGGAGCTGCACACCGATTCCCATCGCGTTCAGCACTTGCAAGAGATCTTTGCCCAGTTGCGGATGGTTGTAATTCACATAGCAGCCATGGAAAAACGCCACCTGCTGATCAAACGCCTTTTGCTTGTCAGCCACGGAGCGGTACCAGCGGCGGAAAGTGCCATGGGAATATTTTGGCAGCGTCCGGTGATGATCGATTTTCAGCGCTTTATCGAGCAACTGGCGAATGGGTTTGAGAGACGTGGCGGTATTGACCAGCGGCGCGAATGGGGTGGATAACGATCCCATCAAATCCGTATGGCTCAGAATGGCATTACGCAGTGAAGGTGGATTGACGGCATATTGCGAACGCGCGCGCTGAATAATATCGCCAATCTTTACGCCAGACGGACAGGCGGTTTCACAGCGTTTACAGTTGGTGCAGTATTTCAGCGCCTCGTCAAACAACGCCGGGTCTTTTAGACGTAAACGCTCCCCATCCGGCCCCGCCTGTTTCGGGCCAGGGTAAGCAGGATTCACCGCACTGACCGGGCAAACCGTGGTGCACACGGTGCATTTGATACAGCTTTCAAACTGAGTTGTGGTCATTTTACCTCCCCCCGGCGCAAATTTGTTCTGCGGCATACAGCGCGGTAACCGCGCAAACGCCACCCCCACACCCTTGAGCAACCGCATCAAAGCCACCCAAAACGGAGCCCACCACATACAGGTTATCCAGCGTCGTGCCCTGGTGCTTAGCGCGTAGCGTTTCGTCAGTGATCACGCCAAACTGCTGCCATGGCTGGGTATCAAAGACGTTGTCGCGATACCAGCTTTCCCGTCCGGGGCTTTGTAACACGTCGAGGTCAAAAATGGTTTCCCGTACGCGATCGCGTTCGGCAATCAAACCGTTACTGAAAAAACTGCCGCTGGCGAGCACCACATGGCGTGGACGTAGCGCAATATCCTCATGCTTGCGCGTCCACAGTTGTGTCACGCGCTCACTTTCCACATCGGCACGGATCACCTCATCACCGGGCATCCATGTCCCACCGCTTTGGATAAAACGCTGTTGCAGGCGTGATTGCATGCGGGTGCCGGGAACCGATGGCGGCAGGGTAGGCAGCAACCGTAGCGGACAGGAGAGTTGTTGGTTAAGTCGTGTAAAGACGGCGCTATCCTGCAGGCCGAAACAGGCCGGGAAGTAAAGCTCGTCGTACTGACGGCTTAACGGCAGCAAGGCGCGGTACAGCTCGTCAAAATTCTGTGCAACATCCAGTACACGGGCGATATTGACGGCGCGAAATTCACTCGGGTTATCCCGCACGCGGTCCAGCACCGGCAGCGTTATCTCTTCTGCGGTGGCATTTATGCCACGTTTTTTCAGTGACGCGGCAGCGAGTTGCGGCTGAAAATCGAGAAACCCACAAATACCGACGACCCCAATGGCAATATCTTTTGTCGGCTGGAGAGGAATTTCATTGGGGCTTAACCAGGCCTGACGGAAGGTACCCAGTGGGGTGACGCGCATATGCGGCGTATCGGCCTCACCTTTTAGCGCCAGGCCGCAGTCTGCCAGCATGGTCTGGGTCATTTTTGCATAGTGGCGTACCCTTTCAGCGCCCAGTAAGGCATAAGGATGTTCGCTTTGCATACGCTGTAACGCGTCTACCCCGGCGATGAGGTCGGTGACCGGTTGCCCATCCGGTAGACGGGAAAGTAAGTCCAGCGAGCCGGAAGAGAAATTGAGTGCGCTCTGACCGCGGCTGACAATGGCACAGCGTTGACCGTTTTCGCTCAGCCGAATGCCGCAGAGTAACCCGGCGAGGCCGCCGCCGATAATAACCGTATCAAATTTCATCAGTTGGCTCCTTTTCCAGCCCGCACAGTCCTTGATAGACCCAACGTGTAAATTCACTTTCGCGTAGCGCATCCCCCCAGGCGACAGGTTTGATGCCCTTCCAGCGCTCATTCAAAAATGCGCAAAGCTGGTTAATAGATTCTGTTTCACTGGTCACCCGCATGCTGTGCAGTAAGCCGGCTGCGCGACAGGCGCACAGTTCACCCTGACATGTGCCCATGCCCACGCGGGTACGGCGGCGCAGATCCAGCAGAGAGTTAACATTCAAGTTTTCAACGGCATACTGGACTTCCCCGGCGGTGACGGCTTCGCATTCGCACACCAGGCTACGACTGTGGCGATCGCTGCCCAGCGAGGCTGGCGTGCGATCGCCATGGCGATAAATAGCCGAACCGCGTAGCGGCACCGGCAGTGAGATAATTTTTTTCAGCGCCTGTTCGGTAGGCTGCTGTGAACCGGGCAACGGCGTTGTCGCTGTGGTACAAGGGGTGTTAAGACCGAGCTTGCGGCAGACGGCATCTGTGGCCCACTCTGCCATCAGACGGTAGGTCATCAGCTTGCCGCCGGTAATGGTGATAAAGCCTTCCATCCCGTCACGTTGAGCGTGATCGAGCAGCACAATGCCGCGGCTTACGTTACGTCCTGTCGGGTCATCATCGCTGGCAACCAAAGGACGTACGCCTGCATAGGCGCGCAGGATACGGGTCTGCGCCATCACTGGCGCCAGCTTTTCCCCTTCACGCAGCAGAATATCGACCTCTTCGGGCGTCACCCGGATGTTGTCAATATCCTTATAGTCAATATGCGTCGAGGTGGTGCCAATCAGGGAAATGGTATCGCCGGGTACGAGGATGTCGGCATCTGCCGGTTTACGACAACGGTTTATCACATGCTGATTGATACGGTGGTCGAGTATCAGCAGGGCTCCTTTGGCCGGGAACATGCGAATCCGTAAATCCGCATACTCCGCGATGCGCTGGCCCCAAATCCCGGCGGCATTGACCACGACAGGAGCATGCAGAGGATAAATTTCATGGGTTTGCGGGTTCATCAGTTGTACACCGGTGACCCTGTCGCCCTGGCGTATTAATCCGCAGACTTCGTGGCCTGTCAGGATAGTGGCGCCATGTTCACGCGCATCCAGCATATTGCTGGCCGTCAGGCGAAAAGGATCCACCGTGCCATCGGGTACGCGGACGGCACTAGTCAGTGCCGGATTTACGCTGGGCTCCGTGCGCCGCGCTTCTTCTGGCGTAATGGCCTGCGCGTTAATCCCTGCGCGCTGGCAGGCGTCAATAAAGACAGGCTGATAAGCCAGATCGTCTTCCGGCAGGGTGATAAATAAACCGTCTGTAGGCTCAATACAGTGGCGAGCGATACGCTTAAGGATTTGGTTTTCTGCAATACATTCCCGGGCGGATTCGTTATCGGTCACTGCGTAACGCGCACCGCTGTGCAATAAACCGTGATTGCGGCCGGTGGCACCTGTGGCAATGTCATGGCGTTCAAGCAGTACCACGCGCAGTCCGCGCAATGCACAGTCGCGGGCGATGCCTGCTCCGGTCGCGCCACCGCCGATGATGATGACATCGTAATCGTTTGAGTTACCCATATTTTCGTCTTCCGAGCGGGATTCCATAGAAACATTTAGCCACACTGTTGCTATGGATTGTTTGATATCGCGCATATTCGAGCAAAAAACGAAAATAACCAGAGTGGTTTTATGTCTGAAAGTGGAGCTTTGTCATAAATATGTAACATAAGGTGCGACAAATCGCCTTTTGTCGTTAGAATTTGCCGGGTAAAACCGTTACAAACGAAATCATGGTTTCGTTTTCACTCATAGTAGTCACATATAATGATAAAACCCTGCCACGGAGGCATATATGTTGAGTATTTTCCGGCCAGAATCCCACCGAGAAAGACTTCCTGAAGATCGTATCGACCCGGTTTATCGTCGTCTGCGCTGGCAGATCTTCCTGGGTATTTTCTTCGGCTATGCGGCCTATTATCTGGTGCGCAAAAATTTTGCGTTGGCCATGCCTTACCTTGTGGAGCAGGGCTTTTCCCGCGGTGATTTAGGGTTTGCGCTGTCGGGGATCTCCATTGCCTATGGTTTCTCAAAATTCATTATGGGGTCGGTCTCGGATCGTTCGAATCCGCGCGTTTTTCTGCCCGCCGGGTTGATTCTGGCCGCGGCAGTCATGTTGTTCATGGGATTTGTCCCGTGGGCGACATCGAGCATTGCCATTATGTTTGTGCTGCTCTTCCTGTGTGGTTGGTTCCAGGGAATGGGGTGGCCGCCGTGTGGACGTACCATGGTGCACTGGTGGTCGCAAAAAGAGCGTGGCAGGATAGTGTCTGTATGGAACTGTGCGCACAACGTCGGCGGCGGTATTCCCCCGTTGCTGTTCCTGTTGGGTATGGCCTGGTTTAACGACTGGCACGCGGCGCTGTATATGCCTGCGTTTGGGGCAATCATTGTGGCGATCTTCGCGTTCGCTATGATGCGCGATACTCCTCAGTCCTGCGGCTTGCCGCCGATTGAAGAGTATAAAAACGACTACCCGGACGATTACAGCGAAAAGGCAGAAGAGGAACTGACGGCGAAGCAAATCTTTATGCAGTACGTCTTCCCGAACCGTCTGCTCTGGTATATCGCCATCGCCAACGTCTTCGTTTATCTGCTGCGCTACGGCATTCTGGACTGGTCACCCACCTACCTGAAAGAAGTGAAACATTTCGCGCTGGATAAATCTTCCTGGGCCTATTTCTTTTATGAATATGCCGGGATCCCAGGGACGCTGATTTGCGGCTGGATGTCGGACAAAGTCTTCAAAGGTAACCGTGGTGCAACAGGCGTCTTCTTTATGACGCTGGTCACCATTGCCACGATCATCTACTGGTTAAACCCGGCGGGCAATCCGACGATAGATATGGTCTGTATGATTGTCATTGGCTTCCTGATCTACGGCCCGGTGATGCTCATTGGTTTGCACGCTCTTGAACTGGCTCCGAAAAAAGCCGCAGGTACGGCAGCGGGCTTCACCGGTTTATTCGGCTACCTTGGCGGGTCGGTGGCGGCCAGTGCGATTGTGGGTTACACCGTCGATTTCTTTGGCTGGGACGGTGGTTTTATGGTGATGATTGGCGGCAGCATTCTGGCTGTGCTTTTGCTGATTGTGGTGATGATTGGCGAACGCAAACATCATGCACAAGTGGCGGCTAAGCGCCGGTAAGGCAATAAAAAGGGCCGCGCGCGGCCCTTTTACATTTCAATCTCAATATCCCCTTTTGCTTTGCAGCAGCAGGGTAATATTTCGTCAGGCTGGATAAAGGCCAGCGGCTCGGTCAGCCAGTCGACCTGGCCTGTGACCAGGCGACAGCGACAGGAGCCGCAGTAACCTTCGCGGCACTGGTATTCCACCGGCACGCGGTGTGATTCCAGCGCCACCAGCAATGACGGATGTTCTTCCTGGCACAACACCTGTGTGCCCGTCAGACGTAAGGTTACACGCGTCATCAGAGCTGGAAGTTACTCAGGTCGTCGGTATCGACTTCGGCGTCGATCTGGCCAACCAGATAAGAGCTGACTTCCACTTCCTGCGGAGCCACCTGAACGTTGTCAGAGACCAGCCAGGTATTGATCCACGGAATCGGGTTCGAGCGGGTCTGGAACGGCAAGTCCAGGCCGACCGCCTGCATGCGGATATTGGTGATGTACTCAATATACTGCCACAGGATGTCTTTATTCAGACCGATCATGGAGCCGTCGCGGAACAGATACTCTGCCCACTCTTTCTCCTGCTGCGCCGCCTGGACGAACAGGTCATAGCACTCCTGTTTGCACTCTTCGGCAATCTCCGCCATTTCCGGGTCATCGCTACCTGAACGCAGCAGGTTCAGCATGTGCTGAGTCCCGGTCAGATGCAGCGCTTCATCGCGTGCAATCAGACGGATGATTTTGGCGTTGCCTTCCATCAATTCGCGCTCCGCAAAGGCGAAAGAACAGGCAAAGCTGACGTAGAAGCGAATAGCTTCCAGTGCGTTAACGCTCATCAGACACAAATACAGTTTCTTTTTCAGCTCGCGCAGGTTCACGGTCACGGTTTTACCGTTAACGGTATGGGTACCTTCGCCAAGCAGATGCCAATAGCTGGTTAGCTCAATCAGCTCATCGTAATAGGCCGAAATGCCCTCGGCACGTTTCTGGATCTGCTCGTTGGTGACGATATCGTCAAACACAATCGCCGGATCGTTCACGATATTACGGATGATGTGGGTGTAAGAGCGCGAATGGATCGTTTCTGAAAACGCCCAGGTTTCAACCCAGGTTTCAAGTTCCGGGATCGAAATCAGCGGCAACAGCGCCACGTTCGGGCTACGACCCTGAATAGAGTCCAGCAGCGTCTGGTATTTCAGGTTGCTGATGAAAATGTGTTTTTCGTGTTCCGGCAACGCCTGGTAGTCAATACGGTCGCGGGAAACGTCAACTTCTTCCGGACGCCAGAAGAAGGAGAGTTGCTTTTCAATCAGCTTTTCAAAGATGTCATATTTTTGCTGATCGTAGCGTGCCACGTTGACCGGCTGGCCGAAGAACATTGGCTCTTTGAGCTGGTCGTTTTTCGTCTGTGAAAAGGTGGTGTATGCCATGAGTGTGTCCTGTGAGAGATTTTGTAGATCGGGCAAACAAAATCGTAGGCCGGGTAAGCGTAGCGTCACCCGGCATTTAAATTAGATCTTACATGCGCCGCTTTCGCAGCCATCATCCTGAATGGACGGCACCAGATCATCCTGCGCATCTTCCGCACCGTCGCGGGTGTTTTGATAGTACAGGGTCTTCACGCCAAATTTATAGGCAGTGAGCAAGTCTTTCAGCAATTGCTGCATCGGCACTTTTCCGGACGGGAAACGTGTCGGGTCATAGTTGGTATTTGCAGAGATCGACTGGTCGATAAATTTCTGCATGATGCCCACCAGTTGCAGATAGCCGTCGTTGTTCGGCATTTCCCACAGCAGCTCGTACTTATCTTTCAGCAACTCATAATCCGGCACCACCTGACGCAGGATACCGTCTTTCGACGCCTTGATGCTCACATGGCCGCGCGGTGGCTCAATGCCGTTGGTGGCATTGGAGATCTGCGATGAGGTTTCCGACGGCATCAGCGCAGACAGCGTGGAGTTACGCAGGCCGTAAGTTTTCACCGATTCACGCAGGGCGTCCCAGTCGTAGTGCAGCGGCTCGCTGGTGATACCGTCCAGGTCTTTCTTGTAGGTATCAATAGGCATAATGCCTTTGGAGTAGGTGGTTTCGTTAAACCACGGGCATGCGCCTTGCTCTTTCGCCAGTTCGTTAGATGCTTTCAGCAGGTAGTACTGGATTGCTTCGAACGTTTTGTGGGTCAGGTTGTTGGCGCTGCCGTCGGAGTAGCGTTTGCCGTTTTTCGCCAGCCAGTAGGCGAAGTTAATCACGCCAATACCCAGCGTACGGCGGCCCATTGCACCGCGTTTTGCCGCCGGAATCGGGTAGTCCTGGTAATCCAGCAGGGCATCCAGCGCACGCACGGCAAGCACCGCCAGCTCTTCCAGCTCATCCAGATTAGAAATCGCACCCAGGTTAAAGGCAGACAGCGTGCAGAGCGCGATTTCACCGTTTTCGTCGTTCACGTCTTCCAGCGGTTTGGTTGGCAGAGCGATTTCCAGGCACAGGTTAGACTGGCGCACTGGCGCAACCACCGGGTCAAACGGGCTGTGGGTATTGCAATGGTCAACGTTCTGGATATAGATACGGCCGGTAGAGGCACGTTCCTGCATCATCAGCGAGAACAGCTCAACGGCTTTCACACGCTGTTTGCGGATGCTGTCGTCTTTCTCATATTTGGTGTAAAGACGTTCGAATTCATCCTGATCGGCGAAGAACGCGTCATACAGGCCCGGGACGTCAGACGGGCTGAACAGGGTGATCTCTTCCCCTTTCAGCAGGCGGGTGTACATCAGTTTGTTGATCTGTACGCCGTAGTCCATGTGACGTACACGGTTACCTTCAACGCCACGGTTGTTTTTCAGAACCAGCAGGCTTTCAACTTCCAGATGCCACATCGGATAGAACAGGGTCGCCGCACCACCGCGCACACCGCCCTGAGAGCAGGATTTTACCGCGGTCTGGAAGTGTTTGTAGAACGGGATACAGCCGGTATGGAACGCTTCACCGCCGCGAATCGGGCTACCCAGCGCACGAATACGACCCGCGTTGATGCCGATACCGGCACGCTGGGAAACGTATTTCACAATTGCGCTGGAAGTGGCGTTGATAGAGTCCAGGCTGTCGCCGCACTCGATCAGCACGCAAGAGCTGAACTGACGGGTCGGAGTACGTACGCCGGACATAATCGGCGTCGGCAGAGAAATTTTGAATGTAGAGACCGCATCATAGAAGCGCTTCACGTAGCTCAGACGCGTCTCGCGTGGATACCCTGAGAACAGGCAGGCAGCCACCAGGATATAGAGGAACTGCGCGCTCTCGTAGATTTCGCCGGTTACACGGTTCTGAACCAGGTATTTGCCTTCAAGCTGCTTAACGGCCGCGTAGGAGAAATTCATATCGCGCCAGTGGTCGATAAACTCGTCCATCTGCTTGAACTCTTCTTCCGTGTAGTCTTCCAGCAGATGCGTGTCGTATTTGCCAAGTTCAACCATTTTTACCACATGGTCGTACAGCGCTGGCGGCTCGAACTGACCATAGGCTTTTTTACGCAGGTGGAAAATGGCCAGGCGCGCGGCGAGGTACTGGTAGTCTGGCGCTTCACGGGAGATCAGGTCCGCAGCGGCTTTGATAATAGTCTCATGAATGTCGGACGTTTTGATGCCGTCGTAGAACTGAATATGGGAACGCAGTTCCACCTGGGAGATGGATACATTACTCAGCCCCTCTGCCGCCCAATCCAGCACCCGATGAATTTTGTCGAGATTGATGCGCTCGGTGCTACCGTCGCGCTTTGTCACCAGCAGACTCTGATTCATGTGAAATTTACCTGTCCGTGAATAAAAAATATCCCCCAATTATCCACAGAACCACGTTGTGACTAAGTCTGTGGATAAATACTATATGTTGGGGGTATATGATAAGAGAAACGCTATATGGTGAGTATTCTAGTAAGGATTCTTTTGAGTACAAGAGTTGATTTTGACGTTAAATTGAGGTTGCAAAAGAGTGATAAAGGCTAAGTCCACGTCGCATAAGGCCTGGCGGGGATGTCAATATTTCGCAAAAAAAAATGAAAATTTGATCAAACGCTGATTTCTTCATCGGGAAGGGGAGATCGCGCGACATGATGTAGCGCAATCTTTATAAGAATAGTGAATGACGTCAGACGTTTTTTGGCTTTGTATGTAACATATAATTCACATCCACACCGGGCGCGAGCTTAAAGGCATTTAACAGCGGGTTATAATGCAGGCCCGTAATGTGACGCTCCTTTAACCCGGATTCATTCACCCAACCGAGCAGTTCTGCCGGTTTGATAAATTTCTTCACGTCGTGCGTTCCTTTCGGCACCATTTTCAGCACATACTCCGCGCCAACCACCGCCATTAACCACGCTTTGCCGTTACGGTTAATCGTCGAGAAGAAGACGTGGCCGCCGGGTTTGACCAGCCGCGCGCAGGCGTTGACCACCGATTGCGGGTCCGGTACGTGTTCCAGCATCTCCATGCAGGTGACAACATCATATTGCTGCGGATGTTTGTCGGCGTGGTCTTCGACGGTCTCTTGCACGTATTCGACGCGAATGCCGGACTCCAGAGCATGCAGCCTGGCGACCTGTAGCGGTTCAAAGCCCATATCCAGCCCGGTGACTATCGCCCCTTCGCGCGCCATGCTCTCCGCCAGAATGCCGCCACCACAGCCGACATCCAGGACATTCTTGCCAAACAGACCGTCAGCACGTTCTGCAATATAGCCCAGACGTAATGGATTGATGCGATGAAGAGGTTTGAATTCGCCTTCCAGATCCCACCAGCGAGAGGCGACCGCTTCAAATTTGGCAATTTCAGCCTGGTCAACGTTTTGAGCAACCGACGTTTTTTCGGCATTCATGGGGATACGTACTCCTTATTTAGCAAGACGGATGAGTATAACAGTCTGCTGGCGCTAATAAAGCGCCCTGCGGGGTCTTTCCGTTTACCTGATTCATTACGGTTGTGTTATAATTTGCGACCTTTGAATCCGGGATACAGTAGAGGGATAGCGGTTAGATGAGCGACCTTGCGAGAGAAATTACACCGGTCAACATCGAGGAAGAGCTGAAAAGTTCTTATCTGGATTATGCCATGTCGGTCATTGTTGGCCGTGCGCTGCCAGATGTCCGCGATGGTCTAAAGCCGGTTCACCGTCGCGTACTTTACGCCATGAACGTCTTGGGCAATGACTGGAACAAAGCCTACAAAAAATCTGCCCGTGTCGTTGGTGACGTAATCGGTAAATACCATCCCCATGGTGATTCCGCAGTGTATGACACCATTGTGCGTATGGCACAGCCATTTTCACTGCGCTACATGCTGGTTGATGGTCAGGGTAACTTCGGTTCGATTGACGGCGACTCCGCGGCGGCAATGCGTTATACGGAAATCCGTCTGGCGAAAATTGCCCATGAGCTGATGGCCGATCTGGAAAAAGAGACCGTTGATTACGTCGACAACTACGACGGTACGGAAAAAATCCCTGATGTTATGCCTACCAAGATCCCGAACCTGCTGGTGAACGGGTCTTCCGGTATTGCAGTCGGGATGGCGACCAACATTCCTCCGCATAACCTGACGGAAGTGATTAACGGTTGCCTGGCGTACATCGATAATGAAGACATCAGCGTTGAAGGGCTGATGGAACATATCCCTGGGCCGGACTTCCCGACCGCCGCCATTATTAATGGTCGTCGCGGTATTGAAGAAGCGTACCGTACCGGGCGTGGCAAAATTTATATTCGCGCCCGCGCGGAAGTGGAAGCTGACGCGAAAACCGGTCGTGAAACCATTATCGTGCATGAAATTCCGTATCAGGTGAACAAAGCACGCCTGATCGAGAAAATTGCCGAGCTGGTTAAAGATAAACGCGTTGAAGGTATCAGCGCGCTGCGTGACGAGTCTGATAAAGACGGGATGCGCATCGTGATTGAAATCAAACGTGACGCAGTGGGTGAGGTGGTACTGAATAACCTGTACTCCCAGACCCAGCTCCAGGTTTCCTTCGGTATCAACATGGTGGCACTGCACCATGGTCAGCCGAAGATCATGAACCTGAAAGACATTCTGTCCGCGTTTGTCCGTCACCGCCGCGAAGTTGTGACGCGTCGTACGATTTTCGAACTGCGTAAAGCGCGCGACCGTGCGCATATCCTTGAAGCGCTGGCCGTTGCGCTGGCCAATATCGATCCGATTATCGAACTGATTCGCCGTGCGCCGACCCCGGCAGAAGCGAAAGCCGGTCTTATCGCACAGCCGTGGGATTTGGGCAACGTTTCCGCCATGCTGGAACGTGCGGGCGATAACGCCGCGCGCCCTGAATGGCTGGAGCCAGAGTTCGGTATTCGTGACGGCAAATACTACCTGACCGAACAGCAGGCACAGGCGATTCTGGATCTGCGTTTGCAGAAACTGACAGGCCTTGAGCATGAAAAACTGCTCGACGAGTATAAAGAGTTACTGGAACAGATTGCCGAGCTGCTGCATATCCTCGGCAGCGCCGATCGTCTGATGGAAGTTATCCGCGAAGAGCTGGAACTGGTTCGTGAGCAGTTCGGTGACGAGCGTCGTACTGAGATCACCGCCAACACCGCCGACATCAACATCGAAGATCTGATCAACGAAGAAGATGTTGTGGTTACGCTGTCGCATCAGGGCTATGTGAAGTACCAGCCGCTTACCGACTACGAAGCGCAACGTCGTGGCGGTAAAGGCAAGTCTGCGGCGCGTATTAAAGAAGAAGACTTTATCGACCGTCTGCTGGTGGCCAACACCCACGACACGATCCTCTGCTTCTCCAGCCGTGGTCGTCTGTACTGGATGAAAGTTTACCAGTTGCCGGAAGCGAGCCGTGGCGCGCGTGGTCGTCCGATCGTCAACCTTCTGCCGCTGGAGCCGAATGAACGTATTACTGCCATTCTGCCGGTACGCGAATATGAAGAGGGCGTAAGCGTCTTTATGGCGACCGCCAGCGGTACCGTGAAGAAAACCGCGTTGACCGAGTTCAGCCGTCCGCGCTCTGCCGGGATCATTGCGGTTAACCTCAATGAAGGCGACGAACTGATCGGCGTCGATCTGACCTCTGGTCAGGACGAAGTCATGCTGTTCTCTGCCGCTGGTAAAGTGGTGCGCTTCAAAGAAGATGCTGTTCGTGCGATGGGACGTACCGCAACAGGTGTTCGCGGTATCAAGCTGGCAGGCGAGGATAAAGTCGTTTCGCTGATCATTCCACGTGGCGAAGGGGCAATCCTCACCGTGACGCAGAATGGCTACGGTAAACGTACGGCTGAAACCGAGTACCCGACCAAATCTCGTGGTACGCAGGGCGTTATCTCCATTAAGGTGACCGAACGTAACGGTTCCGTGGTGGGTGCGGTACAGGTTACTGATACCGACCAGATCATGATGATCACCGATGCCGGTACGCTGGTGCGTACGCGTGTGTCGGAAATCAGCGTGGTAGGGCGTAATACCCAGGGTGTTATCCTTATTCGTACCGCGGAAGACGAAAACGTGGTCGGTCTGCAGCGTGTAGCCGAACCGGTGGACGACGAAGAACTTGACTCCATCGATGGCAGCGTCGCGGAAGGGGATGATGAAATCGCCCCGGAAGTTGACGATGGCGCGGCTGACGACGACGCCGACGAGTAATCTGTGCTGAGGGCCGGTTTTCCGGCCCTTTCTCTTTGCCATTGCGGCACCGGCATTTTACCGCTACTTTAACCTCAGTCACTTTTACACCCTCATGGCGGAGTTTCCCCAGGTTGAAATACCTCGTCTCTTTTCGTAGCACTTTGAAAGTCTCGCGCTATCTTTTCCGCGCGCTGGCTCTGGTGCTTTGGCTGCTGATTGCTCTCTTTTCGGTGTTCTACATCGTCAACGCGTTGCGTGATAAAGAGTCGGAAATACGCCAGGAATTTAACCTCAGTGCCGATCAGGCACAGCGGTATATTCAGCGCACCTCCGACGTCATGAAAGAGCTGAAATACATCGCTGAAAACCGTCTGACGGCAGAAAACGGTATTCTTGCCTCTCGTGGGCTGGATGCGAAAACTGATGTACCTGATTTTCAGCCGCTGTTCCCCGATTCTGACTGCTCGAAAATGGGTACGGCCTGGCGTGGTTCTCTGGAGTCACTGGCCTGGTTTATGCGCTACTGGCGGGATAACTTCTCGGCGGCTTACGACCTGAATCGCGTATTCCTGATTGGGAGTGAGAATCTCTGCGTGGCGGATTTTGGCCTGCGTGATGTGCCGGTCGAACGCGACGAGACATTGAAAAGTCTGCATGAGCGTATTCTGAAATACCGCAACGCGCCGCAGGATGAACGTGGCAACAACCTGTACTGGATGAGCCAGGGGGCGCGTCCGGGAGTCGGCTATTTTTATGCGTTGACGCCGGTTTATCTGGGCAATCGTCTGCAGGCGTTGCTGGGAACGGAACAATCCATTCGGATGGAGAACTTCTTCACCCCCGGCAGTTTGCCGATGGGTGTGACCATCTTTGATGAAAGCGGACGTGCGTTGATTTCCCTGACCGGTGCGGAAAATCGTATCGAGGCGGATCCGCGCTGGCTGCAGGTACGATCCTGGTTTGGTTACACCTCCGGCTTTCATGACCTTATCCTCAAAAAGAGCCTGCCGCCATCGCCGCTGAGTATCGTCTACTCGGTGCCTGTGGACTTGGTGCTTGAGCGTATTCGCATGCTGATCCTCAATGCGGTGCTGCTTAATATCCTTGTGGGGGTTGCACTGTTTACCCTCGCACGTATGTATGAACGGCGAATTTTTATTCCGGCGGAAACGGACGCCCAGCGTCTGGAAGAACACGAGCAGTTCAACCGTAAAATCGTCGCCTCGGCGCCGGTGGGGATCTGTATTTTACGTACCCAGGATGGCACCAACATTCTGAGTAATGAACTGGCGCATAACTACCTGAATATGCTCACCCACGAAGATCGGCAACGTCTGACGCAAATTATCTGCGGGCAGCAGGTGAACTTTGTGGATGTACTGACCAGCAACAATACCAATTTGCAGATAAGCTTTGTCCATTCCCGTTATCGCAACGAAAACGTGGCGATTTGTGTACTGGTGGATGTGTCTGCGCGCGTCAAAATGGAAGAATCGCTGCAGGAGATGGCGCAGGCGGCAGAGCAGGCAAGCCAGTCAAAATCGATGTTCCTGGCAACCGTCAGTCACGAACTGCGTACGCCGCTGTACGGCATTATTGGTAACCTCGATCTGCTGCAGACTAAAGACCTGCCGAAAGGCGTCGACCGTCTGGTGACGGCGATGAATAACTCGTCGAGTCTGCTGCTAAAAATTATCAGCGACATTCTCGATTTCTCGAAAATCGAATCTGAGCAACTCAAAATTGAGCCGCGTGAGTTCTCCCCGCGCGAGGTGATGAGTCATATCACCGCCAACTATGCGCCGCTGGTGGTCCGTAAACAGCTCGGCCTTTACTGTTTTATCGAGCCGGACGTGCCTGCCACGCTGAATGGCGATCCGATGCGTCTGCAGCAGGTTATCTCCAACCTGCTCAGCAACGCCATTAAGTTTACCGATATTGGCTGTATTATTCTTCATGTCCGCCGGGATGAACATTATCTGAGTATCCGCGTACGCGATACCGGCGTCGGGATCCCAGGCAAAGAAGTGGTGCGGTTGTTCGATCCCTTCTTCCAGGTGGGCACTGGCGTGCAGCGTAACTTCCAGGGGACCGGGCTGGGGCTGGCGATTTGCGAAAAACTGATCAGCATGATGGATGGCGATATTAGCGTCGATACCGAACCGGGTATGGGCAGCCAGTTTACCATCCGTATTCCGTTGTATGACGCCGTTGAGCTTGCGCCTGCGGATGTTGATGGCCTTGCCAATACCTGTTGCTGGCTGGCGGTACGTAATGCGTTTCTTAGCAGTTACCTGGAAACCTTGCTGGCGCATAACGGTATTCAGGCCCAGCACTATGATGGTCGCCCACTGGGAGCAAACGACACTTTTATTACGGATGATGAACTGCCAGCGTCCTGGAGCGGGCGGGCCGCCGTCATGTTCTGCCGTCGCCATATTGGTATCCCATTGGAGCGTACGCCAAATGAGTGGCTGGTTAGCGTGGCGTCGCCGCATGATCTGATTGCGATCCTTGGGCGAATTCACCGTGTTGAGGTGGTGGTGCCGGAAGTCACTACCGCGCTGCCGCCACCGGGCGCGGCCGAGGCGCGAAATGACGACATGATGATTCTGGTGGTCGACGATCACCCGATCAACCGCCGTCTGCTGGCGGATCAGCTTGGTTCGCTGGGGTATCAGTGCAAAACGGCGAACGATGGTGTAGATGCCCTGAATGTCCTGAGTAAAAACCCCATCGATATTGTGCTCAGCGACGTTAACATGCCGAACATGGACGGTTATCGCCTGACGCAACGTATCCGTGAATTGGGGATGACCTTGCCGGTTATCGGCGTGACGGCGAATGCGCTGGCCGAAGAGAAACAGCGTTGTCTTGAGTCGGGCATGGATAGCTGCCTGTCGAAGCCGGTAACACTGGATGTGCTGAAACAGACGCTGGCGCTTTACAGTGCGCGAGTAAGAAAAGAGCGGCGATAAAAACAAACCCCGGCGGGGGCCGGGGTCGCAGGTATTACTCTTTCTCGGTCTGGGTCAGTGTGACCGAGGAGAGGTAATTCAGCAGGGCGATATCATTATCAACACCCAGTTTCATCATGGCAGATTTCTTCTGGCTACTGATGGTCTTGATACTGCGGTTCAGTTTCTTGGCGATTTCGGTGACCAGGAAACCTTCGGCAAACAGACGCAATACTTCACTCTCTTTCGGTGACAGACGTTTATCGCCATAACCACCGGCGCTGATTTTTTCCAGCAGGCGGGAAACGCTTTCCGGGGTAAATTTCTTGCCTTTCTGTAATGCAGCCAGCGCCTTAGGCAGGTCGGTTGGTGCGCCCTGTTTCAGCACGATCCCTTCAATATCCAGATCCAGCACGGCGCTCAGAATGGCCGGGTTGTTGTTCATTGTCAGAACAATGATGGACAGGTTCGGGAAATGGCGTTTGATGTATTTAATCAGCGTGATGCCATCACCGTATTTATCGCCTGGCATTGACAGATCGGTGATAAGAACATTGGCCTCAAGTTTCGGCAGATTATTGATAAGTGCTGTAGAGTCTTCAAATTCACCGACTACATTCACCCATTCGATCTGTTCAAGTGATTTGCGAATACCGAACAGTACAATCGGGTGGTCATCGGCAATAATTACGTTCATATTGTTCATGTATTGGGCTACCTTGCTACAGCAAGCTCTTGACGTAAGCGTCAATGTCGCTGATGTAATTTTCTATGCCTGGAACATCCTTCTCACGAATTAAATGCTCCAGCGTTTCACATAACTGCTTACCAGGAACCAGATTAAGCATGGCAAACACCCCTTTCAGGCGGTGTGCTGTCTGAGCCAGTGCAGCGAAATCGCTTGTCGCCGATTCAGTATACAACCTCTTAACATCATCCGGTACTGTGTCGACAAACAGCGCATAATAACCGCTGGCATGGAGTTCGGCATTTTCATCGCCCCCCAAAGGCGACTCCATAACGTCTTCCTGTGCCAGTTGCTCTTCTATAAGCTGCAATATTGCTTCCTGCATTGCATTGCTCATATTAAAGTTGACGCGCAATTGTCCGGGGCCAATTTTCCGCACGCCGACCTCATCATCGCTTAAAAGCAAGCCCGAGGATGTAAGATTAGACGGATTATCCGTTAAAAACAGGTCATATTCTTGACTTAACAGCCTTTCATCCGGAGAGATACAGCTTGCTCCCCAGTTTTCGAGCTGTCGAACCACAATATTGCGGATTTCGCTGGAGGTGATATCAATCATGGCGACCACATCGTCCAGTAATTTCTCCTCGGCTTCCTCATGTTGAGCGCGCACTGCCATTTTCACGTGCAGTGAATAACGGGTACCGAGCTCCTCCCGTGCTTTAATATTTAAGTGACCACCGAGTTTTCTGGCCAGTTGATCGCACAGCCAGAAGGTGAGGGCATTGGCTTTACCATACTGATCGCCCTGAGTGGTATTGAGGAACGGGAAGTGCAGGTTGTCGATCTCGCTATTACTTACCCCGTTGCCGGTGTCCAGGATACGGAAGGTCAGACGATCTTCCGCTGATTCGTCCATGCTCACTTCAAGGGTGATTTTGCCAATCTGCGTTGTCGTCACGGCGTACTGGATCAACAGCAGCAAAATACGTAGCAGGGCATCACGGTCGCCGTGGCGCTCTTCTTTAGCATGAAGATGGTTATTGATGAGCAGTTGTAGTCCCTTGCGCTTAATCACAGGCAGTACCTGCGGCACCACTTCATCAATTAAATCCTGAATGGAAAACAGCGTGGATTGTCCTTTCCATGTGTCGTTTTCCAGCATATTGGCCAGTTGGATCTCATCCACCAGTCTCGCCAGCGCTTCGGCATGATCAGCAAGCTGGTTGCCCTCTTTATCGCTCAACGCAGCGGCTTCGCCAGCCAGGGCTTTGACAGGCTGCTTGAGCGCTTCGGCAATGTTTTGCATGAACGCTGCGCGACCTTGCTGATTTTTCTCATACAGGCGCTGCGCCTGTTTGAGCTTTTTATTCACCAGTACTTCTCTGTCCTGATCGCGGATGATGAAAATTTGCGTGCGCGACGCCACCTGGCTGCGGAACTGGCGAATTTCATACAATTCGTTATTGATTGTGGCCTGAATCACCCCCTGATGCTGATCGGCCATAGAGGTGATGTTTTGCAAGTTGAGATGCGGCAGCAAATGATCGGCGATTTTATTGCTCAACACGGTGCGGTTGGCTTCCTGGTCATGTACCAGCAACCCTAACGGCAACAGAGAGACAATCTCTTCATTAAAGGCGCGCATAACGCGCAGCTCGTTACTGTTTCCCGCAGGGGCCAGCCCATCGCTCTGACGGCCCGGCTGATGGCGGAACGTGGTATAGCCAAACAGCGCCAGCGCCAGCAGACCAATGTTCAATAACAGCGGCAACAGAATATTTTGCAAGGTCTCCAGCAGCAGCGTACCAAACGGCACCTGCCAGACCAGGCGCAGGCCGGTGGAGTTGAGCGAAGAGGCAATCTCGATTTTCGAACTATTGAAATTGATGGTGACGCTGTCGGTGCTCTCTTTATCGGTGGAACGCAGATTATTTTGCGCGTTATCCGTATCGAGACGGAAGCTGTCCAACGACATATCCGGTGGGATTAGGTCGTTAATCGGCAGGTCAAATGCCACAACCGTCGCCAGATGACCGGGCTGGTTAAATGTGGTGCGCAGGGTGAAATAGTGGCCATTCTGCCAGGAAAGGCGACGCAGGGCAGAGAAGCTCTCGCGTTCGTCCAGCGCGTTAGCTTGTTGCAACATCTCCGCGCGGCGTGAATCGACGATGCTGCCAATTGTGGACTCTTTAAACCCGGAGGAGAGATCTTTCAACGGCAGGGTAGAGATCAGGATCATGCTGTTGTCCTGACCATTGAGGTAGTACATCGACCAGGGAACGGTCTCCGCGCCCCACAGGGTATCCAGATAGGTGGAGATTCGCTGCGTCATTTCCAGCGTCGAACTGTCATGGGAGCCGAAGATCAGCGCTTCTGTTTTACGCCGTGGCTTCTCCAGATAGTAAACGTCCTGCTTAAGGCGGGTTTCCTGTAAACCATCACTTGAACTGCCAGAGGTCGCTGCCGCGATGTTGTCGTAGATTTGCCAGGTAGCGTAGCGCCAGGTATCAATGCGCTTGTGCATTGCGTGAGTGATATCGACAACCTGATAGCTTTTATCTTTTAGCCAGGCATTAACGGCGCTTTGTATCATTACGCCCAACGTGACCAGCAGGACAATGATCAATAGAAGAAAGAAGCGGGTGATGTTGCCCGGTATCAAAGAAAATTTTCCTGGGGTCATGGTGTCCGATCGACTCATTCGTGTGTGTAACCCGTAATGACAACACTGCAGATTACTACTCAGTATCCGCGTTGAGACAATGTTGCTGCCATGCCGTAAGAACCTGCCAGCAATGACGGCGGTCTTGCCGGCGTGATGTTGCAGAGCTGTGTACAGCAGGCAGTATATCGGGTAATGAATGAATTTCCAGACTCTCGTTCGGGCAAATGTCTTGCAGACGAACGAAAAAAGCTCGCCTAAACCAGATGCTAAAAAATGTACAATTCATGCGATTCTGTACAGATATTTACCGCTTCGTTGGGAAAAATCGCACTAAATAACAAGAAAATAAAAAATGGATTATCTTTTTGCACTGTACCTGGCACGAATATTGTTTAATTAATAGTCATTACAAATTCTTTCATCTAGCACAAATTGAATTTATTTACGTAAAGAAAGGTAAAAAAAAACCGAATGCCAAGCATTCGGTCCTAATAGGGGTAAACAGACATTCAGAATCGAATGACGGTAATAAATAAAGTTAATGATGATAGCGATTATTATATTAGTGCCGAATTTATAAATTAGTTTTGCATTCAGTGCTAAAAAAAATGTAAATCACTTAACTCGTTGTTTTTATTGTATCTTAAATTATATTTTGATTATTTGTGCTTTATTATTTAGCTATTTGTGCTAAAAAAAGTTCCCCTGAATTTACAAATTGAAACATCTATAATGCAATATGAAACATCTTCAAAGTTTTCGTATCATATTCTTATTGGATTATTCTGTATTTTTAAGGAGAATGAACTTGCAGGCTGATTAATAGGATTGATCAGTGAGCAGTGGCTATAAAAACGCATATAACCGAGGGTTAATAACATGAAAGTTAAAGTACTGTCCCTCCTGGTACCAGCACTGCTGGTAGCAGGCGCAGCAAATGCAGCGGAAATTTATAATAAAAACGGCAACAAATTAGATTTGTACGGAAAAGTCGACGGTCTGCATTATTTCTCCGATGATAAAGGCGCTGATGGCGATCAGACATACGTACGTTTCGGCTTCAAAGGCGAAACCCAGGTAAACGACCAGATCACGGGTTACGGTCAGTGGGAATACAACGTTCAGGCAAACGACACTGAAGGTTCAAGCGATCAGGCCTGGACTCGTCTGGCATTCGCTGGTCTGCGTGTCGGTGATGCGGGTTCTTTCGACTATGGTCGTAACTACGGCGTGATCTATGACGTAACGTCCTGGACCGACGTCCTGCCGGAATTCGGTGGGGATACCTACGGCGCTGATAACTTCATGCAATCCCGTGCTAACGGCGTTGCAACTTACCGTAACACCGACTTCTTCGGTCTGGTTGATGGCCTGAACTTTGCTCTGCAGTATCAGGGCAAAAACGGCAGCGTCAGCGGTGAAAACAGCACAGGTCGTAGCACGCTGAAACAGAACGGCGACGGCTTCGGCGCGTCTCTGACCTACGATCTGGGTGCTGGCTTTAGCGCAGGCGCTGCAATGTCTACCTCTAAACGTACCGCTGACCAGAATGCGGCTGGCGTTTATGGTAGCGGCGACAATGCAGACGTTTATAGCGGCGGTCTGAAATATGACGCCAACAACATCTATCTGGCGGCGCAGTACACCCAGACCTACAACGCAACCCGTTTCGGTAACTCTCAGAACAGCAGCACCGTTTATGGTTTTGCGAACAAAGCGCAAAACTTTGAAGTGGTTGCTCAATACCAGTTCGACTTCGGTCTGCGTCCGTCCGTTGCTTACCTGCAGTCTAAAGGTAAAGACGTTACCAACGGTACGACCGATTTCGGCGACCAGGATCTGCTGAAATATGTTGATGTTGGCGCGACTTACTACTTCAACAAAAACATGTCCACCTATGTTGATTACAAAATCAACCTGCTGGATGACAACACCTTCACTCGTCAGGCTGGTATCAGCACCGACAACGTTGTTGCCCTGGGCCTGGTTTACCAGTTCTAAGCAGCAATTCTCGACAAAGGGGCCCTCTGGCCCCTTTTTTTATGGCTGAACCCCGTCTCACCCTCGTTAAATTTGGTGTACTCTGGCGGCGCAAAACGGATAGGGAAAAGACGATGGCGACGACATTTCTGCGTGCAGGCCTGCTGCTTGCGCTCGCATTATTAAACGGATGCGATAACCCCGCCTCCCAGGTGGAACCCCCCACGGTGCTTGAAGGCAAAACGATGGGCACCTTCTGGCGCGTGAGCGCCATCGCGTTAAGCCCCGAGAAAGCGAAAAGCCTGACGCAGAAAATTCAGGCGCAGCTTGATGCCGACGATCAAGCGCTATCAACGTGGAAACCCGATTCGGCGCTAATGCGCTTTAACCATTCTGCCAGTCTGGCGCCGTGGCCGGTGAGCGCCGATATGGCTGATATTGTCACCGCCGCATTGCGCGTTGGATCCCACACACAGGGGGCAATGGATATCACGGTTGGACCGCTGGTAAATTTATGGGGCTTTGGGCCGGACAAGCAGCCCAACAAAGTGCCGGATCAGGCGCAAATCGATGCGGCCAAAGCGCGTACCGGGTTACAACATCTTAAAGTCATTAACGAGGCGCAACAGCAGTATCTGCAAAAAGATCTGCCGGATCTTTTCGTCGACCTCTCGACCGTTGGCGAAGGGTATGCCGCCGATCATCTTGCACGCCTGATGGAGCGTGAAGGGATCTCGCGCTATCTGGTGTCGGTGGGGGGAGCGCTGGTCAGTCGGGGTATGAACGGGCAGGGGCAACCCTGGCGTGTAGCGATACAAAAGCCGACCGACCAGGAAAATGCGGTGCAGGCGGTGGTGGATATTAATGGCCACGGCATCAGCACCTCTGGCAGCTATCGCAACTACTATGAGCTGGACGGTAAACGCATTTCCCACGTGATTGACCCGCAGACCGGCCGCCCCATTGAGCATAATCTGGTCTCGGTGACGGTGATTGCCCCCACCGCACTGGAAGCTGATGCCTGGGATACCGGCCTGATGGTGCTTGGCACGGCGAAAGCGCAGGATATCGTGCGCAAAGAGGGGCTGGCGGTCTATATGATCATGCGGGAAGGTGACAAGTTTACCACCTGGATGTCGCCACAGTTTTCTGCGTTTCTGCTCAACGAGAAAAATTAGACAGCAAGAATGCGGGTTTTTTCGTCCGGGCTATCGGGCACAGTGAAGCTATGCTTGAAAGAGGAGCCTGAGATGAAAACATCCACGACGTTATATCAACAACCGTTGACCGATGAACAATGCTGGCAGGCTGTCTGCGCGCGTGATGCCAGCCACGACGGGCAATTTGTCTTCGCGGTACGAACCACCGGCATTTTTTGCCGCCCCTCCTGCCGTTCACGCCGGCCCCTGCGCGAGAATGTCGGTTTTTACCCCGATGCCGATACCGCGCAGGCTGCCGGGTTTCGCCCCTGCAAACGCTGTCAGCCTGAAAGAGCGGACCCGCAGCAGCAACGGATTGCAAAAGTGGAAAAGGCCTGTCGCTTGCTGGAACAGGAGGGGAGTGTGACCCTGGAAACCCTGGCGGATGCCGTCGCCATGAGCCCCTGGCATTTCCACCGGCTGTTTAAGTCCGTAACCGGCATGACGCCGAAAGCCTGGCAGCTTGCTTTTCGTGCGCAGCGTCTGCGCAACGCGCTTAATGAAAGCGCCACGATCACCGATGCGGTACTGGCGGCAGGGTTTCCCGATAACAGCAGCTACTATCGGCAGGCTGACGCCGCGCTGGGAATGACGGCGCGCCAGTATCGGCGCGGCGGTGACGATACGAATGTCTGCTATGCCCTGAGTCATTGTTCTTTAGGGCATTGCCTGGTGGCGCAAAGTGAACGCGGGATCTGCGCCATTTTGCTGGCTGATAACGAGGACGCACTGCTGGAGGAACTGCGAAGTATCTTCCCCGGCGCCCGACGCGAGCAGGCAGATGAAAGGTTTGTTGAACAGGTTGAGGAGGTCGTGAGGCGCATTGATAATCCGGCGTCACCTTTTACGCTGCCTCTGGACTTGCGCGGTACGGCATTTCAGCTCCAGGTCTGGAACGCGCTGCGCGCCATCCCGGTGGGAGAAACCGTCAGTTATCAGTCGCTGGCAAACACCCTTGGTAAGCCGGGCGCGGTGCGTGCCGTCGCCCGCGCCTGTGCGGCGAACAAGCTTGCCATTGTGGTGCCTTGTCATCGGGTGGTTCGCTCAGATGGCGGGCTGTCCGGTTATCGTTGGGGGGCGACGCGTAAAGCCCGCCTTCTGCGGCAGGAATCAGAATCGAAGGAGACATAATGCTCGATTTATTTGCCGATGAAGAACCCTGGCAAGAACCTCTCGCCCCTGGCGCGGTGGTCCTGCGGCGTTTTGCGCTGGCAAATGCACAGGCTTTACTGGCGGGCATTGAGGCGGTAACGCAGGTATCGCCGCTGCGTCATATGGTAACGCCCGGCGGCTACACCATGTCGGTGGCGATGACCAACTGCGGCGAAGTGGGCTGGACGACCGACGCCAGAGGGTATCTCTATTCCGGGATTGATCCACAAACGGGCAATCCCTGGCCTGCTATCCCTGATGCTTTTGCGACGCTTTGCCATGATGCGGCGGTGGCGGCAGACTATGCGGATTTCAGACCGGATGCCTGCCTGATTAACCGTTATGTACCCGGTGCGAAACTCTCGTTGCATCAGGATAAAGACGAACCGGATTTACGTGCGCCTATCGTCTCTGTCTCGCTTGGCCTGCCGGCGGTGTTCCAGTTTGGTGGCCTTAAACGCAATGACCCCATACAACGTTTAATGCTTGAGCACGGTGACGTGGTGGTGTGGGGTGGGGCGTCACGACTGTTTTATCATGGCATTTTACCGCTTAAACCGGGGCATCATCCGGCGACCGGAGAGTGCCGTTTTAACCTCACTTTTCGGCGGGCAAGAAAGATTGAATAAAAATAAGAATTATTCTTGATGTAAACAATCAGCCGTTTAAACTGCTGGCTGTTTTGGTTGACCGGGTTTTGTGATGGAACTTCTCCTGCTGGTCTGGCGGCAGTACCGCTGGCCTTTTATCGCCGTTATCGCGCTAACGCTGCTTAGCGCCGCGCTGGGCATCGGGCTTATTGCCTTTATCAATCTCCGCCTGATTGAAACGGTGGATATGTCGCTGGCCGTGTTGCCGGAGTTCCTGGGCTTACTTCTGTTGCTGATGGCGGTGACGCTGGGGTCTCAACTGGCATTAACCACCCTCGGCCACCATTTTGTCTATCGCCTGCGCGGTGAGTTTATCAAGCGCATACTCGACACCCCTGTTGAGCGTATTGAAAAGCTTGGCAGTGCCACGCTGCTGGCCGGGCTGACCAGCGACGTGCGTAGTATTACCATTGCGTTTGTGCGTCTGCCGGAACTGGTGCAGGGGATTATTCTGACGATTGGCTCTTCGGCGTATCTGGCCTGGTTGTCCGGTAAAATGCTGGTCATCACCGCGCTGTGGATGGCACTGACTATCTGGGGTGGATTTATTCTGGTCTCCCGTGTCTATAAACATATGGCGACGCTGCGTGAAACCGAAGACAAACTGTACAACGACTTTCAGACCGTACTGGAAGGGCGCAAAGAGCTGACCCTTAATCGCGAGCGTGCCGGGCATGTCTATAACAATCTGTATCTGCCGGATGCCCGAGAATATCGCCACCACATTATCCGTGCTGACACTTTCCACCTGAGCGCGGTGAACTGGTCGAATATCATGATGTTGGGGGCGATTGGCCTGGTGTTCTGGATGGCAAACAGTCTGGGCTGGGCGGATACCAATGTCGCGGCGACCTACTCATTGACACTTTTGTTCCTGCGCACCCCTCTGCTCTCAGCCATTGGCGCGCTGCCGACACTATTGAGCGCGCAGGTGGCGTTCAATAAACTTAAGCAGTTCTCGCTGGCGCCGTATCAGCCTGACTTCCCGCGACCGCAGCTTTACCCGAACTGGGAAACGCTGGAATTGCGCGATGTTACTTTTACCTATCAGGACAAAACGTTTTCCGTGGGGCCGATTAACCTGACGCTCAGGCGCGGCGAACTGGTCTTCCTGATTGGCGGCAATGGCAGCGGTAAATCGACGCTGGCGATGTTGTTAACCGGGTTGTATGAACCGGTTTCTGGCGAAATTCTGCTGGACGGTAAGCCACTTGCGAAGGAAAAGCCGGAGGATTATCGCAAGCTGTTTTCCGCCGTGTTTACCGATGTCTGGCTTTTTGATCAACTGCTGGGCGCGGATGGTCAACAGGCGGATCCGGCGCTGGTGGACCACTGGCTGCAAAAGCTGAAAATGGCGCACAAGCTGGAGCTCAAGGATGGCAAAATCCTCGATCTGAAACTGTCGAAAGGGCAGAAAAAGCGAGTTGCGCTACTGCTGGCACTGGCGGAAGAGCGCGATATTTTGCTGCTTGATGAGTGGGCTGCCGACCAGGATCCACACTTCCGTCGCGAGTTTTACCAGGTGCTGTTACCGCTGATGCAGGGGATGGGGAAAACCATTTTCGCCATCAGCCACGATGATCATTACTTTATCCATGCCGATCGTTTGCTGGAAATGCGTAACGGTCAATTAAGCGAACTGACCGGGGAGGAGCGTGAGCTCGCCTCCCGCGATGCGGTTGCCCGCACGGCTTGATGGTTAATTTTCGGGCGGAAACGCCCGGAAAATCAGCAAAATATCTCTCTTTTACCCATCTGTACGCGCGGCTTATTAATATTTACATCACCTGCCGCTATGCTTAGACCTGTACGCCTTCATCTCATAAAGGTGAGTTACTACGCAGGGAACGTCCAATGTCTGTCAGCAAAAAAAGCAGTAGCAGATTACGCGATCAGGAACGTGCGCGTTTAATCTGGCTTCTCACCACCGAAAAATCACTCACCGCAACGTTGCTTGGCGAGTTAACTCTGGCGGAACAGTTTGACGCCGATAAGCTCAGCAGTGACATGGCTGAGGTCAACGCATTGGTGGCGCATTTACCGGCGCCGGATTTAGCCGATACCCTCGAAGGGTTGCCGATCGACGGGCGTCTTGCCCTGTGGCGGCTGGTAGAAGATGACAAACGTGGCAAAGTCTTGCTGGAAGCGTCGGAAAACGTCTGGGAAGACCTGATTGATGGAATGAGTGATAAAGCGTTGCTGGATGCATTGCAAACGCTGGATATCGACGACCAAATCTGGCTGGTGCAGCATCTGCCGCGTAATCTGACCGGGCGTCTGCTGGCAACACTGCCGGCAACCGATCGCGCCCGGGTACGCCAGGTGATGCGCTACGGCAAAGACTGCGTTGCGGCGATCATGGAATTTGAAGTGATCACCGTGCGTCCGAATTTGACGCTGGCCACCGTACAGCGCTATTTACGCAGGCTGGGCAAAATGCCGGAAAACACCGACAAACTCTTTGTCACCGGACGTGACGGCATACTGCTTGGCGAGCTGGCGCTGCAAACCATCTTACTGAAAGGCAGTGCCTGCCGGGTAGGTGAGGTGATGAATGACGATCCGGTCACCTTTTCGCCTGATGAGCAGGCGCAAGACGCGGCGCATACCTTTGAACGCGATGACTTAATTAGCGCGGCTGTTACCGATACCGACGGCAAATTAATTGGCCGCCTTACCATCGACGACATCGTGGATGTGGTCTACGAAGAGACTGACAACGATTTGCGTCAGATGGGCGGTCTGAGTGCCGAAGAGGATGTCTTTGCGCCGGTGACCCGTGCGGTGAAAAACCGCTGGGCATGGCTGGCGATTAATCTGTGCACGGCATTTATTGCTTCACGGGTGATTGACGGTTTTGAACACACCATTTCACAGTTGGTAGCGCTGGCCGCGTTGATGCCTATTGTTGCCGGTATCGGCGGAAACACCGGTAATCAGACCATCACAATGATTGTTCGCGCCCTGGCGTTGCAGACCATTCAGCCGGGCAATTTTCGCTTTTTAGTCTTGCGTGAAATGGGTGTGGCGTTGGTGAATGGTCTGGTGTGGGGAGGGATCATGGGGGCCGTTACCTGGCTACTCTATGATGATGCTGCGCTGGGTGGCGTGATGACGCTGGCGATGGTGCTCAACTTGCTGATGGCGGCATTGATGGGCGTGCTTATCCCAATGACAATGGTGCGTTTCGGGCGTGACCCGGCGGTCGGCTCGAGCGTGATGATCACGGCGATTACCGATACCGGGGGCTTTTTTATTTTTCTTGGGCTGGCGACGATTTTTCTGCTGTAGCGCCACGCGCGTTATGTAAACGTGCAGGAAGGAGAGCCATCGCAATCATCCCTGCCAGTACGCCAATCGCCAGATTGCCGGTACTGATGGTTGCCGCAACGGTGACGATCATCACCACGGTTTCGGCAATCGGCGCGCGTTGCAGCGTTGCCGGATAGAGGCTATGCCAGCTAAAGGTTTTACAGGCGACAATGGTCATAATGCCCGCCAGGACCACCATCGGAATTTCCGCCATTACCTCGCTCAGTGCCGTCACCAGCAATAAGAGCACCAGCCCCGCCACGATGGTGGATACGCGGCTGCGTCCTTTGCCCATTTCCACATTGACGATGGTCTGCCCAATCATTGCGCAACCTGCGATACCGCCGTAAAAACCCGCGAGGATATTGGCGATCCCCAGCCCGGCGCTTTCCCGGCTTTTGCTGGATGGCGTATGGGTTAAATCATCCACCAGACGTGCGGTCAACAATGATTCCAACAGGCCAACAAAGGCGATACTGAGCGCGCAGGGCCAGATAATGTCGAGGGTGGCGAGGTTAAAAGGTACCCGCCATTCGGTGAAGCCAGGCAGGCCGCCTTGCATAGGACCTTCGTCGCCCACGGTAGGTAGCGTTTGTCCGGTGAGGACGGTAAATAACGTCAGCACCACGATGGCCACCAGCGGTGCGGGCACGCTTTTCACCCAGCGTGGCCACCACAGGACAATCAGCACTGTCAGGACGAAGAGCGCGAGGATCAGCGGTTCGCGGCTCCAGAAATGGGGCACCTGGGCGAAAAAAATCAAAATACCCAGCGCATTCACAAAGCCTGTCATCACTGCTTGTGGCACGAAGCGCATCAGACGCGCCATTCGCGTTAAGCCAAAGATAATTTGTATAACGCCTGCAAGCACGACAGCGGGCAGAATGTATTCCACGCCGTGTTGGTGCACCATCGGGCCAATCACCAGCGCAACTGAACCGGCCGCTGCGGTTACCATCGCCGGTCGCCCGCCCAGCAACGACATGCTGATGCACAGCACCACGGAGGCCAGCAGGCTGACTTTGGGATCGACACCCGCGATCACCGAGAAGGAGATCACCTCCGGAATCAACGCCAGCGCGGTAATCACACCCGCCAGCGCTTCGCGTGTTATCAATTGAGGGGAGCGCAGCACATGGCTAACCCGACCCGTTGGGGAGAATAATTTTTCAGTCATAACTTTTTGCAGGGGTGATTAACGACAGGCATCAATAAATGGATGGGATGTCATGTGTTTGACAACGCGAAGAATACTACTGTTTCTTTGCAAAAGTTGCCAGTAAACATGGTTATTTTTAATGCAATTATTAAACTTATTAATAACATTTATGCAATGACTATTTAATGTTTAAACATTATTTAAATCCTCTTTCCCCCGTGCTAGGTTAGATGCGCTAACGAAGTTACCCGCGATAACTGCTAATAAAGCAGCACTAAAAGTAAGGCATTAACATTATGAAAAGAATGACTGCCAGACTGTTTTCGATGGCTGTCGGGCTTAATGCTGTCTCCGCGGCAGCAAAAGCTAACGCATCGAAAGAGCAGGAAACGGATGTGCTTTTAATCGGTGGTGGGATCATGAGCGCCACGTTGGGAACCTACCTCCAGGAGCTGGAGCCCAACTGGTCGATCACCATGGTGGAACGGCTGGACGCGCTGGCGCAAGAGAGCTCCAACGGCTGGAATAATGCCGGTACGGGGCACGCCGCCTTGATGGAACTGAACTACACCCCGCAAAACCAGGATGGAACAATCAGCATCAAAAAGGCGATTGAGATTAACGAAGCGTTTCGTATCTCTCGTCAGTTCTGGGCGCATCAGGTGGAAACCGGTGTGCTGAGCGAACCGCGCTCATTCATTAATACCGTCCCGCACATGAGTCTGGTGTGGGGCGATGACAACGTTAACTTCCTGCGTGCCCGCTACAAAGCGTTGCAGCAAAGTACGTTATTCCGTGGCATGCGCTATACGGAAAACCACGAGCAGATCCGCGCGTGGGCGCCGCTGGTAATGGAAGGGCGCGACCCGCAGCAGAAAGTGGCGGCGACGCGGACGGAAATCGGTACCGATGTGAATTTCGGCGAGATTACCCGCCAACTGATTCACTCCTTACAGCGTAAAGACAACTTCTCGCTGAAACTGGGCAGTGAAGTCCGCAGCATCAAACGCAATGCGGATAACACCTGGAATGTGACCATTGCCAGCCTGAAAAACAGCGGCGTCGATCAGGTTATCAAGGCCAAATTTATCTTTATTGGCGCCGGTGGTGCCGCGCTGAAACTATTGCAGGAATCCGGTATCCCGGAAGCGGCGGAATACGCGGGCTTCCCGGTCGGCGGCCAGTTCCTGGTCTCCGAAAACCCTGACGTGGTGAATAGCCATCTGGCGAAGGTCTACGGTCAGGCGACAGTGGGCGCGCCGCCGATGTCGGTACCGCATATCGATACGCGTATCATTGATGGCAAACGCGTGCTGCTGTTTGGACCGTTCGCCACCTTCTCAACGCGCTTTTTGAAAAATGGCTCGCTGTGGGATCTGCTGCGCTCAACTAACAGTTCTAACTTCCTGCCTATGTTAAGCGTCGGGATGACCAATTTCAGCCTGGTGAAATACCTGATGAACCAGGTGCTGCAAAACGACGACGATCGTTTTGATGCCCTGTGCGAGTACTATCCGCTGGCTAAAAAAGAGGACTGGCGTTTGTGGCAGGCCGGGCAGCGCGTGCAGATCATCAAACGCAATGCGAAGAAATTGGGCGAACTTCGTCTGGGCACCGAAGTGGTGAGCGACAAAGAGGGCACTATCGCTGCATTGTTGGGCGCATCGCCGGGCGCGTCCACCGCCGCGCCGATCATGCTGGAACTGATGCAGAAGGTCTTCCCGGAAAAAGTCGCTTCTCCTGAGTGGCAGGCGAAACTCAAAGAGATCATTCCGTTCCTCGGCGTGAAGCTTGACGGCAACGTTGAAGCCTCGGATGAAGAGTTGCATTACACCAGTCGCGTGCTGGGGCTGAAATGCGACGAATCGCCGCTGGCGGATGCTACGCCCCCGGTACGAAAACCCTCGCATGTTGTGCCGGCGGAGAATGAACCCGCGGCGGATATTGCGCTCTAATCGAAAAACCTGCTTCGGCAGGTTTTTTTGTCGCAACGTTCAAGCGACTTAAATGTGTTTCGTTACCGTTGATGTTTTTCAAAGGCCCATTGGTGCGCTCTTCATTGCCACGGCAACTGCCCTCAGTCTTACGGCGGCCCTTGCAGTAGCACGTTGCGCTAGGTAGCGTCGGGTCGGAACGGTCTCTTAGAGACGATTTATCCTCTTTAGCACCCTCATGATTTATTTACTTTTTTGTATAGGTAGAGGATGCTTATTTGCGGTAAATATCATTTTTCGTCTCTAAGGATCCTCTTTTGACACGTTTTCTTCTTACTGCAACGTTTGCCGCTGTGCTTGTTGGCTGCGCTACGCCAAAACCTACCATCCCTTATGTCAATTACCAACGTATTGCTCTTGCCGATGTCGCAGCAAACAAATGTGTCTCGCTTGGCTTTCTGGATTATCAGATTGCTGCAGCAGCGAAAAATTACGCAGCGCGCGATTTAAATAGCTGGACTTATGACCCGGTGTTTTATCAGACCACATTCAATGAAATGTCAGCAGCGGCAGAAAAAACGCCACCTACAAAAGCACAGTGCGATAGCTTTGCCGTCGCCATTGTCCAACGTCAGCAGCAAGAACAGCATAATTATCAGCAGCAACAGCTTGCCGCACAGCAACAACAGGCGCTCAGTCAGTCTTTGCAAACCCTCCAGAACTCGATGCCGAAAACCACCTACTGCAATAAAATTGGCTGGCAAACGGTGTGCAACACCTACTGATTTCGCCAGTAGCGCCGGGCAAAGGAATACCCAATACCTTATCGGTGGATAATCTGATTTGCCAGCATCCTGCCATCGTCGTTTACATGCGCTGGAGCAGTGGGGGCGATCACGGGTTATCGTGCCACCTTAAATCCGGTTCAGATGGGATGTATCTTTTCGACGATGCCTGGCCACGCTCGGCGGAGTGTTATTTTAAGGAAGTCGTTAAGTGTGCGGATGGCGGTGTTGATAGGTCGATATTTTGCTGACCTTCCGGGCGCAAAAATAACGCGTCAGCCGCCTTCTTTTTCTGCCATAAAATATCTGAACGGCATGTAGTTAAGATTAATCTGAGTCATTGCTGAATGTTTGTTTCTATTGTTACGCGGCTAAAAAGTTAGGTTTATTATTAGCTTCTTCCTTAATAAGGGCGCATGTTTATTAACATCATTGCGGAGCAAAGAATGGGACTTCCGGTATCTGGTGTGGCTTCGACTTATTCAGATTTCTTTCTCAATAAAATGACTGCGAGCGGCGATCTTTACACCCATACGGCGTATACCGCCGCTTTATTGCCACGTGAACGCTGGCATGCCGTACCGCTTGGCACAAAACTAAAACTGACATACCAGGGGCGGTCAGTCATCGTCAAAGTGAATGATCGTGGGGCTGGCGATGGTTCAATGGCGCGTGTCCTTGATTTAAGTCGAGCTGCGTTTGCTTATCTGAGTGGCCGGCCGATCAATGCTATTACCGATAAAACGGCAGGCTTGATTACCTTACAATCCATCATCGTTGTGCCAGCCAGTACGCTACAGGGACCTGTAACCCCATGAAGACTCTATTTGCTATTCCTTTTTTTGCCCTGGGTTTTATCACCAGTGTTGCCGTGCAGGCAGCGGAAAACAAAACGCCTGATGCGATTAATCGCATCATGGCGGAACCGGTACGTAATTTGAGTCTCATGGATGCCGATCCTCAGGGGGCATTGCGCTGGGTCGTCTGGCAGGAAGGGCGGGCAGATTCCAGCGTTTCGTACCTGGCGTTATTCAAGCAGGATAAAGGGGCTGCCTCATCGGTGTGGTCAACAAGCTGGCCGGACGCCTGGTCACCTGCGCTGCAACCTCTGCCTGAATGGCGCTGGCAAGGAAATGCTCTTGTGGCCGTGACGCTTCAATTTGGTGCCGCAGCCGGGCAAGTTGAACTGTATGGACTGGATACACAAAACCGACCAATAAAACTGGCAGAAAAGACGGCAGCCAGCGTCAGTTGGAAAATCAATGAATCCGGTCAGCGATTGTTAGTCCTTTATGAACCTAAACCGACAGCGCTCAAAGCGAGCTGTTATGGCTGGCGGGAAAACACCAACAAATTGATGCCTCAGTCTTGTAATTGACAGGGACAGGTCTTTCGGTACTCATTTATGCTCGGGGTTATCGTCGGTATTCGATAAAAGATCATTCAGTGTTTCGAAATCAATTTCTGATTCAGCGTCATCCAGCAACTGGGTGACGGAAAGCAGATCGGTAAATTCACTGAGCAGCATTTCGGCGTCGGATTTAAGCGGCGTGTCGGAGACATCCACCGCCGTGTTGATGGCTTTCTTTACGTTTTCAATAATCTCGCGGACGCCGCCGTTTTTCCCCAACGTCAGCACCAGGGCGCTAAGTAACAGTGACTGTGCCTCTACGCGAGCAGTCAACTGTTTCGCCTCCGCATCCATCTTTGAAATCTTTGCGATCATACTGATAATGACGTTTTTCATGTGATTCCCTGCCTTTGATCCGCATGAGTCTTGGCTATCTACAAGAAGTAAGCATGGCGTTATGTAAGCCTAAATGAGCTTAGGATATTTCACGCGTTGAAAAATGCTGAGCTGGACACAGATGTGAAAAGATCTGTGTCAGGAATCAGGCGAAAACCACTCTGGCATCTGATCACAAACGCGTTATCCGCACTGTTTTTCATCGATAAGGGGAGAGCACGCTAAAGGCGTGAGAGTATTGCGGGCATTAAAAAACCCGCAAACTCAGAGAGATTGCGGGTTCTTAAGGGGTAACCGATCGCGTAAAAGCTTACCGGTGAAATATTTGGTCGGCACGAGAGGATTTGAACCTCCGACCCCTGACACCCCATGACAGTGCGCTACCAGGCTGCGCTACGTGCCGATTTGTGGCGATAATAGTACCCTTTTCACCGCTGATTGCAAGTGAGGGGAGAGCTAACTGATTCATAAATAATCAATCAGTTAGCGATAAACCGTTTTTCATCTGTCAGGACCTGTAGCAGCAAACTCAATTGCGGTTTCTGATCCTGAACCTTTTCACCCTGCGGATTCCAGGTCTGATAGCTGCCGTTCTGATTGAGCACCAGCGTCATCTGTGGCGTCGTAATCGCCAGCGCATCGCCGCTTGCTGCGGTGACCCAGGTATGGCGTCGCGTTGCGTTAAACAGATCCTGGCCCTGCGAATACTCGTTTGCTGGCGTACTGACATGCAACAGGCGCTGCATCAGCGTCGTCATTACGTCTTTGTGGTCGGTCAGCTTGTTGATGCGCTGTGCAGGTGTGCCCGGCCAGTGAATCACCAGCGGCACATGCAGATTATCGCGCGACCAGGCAAAGTCAGTGGCTGACCGATCGGCAGGCATGCCGTGACCCGCGGTGATGATCACAACCGTATCATCCAGCTTGCCCGATTCGCGCAGCGCATCCAATAAACGGTTGATCTGCGTATCGACATCGGTAACGGCGCGACCATAGCGACGGGCAAAATTCTGCTGATTGCTGTCTGGCAGGTTGGTGCCGTTCAACGCCACCCAGGAGAACCAGCGGTTATCGTCCTGAGCATAATGACCCAGCCAGTCAATCCATTGATCGGCGGTCTGCGCGTCTGTCTGCGTTTTTGCCGCAGGCAGTGAGAAATCCGAAAGCAATGCCTGACGATACAACGCGCTACTGAACCCGTCGGAAGAGAACAAACCTAACTGATAACCTTGCTGATTGAGCGCAGAGATCAGCGCAGCAGGAACGCGTGCCGACAGTACCCCGTCCATATAGCTCGGCGAAATACCGTAAAACAGGCCAAAATAGCCGCTGTCCGCCGTGTTGCCAGAACTCATGTGCTGCGTGAAGGTCACGTTCTGTTGCGCAAACGCGGCAAGTGCCGGCATCTGTTTCTCGTAACCTGAATAATTCAGGCCATCAACGGTAATCAGCAGAACGTTTTGCCCGGGCCCCATATCCAGATAGCGCAGATCGCTCAATGGATACTGTACCGAAACGGCTTCCGGGCTACCCTGTTCAATCAGGCGACGCTGATAATCCTGCGCATCCAGCAGGCCATGTTTCTCCAGGAAGCGGCGTGCCGTCATCGGGTAGGAGAGAGGCAGGTTCGCCCGCTGCATGGTGATAGGGCGATAGAAGTTGGCATCCGCCCAGATATACATAACGTGGGTGGCAATAAAGGCTACGAAAAAGAACCCTGCCACGGGTTTTGCAAAGCGCCGCCGCCGGGTCAGACTGCGAAGTTTTTGCCAGCTCCAGGTGGCGAACAGCATCTCAATGAGCAGGATAACCGGCACACCGATAAACATGAGCTGCCAGTCACGCGCCGTCTCATTCTGATCGGGGTTGATCACCAGTTCCCAGACGATGGGATTGAGATGCAGGTGAAAACGGGTAAAAACTTCGCTGTCGATAAGTAACAGCGTCATGCCCGTGGTCGCCAGAATAACGGACAGAGACCGCATCAGGCGTTGGGACATCACCACAAAGGTGAGGGGGAATAAAATCAGCAGGTAGGTGGCGAACACCAGAAAGCTGAAATGACCGACCACGCTCAGGTAAGAGTAAATCCGCCCGGCAAGCGTTGTCGGCCAGTCGGCGACAAACAGGTAGCGACTACCGACCACAATGGACAATAAAATATTGAACAGGGCGAACCAGTGCCCCCAGCTTACCATCTGGGAGACTTTTTCACGGTAGGGCTGACGATGAGTCACCATAACTTGTCGCTGTTTACCTTAATGCGCTTTATCGTCATTAACGGACGACTGCAATGCCTGGGCGAAAGATTTTGCGATGGCCTGGCGTTGAGCAGGGGCGATGCTGGTATTGATCAAGTTCGTCACCATGTTCCCCAGAACCATCAGGGAAAGGTCGGTCGGAGACTTGTGTTTTTCCAGCACGTTGGCCAGCTCACTTAGCAGTTGTTCAACGTGTTCATCACTATAGCGGGAAATTTGTGGCATAAATCGAAATCAGTTATTCATAAAGGGCAACATATTACCGTAGCAACAGCTTTTTTTCTGCTTTTTTATCAGCAGTTGCACAGTTGCTTGCGTGGTGGTTGAATACCGCCCGGTCTAAAAGGAGAGTTTATCATGAGTCTGGACATCAACCAGATTGCCCTGCACCAGCTTATCAAACGCGATGAGCAAAACCTTGAGCTGGTGTTGCGCGAATCTTTGCTGGAACCGACTGCTCCCGTTGAGGAGATGGTCGCCGAGTTACACCGGGTTTACAGCGCGAAAAGTAAAGCCTACGGCCTGTTTAACGACGACAGCGAACTGGCGCAGGCATTACGCCTCCAGCGTCAGGGCGAGGAAGATTTTCTCGCGTTCAGCCGTGCGGCAACGGGGCGCTTACGTGATGAACTGGCAAAATATCCCTTTGCGGACGGCGGCATTGTGCTGTTCTGCCACTATCGCTATCTGGCAGTGGAATACCTGCTGGTCGCGGTGCTCAATAACTTAAGCAGTATGCGTGTTAATGAGCAACTGGACATCAGCGCGACGCATTATCTCGACATTAACCATGCGGATATCGTGGCGCGTGTGGATTTAACCGAGTGGGAAACCAACCCGGAATCGACGCGTTATTTAACCTTCCTCAGAGGGCGCGTTGGGCGTAAGGTCTCTGACTTTTTCATGGATTTCCTCGGTGCAACCGAAGGATTAAACGCCAAAGCGCAGAACCGCGGATTGTTGCAGGCGGTGGATGACTTTACCGCCCAGGCGCAGCTCGATAAATCAGAGCGCCAGGATGTTCGCCAGCAGGTCTACACCTACTGTAATGAACAGTTGCAGGCAGGCGAAGAGATTGAACTGGCGTCACTTTCAAAAGAGCTGGCGGGCGTGAGCGAAGTGAGCTTTGAAGAGTTTACTGCCGGGCAGGGCTATGAGCTGGAAGAGAGCTTTCCGGCGGATCGCAGTACATTGCGCCAGTTAACTAAATATGCGGGTAGCGGCGGCGGGTTAACCATTAACTTTGATGCCTTGCTGTTGGGCGAGCGTATTTTTTGGGATCCGGCCACGGATACGTTGACCATTAAGGGCACACCGCCGAATCTGCGCGATCAACTGCAACGCAGAACCGGTGGCAACTGACCGCACTGTGGCATAAAGGAATACGCCAGAAATTCCCCGTCGATGTTGCATTGCTGCGACGGGCCTCAAGGGCTGGTTCGACTTTACAGTTTGATGGCCAGACCAGGCAGGGTACGGATCTGATGAGCACCGAAAAGGTGCTTGATGCCTTGAGTGAGGGGCAAATCATCCCGATACGCATTTTGCCGCGAACGGGTAGACCGTTAATCGAGTTTGCTGAGACATAAAAAAACCCCGCAGAGCGGGGTTTTTCAACTTGTCAGCGATTACGCGCGAACGAAGTCGATGTGAGACAGTTTCGGTTTGTAAGCGTGACGCTGTACAGCCTGAACTTTCACTTTTACTTCTTTGCCATCGATAACCAGAGTCTGAACTTCATCATAGAATTCAGCTTTAGACTGGATGTTCCACAGCTGGTCGTGGTCCAGTTCGATAGCAACCGGAGCTTCTTTCCCACCGTAAACGATAGCCGGGAATTTGTTAGCTGCGCGCAGGCGGCGGCTCGCACCCTTACCCTGCTCTTTACGTACTTCTGCGTTGATAGTAAACATGTCAATTTCTCTTAAATAGTTCCTGCTACAGGCGACCCAGCAACAGGCAAGTGATCTGCTTTGCGGATGCAAAAGCGGGCGGATTATACCCGTATCCCCCCTCTGTTACAAGTCGGACCGCTATGGCTTAGCCGCGTAACTCATTGGCGCGGCGAAAGCGCCCTTCATAATCAAACACCTTTTCCCGCACCTGCCAGTACTGGCCTTTTTTGCGCGCCACGACAAAATCGGGGTGGCGTAACAGCGCCTGCCGGGCGAGGATATCGGCGGCGACAATCCAGCGTAATGGCACGCCGGGCGTACGGGTGTGCGGGCGGATAAAGAGCTGCTCAAAAGCGGTACGCTGAGCAGGGGTATGCAGGCGGTAGCGTTCGCTGACATCTGCGCCATCTTCATCGTAGTAGGTAATTTTTAACCACTCGCCTTTGTCATCCGCGCCGTGCTGTAAGTCCATTCCGCTACAGCGAAGGACCAGCGCGTCTTTGAGTTTCAGCGCCGCTTTAAGCATATCGTCCGGATCGACCAGAATGGTGTCGCAGGTCCGGCAACGACGGGCAGCAATGTCGTTTTCCGCATTACACTGGGGGCAATTTTTAAAACGGAAACGATAGTCACACTGTTCCCGCTGGCCGTCATCGTCCTCAAACCAGCCCTGACAGCGGCGGCCAAAATGTTCGATTAAGGTGCCATCCGCCGTGGTTTTCCCCCAGAAGGTATTGGCAAAGCCGCAGGCCGGGCAAAACACCTGCACAGGTACGTTATCGCTTTTTCCTTTCGGCGCACCGACCTCCGGCGCGTAAAGATCGTGCGGATTTCCGGCGTAGTCGAGGATCAGGCAATCGGTCTTGCCGGGAAACAGCCGCAGGCCGCGCCCGACGATTTGCTGATACAGGCTGACGGATTCCGTCGGGCGCAGGATGGCAATCAAATCCACATGCGGCGCGTCAAAGCCAGTCGTGAGCACCGACACGTTCACCAGGTAGCGAAAGCGTTGCGCTTTAAACGCCTCAATCAACTCATCACGCTGTGGACCTGGCGTTTCGCCGGTAATCAGCGCTGCTTCGCCCGCAGGCAACAGCCCGGTAATTTCATGGGCATGTTCTACGGTCGCGGCAAAAATCATCACGCCTTTGCGGCTTTCTGAGAACTCAACAATCTGGCTGATGATGTGCGGCGTGACGCGCTGCTGTTTTTTCAGTTCACGGTTCAGATCCGCTTCGCTGAACAGGCCATTACTCTGCGCCTGCAGGCGGCTGAAATCGTACTGCACCACGGGCATATCCAGCCGTTCCGGGGGGGTCAGATAGCCATGCTTGATCATGTAACGCAGCGGCAACTCATAAATGCAGTCGCGGAACAGCGCTTTTTCATCGCCCCGGACCATACCGTGATAATGAAAACGGTAGATCCAGCCTTTCCCCAGACGAAAAGGGGTCGCGGTGAGTCCCAGCAAACGTACGCGGGGATTCACTTTGCGCAAGTGCTGTAAAATTTGCTGGTACTGGCTTTCGCCATCGTCGCTGATGCGGTGGCACTCATCGACAATCAGCAGTGAAAACTCACCCTGAAAATGGTCAAGGTTACGGGCAACGGACTGTACGCTGCCGAAAACCACTTTGCCCTCACTCTGTTTACTCTTGAGGCCCGCAGCGTAGATATCCGCCTCCAGACCCAGAGCGAGGTATTTCGCATGGTTTTGCGCGACCAGTTCTTTAACGTGTGCGAGCACCAGTACGCGCCCGCGCGCCACCCTTGCCAGTTCGGCAATGACCAGGCTTTTGCCTGCGCCTGTAGGCAGGACAATCACCGCAGGTTCATCGTGATGGCGAAAGTGGGCGAGGGTAGCGTCTACCGCTTCGCGTTGATAAGGGCGTAAGGTAAAAGTCATGCTCTTCATGGTGTGACAACATCATGTCACAAGTATGCCACGAATCTTTCCCTTGAGCGGCGTAGAATGACCGCTATACTGACAGGCGTAAATCACCTGAGTCTTCTTAAGGACGAAAGTCCTGCTTCCAGCACCATACAGGCAAAACAACTTCATGCGACTTGATAAGTTTATCGCTCAGCAACTCGGCGTAAGCCGTGCTATTGCCGGACGTCAAATCCGCGCCAGCCACATTACCGTAGACGGCGAAATTGTCAGAGATGCCGCGTTCAAATTGCTCCCGCAACACGAGGTGGAGTATGAGGGCAACGCGCTGGTTCAACAAACCGGCCCTCGCTATTTCATGCTCAATAAACCGCAGGGCTATGTTTGCTCAACGGACGATCCCGACCATCCGACGGTACTCTATTTTCTGGATGAGCCTGTAGCGCACAAACTCCATGCTGCGGGGCGCCTGGATATCGATACTACCGGGCTGGTGCTGATGACCGACGATGGGCAGTGGTCGCACCGTATCACCTCACCGCGCCATCACTGCGAGAAAACCTATCTGGTCGACCTGGAATCGCCAGTGGCGCAAGACACTGCGGAACGCTTTGCCAAAGGTGTCCAGTTACATAACGAGAAAGACCTGACCCAACCGGCTCAGCTCGAGGTGATCACGCCGACGCAGGTACGCTTAACTATCAGCGAGGGGCGCTATCATCAGGTAAAACGTATGTTTGCCGCCGTGGGCAACCACGTTGTCGGGCTGCATCGTGAGCGTATCGGCGCGATTACCCTCGACGACGATCTGGCGCCGGGAGAGTACCGCGCACTGACAGAAGAAGAGATTGCCAGCGTCGGTTTGCCTGCGCGTTAACGTAGAGGAGCTTTTCGTGACCAACAGGCCACACTCATCACTGAGCATTGTGATTATTCTTGGCCTGCTGGCCATGTTGATGCCGTTATCTATTGATATGTATCTGCCCGCGCTCCCGGTAATTGCCGGGCAGTTTGGCGTACCGGCGGGCAGCGCGCAAATGACGCTAAGCACCTACATTCTGGGCTTTGCGTTGGGGCAACTGCTTTATGGCCCTATGGCGGACAGCATCGGGCGTAAGCCGGTTATTCTTGGCGGTACGCTGATTTTCGCCGCGGCGGCCGTGGCCTGCGCGCTGGCACAGAGTATCGATCAACTGATTACCATGCGCTTCTTTCATGGTCTCGCGGCAGCCGCAGCCAGCGTGGTGATTAATGCCCTGATGCGCGATATTTATCCGCGCGAAGAGTTTTCGCGGATGATGTCGTTTGTCATGCTGGTGACCACCATTGCGCCGTTGCTTGCCCCGATGATCGGCGGCGCGGTGCTGGTTTGGTTTAGCTGGCATATGATCTTCTGGATCCTGGCGGTAGCGGGCTTGCTGGTCTCGGTGATGATTGCGTTCTTTATACGTGAAACGCTTCCGCCAGAACGTCGGCAGCCGTTCCATCTGCGCACGACCGTCGGCAATTTTGCCTCTCTGTTTCGTCATAAACGCGTGCTCAGCTATATGCTGGCAAGCGGTTTTAGCTTTGCCGGAATGTTCTCTTTTCTAAGCGCCGGGCCGTTTGTCTATATTGAAATCAACCATGTTTCGCCACAGGATTTTGGCTACTACTTCGCGCTAAATATTGTTTTCCTGTTCCTGATGACCATCATCAATGGACGTTTCGTCCGCCGTGTGGGCGCATTAAAGATGTTCCGTGGTGGGTTGTGGGTTCAGTTTGTGATGGCGCTATGGATGGTTATCACGGCACTGCTTGGCGTAGGTTTCTGGTCACTGGTGGTGGGCGTGGCCGCCTTTGTCGGCTGTGTTTCGCTGGTGTCGTCAAACGCGATGGCGGTTATTCTTGATGAGTTTCCCCATATGGCAGGCACCGCCTCCTCGCTGGCCGGTACGTTCCGCTTTGGTATTGGCGCAATTGTCGGCACGCTGCTTTCTATGTCGGCGTTCAACTCCGCATGGCCAATGATTTGGTCCATCACCTTTTGCGCAACCAGTTCCATTCTCTTCTATCTCTACGCCAGTCGCGGCAAAAAACAGGCGTAACCTTTCAACAGAAGGGGGCAGAAACGCTCCCTTTTTTGATGCACATCAACCAAACCTGACATACATTCGGACGTGTTTGTTTATTTTATGTAAAATCCGTTTGTGTAAAAAGTCACATCCTTGTAGTAAAATAAGTTGAGTTAGATCTCATAAACGGGTACATATAGCCGAAAAAAGGGCCGGGGTTCATCAATAAAAACCTGATAAATGAACCGCTAACCCGCACAGATCGCGGCGTCTTACGTTTTATGTGTCGCTGACGAGACGGTTTGTCAATAATGTGTTAATATGAATGTGAAATATTTGTGAAGTAATTGGTACTTCCGGGGACAGAAAGTGAATACATTACAACTCTCCATCATCCACCGTTTACCCCAGAGCTATCGCTGGCTTGACGGTTTTGCAGGCGCCAGGGTTGAACCGATTCCGCAAAATGACGATGACGCGGAAGGGAGTCTTGTGGCGCTGAAGTTATTGAGTCCGGATGGCGATAGCGCCTGGCCGGTTATGCACAAGCTGAGTCAGGCACTGAGTGACATCGCAGTAGATTGTTCCGTTGTGGAATGCGAAGGTGAACCTTGTCTGTTCGTGAACTGTCAGGATGAGTTTGCAGCGACCTGCCGCCTGAAAAACTTTGGCGTCGCGATCGCTGAACCCTTCACCACTCAGAACCCTTTCTGAGCGTCAGCTTAATGATAAAAGCTGACGCGTGTAGTCCTGCTGCGGCGCGCTAAACACGCGGTGACACTCTCCCAGCTCAACCACTTCTCCCTGTTTCAGCACAATCACCTGATGGCATAACGCGCGTACCACCTGCAAATCATGACTGATAAAAATATAAGCCAGATGGTGCGTCTGCTGGAGCGATTTCAGTAAGGCGAGGATCTGCGCCTGTACTGTGCGATCAAGAGAGGAGGTGGGTTCATCCAGTATGATCAGCTCCGGTTTCAGTATCAGTGCCCGGGCAATGGCAATACGCTGGCGCTGACCGCCAGAAAACTCACCCGGGAAACGTCGGCGGGTTTCTGGATCCAGACCAACCTCGTTCATGACTCTGATGACCTCTGCCTCCCGCGCTTCGCGCGTCAACGTCGGCTGATGCACCAGTAATCCCTCTTCGATAATCTGCTGCACGTTCAGTCGTGGATTCAGCGAAGAGTTCGGATCCTGAAATACCACCTGGATGCGGTGGCGCACCGGTAGCATCTGTTTGCGATTCCATGCGTGAAGGGGGCTATCGCCAAAGGTAATGGTGCCCTGCGAGGCAATCAGGCGCAGCAGAGCCAGCCCGGTGGTACTCTTTCCGGAGCCAGACTCCCCAACCAGCCCCAGCGTTTCCCCTGCGCGCAGGGTGAAGCTGATGTTATTGACCACCCGGTTTTCGCCCACCACGCGTTTAAAGATACCTTTGCGGATCGGAAAACTGACGCCGAGATTTTCGACGCGCAGCAGTGGCGGTGTCTCCGGGTCCAGAGGAACCGGGTCTCCTGCGGGCTCGCTGTTCAACAGGCGCTGGGTATAAGGGTGCGTTGGCGCGGCAAACAGGGCGCTGGCGCTGTTCTGCTCGACGCACAGACCGTTTTGCATCACGGCAACGTTATCTGCCAGTTTGCGCACAATACTCAGGTTGTGCGTGATAAACAGAAGCCCCATGTTCAGCTCCTGACGCAGTTCGCGCAGCAGCGTCAGGATTTGCGCCTGCACCGTCACATCCAGCGCGGTGGTGGGTTCGTCCGCAATCAATAATTCCGGACGAGTGAGCAGCGCCATGGCAATCATCACGCGCTGGCGTTCGCCGCCAGAAAGCTGGTGGGGGAAATCCCCCAGGCGCTGGCGGGCATTGCGGATACCCACCCGGTCAAGACAGGTCAGGATCTCGGCGCGGGCGGCCTCCCGGCGCATCCCCCGGTGGAGCGATAAGACCTCGTAGAGCTGCTTTTCCACGCTATGCAGTGGATTGAGCGACACCATCGGTTCCTGAAAAATCATCGCAATTTTATTGCCGCGCACCTGGCGCAAGGTTTTCTCGCTGGCATGCAGCAGGCTTTCGCCATGAAAGAGGATATCGCCCTGCGGATAGACAGCGGGTGGCGTGGGCAGCAGGCGAAGGATCGACAATGCGCTCACGCTTTTACCCGAGCCGGATTCGCCGACCAGCGCCAGTGTTTCGCCCGCCTCAATTTGCAGCGAAAGCGAATCCACCACCGTGCGTTGTGTCTCCTGCTGACGAAAAGCGATAGACAGGGAATCAATGCGTAACAGGGGAGGGGTCATCTTATACCGCCTTGTTGGGATCGAAGGCGTCGCGCACCGCTTCACCAATAAAAATTAACAGCGACAGTAAGACCGCCACAGACAAAAACGCCGCGATACCCAGCCAGGGCGCCTGCAGATTATTCTTCCCCTGCAGTAATAATTCGCCAAGCGACGGTGAACCCAGTGGCAAACCGAAGCCGAGGAAATCCAGCGAGGTCAGGGTGGAAATCGAGCTGCATAAAATAAACGGCAGGAAGGTCAGCGTGGCGACCATCGCATTGGGCAGCATATGGCGCAGCATAATGCTGCGGTCGTTCACCCCCAGCGCCTGCGCCGCACGGATGTAGTCGAAATTTCGCGTGCGCAGAAACTCAGCGCGCACCACGCCCACCAGACTCATCCAGCCGAACAGTACCGTAATGGCCAGCAACCACCAGAATCCAGGCTGTACGACGCTGGAGAGCAGAATAATCAGGAACAGCGTTGGCATGCCTGACCAGACCTCAATAAAGCGCTGGCCCCAGAGATCTATTTTCCCGCCGTAATAGCCCTGTAGTGCGCCTGCGAGCACGCCGATAACGCAGGAGCAGAGCGTCAACATTAAGCCAAACAGCAATGAGATACGCGTTCCGTAGAGAATACGCGCCAGCACATCCCCGCCGTTGGCATCGGTACCTAACCAGTTCTGCTTTGAGGGCGGCGAGGGGAAAGGCTGAGTGGTGGAGTAGTTGATACTGCGCGCGCCAAAGCGGATGGGGGCATGAATCATCCAGCCATGCTGAGCGATTTGCTGCTGCAGCCAGGGATCCTGATAATCCGCAGGCGTGGCAAACGGACCGCCAAATTCGCTCTCGCTATAGTTGAAAATCACCGGCGCGTACCAGTGACCCTGGTAACGCACCAGCAGCGGTTTATCGTTGGCGATCAGTTCGGCAAACAGGCTGAATAAAAAAATCAGCAGAAAAATCCACAGCGACCAAAAACCGCGGCGATTATGGCGAAAACGCGCCCAGCGAGTCTGGTTGACGTAGCTTAATTTAAACATCAGCGTCCCTCGAAATCGATGCGCGGGTCGACCAGCGTATAAGTCATGTCGCTGAGAATATTCAGCAACAGGCCGATAAGCGTGAAAATATAAAGCGTGCCAAACATCACCGGATAATCGCGCGAGACGGTGGCCTCGTAGCCCAGCAGCCCCAGCCCATTAAGCGAGAAGATCACTTCAATAAGCAGTGAGCCGGTAAAAAACATGCTGATAAAGGTGGCAGGAAAGCCTGCGATCACCAGTAACATCGCGTTACGAAACACATGCTTGCGCATAATATTGCCTTCGCTGACGCCTTTTGCGCGCGCGGTCACCACATACTGCTTTCTGATCTCATCCATAAAGGAGTTTTTCGTCAGCATGGTCAGGGCCGCAAAGCCGCCAATGACGGTTGCCAGCACGGGCAGGGTGATGTGCCACAGGTAGTCGGTTACCTTAGCGTACCAGGGCAGGGTATCGAAGTTCGACGAAACCAGCCCACGCAGCGGGAAGATATCGTAGTAGCTGCCGCCCGCAAAAAAGACGATCAGCAAAATAGCGAACAGAAATGCGGGGATCGCGTAGCCGATAATAATAAAAGCGCTGCTCCAGACGTCGAACCGGCTGCCGTTATAGACCGCTTTGCGGATCCCCAGGGGAATCGACACAAGATAGATAATCAGCGTCCCCCATAGCCCAAGCGTGACGGAAACCGGCAGGCTCTCTTTGATCAGTTGTAGCACTGAGGCGCTGCGAAACAGGCTATTGCCGAAGTCGAAACGGACATAATCCCAAAGCATTTTGAAATAACGCTCATGAATCGGTTTGTCGAAGCCGTAGCGTTTGGTGATTTCAGCAATCACTTCCGGATCAAGCCCACGCCCGCCACGATAGTGGCTGTCATTACTGGTAGCGCTACCGACACCGGTTCGGGCGTGTGTGGCACCGCCACCTTCGACCGTCGTCCCCGGTAAGCCACTTTGGTTACCGAACTCAATCGCCGCAATGGCCTGATCGACCGGCCCTCCCGGGGCAATCTGTACGATGAAAAAGTTAATGGTGATAATCGCCCACAAGGTGGGAATGATCAGCAATAAGCGTCGAATAAAATAGGCGCCCATCCTGTCTCCTTAGCGTCTGTCTGCGGGCAGTTTTGCCGCTTTGTTCACGTCATACCACCAGGTGTCGAAACCGAGTGAATAGACGGGGCGAATGCCTGGCATAGAGAACTTGTCCCAGTAGGCCACCTGATCGGCTGCCATATACCACATAGGCAACATGTAGTAATTCCACGTCAGCACCCGGTCGAGCGCCCGCCCCAGCGGCAGCAGTTTTTGCTTATCTCCCTGCGCCTGGATAATTTGCGCGATCAGTTTATCCAGTATCGGGCTTTTCACGCCGGGGGAGTTATAGGTTGAATCGATGTATTGCGAACTCCAGGAGATTTGCAGATCGGAACTGGGCCACGGCATTGCCCGCCACACGCGCGGCATCATGTCGTAATCGCGGGTGCGCAGACGATTGGTTATCTGCGAGTTATCGACCTGGCGGACTTCCATCGTAATACCCAGCCGCGCCAGGTTGTGCTGAAACGGCAACACCCACTGGTTGTTCCCGCCAGAAGGCAGCAGCATCTCGAAAACGAACGGTTTACCGGTCTGGGAGTTCACCAGCTTCTGGTCTTTCATTTCCCAGCCTGCCTGCTTGAGTAGCTCACTCGCTTTCAGCAGGTTCTCCCGGTCATAGCCGTCGCCTTTGGAGACGGGTGGAGTATAAATAGAGGTGAAAACCTCCGGCGGCAGGTCGGCTTTCATCGGCGCCAGTAGCGTCAGCTCCGCGGCATCCGGATAATTGCGTGCGGCATATTCCGTGTTCTGGAAATAGCTGTTGGTGCGGCTGTAGGCGTTATAAAACAGCGCCTTGTTCATCCACTCAAAATCAAAGGCCAGCGAGACAGCTTCACGTACCCGACGGTCGGTAAACACTGGTCGCTGGATATTAAATGCCAGCCAACGGGTATCCTGCGCGGAGGTGTTTGGCTGCTCATCTTTAATGATATAGCCACGGTCAAAATTGCTGCCGATATAGCGCGTCGCCCAGTTTTTTGCACTGCCCTCGGTGCGCATATCGAACGCGCCAGCTTTAAAGGCCTCAAAGGCGACATTGTCGTCCAGATAATAGTCATAGCGAATCGTGTCGAAATTCCAGCGCCCGCGATTGACCGGCAGCGTCGCGCCCCAGTAGTCCTTCACGCGCGAGTAGGTCACGTACTGTCCCATCCGCCAACTGGTGATGCGATAAGGGCCGCTCCCGAGGGGAGGGGACGATAGCGGGTCGCTGAGTTTATGATCTTTCCAGAATTTCTCAGGCATAACCGGCAGTGAGAAGAGGCTAAGCATGTTCTCTTTGCCCGGTTCACCCAGTTCGATACGCACGGTTAACGGGGAGATCGCTTTTACCGTGGTGCCTTTATAGATCAGGCGGAACTGCGGCACCCCTTCGGTCATGAATTTATGGAAGGTGAATGCCACATCGCTGGCCCGAATAGGTGAGCCGTCGTGGAAGGTGGCGCGCGGATTGATCGAGACCTCGACCCATGAATAATCATCGGCGTAGCGGGCCACCTCAGCAATCAGCGGATAGTAGCTGCCCGGTTCATCATCAGAGGTGGTAAACAGGCTGTCATAGAGCGACTCGGTGCGCACGGCGGCGTTACCGCGCAGTGCAAAGCGGTTGAAGCTATCGAACGTACCGATATAGGAAAGCGTAATATTGCCGCCTTTAGGCGCAGCGGGATTCACATAGTCAAAATGTGAGAAATTGATGGCATATTTGGGCTCGCCGATAACGGCAAACGCGTAATTCTCTTTAATGGTTTGCGCATGGCTAACGGTGCCTACCAGCAGCAAACTCAAAATAAACAGGCGCACAAACTTCATCGGGCGGGATCCTTTACCTGTGGCGCTCCGGGCGCACCAACGTTTTCTCATTGAATAATAAGGGAGGGGGCGCCCGTTGTGAAATAGTTAACGGCCTAAAGTCGTGATGAAAACTGCGGGGGATGCCACATTGTGAATTGCTCAAGTGTCATTGGGCGGCTGAAATAGTAACCCTGCATAAAATTAACGCCATGTTCCCGCAGCCAGCGAGCCTGCTCTGGTGTTTCGACACCTTCTGCCACGGTGGCCATATTCAGACGTTTCGCCAGCGTCAGCACTGCATCAAGCACCGGTGACGTGACGGTTTCAGTACCAATGGCATTCACAAAGCCACGATCAATTTTAAGATAATCAACGGTGAAACGTTCAAGATAGATAAGTGCGCTGTGACCGGTGCCGAAATCATCAATGGCAATTTCATAACCTTCATCACGCAGCCACTGGAATAATTTCACCGCCTCATTCTGGCGCAACATATCCCGCTCGGTGATTTCCAGCACCAGGCGGAAATAGTCGGCCGGAAGGGAATGGGTAAACTGGCGAATATCCCTGGCAAAACTTTCGACATGCAAATGGCCGGGCGAGATATTAATACCCAGTTTGGCCCCCTGTGGCAGCAGTGTTTGCAAGACTGGCGCATCGTGGGCAATAAGCTTAAACAGGTGCAGCGTCAGCGGCACGATTAGCTGTTGCGCCTCGGCATACTGGATAAACGCATCTGGTGGGATCTCGCCGGCGGTGGGGTGCTTCCAGCGCATCAGCACCTCGACACCTCGCACCCGTAATTCACTGGCATCAATCACTGGCTGGTACACCACATAAAACTGATTCTGTTTAATGGCGGTAAGGATCTCTTTGCCTGGACGCATTCGGATATAGAGATACCAGGCCGTCAGTAAACCCGCAAGCGTGCCCACCATGCCGCCAAACAGCAGGGCAAGCTGTACGTCTTCGGGTTCCCAGGTTTCGGTATAAAGATTAATGGTCAGCGGAAAGCCAGCAAGATGCGCTGTGCGAAACGGTGTGGCTTTCAGGGTACGTAGATCAACAAGACCCGTCGAAAAAGTGGAGATCGCGTTGTGGCCGATCCCGAGTGCAATACCGCTCAGTTCTTGTTGCTGTGAGGTATACAGCAGGAAAGGGGTGAGGTTGACATTGAGAGATACGAAAACGCCACGGTCATCAAGCAAGGGGCTGCGGAACCACATTGCAATCGCCGGTTTGTCCGGCAACATTGGCGTGCCGTGCAAAATGACCATATCAAAGTCTTTGTGCAGATCAATTTCCGGCAGGAGATCCTTCATCGGTACGTGCATCACGCCCGTAGCGGAAGAACAAAATGCGTTATCGTTTTTGACTAATAAAAATGCGCGAACATTGGTGCTAAAAGCGGCGCGCGAGGTCAGTTCACTGGCGACATCAGCGCACTCATTGAGCGTTAGCGGCTGGAGCGTCTCAGCGGTGGTTTTGATATCGCTAAAATAGTCTGTGAGCCAGTGCTGCATGCCCGCGAGTACGGCATTCATCTTTTGCTCATGTTTCTTCTGAACAACTAAAAAATGAATCCCGCTAACGGCAATAGCCGCGAAGAGACCGACCAGAAGGCTAAACAGAAGAATTTTCCGGCTGGCGGAAAAGTTGCGGGTCAACATCACTTATATCCATATCTGGCGAGTTTGAGCGAAAAAAAGCCAGGCGATTGCTCTATTTGATTTCCTGGAATATAGCCTGGAAAGTGTTAATGAGACATATAAACAGGCAAGAAAAATAGGTATAAAAAAACACCGCCGAAGCAGTGTTCTTTTATCGTTTCGCGCCAGCCAAGGGATAACCGGCGAAAACATGCGTTAGCTGCGGGACAATATGCGGCGCGCTTCGTTGTAGCGCTTCTTCCAGTAAGGTTCATCCATACTGGAAATCACCACACCACTACTTGTCGAAGCATGGACAAACTGGTTATTGCCAATGTAGATGCCTACATGGCGACCCGTTGACCCTGCTCTGAACAACACCAGGTCACCGGTACGCAAACTGGTGCGTGATACCGACTTACCCATTTCCTGCTGTTCGTAGGTTGAACGCGGTAATTCTAAACCAAACTGCTCACGGAAAGTGCGCTGGACGAAGCCGGAACAATCAATACCTTTCTTGGTGTCGCCGCCTAAGCGGTAACGTACACCTTTCCAGTCAGCATATTGATCGAGGATGCGATTTTTCACATCCAGATTACGCACCATATTTTCAAATTCATCCTGAGAGGCTTGCAGTGAAGAGATATCTTCGCCCACAGCATGCGTCTCAGAATGCATGTTTTTCGCGGTATTTGTTGAACAAGCTGATAACAGAACCGCCACTGCTACCGCGGGAATCGCCCGCAAGATATATCTCAAAATCGGCTGAGATTTGACCATGTTAATTATTTTCCCTTGAAGTCCTTAACGATAAATATCGTTATAAAAAATGCCAACGCAGCGAGAGTAATTAGCTGTATGCAATGAGACAATTACCCGTGGTCAAATCTGTGGATGAACGCACAAATTTATTTGTTATGAGAATAATTGCTCATTAGCTCAAAGCAGACCCGAGATTACCCTATCACTACGGGCATTGCGAGCGCTTTTCTGCGATTTTTTATAAGAAATTATGATACAGAAAGTTAATTATCAGGAATGGCTAAAAAAGCGGCAATTTAGGTTAAGAATCATGCAAATCGCTAATTTGAATAGTGATTGTTATGACAGGGGGATGACAGAAAAGGCGAAGTTTTGACAAATTTGCATCAGGGATCGAAAACGATCCCTGATGATTAGCGTACATCCATGTTATTAAATTGTATAAAAGTTGTTTATTTTCCCGGTAGGTAACGATTAAACAGGCTAATTATTTTGTCGCTAAGTGGTGTCATCAGACACCACGGCAGGCCAATCAGCACCACAGAAAGAGAGCCAACAGCAATATCGGTAAACCAGTGGGCGCCAATCATCACGCGTGGGAATGCGAAAACCACAAAAATAATCAGGGCAATGGCGAACGCTTTTTTACCGAAATAACGCAGCATGATAGAAGAAAAAATAAGCAACATCATGCCATGATCGCCCGGGAAACTGTCTTTGGAGGCATCCTTGGTCGGGAAATCCAGTAATTCACTGACCCGATGAATGCCGCTAAAAAAGAGTGTCGGGCTTTCGCGTTTAACGGGAATAAGCAATTGCGCGAGCTGATTAATAGCCACCGCAAACAGCAACATAGTCAGGCCAATAATGACGATCCGGCGACGTCCGGCGCTGTCTTCACGCAACCAGAACGACAGCATCAGGCAACCCATGGCAATGAGCGAGCAGGCGTCAAAGGCGCGGTTGTTGGTCAGCGCGACCAGCCACAGGAAGGCACGGTTCTCAACGAGGCCGTTATTGAAGAAGTGGAAAATTGCTGCGTCCAGCGGAAACCAGAATCCATGATTAACCGGTAAATACCAGGACAGGAACAGCGCAAAACCAGCGACATTAAGCAAAAAAATAAGCGGTAAACGAGTCTTCATCTTTATCCATTTTTGAACAATACGGGCAAAACAGTAGTGTCCTTAACTTAAACGAAGCTTCAACAAACTGGCCTGCAAGGCATTCCAGTCCGCTTCGGAGGCGGTAATTAATTCAATACGGCTGTCCGGTGGCGCGACATTTTGCGTCTCAATATGCAGATCCAGCCCCTGGCGATTAATACGCACCAGCCCTTCGGGAATACGCATTACACCCTTGACGCGTTCGACTGGCGCAAGGCGCGCCCACTCAAGTAAACCAATGGTGTCAAACTGCGTATCTGCGTCAAAAATCCAACCGCACGCATGATGACCCTGGCCACTATTCAGGCTGCGTCGCCAGCGTTGATGTTCAGGCAAGCTTAGCGCCGCCAGTCCTTTTCGTTCGCCGGTGTGGTGATGATGTTCGGCACTGGTGGGAAGTGCGCGCAGATTGCGGCGTGGGTTATCCAGCAGCGACACGGGAATATTTCCCTGTGTGGCGTTGATACGCAGACGGTCGCCGCCATGTTGCTGCCACCATACTTCCAGTGCCTGTTGGCTCTCGACGCTGGCGCGGTCTTCTTTATTAGCGACAATGATGTCAGCCGCCGCAAGCTGGTCGCGGAAGTTTTCATTACCCGTCACTTTTTCGTCCAGCAACTGACGTGGGTCGATAAGGCACAAGGTCGCGCGCAAATCGATCCAGGGTTCATAGACCGGGGCAGTGAGCATATCGAGAATCTGTTTTGGATGGCCCAGGCCGGTAGGCTCAATCAGTAAACGATCGGGTTTACCCTGACGTAATAGCGTATTAAGGCCAACCTGCATTGGCAGGCCGTTCACGCAGCACATGCATCCGCCGGGGATCTCTTTTAATAAGGCCCCGCTGTCCGCCAGTAACGCGCCATCGATGCCCACTTCGCCAAATTCATTGACCAGAACGGCCCATTTTTCGTTGGGGTCTTTATTTGCCAGCATATGGAGAATGGACGTCGTCTTCCCGCTGCCAAGAAAGCCAGTAATCAGATTTGTTTTCGTCACGTTTACTCCAGCATTACGCACAATAATAAGTGCGACAATCCTGGCGAAAATTGGCAAAAAAGAGAAGGGCAGGAGCGGAGAAAGCACTTTCCGCCCCTTTTAATGGCAGAAAATGTTAAATCTGCAGGGCGTTACGCACCGCCTGGTGCGCCCCTTGCGTGCGCAACTGTTGCCATGCACTGTCGATGGCATTCACAAAACGCGGGTCGGTGGGTAAATCTGTACCGAAGATTTCACTGAGCGCCAGCAACGCCCCAACGCGCTCCCTTTCACTGCTGGTCTCGACGATAGCCCGTAACTTATCGACCAGAGGATCGCGCACATCAATGGCCTCGCCTGCGTCATCCGTTCCGCTGACATAGCGCATCCAGCCTGCCACGCCGAGTGCCAGCAACGGCCAGTGGCTTTCACGCTGTAAATGTACGCGAACGCTATCCAGCATACGCTGCGGCAGTTTCTGGCTACCGTCCATCGCTATCTGCCAGGTGCGATGTTTAAGCGCCGGGTTAGAAAAACGGGCAATCAGATTGTCTGCATATGCGTTGAGGTCCACGCCGGTAATAGCAAGCGTAGGGGCCTGTTCACCTAGCATCAACTGATGTGCGGCACGGCGAAAAACCTCATCCTGCATACAATCGCTGATATGGGCAAACCCGGCCAGATACCCCAGGTACGCGAGGAACGAATGGCTACCGTTCAGCATACGCAGCTTCATCTGTTCCCACGGGCGAACGTCTTGTACGAGTTGCACCCCTGCCACTTCCCATTGCGGACGACCGGCAACAAAGTTGTCTTCAATGACCCACTGAATATAAGGCTCGCAACTGATGGCACAGGGATCGGCAACCCCCAATTCAGCGGCAATTTCCGCCAGGGATTCGTCAGTAGCGGCCGGCACGATACGGTCCACCATGGTTGAGGGGAAACTGACATGCGTATCAATCCACTGCGCCAGCTCGGAGGAACGGGTTTGTGCCATACCCAGTACCGCGTTTTTCACGATGTGACCATTATCCGGAATATTGTCGCAAGACAGCACCGTAAAGGCGGGCAGGCCGCGCTCACGTCGACGGGCGAGCGCTTCAACCAGAATGCCTGGTGCGGAATGCGGTTCGCCAGGCTCCTGCAGATCATGGGCAATGCGCGGTTGAGTGAGGTCCAGTTTGCCGGTTGCCGGGTCGATGCAATAGCCTTTCTCGGTGATGGTCAGGGAAACAATGGCTACCTGCGGTTCGCAAAATTTTTCAATAATGGCCGCCAGTGAGTCCAGTTTGGCATTCAGACATTCGTTAACCGCGCCAACAACGTAGGCTTTATTCCCTTCAGCCCCTTTCTCCAGCACGGTGTACAGATGATCCTGCGCGCGCAACTGCGCCATAAGCTGGTCGCCGCTGAACAGGCTAATCTCGCATATGCCCCAGTCGCCCCCCAGCGCGTTCAGCACACGGTCAGTCAATAGTGCCTGATGCGCGCGGTGAAAGGCGCCAAAACCGAAGTGAACAATGCGCGAACGCAATGAACGGCGATCATATTGAGGTAACTGCACCGTTTCTGGCAGCGTTACGGAGGCAATTGTTTGCATTGAAATACACCTGTTTAACCATTAATTAACAATATGCAGTGTAAAGTTATATGACAGCAAATTGAATTGGTGTGCCTGAAATATCCGGGTAATGTGAGCTGGATCAATCATTCTTGCGGCGGCGTTTGACCCTCTCCGTTAAACATGTATGGTAGTCGTCATGGGCTTTGCGGTATTGGTATAACAACTTTGAGGATGAGGCGATGGAACAAACCTGGCGTTGGTACGGACCGAACGATCCGGTTTCATTAGATGATGTGCGTCAGGCTGGCGCAACAGGTGTTGTGACGGCACTGCACCATATTCCCAACGGTCAGGTCTGGCCGGTAGAAGAAATCAAACAGCGTCAGGCATTGCTGGCTGAAAAAGGGCTGACCTGGTCGGTGGTGGAAAGTATTCCTGTGCATGAAGATATCAAAACGCACAGTGGACAGTATGACACCTGGATTGCTAACTATCAGCAAAGCATCCGCAACCTGGCAGCCTGTGGCATCGATACCGTGTGCTACAACTTTATGCCGATCCTCGACTGGACGCGTACCGATCTGGAATACGAACTGCCGGACGGCTCTAAAGCGCTGCGTTTTGATCAGATTGCTTTTGCTGCGTTTGAACTTTATATCCTCAAACGCGACGGTGCGCAGGCTGATTACACCGAAGAAGAACAGCAGCAGGCGCAGGCCTATTTTGAAGCGATGAGCGCAGCGGAAATTGAAAAACTGACGCGCAATATTATTGCTGGTCTGCCGGGTGCGGAAGAGGGGTACACGCTGGATCAGTTCCGTGCCCGTCTGGCGGAATACGATGGCATCAACAAAGATCAGTTGCGCGAAAATATGGCTTATTTCCTGCGCGCGATTGTTGCCGTGGCTGAAGAAGTCGGCGTGCGTCTGGCGGTACACCCGGACGATCCGCCGCGTCCCATCCTTGGCCTGCCGCGTATTGTCTCGACCATTGAGGACATGCACTGGCTGAAAAACGCGGTCGACAGCATCAATAACGGTTTCACCATGTGCACGGGTTCCTATGGTGTACGCGCCGATAACGATCTGGTGAACATGATTGAGACGTTCGGCGACCGTATTCACTTCACGCACCTGCGTTCTACCTGCCGTGAAGATAACCCGAAAACGTTCCATGAAGCTGCGCACCTGCAGGGCGATGTGGATATGGTTTCGGTTGTGGCGGCGATCCTGAGTGAAGAGCAACGCCGCAAGAAAGCCGGCGACCTGCGCCCGATTCCGTTCCGTCCGGATCACGGTCATCAGATGCTCGATGACCTGCGTAAGAAAACCAACCCAGGCTATTCGGCGATTGGTCGTCTGAAAGGGATGGCGGAAGTGCGCGGCGTGGAACTGGCGCTTAAGAAAACGCTGTTCCGCGACCTGTTGTAATCCGTTAGCTTCGCTCAGAAATAAAAAAAGGACAGTTTTCACTGTCCTTTTTTACTTTTACAGGCTGGCTTAGTCCGCACGGCCCATATAACGGCTTTCTTCAATATGAATGCGGATTTTCTCGCCGGTGGTCAGGTATTCCGGAACCTGAATCACCAGACCCGTGCTCATGGTTGCCGGTTTGGTACGTGAACTGGCTGACGCGCCTTTGATGCCCGGTGCGGTTTCAACAATTTCCAGATCAACGGTCTGCGGCAATTCCAGCGCCAGCAGTTGGCCATCCCAGGTCAGCACCTGCATATCCGGCATCCCGCCTTCCGGGATAAACAGCAGTTCTTCTTCGATCTGCTCTTTTGTGAAGGTGTACGGCGTGTAATCTTCTTTATCCATAAACACGTATTCGTTGCCATCAACATACGAGAAGTCAACGAAACGGCGGGTCAGAGTCACGGTATCAACGATATCGTCACCTTTAAAACGTTCTTCGACTTTCAGGCCGGTGCGCACATCGGAGAAACGCATTTTATAGAGGGTTGCGGCGCCGCGGGCGCTCGGTGACTGAATATCAATATTCTTTACAATCAGCAGCTTGCCGTTGTAGTTCAGCACCATACCTTTCTTGATTTCGTTCGCTCTTGGCATCAGTGGGATCCTGTAAATTAAAAATAACGAAAATATCGCGACAAAGTACCCGCGAGGGCCTTTACAGGCAAGTGGAATCGCTGAGTTTTGCGTTTGGCGGGGAAAACAGGTAGTTTGGCGGCCAGCCCAACAGAGAGTCGTGATTATGGAATGCCGTACGGATTGCGGAGCGTGCTGTATCGCCCCTTCGATTTCAAGTCCTATCCCCGGTATGCCACAGGGCAAGCCGGCCAACACGCGTTGTGTCCAACTGGCGGATGACAACACGTGTAAAATTTTCGGCTCCCCGCTACGTCCAGCGGTCTGCGCCAGCCTGCAACCGAGCGCTGGCATGTGTTTCAGCAATCGGGAGGCGGCCATGACTTTCCTGATTAATCTGGAAGCCGCGACCGCACCTTAAGGCGACTCCGCGCTGTGCTGATATTTCGCTTCATGCTCTATTAACCATTTCTTGCGCGCAATACCGCCGCCGTAGCCTGTCATTGCATCGTCCTTGCCAGGGATCCGGTGGCAGGGGATGACAATCGCAATACGATAATGAACAGACTGTGTTGTTCATCAGCAAGGCGCTGGCGAATGGCGTTCAGTAGTGATGCAAATTCAGCAGAATCCTCAACATCCGCTTTCCTTGCTGAACACGGCTGTCTTCCAGGTTAATGCCTGCGACACCGAGTTCAGCCAGCGTGAGCAGGTTGTCGATAATCTGCCCATGACTTTCACCATAGCCATACTCCATATCAACGGTCAGCGGCAGAGGGCAGCAAGCCCGTAAACGGACGATCAGGTGGTGGAATACTGCAAAGGTGATGCCGTCGCCATCGTCATAGTCTTACATCGCGGCAATGGCGGCACTGGAGATGCCCATTACCTGATAACCCGAGGCCTGTGCGGCTCTGGCGCTGGAGACATCCCAGACATTTGCTATCAGTAACGGGCCGTCTTGTCGGTGTAAAAGGGCAAAATTCATCATCACAATCCTCTGTTGAATGGCCGCTTATCGGTACCGATAAGGCGTGACGGGCAACAACCGAAAAACGGACAGGTATTTTTCCCCTCTCTTTTTTGCTCACAAAAACGGAACAACATTTCAACGATACTGCTGTGCTGATGGGGGCTGAATGTGACCTAAAAAGACGGTCAGCTTTGTTCAGCAAAAATGGGATGCCAGGGAGTGAAATGTGCAGTAGATCGTAATTTTGCAATCAAAAACGAGACTTTTCTTGATTGCTGAAGCGGAAAAGTCAAGACTTCTCGAAACGTTTCAGCGTCATCTTGTTTTCAACACATTTCAGGGTGGCGCATTATTTCTCAAGTTAGCTGAAACGATTCAGTTCAGCAGGAGAGGATTTACATGTTCCAGTTATCCGTTCAGGACATCCATCCGGGCCAGCAGGCCGGGACGAAAGAAGAGGCGATTCGTCAGATTGCTGCCGCACTGGCAGAAGCAGGCAACGTCGCCGGTGGTTATGTTGATGGCATGCTGGCGCGTGAGCAGCAGACGTCAACGTTCCTTGGCAACGGGATCGCCATTCCTCACGGGACGACTGATACCCGCGACCAGGTGTTGAAAACCGGTGTCAAAGTGTTCCAGTTTCCGCAAGGCATTCTCTGGGGGGAAGGCCAGGTCGCCTATGTGGCTATCGGTATTGCCGCCAGTTCTGATGAACACCTGGGCCTGCTGCGTCAGCTAACCCACGTCCTGAGCGATGATTCCGTTGCTGCACAACTGCAATCGGCGACCACAGCAGAAGAACTGCGTGCGTTGCTGATGGGTGAACAGCAAGTGGCGTCGCTGAAACTGGATAACGATACCCTGAGCCTTGACGTTGTCGCCAGCGACCTCGTGACGCTGCAGGCGCTGAACGCTGCGCGGCTGAAAGAAGCGGGCGCGGTTGATGCTGTCTATGTGGCACGCGCGATTAACGAACAACCGCTGAATCTTGGTCAGGGGATCTGGCTGAACGACAGCGCACAGGGCAACCTGGCGAGCGCGGTGGCTGTCAGCCGTGCTGCAAAAGCATTTGATGTGAATGGTGAAAGCGTTGCGCTGCTGGTCAGCGTAGCAATGGCTGATGACCAGCCGGTTGCCGTGCTCAAACGTCTGAGCAATCTGCTGCTCGACAATAAAGCTGACCGTCTTCTGAGCGCAGATGCCGCTACCCTGCTGGCACTGTTGACCAGCGATGACGCTATTGCTGACAACCTGCTGACCGCCGAGTTTGTTGTACGCAACGAACATGGCCTTCATGCCCGTCCGGGCACCATGCTGGTCAATACCATCAAACAATTTAATAGCGAAGTGACTGTCGCTAACCTCGACGGTACCGGTAAATCCGCCAATGGTCGTAGCCTGATGAAAGTGGTCGCGCTGGGCGTGAAGAAAGGTCACCGTCTGCGCTTCACCGCACAGGGCGATGATGCTGAACAGGCGCTGAAAGCGATTGGCGAAGCCATCGCTGCCGGTCTGGGGGAGGGCGCATAATGAGCAGACGTGTCGCTACTATTACCCTTAACCCTGCCTATGATCTGGTCGGGTATACCCCGGAAATTGAACGCGGTGAAGTGAACCTGGTTCGCACTACCGGCCTGCATGCTGCAGGTAAAGGTATCAACGTGGCGAAAGTGCTGAAAGATCTGGGCATCGACGTGACCGTCGGCGGCTTCCTGGGTAAAGACAACCAGGACGGTTTCCAGCAATTGTTCAGCGAACTGGGTATTGCTAACCGCTTCCAGATTGTTCAGGGCCGTACCCGTATCAACGTGAAGTTGACGGAAAAAGACAGCGAAGTCACTGACTTCAACTTCTCCGGCTTCGAAGTGACGCCGGCAGACTGGGAACGTTTTGTTGCAGACTCTCTGACCTGGCTGGGTCAGTTCGACATGGTGTGTGTCAGCGGCAGCTTGCCATCGGGTGTGAGCCCGGAAGCCTTTACCGACTGGATGACGCGCCTGCGCAGCCAGTGCCCATGCATCATTTTCGACAGCAGCCGCGATGCGCTGGTTGCTGGTCTGAAAGCTGCGCCGTGGCTGGTTAAACCTAACCGTCGCGAACTCGAAATTTGGGCTGGTCGCAAATTACCGGAATTGAAAGATGTGATCGACGCGGCGCATGCGCTTCGTGAACAAGGAATTGCCCATGTGGTTATTTCACTGGGCGCGGAAGGGGCGTTGTGGGTTAACGCTTCGGGCGAATGGATCGCCAAACCGCCGTCAATGGAGGTGGTAAGCACCGTTGGCGCAGGGGATTCAATGGTTGGCGGTCTGATTTATGGCCTGTTAATGCGAGAGTCCAGTGAACATACGTTGCGCCTGGCCACTGCCGTGGCAGCACTGGCCGTTAGCCAGAGCAATGTAGGTATTACCGATCGTACCCAGTTAGCCGCGATGATGGCGCGTGTTGACTTAAAACCCTTTAACTAACAGCAGGAGAGCATAATGAAAACGCTGCTGATAATTGATTCTGAACTCGGTCAAGCTCGCGCATATATGGCGAAAAGCCTGTTAGGCGCAGCGGCACAAAAAGCGAATTTGCAGTTTATCGACAACCCCGGTGAAGCTGAACTGGCGATCGTTCTGGGCTCCCGCGTGCCGGCTGACAGCGCGCTGAGCGGCAAGAAAGTCTGGTTGGGCGACATCAATCGCGCTGTGGCTCATCCGGAACTGTTTTTAAGTGAAGCAAAGAACCACGCTTCTCCGTACACGGCTCCGGCGGCGACACCGGTGACGTCCAACAGTGGTCCGAAACGTATCGTGGCTATCACCGCCTGCCCGACGGGTGTTGCGCACACCTTTATGGCGGCAGAGGCCATTGAAACCGAAGCGAAAAAACGCGGCTGGTGGGTGAAAGTGGAAACACGCGGCTCTGTTGGCGCGGGTAACGCCATCACGCCGGAAGAAGTGGCACAAGCCGATCTGGTGATCGTCGCCGCTGACATCGAAGTGGATCTGGCGAAATTCGCTGGCAAACCGATGTATCGCACGACTACAGGCCTGGCACTGAAGAAAACGGCGCAGGAATTAGACAAAGCGCAAGCCGAAGCGAAAACGTATCAGCCGAGCGGCGGTACGCAATCTGCGAGCAGTGAAGGTAAAAAAGAGAGTGCGGGCGCCTATCGCCACCTGCTGACCGGTGTTTCTTACATGCTGCCGATGGTTGTTGCCGGTGGTCTGTGTATCGCCCTGTCCTTTGCCTTCGGTATTACCGCATTTAAAACGCCGGATACGCTGGCTGCCGCGCTGATGCAAATCGGTGGTGGGTCTGCGTTTGCTCTGATGGTGCCGGTGCTGGCCGGTTACATTGCCTTCTCCATCGCTGACCGTCCGGGTCTGACGCCGGGTCTTATTGGCGGTATGCTGGCAGTAAGTACCGGCTCTGGCTTTATCGGCGGTATTATTGCCGGTTTCCTTGCGGGTTATCTGGCGAAAGCCATCAGTAAAGGCGTTAAGTTGCCGCCAAGCATGGAAGCGCTGAAACCGATCCTGATCATTCCGCTGTTCTCAAGCCTGATTGTTGGTCTGGCGATGATCTACCTTATCGGTAAACCGGTTGCGGGTATCCTTGCAGGTCTGACGTCATGGCTGCAATCCATGGGTACGGCGAATGCTGTCCTGCTGGGTGCAATCCTCGGTGGCATGATGTGTACCGACATGGGTGGTCCGGTGAACAAAGCGGCCTACGCCTTTGGTGTTGGTCTGTTGAGTACGCAGACTTACGCACCGATGGCCGCCATCATGGCTGCCGGTATGGTGCCGCCGCTGGCGATGGGTCTGGCGACCATTGTTGCCCGTAAGAAATTCGATAAAGGGCAGCAGGAAGGGGGCAAAGCGGCGCTGGTTCTGGGCCTGTGCTTTATCTCCGAAGGTGCGATTCCGTTCGCGGCACGTGACCCGATGCGTGTTCTGCCATGCTGTATCGCCGGTGGCGCGCTGACGGGGGCTATCTCCATGGCGATTGGCGCGAAACTGATGGCACCGCACGGTGGCCTGTTCGTTCTGCTGATTCCAGGTGCAATCACCCCGGTTGTGGGTTATCTGCTCTCTATCGTGGCAGGTACCCTGCTGGCAGGTCTGGTCTATGCGTTCCTGAAACGTCCGGAAACCGAAGCTGTTGCCAAAGCCGCATAATATGATTGACTGAGTCATAAAGGGGCCGGGAAACCGGCCCTTTTTTTATTCCCCGCCTTCTGTGCCCCGCATCTCATTTCTGTAACGTGTTTTAATCTCAATCCTTATAAATTTGTGATGACCTTCATATCTATTCACCTTCGCTCGTGGGGGCGTATTTACTTTACGCAAATTCGGCTTACGATAAACACATGTTCAAAAATAAACATGTGCTCTAATAAGGTTTCGCAACCAGACGATAAACGAATTGTTGTCTCGACGATCTCATTAATATGGCATTTCTTGCCAGAGGGCGTTTTATGCGTAAAAAGGATTATATAATCACTATTGGTTCTGCAAATATGGACGTGGCGGGCTATTCACATGGTGTATTGAATTACGCGGATTCCAACCCGGGGAAAATAAAATTCACGCCGGGCGGTGTGGGGCGTAATATTTCACAGAATCTGGCGTTGCTGGGAACTGAGTCATGGCTACTCACCGTGGTGGGCGATGATTTTTATGGCCAGTCTCTCTTAAATCAAACCAGTCAGTCCGGTGTCCGAATAGAAAAGTGTCTTATTGTTGCAGGTGAAAATACATCGAGTTATTTATCGCTCCTGGATAATACCGGCGAAATGCTGGTAGCCATTAACGATATGAATATTACCGATCATTTGTCTGCGGATTTCCTGGCAAAACATATCGATTTTATTCGCGACGCCAGCGTAATTGTTGCCGACTGCAATATCAGTGAAGACGCGCTCGCCTGGCTGCTGACACATGCGGGAGATACGCCTGTTTTCATCGACCCGGTATCCGCCTGGAAATGCGTCAAAATACGCGACTGGCTGGGACAGATTCATACGCTGAAACCCAACCGCCTTGAGGCCGAAACGCTCAGTGGCATTACGCTTTCCGGGCGCGACGATGTAGGAAAGGTTGCCGAATGGTTTCATGCTCGCGGTCTGCGACGGCTGGTACTGAGCATGGGCGGCGACGGCGTTTATTACAGCGAGCGCGATGGCGTAAGTGGGTGGTCACCTCCGATTAAAACCCAGGTCGTTAATGTCACCGGGGCGGGTGACGCCATGATGGCGGGTCTGGCGGCCTGTTGGGTAGAAGGTTTTTCATTTATCGATTCGGTCCGTTTTGCGCAAGGGTGTTCGTCTATGGCTCTGGCGTCCGAATATACCAATAATCCTGACTTATCTTTTTCAAAAGTCACATCGCTAGTGGAGAAACAAGATGTCTGAATTAACGATTTCCCCTGAATTACTGCATATCTCTGCGGAAGTAAAAGAAGCGCTCGAAAATAATAAACCGGTTGTAGCGCTGGAATCGACAATTATTTCTCACGGTATGCCGTTCCCGCAAAATGCGCAAACGGCAATTGAAGTCGAAGAGACTATTCGCAAGCACGGTGCGGTGCCGGCAACTATCGCCATTATTAAAGGCGTCATGAAAGTTGGTCTGACGAAAGAGGAAATTGAATTATTAGGCCGTGAAGGGCACAGCGTCGCAAAAGTCAGTCGCCGGGATTTACCTTTTGTGGTCGCCGCTGGATTAAATGGCGCAACCACGGTGGCATCCACCATGATTATTGCCGCGCTGGCCGGTATTAAAGTTTTTGCGACCGGGGGCATTGGCGGCGTTCACCGTGGTGCCGAACATACCTTCGATATTTCCGCGGATTTGCAGGAGCTGGCGCACACTAATGTCACGGTCGTTTGCGCAGGGGCGAAATCTATTCTCGACCTCGGCCTGACCACCGAATATCTCGAAACCTTCGGTGTACCGTTAATTGGTTATCAGACCAAATCATTGCCGGCGTTTTTCTGCCGTACCAGCCCGTTTGAGGTCAGCATTCGTCTGGACAGCGCTAAAGAGATCGCGCGTGCCATGGCGGTGAAGTGGCAAACCGGCCTTAACGGTGGCCTGGTGGTAGCTAACCCGATTCCTGAACAGTTTGCGATGGCGGAAGAGAAAATCAACGCCGCTATTGATCGGGCGGTGAAAGAGGCCGAAGAGCAGGGCGTGGTCGGTAAAGAGAGCACGCCGTTCCTGCTGGCTCGTGTAGCCGAGCTAACCGGCGGCGATAGCCTGAAATCAAACATTCAGCTTGTGTTCAACAACGCCGTGCTGGCATGTGAAATCGCAAAAGAGTACCAACGTCTCGCATAAACCGGGCGCGGGCAGTGAGCGGTCGCCCGCAGGGATATCAGACATACCAAAACCTGGCGTTTACGCCGGGTTTCCTGGCATGAAGGGAAAATCATTATGGATATAATGAGAAGTTTTCTGGGTATGGTGGTATTACTGGCCATCGCTTTTCTGCTGTCAGTAAATAAAAAACGCATTAGTTTACGCACGGTTGGCGCGGCGCTGCTGCTGCAAATCGCTATCGGCGGGATCATGCTCTATTTCCCGCCGGGCAAATGGCTGGTTGAGCAGGCGGCGCTGGGCGTACATAAAGTGATGTCCTACAGCGACGCGGGCAGTGCCTTTATTTTCGGGTCGCTGGTCGGGCCGAAAATGGATGTGCTGTTTGACGGCGCCGGGTTTATTTTTGCCTTCCGCGTGCTGCCTGCGATCATCTTCGTTACCGCCTTAATCAGCCTGCTTTACTATATTGGCGTGATGGGGCTGTTGATCCGCATTCTGGGTGGGATTTTCCAGAAAGCGCTTAAGATCAGCAAAATCGAATCCTTTGTCGCCGTGACCACGATTTTCCTCGGGCAGAATGAAATCCCGGCTATCGTGAAGCCGTTTATTCATAAGCTCAATCGCAACGAACTGTTTACCGCTATCTGTAGCGGGATGGCGTCAATTGCCGGGTCGATGATGATCGGCTACGCAGGAATGGGGGTGCCGATTGATTACCTGCTGGCCGCGTCACTCATGGCAATTCCGGGCGGTATCCTGTTTGCCCGTATGCTGAGCCCGGCCACCGAAGACTCACAGGTCACGTTTGAAAATCTTTCGTTTACCGAAACACCGCCAAAAAGCATTATCGAAGCGGCGGCAAGCGGCGCGATGACCGGGCTAAAAATTGCCGCCGGTGTGGCGACGGTGGTGATGGCATTTGTGGCGATCATCGCGCTGTTGAACGGCATTATTGGCGGTGTGGGCGGCTGGTTCGGTTTCGGCAACGCGACGCTTGAAGGGATCTTTGGTTATGCGCTGGCACCGCTGGCGTGGATCATGGGCGTGGACTGGCACGATGCGACCCTGGCTGGCAGCCTGATCGGGCAGAAACTGGCGATCAATGAGTTCGTTGCCTATCTCAATTTCTCCCCTTATCTGCAAGCGGGCGGCACGCTGGATGTCAAAACCATCGCCATTATTTCGTTTGCGCTGTGTGGGTTTGCCAACTTCGGTTCCATTGGCGTGGTGGTTGGCGCGTTTTCCGCGATTGCTCCCCAACGCGCGCCGGAAATCGCCCAGCTTGGGATGCGGGCGCTGGCGGCGGCAACGCTCTCTAACCTGATGAGTGCCACCATCGCCGGGTTCTTTATCGGTCTTGCCTGAGTCAACGGCACGCCAGTGTCACTGGCGTGCATTCTTACGCTTCAGCTTTGCTTGTATTGAGTAACGCCATCGCATTTTCTGCTGAGAGGGCAGGGTTGTTGATGCTCACGCTGGCGCGGGAAATCGCCGCACAGGCCATGGCAAAATGGGCGCTCTCCGTAAAATCTCCCCCTTCCAGGAAGCTATATAACAGCCCCGCCATAAATCCGTCATCGGCCCCGAAGCGGTCGGTGAAGGTGTGATCCGGCGAGGTCAGCAGAAGTTGCTCGCCATCACGTTTAGAGCAGAACACGGAATCATCGTCCAGATACACGAAGATGCGTTGCACCCCTTGTTCATGGAGTGAATTCACCGCCGTAATTTTGTCTGCTTCACGACGAATCGGCTGACCCCATAAGATTTGCAGCTCTTGTAACGTGGGTTTCAGCGTGTGAATGCGTGACAGCCAGGGGCGAATCTTATCGGCTTTGAACTCGGAAACCGTATCGACGAAGACCGGAATATTCCCCGCCATGGTGAAGACCCACTGCAATGCCTCTTCGGTCAGGTTGCAATCGGCGAGCACCACACCCGCATGCATCACCAGATCGCGTGAGGCGTTGAGCAACTGCGGTGTCAATTGCTGCAGAATATGGGTATCGTTGATGGCCAGTACTGTCTCTTCCTGCTGATTGGCAACCGACAGATAGGTAGAGGTGTTGTGCCCGTGCAGACGAATACAGCTTTGCACGTTCACCCCGGCCTGCCGGGTCTGTTCCAGTAACGTTTCGCCGTAAAAATCATCCCCCACGGCAGAGATAAGGTGCACATCGCGGCCCAGCAGGGCGAGGTTATGGGCAACATTACGCCCTACGCCGCCTGCGGAGCACTGGATGTTACCGGGGTTGGAGGCGGACTGCGGGTAATGGATATCCGCCACGCCGCGAATATCCATATTAATGGCGCCAAACACGACGCAGTAATCCTGCTCGGTCAGAATGTAGCCTTTGCCTTTAATAAGCCCTTTACGCATCAAATCCATAATATGGGCGGCGACGCGTGAACGGCTGATTTGTAAAATATCGCCTATCTCATTTTGCTGAATAAGTGGGTTGCTGCGCAGGATTTGTAATATCTGTTTTTCCCTGTCGTTCATTTACGCCACGGCCTCTTCATTTTGTTGGGCTTTCAGCCAGGCAATCTCTTCTGCCCAGATGTCCGGGTTGATGGTTTCCAGAATCATCGGAATACCGTCGAAGCGATCGTCTTGCATGATCCAGCGGAAGGCATCATGACCAATATTGCCTTCGCCCAGGCTGTGATGGCGGTCGACACGGCTGCCGAATGCGCTTTTGGCATCGTTGAGGTGCATACCGCGCAGGTAGTTGAACCCCACTACGCGTTCAAATTCGGCGAACACTTTCGCGGTGCTTTCAGTGGTGCGCAGGTCGTACCCGGCGGCAAATGCATGGCAGGTATCGATACACACGCCGACGCGGGATTTGTCTTCGACACCATCGATAATGGCGGCCAGATGCTCAAAGCGAAAGCCGAGGTTGCTGCCCTGGCCTGCGGTGTTTTCGATAACCGCCGTGACGCCTTTGGTTTGTGCGAGCACAATGTTAATGGATTCGGCAATGCGCGCCAGGCACTTATCTTCATCGATTTGCATCAGATGGCTTCCGGGGTGGAAGTTCAGCAGCGTCAGCCCAAGTTGTTCGCAGCGTTGCACTTCATCGAGAAAGGCATCGCGGGATTTCTCCAGCGCCTCTTCAACCGGGTGACCCAGATTAATCAGATAACTGTCGTGGGGCAGAATTTGTCCCGGCTGATAGTGGTATTTTTCGCAGGCGGCTTTGAATTCATCAATCGTCTCGCTGGTGAGCGGCGCGGCACGCCATTGACGCTGATTTTTTGTGAACAGGGCAAACGCAGTGGCTTCGATTTCTGCTGCGCGAATGGCGGCATTGGCCAGACCGCCGGCGGCGCTGACATGCGCTCCGATGTATTTCATGTAAAGACTCCTGTTAAACCCGCAATACGCGTCATCCTTCACGCTGCATCGTTGTTGGCTTCATTCACTCACCCCGCGCCGGGGATGCTTTCATTTGCCGCCTTGATGCAACGCGAAGGATGTTGCGTAATTAAAGAAATATTTTCCAATAATAGCGGGTTAACAGGGAACAGACGTAAGGTTTTATGCCATCACATGGTGCACCAGCAGGTTAATTGCACCGCCACCGACAATCAGCCAGACAAACAGCGCCAGCGCCATCAGTAGCGGCTTCGCTCCTGCCTTTTTCAGTGCGCTGATATGGGTGGTTAATCCCAGTGCGGCCATCGCCATCGCCAGCAAAACGGTATCAACGGTAATCAGGACATCAACCACACCTTTTGGCAGCAGATGGAACGAGTTAAATACGGCCACCAGGATAAACAACACCGCAAACCACGGAATGGTAATCTTGCTTTTTTCGCCGTCTGCCGCCGGGGAGAGTTGTTTAACCCGCGAAGCAAGCAGGATCAGGAACGGTGCCAGCATCATCACGCGCAGCATTTTGGCAATGACCGCCGCATTCTCGGCATCCGGGCTGACGGCATGGCCTGCGGCCACCACCTGCGCCACTTCATGCATGGTTGAACCCATATAAATGCCGTACGCTTCCGGGGTGAACCAGTGCGCCAGCAGCGGATACATGGCCGGGTAGATAAAAATGGCCAGCGTTCCGTAAATCACCACGGTGGCGACGGCAACGGCGACTTTGCTGGACTCCGTTTTGACCACCGGTTCGGTTGCCAGCACGGCGGCAGCGCCGCAAATACTGCTGCCTGCACCAATCAGCCAACTGGTTTTTCTGTCCAGCCCAAAGACCTTTTGACCGAGTAAACAGGCCAGCATAAAGGTGCTGGAGAGCATCAACACATCGATAGCGATGCCGCTGACGCCTACCTCAGCAATTTGCGAAAATGTCAGGCGCAAGCCATAAAGAATAATACCGAGTCGCAACAAATACTGTTTTGACCATAATACGCCCGCATCACAGTGAGCGTGGATGCGCGGGTAAAGTGTGTTGCCTGCGACAATACCAAATAAGATAGCCAGCGTTAGCGCGCTAAAGCCTGCACCCGCGACCGAAGGAATATTACCCAGCCACAATGCCAGCCCGGCAATGACCGCACTGAGTAACAAACCCGGTGCGAACAACGCGACGTAGTTCTTGCGTGGAACATGATGTGTGATTTCAGTCATAACCTTCTCCTTTCTCCGGGTAAAAGGTTACGGCGCTCTGGCTTAAAGGTAAAATTGATTATATATTTATAATTAATCTTTATAAGTGGTAAGTAACCCTTACCCCGACGGTGAAAATTTATGCATATCACATTACGGCAGCTCGAAGTTTTCGCCGAGGTGCTCAAGAGCGGTTCCACGACCCAGGCTTCGCAAATGCTGTCTTTATCGCAGTCGGCGGTCAGTGCTGCGCTGACCGACCTCGAAGGTCAACTCAGCGTTCAGCTTTTCGATCGCGTCGGTAAACGGCTGGTGGTGAATGAGCATGGCCGTTTGCTCTATCCCAGGGCGCTGGCGCTGCTGGAGCAGGCGACGGAAATTGAGCAACTGTTTCGTGAAGAAAATGGCGCAATTCGCGTGTACGCCAGCAGTACGATTGGCAATTACATCCTGCCGGAGATCATTGCCCACTATCGACGGGATTTTCCCCAGTTGCCGCTGGATATGAGCGTGGGCAACAGCCAGGACGTTATCAATGCGGTGGCCGATTTTCGTGTCGATATAGGTCTGATTGAAGGGCCTTGCCATACGGCTGAGATCATCGCTGAACCCTGGCTTGAGGATGAACTGGTGGTGTTCGCGCCGCCAGACTCACCGTTGTTGCAAGGGGAGGTCACGCTGGCGCGCCTGGCCGCTGCGCCGTGGATCCTGCGTGAGCGCGGCTCCGGTACCCGTGAGATTGTCGATTATCTGCTGCTGTCCCATCTGCCTGAGTTTCATCTCGGCATGGAGCTTGGCAATTCAGAAGCTATCAAACATGCCGTGCGCCACGGGCTTGGCATCAGTTGCCTGTCGCGGCGCGTGATCGCCGAACAGCTTGAAGCGGGTTCGTTGGTCGAAGTCCCTGTTCCCTTGCCTCGCCTGGTACGCACCCTGTGGCGCATTCACCACCGTCAAAAGCATCTTTCCAGTGCACTGAATCGCTTTTTGCGTTATTGCGACATTTGATTGCACCAGTAACAGGCAGTTGCACCATTCTGGTGTGCGACTGCCTGCTTTATCTCCTCTTTATGACCGCTTAACTGCCGCTATAGCGGGCCCGCTCGCGTTTTTATCTCGTTGGCACATTAGTTGCAAAAAGTGATTCAAAGAATCTTTTGTTTCATGAGCGATGAGGTGACGAGAATGAAGAAGTGGATGATGGCAGCAGCGGGTGCGGCATTAATAGTGTCCTGTGCAGGGCAGGCGATGGCCGATCAGCTCCAGGATATTCAAAAGCGCGGCGTGCTACGCGTGGCGGTACCGCAGGACTTCCCGCCGTTTGGCTCCGTGGGAACCGATCTCAAGCCGCAGGGCTACGATATCGACATGGCGGAGTATCTGGCCAAAGAGATGAAAGTGAAGGTAGAACTGGTGCCGGTAACCAGCGCTAACCGCGTCCCTTATCTGCAAACCAATAAAGTTGATCTGGTCATCTCCAGCCTCGGTAAGAATGCGGAGCGCGAAAAAGTGATCGACTTTAGCCGCGCCTATGCCCCGTTCTTCCTCGGCGTATTTGGACCGAAAGACGCCACTCTGGCAGACGCTGCCGCGCTGAGCGGTAAGTCGGTCGGCGTCACCCGTGGGGCGGTGGAAGACATGGTATTAAGCGATCTGGCCCCGAAAGATGCCGAGGTCAAACGCTACGAAGATAACAACACCACCATCTCTGCTTATCTTTCCGGCCAGGTGCAGTATATGGCGACGGGTAATGTGGTGGTGGCTGCGATTGCCCGCCAGAACCCGGAAAAAGCGCCGGTCAGCAAATTTATGCTTAAAGATTCCCCCTGCTTTATCGGGCTTAAGAAAAATGAGCCTGCGCTGAAAGCCGAAGTGGACAAGCTGATTGAACAGGCACTGAAAGACGGCACGCTCAACAACTTCTCGCAGAAATGGATGCAGGCGCCGCTGCCCGCCACCCTGGGCGTGTAAGGGTCTGGCATGACGACAACGCTTGATTTTGCCGCGCTGTGGCCGTTCTGGCCGCAGCTACTCGCGGGGCTTTGGACCACGGTAACCTTAACCATTCTGGCAACCATCGGCGGCGTGTCTCTTGGCATCCTGGGCGCGGCGCTGCGTAGCGGCAAGCCCACGCTGGCGAGCCATATCTGGGGCGCGTATGTCGAGCTTATTCGTAATACGCCGTTCGTGGTGCAGCTCTTTTTTATCGTTTTCGGTCTGCCTGGTCTGGGGCTGAAATTAACGGCAGGCGAGGCGGCGTTAATCGCCATGCTGGTTAACCTTGGGGCTTACAGTACGGAGATTATCCGCGCCGGGATCCAGGTGGCGCCAAAAGGACAGTGGGAAGCGGCGCGTGTGCTGGGGCTAACGAAAACGCAGACCTTTATTCGCGTGATCCTGCCGCCGTCGCTGCGGCGTATTTATCCGGCCCTGGTCAGCCAGTGCATTATCGTAATGCTCGGATCGTCGGTGGTCTCGCAGGTGTCCTATGAAGAGCTGACGTTTGCGGCAAACCTGATCCAGTCGCGTACGTTTTTAAGTTTTGAAGTTTATCTGGTCACCACATTGCTGTATCTGGCGCTTTCACTGTTGATGCGTCAGGTTTTGATGGCGGCGGGACGGAAGTGGTTGGGGAGCGAGAGTTGATGAGTACATTTACCGACTGGGATATTCTGCGCAACCTGTTGCTGGCGGCGCGCTGGACCTTGCTGTTGTCGCTGATCGCGTTTATCTGCGGCACGCTGGTGACATTGCCGCTGCTGGTATTACGTATCAGCCGCTGGCACTGGCCGAAATGTCTGATCAGCGCCTATGCCGCGCTTTTTCAGGGCACCCCGCTACTGATGCAGCTCTTTCTGGCTTTCTTCGGTATTGCCTTGTTCGGTATTGATGTTAGCCCGTGGACGGCGGCAACGCTGGCGCTGACGCTCTTTACCAGCGCGTTCCTGCTGGATATCTGGTACGGCAGTATTAAGGCGTTGCCGAAAGGGCAGTGGGAGGCCTGTCGCTGTCTGGGGTTGAGTTTTGGTCAGACACTGTTTCGGGTGATTGCGCCACAGGCTATTCGTATTGCCATTGCCCCGACGGTCGGCTTTTCCGTACAGGTGATTAAAGGGACGGCGTTGGCCTCGATCATCGGCTTTGTCGAACTGACCAAAGCGGGCACCATGCTGAATAATGTCACCTTCGCCCCTTTTAAAGTGTTTGGCCTGGTTGCCCTGGGCTATTTCCTGATGTGTTACCCGCTGTCGCGTTACAGCCGTTATCTGGAGAAGAAATTCCATGCCGCTCATCACCATTAATGACGTGCAAAAATACTATGGCGAGAACCATGTGCTCAAAGGCGTAAGCCTGGATATCGAAATGGGCGAAGTGGTGTCGATCATCGGGCGCAGCGGTTCCGGGAAAAGCACCTTGTTACGCTGCATGAATGGGCTTGAGGGCTACCAGGACGGCAGTATTAAACTCGGTGGGATGACGGTAACCGACCGGGAGTCGCAGGCGCGGGAAATCAGTCGCTCGGTGGGGATGGTGTTTCAGAGTTTTAACCTGTTTCCACACATGACCGCGCTGGAGAACGTGATGCTGGCACCGCGTCGGGTGCTGAAATTACCGGCGGATGAGTGCCGCAAGCTGGCGATTGAGATGCTGGAGAAGGTCGGTCTCGGTGAGCGCATCGATTATTACCCGTCGAATTTGTCAGGCGGGCAGCAGCAGCGCGTGGCGATTGCCCGTGCGCTGGCGATGAAACCCAAAGTATTGCTCTGCGATGAGATAACTTCGGCGCTGGATCCGGAGCTGGTGGGCGAGGTGTTACGTGTGCTGGAACAGCTTGCCGCCGAAGGGATGACCCTGATTCTGGTGACCCACGAGATGAGTTTTGCCCGCGAAGTGGGCGACCGGGTGGTGTTTATGCATCAGGGAAAAGTATGGGAGCAGGGCGAAAGTAAGTCGTTCTTTAGCCAGCCGCGTACCCCGGAGTTGCAGCAATTTATCGCCTCAGTGCGTGGACTGAATTAAGTCTTTGCGTTTTTCCCCTCACCTGGCCCTCTCTCCAAAAGGAGAGGGGAGGTTGCAGTTACGCCGCTCTGCGTGAGCTTTCAGCCTCTTTTCCCCCTCGCTCGCCAGATGTCGATTCCACTGCTTTACTTATAATCCACTGACGATCATGAAGGTCTCTAATAAAACGTTGATTGTGCCGGAAGGATGCCCTTTCGTTTGCTACAATCGCGCCTCATTTTTTAGATGGATAGCATTTTCTTATGGTTTCCGAAACTAAAACCACACAAGCGCCCACGCTTCGCCGTGAACTCAAGGCGCGTCACCTGACGATGATCGCCATTGGCGGATCAATCGGTACAGGGTTGTTTGTCGCATCAGGGGCGACGATTTCTCAGGCGGGCCCGGGCGGCGCGCTGTTCTCCTATATTCTTATTGGTCTGATGGTCTATTTCCTGATGACCAGCCTTGGCGAGCTGGCGGCGTATATGCCAGTGTCCGGCTCCTTCGCGACTTACGGTCAGCAATACGTTGAAGAAGGCTTTGGCTTCGCGCTGGGCTGGAACTATTGGTACAACTGGGCGGTGACCATCGCCGTTGACCTGGTGGCTTCGCAACTGGTGATGACCTGGTGGTTCCCGGATACGCCCGGCTGGATCTGGAGCGCCGTATTCCTGTGCGTGATCTTCCTGCTCAACTACATCTCCGTTAAAGGCTTTGGCGAAGCGGAATACTGGTTTTCGCTTATCAAAGTGACCACCGTTATCATCTTTATCGTCGTTGGCGTACTGATGATCGTCGGTATTTTCAAAGGCGACCAGCCGGCTGGCTGGAGCAACTGGCAGGTAGGCGACGCACCCTTTGCGGGCGGGCTATCGGCGATGATTGGCGTGGCGATGATTGTCGGCTTCTCCTTCCAGGGTACCGAGCTGATTGGTATTGCGGCAGGTGAGTCCGAAGATCCGGAGAAAAATATTCCGCGCGCGGTGCGTCAGGTGTTCTGGCGTATTCTGCTGTTCTATGTGTTCGCTATTCTGGTCATCAGCCTGATCATTCCTTATACCGATCCGAGCCTGCTGCGTAATGATGTGAAAGACATCAGCGTCAGCCCGTTCACCCTGGTATTTGAACATGCGGGTCTGTTGTCTGCGGCAGCGGTAATGAATGCCGTTATCCTCACGGCGGTACTGTCGGCGGGTAACTCCGGTATGTACGCGTCTACCCGCATGCTTTACACCCTGGCCTGCGATGGCAAAGCGCCGCGCATTTTCGCTAAACTGTCGAAAGGCGGCGTGCCGCGTAACGCCTTGTATGCCACCACCGTGATTGCGGGTCTGTGCTTCCTGACGTCGATGTTTGGCAACCAGACTGTTTACCTGTGGCTGCTGAACACCTCCGGCATGACCGGTTTTATCGCCTGGTTGGGTATTGCTATCAGCCATTACCGCTTCCGTCGTGGTTATGTCATGCAGGGGCACGATCTGAACAACCTGCCGTACCGTTCAGGTTTCTTCCCGCTGGGGCCGATCTTCGCTTTTCTGCTGTGCCTGATCATCACCCTGGGCCAGAACTATCAGGCCTTCCTGGCGGATACCATTGACTGGGGCGCCGTAGCGGCAACCTATATTGGTATTCCACTGTTCCTGATCATCTGGTTTGGTTACAAACTGTCGAAAGGCACCCACTTTGTAAGCTACAAAGATATGGTGTTCCCGGAGCGCTTTAAGAAATAACCGGCAGTTGTTCTGCGATGACCAATAAAAACGCCCCGGCAAATTACCGGGGCGTTTTTTGTTAAGCGTTATCAGAAGTTATAGGTTAAGCCAACGGTATAACGGCGGCCATCAAGGACCGTGTCATAGGTGTCGTAATCAATCTGCTTATCCAGCACGTTGTAAATCCCGGCGGAGACCAGCAAATTCTTATTCGCGTTGTAACGCAGACCCACATCCACCTGACTGTAAGATGGCGTACCCTGCGACATTGAGGTGCGGCTTAAGTATTCCGAGGTTTTGCCACGGAAGTTCAGGCGACCCCAAAGACCCACATCCTGCGTGGCCTGCCAGTCCAGCGTGGTGTTGATCATGTGTTTCGGCATTTTGTTAAGCGGCTTGCCGGAGAACTGACCGCTTTTCTGTTCTGACTCGGTAAAGGTGTAGTTGGCCGTCAGGTTAAGGTCGCGCGTGATGTTCCAGCCGAAGGTGGATTCAACGCCGCGCATATTGGCTTTATCAACGTTAACGCGATCGCTGACAAAATCGTAACTGACGCTGCCGATCGTACAGGCCGGATCGGCGCTGCTGTTGCACCGACGTACTTCGGTGATTTTATCCTTGAAGTCGGTGTTGAACAGCGTAATGCCCGCGTTGAGGGTGTCATTGTTATCCCACAGCAGGGCGATTTCTTCGCTCAGGCTTTTTTCCGGTTTCAGGTCGGGGTTGCCGACAATCATGCCATTCATGCGGCCACCGCCTGTCGCCTGTCCCCAGCTTGCGGAAGACTGACGCAGATCCGGGGCGCGATAACCTGCCGACACGCCGCCTTTAATCGTCCACTGGTCGGTCAGATGCCACACGCCGTAGCCGCGCGGTGTCCAGTTGGTGCCGTAGTTTTCATCTTTGTCCATGCGCAGGCCGCCAGTCAGCGTCACGCTGTCGAGCACCGCCCATTCATCTTCTGCAAATAACGCCCAGCTCCAGCGGGTGAGTTTATTCAGCCCGTCCGCCGCTTCCAGTTGATTGCCGTTATCGCGCAGTTTCTCATAGCGATACTGCCCGCCGACCGTCATGGTATGGCTGCCAAGGAAGATCTGGTTCTGGTTGTTGACGATGGTGTTATACGACTTCATCTGGCGACCCGGGTTATTGGTCTCTTCCTGCTGAATGTAGCTGGATGTGTTGAAGTCGCTGTAATAACCGCTGTGGGTTAACGAGTAAGTGGTGTGCTCGTAGCGGCTGTCACTTTTGCTGTTGGGCGTACAAACGTTGCCACGGCAGGTCTCCGCTGCCGAAGACATACCTGGCGTACTGTTGCGATCCTGCAACTCGCGGGCAATATCCAGGTCGAAATCGTTTTTATCATCCGGGGTGAAATTGAACGTCACGCCACCGTTGCGCAGGCGCTGCTCGTTATAGCCGTTGAGGATTTTATCTTCCGCGCGACGGGATAATAGCCCGCTCACTTTCGCGCCCAGTAGCCCGTCAATCAGTGGGCCGGAAGCGGAAGCGTTGGTCTGGAAGAGATCGCCGGAATCACTGTTTTCCTGGAAAGTGGCATCGCCATGCACAGAGCCCGTCCAGCCTTTGGTATTGGATACTTTTTTGGTGATGACGTTAATCACACCGCCCATTGCGTCAGAACCGTACAGTGATGACATCGGGCCGCGGATCACTTCAATACGCTCAATGGATTCCAGTGGCGGCAGCCAGCCCTGTTCGATACCGGCGTTATCACTGTTGGGGCGCGTACCGCGTGTGCTGATTCGTTTGCCATCGACCAAAAAGAGGGTGTATTGCGAAGCCATGCCGCGAATGCTGATATCACTGCTGCTGCCACCGCCGGTCACCACCACACCCGGAACATCTTTCAACGCGTCGGTGACATCCCGGTACGCTTTATCTTCAAGCTGCTGTTTAGAAATAACCGAAATAGAAGCCGGGGCGTTCTGGATTTTCTGTTCAAACCCGGTAGCGGAGACGACGACGGTGTCTTCTCCAGCCGCAAGGAGTGCCGGGGGGAAGGTGGCAGCGCAGACGGCAACTGCCAGCAATTTAGCGCGAGGTAAAGTCATTTTGTCATTCCGTTTAAATGAATAAAGCTCCATCGGGCAATACCATGAAGACTATAAGTGTTTGTCTTTTAAGAACTCTGGTGATGGAGAAGCGGAAGGATTGTGGATAAAAAGAGAATTTATGTAAATACAACTGATAATTGAAATTATTTGCATTTGTTTTTTTTGATGAGGGGAAATCTAGTTTTTTCAGCGGGATAGCGGAAAATGTAAGGAATCGTAAAGAGGAGGGCATCGCCCTCCGGTGATTATTTCAGCAGATATTGCGCGTGGAAACGCAGGTGGTCTTCAATAAACGAGGCCATAAAGTAATAGCTGTGATCATAACCAGGCTGAACACGAAGCGTGAGCGGCCAGCCGGTCTGGCGGGCGGCCTCAGCCAGACGGGCGGGCTGTAGCTGTTCTGCGAGGAATTGATCGGCATCGCCCTGATCGATAAGCGTCGGGATCGCATCTTTATTTTGACTGGCCAGCATCAGCGCGCAGCTATCCCAGGCCTGCCAGGTTGAGATGTCGTTGCCCAGATAAGCGCTAAAGGCTTTCTGTCCCCAGGGGACCTGTGCCGGGTTTACAATCGGCGCAAACGCAGAAACGCTGGTAAAGCGCCCCGGGTTTTTCAGTGCCATGATCAGTGCGCCGTGGCCACCCATCGAATGACCGCTGATGGCGCAACGTTCGCTGACGGTAAATTGTGATTGAATCAACGCGGGCAGTTCATCGCGCAGATAGTCATACATGCGGTAATGCGCCGCCCACGGTTGTTCGGTGGCGTTGAGATAAAAGCCCGCGCCTTTGCCCAGATCATAGCCATCGGCGTCGGCAACGTCATCGCCGCGCGGACTGGTATCCGGCATTACCAGAACAATCCCCAGCTCAGCCGCAACGCGTTGCGCGCCGGCTTTGGTGGTGAAGTTTTCATCGGTACAGGTCAGGCCCGACAGCCAGTACAGCACCGGAGGGGGTGTTGTTGTCTTCGTGGGCGGTAAAAAAATGCTGAATGTCATGGTGCAATTCAGCACGGTGGAGTCGTGCCGCCAGCGTTGTTGGCGCCCCTCAAAACAGCGGTGCTCTTCAAGCAATTCCATGCAAGGCTCCTTGATTATTTGTTAACAGTTAAAGCGTGACGATCACTCATAATACAGATAATTCATGCGTCTGTGAGTAACTTTCACTTTCACCTCGCTGCATCATAATGCATCATAAATTTTACTTTTTTTTAACGTCAGAGGTTTTCATGGCGCTACGCATTGCGCTCTGTGGCTTTATCGTACTGGTGGTGGCAATGGGAATAGGGCGCTTTGCCTTCACGCCCCAGGTGCCGCTGATGATTCGCGATGGACAACTGACGTTAACCAGTGCCGGACTGGTCGCCGCGATGAATTATCTCGGTTATTTACTGGGAGCGTGGGATGCGATGCGCGCCAGTAAACATATCGAGATGCGTCTGTATCTTGGCGTTGCGGGGGCTGTTGCGCTGACCTTTCTTTCGGCGCTGGCGGATAACGCCATTGCACACGGCGCGCTGCGTCTGGTGATTGGTGCGATGAGCGGCTGGGCGATGGTGCTTACCGCAGCCTGGACGAACGAGCGTCTGGCGCATTACGCCCGTCCGGGTTTGAGTGCCGCCGTATTTGCCGGGCCGGGGGCGGGCATCGCCCTGAGCGGCCTGCTGGCGGTGGTTATTCAGTCGCGCGCGCTCTCCTCAACGGCAGCCTGGCAGGTCTACGGCGTACTGGCTCTGGTGCTGGTGGTATTGATCGCCCGCTATTTGCCGCATCCGGGTCAGTTACATCGTTCCGGCGTTCAGCCAGAACCGCTGCATTTGACAACGGATCTGAAACGACTGGTCTGGAGCTATAGCCTGGCGGGGTTTGGCTACATCTTACCTGCGACCTTTCTTTCGCAAATGGCGGCGCTGCGCTTTCCCGGTAGCCTCTTTGCGCAGTTTGTCTGGCCAGTATTTGGTGCTGCCGCAGTTGTCGGGATTGGGCTGAGTATTGCCCTGCGTCATGTGGGCCATAGCCATCAGCGGCTGGCGATTGTGCTGTGGCTACAAGGGTTGGGTGTGGTGGCCTCTTGCGTATTGCCGGGGATAGGGGGACTGGTCATGGGCGCGCTATTGGTCGGCGGGGGTTTTCTGTGTGCGGTGCAGTTATCGCTGCTGTATGGCCGCGAACTGGCGCCGAATCATACCCGGTATATGGCGGGTTTGCTCACCACCGGCTATGCCGTCGGGCAATTGATTGGGCCGATGACGTCTGCGCTCTCCACCTGGCTTACGCAGCGGCTGGAACCCGCACTAGTGCTGGCCGGGCTGGCGCTGCTGCTCGGCGGGATTTTGGTCTGGAAACGTTCGGCGTGAAAGGTACGAGCAATTTCATTAATTATCACCGTGAATACTGGATTCTGTGCGCGACCTCACGCACAATGATTGCTCGCTTCGCCCGTCGCACGGCGAAGATGCCACACCTGCAGGAGAATAAAAAATGTCATCACTCAGTAAAGAAGCGGCTCTCGTTCATGAGGCCCTGGTTGCCCGTGGCCTTGAAACCCCGTTGCGCCCGCCTGTCGACATGGATAACGAAACCCGTAAACGCCTGATAGCCGGTCATATGACCGAGATTATGCAGCTCCTTAATCTCGATCTGAATGATGACAGCCTGATGGAAACTCCACATCGCATCGCCAAAATGTACGTTGATGAAATTTTCTCGGGACTGGATTATGCCAATTTCCCGAAAATTACCGTCATCGAAAATAAAATGAAAGTGGATGAGATGGTGACGGTGCGTGATATTACGCTGACCAGCACCTGTGAACACCACTTTGTCACTATCGATGGGAAAGCGACCGTCGCTTATATTCCCAAAGAGTCGGTGATTGGTCTGTCGAAAATTAACCGTATTGTGCAGTTCTTTGCCCAACGTCCACAGGTGCAGGAACGTTTGACGCAGCAGATCCTGACGGCGCTGCAAACGCTGCTGGGTACCAATAATGTGGCGGTGTCCATTGACGCGGTACATTACTGTGTGAAAGCACGTGGCATTCGTGATGCTACCAGCGCCACTACCACGACGTCACTGGGCGGGCTGTTTAAGTCCAGCCAGAATACTCGCCAGGAGTTCCTGCGCGCAGTACGTCACCATAACTAATTAGCCCGGAGAGCTGGATACATGGAGAGAAATGTCACGCTGGATTTTGTTCGTGGCATTGCCATTCTCGGTATCCTGCTCCTGAATATCACCGCTTTTGGACTGCCAAAGGCGGCCTATCTTAATCCCGCCTGGGCTGGCAGCATCACCTTAAGCGATGCCTGGACATGGGCGCTGCTCGACCTGTTTGCGCAGGTGAAATTCCTCTCCCTGTTTGCGCTTCTCTTTGGCGCGGGCCTGCAAATGCTCTTGCCACGCGGCAAGCGCTGGATCCAGTCACGCTTAACGTTACTGGTGCTGCTGGGTTTTATTCATGCGCTGGTCTTCTGGGATGGCGATATTTTGCTGGCTTATGGGCTGATTGGGCTTATCAGTTGGCGCATGATTCGCGATGCGCAAAGTGTAAAAGCGTTGTTTAACACCGGGCTGGCGCTGTATTTGATTGGCATTGTGGTGTTGCTGTTGCTGGGGGTTATCTCCGGTAGCGCGCCCAACCGTTCATGGCTACCTGGACCGGCCAATATCCAGTATGAAGTCTGGTGGAAAACAACGGGCAGCGTGATGGAGGCCATCAGTAATCGTGCTGATATGCTCTCCAGCGGTCTGCTGGCGCTGGGGGCGCAGTATGGCTGGGAGTTGGCCGGGCTGATGTTGCTGGGCGCAGCGCTGATGCGTAGCGGCTGGCTGAAAGGGCAGTTCAGCCTGGGGCACTATCGCCGTACGGGATGCTTTTTGATAGCGCTTGGCGTAGCGATAAACCTGCCGGCTATTATTGCCCAATGGCAACTTGACTGGGCATATCGCTGGTGCGCGTTTATCCTGCAAGCGCCGCGTGAGCTGGGCGCACCCATACAGGTGCTGGGTTATACCGCGCTTATCTTTGGTTTCTGGCCGCAACTGTGCCACTGGAGACTGGTTAATGCTGTGGCCCGCGTTGGGCGGATGGCACTGAGCAATTACCTGCTGCAAACGCTCATTTGTACCACGCTGTTTTATCGTTTCGGCCTGGTGATGAAGTTTGATCGCTTGCAACTGCTGGCTTTCGTCCCACCGGTCTGGGCCGTCAATATTCTCTTCTCTGTTCTCTGGCTGCGCCAGTTCCGTCAGGGGCCGATGGAGTGGTTGTGGCGGCAATTAACCGCGCGTGCTGCGGGGACATCATTGCCGCGCACATCCAGATAACGATCTGGATCACAATCATTAACAAAATGGATGTAACCGTTTCCATTGATGTGATGCCACTCACGCAGCAACCTCTCGCCGACTGAGAGAATAGCCTCCTTGCTAAACAGGGGGTATCTGTGAGCTGCCGTAATCAACATAAAGGTTGGTCAATATGATCACCATTCGTGATGTGGCCCGTCAGGCAGGCGTTTCCGTCGCGACGGTTTCCCGTGTGCTGAATAACAGTGCGCTGGTCAGTCAGGAAACGCGGGAGGCTGTGATGAAGGCGGTGGCGCAACTGGGCTATCGCCCGAATGCCAACGCACAGGCACTGGCCACGCAGATCAGCGACACCATCGGTGTGGTGGTGATGGACGTCTCCGACGCCTTCTTTGGCGCGCTGGTGAAAGCGGTGGATACCGTGGCGCAGCAGCATCAGAAATATGTGCTCATCGGCAACAGTTACCACGAAGCGGAAAAAGAGCGCCACGCTATTGAGGTGCTAATACGTCAACGATGTAACGCATTGATTGTTCATTCAAAAGCGCTAAGCGATGAAGAACTCGCCGGGTTTATGGAACAGATCCCTGGCATGGTGGTGATCAATCGCGTGGTGCCGGGTTACATCCACCGTTGTGTCTCACTCGATAACGTCAGCGGTGCGGTGATGGCCACCCGCATGCTGCTTAATCACGGACATCAACGCATAGGCTATCTCGCCTCCAGCCATCAGATTGAAGATAACGACATGCGCCGTGAGGGCTGGGTTAAAGCGCTTGCGGAGCAGGGCATTGCCGCGCCGGATGCCTGGGTGGGTATGGGTTCACCGGATATGCAGGGCGGGGAAGCGGCTATGGTGGAACTCCTGAGCCGCAATCAGCAGCTTACGGCGGTGTTTGCCTATAACGACAGCATGGCCGCCGGGGCGTTAACGGCGCTGAAAGATAATGGCATTGCGGTGCCACCGCATCTTTCTCTCATTGGTTTCGATGATATCCCGATTGCCCGTTATACCGATCCGCAATTGACGACGGTGCGTTACCCCATTGCGTCAATGGCCCGTCTGGCTACGGAACTGGCGCTGATGGGGGCTGCGGGCAAGCTCGATCCTGAGGCTACGCACTGCTTTATGCCAACGCTGGTACGCCGTCATTCTGTCGCTTCACGTCAATCTGTGGCAACGATCACTAACTTATGATGTTTGTTGATGTAACCGTTTTCAATCTGTGAGTAAATTCACAGTATCTTAACAAGGCGGTGACTATGATGTCAGCGTTTTAGAAGCTGAAACACGATGTAACGGTGATTATTCATTTTCACTGAGTCATTCAGCCTGAAGCATCGAAGAAAGCGCATTATTGGAGCGTTACCGAACACGGAAGAACGAATTTTTTGAGTGAACTTCGGCGAACAGTAACGTTTCATTAACTTGCTGCCCCGCCGACCATTATTCGCATGAACTACCCTGCATAAAAAAACCGGAGATACCATGAATAAGAAGGTGTTGACTCTGTCTGCTGTTATGGCAAGCATGCTTTTTGGCGCAGCCGCACATGCAGCTGATACCCGTATTGGTGTGACCATCTATAAATATGACGACAACTTCATGTCAGTTGTCCGTAAAGCCATCGAGAAAGACGCCAAAGAAGCTTCTGGCGTACAGCTGCTGATGAACGACTCCCAGAACGACCAGTCCAAACAGAACGACCAGATTGACGTTCTGCTGGCGAAAGGCGTTAAAGCCCTGGCAATCAACCTGGTTGACCCGGCTGCTGCAGGCACCGTTATCGAAAAAGCACGTGGTCAGAACATTCCGGTTGTGTTCTTCAACAAAGAGCCTTCTCGCAAAGCGCTGGATAGTTACGACAAAGCTTATTATGTGGGTACCGACTCCAAAGAATCCGGCATCATTCAGGGCGACCTGATTGCCAAACACTGGGCTGACAATAAAAACTGGGATCTGAACAAAGACGGTCAAATTCAGTACGTTCTGCTGAAAGGCGAACCAGGTCACCCGGATGCTGAAGCACGTACCACTTACGTTATCAAAGAGCTGAATGACAAAGGCATCAAAACTGAGCAACTGCAGTTAGATACCGCAATGTGGGATACCGCTCAGGCGAAAGACAAAATGGACGCATGGCTGTCCGGCCCGAACGCCAACAAAATTGAAGTCGTGATCGCGAACAACGATGCGATGGCGATGGGTGCGGTTGAAGCGCTGAAAGCGCACAACAAATCTTCCATCCCGGTATTCGGCGTGGATGCGCTGCCAGAAGCACTGGCACTGGTTAAATCTGGCGCAATGGCCGGTACCGTGCTGAACGATGCCAACAACCAGGCGAAAGCAACCTTCGATCTGGCGAAAAACCTGGCAGATGGTAAAGGCGCAGCTGACGGCACCAACTGGAAAATTGAGAACAAAATTGTTCGTATTCCTTACGTTGGTGTAGATCAGGGCAATCTGTCTCAGTTCATCGGTAAATAATTCGTTTTAAGCATGTTCTCACCGGGCGCAACAATAATAGTTGCGCCCTTATAATACGATATGCCAGGCCAACAAGGTACAATTATGGTCAGCAATAATACTCAGTCGTCCGGTGAATTCTTGTTGGAAATGAGCAATATCAACAAGTCTTTTCCAGGGGTAAAGGCTCTCGATAATGTTAATTTAAAAGTGCGTCCGCACTCAATCCATGCATTAATGGGTGAAAATGGCGCCGGTAAATCGACATTATTAAAATGCCTTTTTGGGATATACCAGAAAGATTCCGGTAGCATTCTTTTTCAGGGAAAAGAAATCGATTTCCATTCTGCTAAAGAAGCGCTGGAAAATGGTATCTCAATGGTTCACCAGGAACTTAACCTGGTGTTGCAGCGTTCTGTAATGGACAACATGTGGTTAGGTCGCTACCCAACCAAAGGCGTGTTTGTCGATCAGGACAAAATGTACCGTGATACAAAAGCCATCTTTGATGAGCTGGATATTGATATTGATCCGCGTGCGCGTGTCGGTACATTATCTGTTTCGCAAATGCAGATGATCGAAATTGCAAAAGCGTTCTCATACGATGCCAAAATTGTCATCATGGACGAACCAACTTCTTCGCTGACCGAAAAAGAAGTTAATCATCTTTTCAAAATTATCCGTAAGCTGAAAGATCGCGGCTGCGGTATTGTTTATATTTCCCATAAGATGGAAGAAATCTTCCAACTGTGCGATGAAATTACGATCCTGCGTGATGGTCAGTGGATTGCGACCCAGCCGCTCGAAGGGCTGGATATGGACAAGATCATTGCGATGATGGTGGGGCGTTCGCTCAACCAACGTTTCCCGGATCGCCAGAACACGCCGGGTGAGACGATTCTCGAAGTACGTAATCTGACCTCATTGCGTCAGCCGTCAATCCGCGATATCTCCTTTGATCTGCGTAAAGGTGAGATTCTTGGTATTGCTGGTCTGGTTGGTGCGAAGCGTACCGATATCGTAGAAACATTATTTGGTATTCGTGAAAAAGCCACGGGTACAATTAAGCTACACGGCAAAAATATTAATAACCACAATGCGAATGAAGCCATCAATAATGGTTTCGCACTGGTTACCGAAGAGCGTCGCTCTACCGGGATTTACGCTTACCTGGATATCGGATTTAACTCGCTTATTTCCAATATTCAGAACTATAAAAATAAAGTCGGTCTGCTGGATAATTCCCGTATGAAAAGCGATACCCAATGGGTTATTGACTCCATGCGCGTGAAAACACCCGGCCACCGTACCCAAATTGGATCGCTTTCCGGTGGTAACCAACAGAAAGTGATTATTGGTCGCTGGTTGTTAACCCAACCAGAAATCTTAATGCTTGACGAACCCACTCGTGGTATTGACGTTGGGGCGAAGTTCGAGATATATCAGCTGATTGCGGAGCTGGCGAAGAAAAACAAGGGGATTATTATTATCTCCTCTGAAATGCCTGAATTGTTGGGTATCACTGACCGTATTCTGGTTATGAGCAATGGTCTCGTTGCCGGAATTGTTGACACTAAAACGACAACGCAAAACGAAATACTCCGTCTTGCGTCTTTGCACCTTTAAGATCAGGGGCTCCTCATGAGTGCGTTAAATAAAAAAACTTTTCTCACTTATCTGAAAGACGGCGGTATTTACGTTGTTCTTTTAGTGTTACTGGCGATTATTATTTTCCAGGATCCTACGTTCTTAAGTCTGCTGAACTTAAGTAACATTCTGACCCAGTCTTCCGTGCGTATTATCATCGCACTGGGCGTAGCCGGGCTGATTGTGACACAGGGTACTGACCTGTCCGCAGGGCGCCAGGTGGGCCTGGCGGCCGTAGTGGCGGCGACCTTGTTGCAGTCGATGGAAAACGTCAACAAAGTGTTCCCGGAAATGCACACGATGCCGATCATCGCGGTCATCGGCATTGTCTGTGTGATCGGTGCGGTCATCGGCCTGGTGAACGGTATTATCATCGCTTACCTCAACGTGACGCCTTTTATCACCACATTGGGTACCATGATCATCGTGTACGGTATCAACTCCCTGTACTACGACTTCGTGGGTGCATCGCCGATTTCCGGCTTTGACAGCGGTTTCTCCACTTTCACTCAGGGCTTCATCGCGTTAGGCTCTTTCCGCCTGTCCTACATCACTTTCTATGCGCTGATTGCCGTCGCCTTCGTTTGGGTGTTGTGGAACAAAACGCGCTTTGGCAAAAACATTTTCGCTATCGGTGGTAACCCGGAAGCGGCGAAAGTGTCTGGTGTTAACGTTGCGCTGAACCTGCTGATGATCTATGCCCTGTCTGGTGTGTTCTATGCGTTCGGTGGGATGCTGGAAGCCGGTCGTATCGGCTCGGCAACCAACAACCTCGGCTTTATGTACGAACTTGATGCTATCGCAGCGTGTGTGGTTGGCGGCGTCTCCTTTAGCGGCGGGGTAGGTACGGTTCTGGGCGTGGTGACCGGTGTAATCATCTTCACCGTTATCAACTACGGTCTGACCTATATCGGTATCAACCCGTACTGGCAGTATATCATTAAGGGCGGCATCATCATCTTCGCGGTGGCGCTGGACTCCCTGAAATACGCGCGTAAGAAATAATTTGCGCTTGTCCGGCGGGTGTTACCGCCGGTGTTTGAGAAAACCCCATCAATATATTGATGGGGTTTTTTATTGAAAGTACAGAAGTTGCACTTTATAGTATATGTACGGTTTATATCCGTACATATACTCAAGTCTGCATTTATGCCAATGGCATTAAAAACGTAATAAATGCTGGCTGCCAGCATCGAGCTATCAGGAGTACATCATGCCAGCACTCAAAAAACAGCGTATCGACCTCCGTCTCACTGATGATGATAAGACCATCATCGAAGAAGCGGCGGCACTGTCTAATCAGACCATTACACAGTTTATGGTCTCGAGTGCCTCGCAGCGGGCAGCAGAAGTCATTGAGCAGCATCGTCGTCTGATACTCGATGAAGAATCATGGAATTTGGTGATGGATGCTATCAGTTGTCCTCCTCAACCGAATGAGAAACTCAAACAAGCGACAAAGCGTCTACGTGACATGGAGTGAGAGGTGGCTGAGCTGACTATCTCGATTTTTTCAGAAGAGGTTGAATACGACCTCTCAGGATTCGATTGCGGTGAAACCACGCTGAATACTTTCCTCACCGATCACCTCGCCCGACAACATCGCGGGCGCATTTTGCGCGCCTATTTGCTGACGACTCCGGATCCAAAACCGAAAGTTGTTGGTTATTACACATTGTCCGGTAGTTGTTTTGAAAAAGAAGCGCTTCCTTCACGGACGCAACAGAAAAAAGTCCCTTACACTAACGTGCCCAGTGTTACCCTTGGTCGTCTGGCCATCCATAAAGATTTACAGGGTAAAGAGTGGGGGGCAATACTTGTTGCCCATGCGATGAAAGTCACTTACCTCGCTTCGCAGGCTGTCGGAATTCATGGGATCTTTGTTGATGCTCTTAATGATAAAGCGAAGCAATTTTATCTTAAGCTCGGTTTTATCGCGTTGGTTGGCAACAATACGCATTCACTTTTCTATCCAACACGTGCCATAGAAATGCTATTTGCCGACGAATCAATATAAACATTCCCTCTTAAAAATAATGCTGATAATCCTTTTCAGTTTTTTGTGAGTTATATGGATGATTCCATATTAGCCATTGTAGCCCGGACAAGGCGTTAATACCGCATCCGGGAATTTCCGCCACCACTATTTTGATAGCGCATCGGCGGCGCAAATCAGTGCCAGATGGCTCAACCCTTGCGGCACGTTGCCGCGCCATTCGCCGCTGCGCACATCGAACATCTCATTAAACGTCTCCACATTGCCCTTATCGCAGAGCGTCTCAAGAATGGTGTCCATACAGTGCCGGGCGCGGGGTTTATCTCCCATCTCCGCCAGCGCCTCCACCATCCAGAACGAACAGGCGACAAAGGTGCTCTCCTCCTGCTCGACACCGCTGTAGCGATAGAGCATGGGTTCGCCATGCCCCAGTTCGTCCATAATGGCGTTGAGGGTTGAACGCATGCGCTGCGGATTACAGTGCTTACCATAATGCCAGGCAAGACAGAGCGAGGCGTCGAGCCGATCGCTACCGGCATAAAAGGTATACGCTTGCTTTTTCTCCGACCAGCAATGCGCCTCGACCCACGCCTGAATACGCGCTTTTTCGCGATCCCAACGGGCCACCCAGGTTGCCTCCAGATGCCCCTCGCGCGCCAGATGGGCGGCAATATCCAGTGTTATCCAGCAGGTGATTTTAGAGTGAGTATAGTGTTGTAGATCGTGCAGTTCCCAGATGCCGGAGTCCGCCTGCTTCCAGATATCGGCGCAGGTATTCGCCAGCGAGGCGAGCAGCCGGGCGGTGGTGAGATCCAGGACGTGTCCGGCGCGGACAAACAGCAGAGCGGTAGCCAGCAGATCGCCATACATACTGAGTTGTTGCTGGTCACGTGCGTTGTTGCCTATGCGCACCGGGTGTGAGTTCTTATAGCCGCTTAATGGCGGGTAGCTTTCCGCCGGAACGATACCACCATCAAGGGTATAACAAACACGGACTTTGCCGTCATGGCGCATGATGGTGTTGGTAAGCCACGAGAAGGCCGCCTTGCACTCCTCCAGCGCACCGATAACGGTAAAAGCACGGATGATCATGCAGGCATCTCGCGTCCAGGCGTAACGGTAGTCATAGTTTTTCTCGCCGCCGATGCCTTCCGGCAGCGATGTGGTCGGTGCCGCCGCCAGAGCGCCGGTCGGGGAATAGAGCAGGAACTTTAGCGCCAGCGCCGAACGTGTCACGTGCTCAGGGAACATACCTTTATAGGTCAGGCTTTCGCACCATAACTGCCAGACGTGGTCGGAGATATCAATATGGCCGTCAATTTTTTCAAGAGAGGGTACGGCGAGCGGCTCTTTATGGCTGACCAGCAACGCCACCAGTGAACGCACACCTTCGTGGGCGACAAAGGTTCCCTCTATCGCGTGGTCGTCGAAATGGGTGACGGTGACATCACTAGATGTCCGCAGCATCGCCATTAAATCGCCAATATGGATAACCTGGCCTTTGTCTGTGTCCTGAATCCAGGGAGAGCGGGTACAGGCCGCTGTACCCGGCACAAATATCACCCGCAGTTCAACTTCGCCTTTAATGCCTTCAATACGTCTTGCCAGTTCACACCAGGGCAGGCGTCCGGCGTAATTGCTGTTGAGGGATTCGGTCAACACCACGCTACCGGATGCTGTCTCATAGAAGGTTTCCAGCACATTGCTGTTTTCCCGGTAGCGGCGATCAACACGATAATCGCCGGTGGGCTCAATCTGAAAATAACCGCCGCTGGCGGCGTCCAGAATGCGATCAAAGAGCGGCGGGGAGTCCATATTGGGGGCGCACCACCAGTCAATTGCGCCGTCGGGGGCGATTAACGCCACCGAGCGGCCATCGCCAATGGCGGCGTAATCGCCCAGTCCCGCATAGCCATCATGACGCGGCGGATGAGAGTATGACTCGTTCTTCATCTTTTCTCCTGGCTTTCAGCTATGGCGCTAACGTGCCGCCATGAAATTGAGCATCAGGATTAAGCGTAACCAGGAATAACAGGATCGCCGGGGAATTACCTGTCTTTTCATCAGGCTGATTAATGATAGCTGATGGTGTACTCCAGTTTACCGATGGCATTGCCTCCAGTGATGGTGTTTTCAGTTTGTATATAACGGGCGTAAAGAGGCACGGTAATAGTGCTCGAACCATCGTTGGGCAAGCTGTAAGAGTATGCAGAATCGAGGTTAATTTTACCGCTGTCCGCTTCGCTGCGAGAAAGCTGAATGCCTATGCCGGTGGCAGCAGATGTGCCGCTGGCAATAGACATAATGCCTTCGGCAGCATTGAGTTTGCCGTCGAGTGGGGTAAGGGTAATATCTGCTGCATTACTGGTTAATGCTTTAACTGGCACATTTTCCGTACCATTGAAGGTGGCAACGGACGTTGTAGTGTTACCGTAAAACCAGCCACAGTTGTTAAGGTGTATACTGGCATCTTTCCACGCGGTGCCTGTGCCAGGGCCCGAAAAATCGGAAGTATGGTATGACCCCATCTTCACCGTCATTGACTGGCTGCCCGTGGTGATATTGCAGGTGGGTGTTGTCACCTTCAGACTGCCGCTGATATTGATCTCGTATATCCCGACCATGCTGCCTTCCTGCCCCAAGCTATATAACGCAGTAGGAAGATTTGACGCCGAAATCGTTCCCCCGGTGACCGAATCCGCGGTTTTGACCAATTGAAAAAATGAGTCGGCACCCCATAGCCCTGTGGCCGATGACATATAGCAATTTCTAGCGTCTGTACATCCTGTTGTGGGGGTGATGGTAGGAAACTTAGCTTTATCTGCTGCATTCAAGAAAACGATACCAAGCCCATTGATACCCGTTTTATAGATCTTCGAGCCAGTTGACGTTTCTCCCATTGGTAAAGTTTTATATTCACGTTTATAAACAAATAATCCGTCCTTGTCACAGCCAATCCGCAATTTATCGGCACCGGATCTAATGGTTATACGCTGGCGATACACCGTTGCACCCACCGCGGTTCCCGGCGGAACAGAAATCGAGCTGATGGCCAGTGGGACGGTCATTTTTTTGATACTATTGGCTGGATAATCAGCGGTGGGGGCAAATGCACAGGCTGCTATAGCATTAGCGCTAAATAGGCATAACAGCAAAACGGATAGAATTAATTTTCCTTTATGATACATCACTTCATCCCTTAAATTCAGTGCCTGACTAATTAAGCAGGATAAAACGCAACGCTCGCGAGGATTAGAAATTATATCTTGGTGGGAAAATTCTTATCTACGATAAGACCAAATATTAATGGAATATGCAATAAGAAAACAGTCGCGAAATATTACTTCGTTACCACTTTATTAATACATATAGCTGGAATACGGGCAGGCCGAAACCTGCCCGGATAAGTTACAGCGTCCCGGTTCCGCCGTCAGAACACCAGACCTGACCAGAGGAATAGGAACTCTCATCGGAGGCAAAGAGCACATACAAGGGGGCAATTTCCACGGGTTGGCCCGGGCGGCCAAGCGGCGCGGATGCACCAAATTGTTTCACTTTTTCCTCGGGTTGACCGCCGCTTGATTGCAGCACGGTCCAGTATGGCCCTGGCGCAACGGCGTTGACGCGAATACCTTTTGAGCCAAGTTGCTGCGCCAGCGCTTTGGTAAATGCGACCCCACAGGCTTTTGTCTGCGCGTAGTCCAGCAGAATAGGGCTGGGCTGATAAGCCTGAACCGAGGTGGTATTGATAATCACCGCTCCTTCCTGCAAATGAGGGATGGCTGCTTTGGTTATCCAGAACGGCGCATACACATTCGTTTTGAAGGTGGCATCAAAGGCTTCGGTGGTGAGATCCTCAATGGATTCGCAGTACTGTTGGCGTCCGGCATTGTTGACCAGAATCTCCAATCCTCCCAGTTCCCGGACGGCGCTTGCGACGAGTTGCTGGCAAAATGCTTCGTCGCGGACATCGCCAGGTAACGCGACTGCTTTTCGTCCTTCCGCGGTGATTAAGGCGATCACCGCTTCGGCATCGGATTGCTCCTCAGGTAAATAATTAATCGCCACGTCTGCCCCTTCACGGGCAAAAGCGATAGCAACGGCACGGCCGATACCTGAATCACCACCGGTAATTAATGCGCGTTTACCTGCCAGCCTTCCCGATCCGATATAACTTGTTTCCCCATGATCGGGAATAGGTTTCATCTCGGAAGCCAACCCTGGCGGCTGCTGTGGCTGCGCCGGAAAAGGAGGCCGTGGGTAATGAAGATGTTTCTTATCCGCAGGTGACATAATTATTTTCCTCTTTTGTAAACCAGAATTTTAAGGTAGACCTTAATATTCATTCGCGCTATCAGAACAGAAATAACGAAACGTTTTTTTTAATTTTTATACAAACGGAGCGCGCCATTTTTCTTATTTTTTGTGAAAGCTAAAACTAGCGAAGCGGCTATTTCTCTTAAGCGATTCGTCAAGGATATATCTTCCGGTTGTCCTTTTTTTGAACATGAAGGTAACAAATTGTTAACTGATAACCCTCTGTTGAATAACATATATTCAGAATTTACTTAGGTTGGTAATTAATAAAACCGGTGATATTGCGGATGGAATAACAAATTCACTTTTGCGTTAAAAGTTCACCTATTCTCTGTTGTTAATTTTTTCATTTCGGTGCTACGCTCTTTGAGTCACAACATTCACAAGGAGATTAGGATGAACAATGAATCAGCATTTCCTGCATTTCCCGTTAATGGATGGCAGGTGGGAGCAGTGGAAGATTTGAATGGCGTGGTTATTCGTTTTGGTTACAGTACTTCCCCTTATGCGCCGGGCGGTTCAACGTTCGAGTCGCAGTTTTTTAGTCTGACGCCGGAGAAGGTTAAAAGCCTCATTTACGACCTCCAGGTTAGTCTGCATAAGTATGAAGAAAAAGTTGCCTGATACCCCTCAGTTTATGAATGATTAACATTGCAGCAGCTGTGGCTCATTGCAGTCTGCTGCCTATTATTGTTAGGTACCTTACTATTATATTTCGTTAATCGTACTACATAATAGTTAAGTGCCGCTACGTTAACACTTAAGCCAATTCTTAATGTTGGCGTATTGCCTGCTTCTTACGCTATATATTATAGGTGAGCAATCCATTGTGATGCTGAACTGGAGCGCCTATGAATGTTGTGTATTTTAAAGTTGATCACCCGCCGCACGAAAGACAAACCACTGTTCACTACTATTTAAAATCCGTGCAACTACTACGGGATAATGCTGTTGTTGCCGATCTTGGTGACCTGAAAATAACCAATTTGCCTGCCTGGTTTTATACCGTTATACCCACAGGATTCAGTAAAATTGAATTTTCAATGCAAAATAGATCGCAATTGCGTATTGAATGTTATGCAGGTTACTTACGGACTGGCGAGTATATTGTCTCAACGCCCGGTGGCGAAATCACATTGCCATTTAACGCCCTCTCAGGGCTTTGGACGCTGAATAAGCAAGGACAAGTCTATATCGACCATCAAGAATTTATGGCGCGCAATTATTCGCTAATTCGTCCTGCCAAAATACCCGCGCGTGGTGTATCTGTGTTTTGATGTGGGGTAGAGAGATATCTAGTTACTTTTCTTGTCTAAATCAAGTAACTGCTCGACGGTGACCGCCGGGTAGCCCTGTGCATCGTCGGGTATTTCCTGCAATGAAGGAATAGGTTCCAGCGGGCCTAAGAAACGGGGCTCACGTTTGAACAGATATAAATCAGCGAGCGTCCCCAGACGTGCGCCAAATTCGCGTATGCGTACGCTCCACATATTTTTCGGCGAAGGGACGGCATAGCATTGCGCCTGGATGCCCATATGCTGGGCAATAAAAAGTGCACGTTCGCAATGAAAGCGCTGGGTGATAATAATAAAATCGTTAGTATCGAAAACCTTACGAGTACGCACAATCGAGTCGAGTGTGCGAAAGCCTGCGTAGTCCAGCACGATATCAGAAGGGTCAACGCCAGCGGCAATCAGGTCCTTACGCATGGTCATCGGCTCATTATAACTTTGCAGAGCGTTATCACCGCTTAACAGCAGGTAATTCACTTTGCCGCTGTTGTAGGCATTCAGCGCACCCTGAATACGATAGCGGTAATACTGATTAATCACGCCAGTGCGGTAATATTTTGCTGTGCCCAGTACCACTCCCACCTGACGCCAGGGTAAATCCTGCAGGTCATCGTAGATGTAGGGGGCGGTTTTCCAGCTTATCCAGCGGTCTAAGCCGAGCGCAGTCAACAGCAGTAAGCCGATAAGGACCAACAGGCTGTATACAAAGCGCTTTAGCATGCGGACAAACTCGATACAGGATTAAATTTCACTCAAGGCTACTTTACCCGTCCGGCAATCGCAAGAAACGGGCGTTCAATTGCGGGGTTTTTCATCACTGCGGGCAAAATGCCCGCAGTTGGCTGGTTAGTCGAGCAAAACACGCTCAACGTTCTGGCAACCCAGAGCGCGCAACGTGGCGACAGTTGCGTCCCATTGGGTGAGAGGGGCATCGGCTTTTTCTGCGAGTACCGCGCGCTGCATATCCGGATAGTCGAACCCGGCCAGGCTCATCAGATTTAACGCGCCCTGGAGTGGTGGCAGTGTCGGGTTGAATGCGGCATTTTCCGCATAGCTGCCGCTGAAAATACGCCCATTGCGACACTCAATAGCCACACCAGACGGTGACTGTGTATACGGCGTATGACTTTTGTTGGCCGCTGCGATAGCCGCCTGAGAAAGCGCATCTCCGCTGAGGGCAAACCCGTGGTCCTGAGCATCAAGTAGCAGGGTTTTAATCTCAAGGTCTTTAGGACCGAATGCGTCAGGCAGATAATCGCCAAGGGTATGCGGCGCACGCCCCGGTAAGTTAATACGCAGCGTCAGGCCGCTGTTCAGTTCATTCATAAACTGACGACAGTGACCGCAGGGGGTGTAATTAACGGTGATGGAGGCCAGCGCTTTTTCACCGCGCTGCCAGGCGTGGCTAATGGCGCTTTGCTCTGCATGGACGGTTTGCTGCATGGTGGCGCCAAGGAATTCCATATTGCTACCGAAATACCAGGTGCCGCTGACGCCGCGGGCAATCGCGCCGACGTTAAAGTGCGAAAGCTCAGTACGTGCGCAGGCTGCTGCTAACGGTAACAGAGCGAAAGCCAACGCGTCTTCGTCCATCCCTGTGGCGTTAAGCAGAGCCGCTACCTGTTCTGCGCTTAACATCGCGGGAAAATCCGCGTCCGCCAACAGCGGTGCCAGTGCGGCCTGTAAATTCTCCGCAAGGGTCGGAAACGCAGTGTGAAAACGTGAATGCATGGCGTTGCCTCATAACAATGTATTGGGATCGTAGTGTAAGGGCCGTTTTAGCCTTTATATGTGATCAACATCTCACTGTATATGCAACGTATGCAATTCAAATTAAAAATGCGCGACGCATCGCAAATTTTAGCCCGCTATCGCGAGGATGATCGGGAACAGAAATGGCGCAATCAGTGACGTAATAATCCCACAAATGACCAGCGCCAGTGAGCTAAAGGCCCCTTCCTGATAATCCAGCTCTGCACAACGCGCGGTACCCAGAGCGTGCGACGCGGTGCCCATTGCCAGGCCACGTGCTGATTTTGTGTGGATACGCATGGCATTCAGCAGGGTATGACCGAAGACTGCGCCCAGGACGCCGACAAAAATCACACAGACTGCGCTAATTGCCGGAATGCCGCCAATGCTGCCGCCAACCGCCATGGCAATCGGCGTGGTGACCGATTTAGGCAGAATAGAGGCGGCAATCTCTGGCGATGCCCCCATCATCAGTGCAATACCGGCGCCGCTCGCCATCGCCACAATACTGCCAAAAAAGCAGATAGTGATGATGGATTTCCAGCGCGCGCGGATCTGGTGCAACTGCTCATAAAGTGGAAACGCCAGGGCGACCACGGCAGGTTGCAATAAATCGTTAAGGATTTTGCTGCCCTGGAAGTAGTGGTCATAGGGGATACCGGTGACCAGCAGGAACGGGATAATGACCACCATCGCAATCAGCAAAGGATTTAACAGCGCCATCTTGAAGCGCGCGGAGAGCTTACGCGCTGCAAAAAAGACCGCCAGCGTGAGCGGAAGCGACCACCAGATATATGCCATCATTTTTCACTTCCCTTCTCGCCAACGACTTTACGCTCGCCGTGTACCAGATGCGTACTCCAGCTCACCACAAGAAAGACAATCACCGTACTGACGGCACAGGAGACGACTATTGGCCCAAACTGCGCGCGCAGAATGTCGTAATACTGCATTACGCCCACGCCGATAGGCACAAACAGGAGCGCCATGTAGCGGATCAGCACGTAGCAGCCGGGATTGACCCATTTGGCGGGCAGGATTTGCAGTGCCAGCAGGACGAACATGATTAACATGCCAATAATGCTGCCGGGAATCGTAATAGGCAGCAGTGATGAAATATAAATTCCTGCGTATAAACAAGCATATATCAGGACAAATGCGCGAAGGTACTGCCAGACAATGTTCAGTGATTTACTCATGGTGTATACCCTTGATGAAACGCATTCATCATACAATTAAAGCCGGAAATGTGCTACCGATCACATCATGAATTCTGAGCATACCAAACATTCCATTCTGGAACGTCGGGCATTACCACAAGATTGTTGTTCCTGGATTACGCGCTGTCTTTACGCTCTGCTGAGGGGATCGCCTGAATGCTGTGGATCACTTCGCGCATTGCGCGATTCACGACTTTGTCCTGGCGCATAATCAGCCCAAGCGTGCGATGCAGCGCAGGAACCAGTGGCTGAACAGTTAAGCCAGCGCAATCCTCTGCCTGCGTAACCGACATCCGCGGCACAATGCTGTAACCGAGCCCTGCGCGCACCATCCGTTTTATCGCCTCAATACTGCCAAGCTCCATCACTGGCGAGGCATTCTTACCGGCACGCTGGAACCAGCCGTCAATAAGCTGACGTGTGCTGCTCCCGGTGGCAAAAACAATCAGCGGCAGTTGCTCCGTCTCAACGCCAGACTCGCCCTCGGACGGTTTTGCCGTGATAGAGACGAATTCATCGACCAGGACCGGCGTTACATCCAGATTCCTGCTGATGGCGGGCAGGGTAACAAGACCGATGTCGATACTGTTTTCCTCAACCCCCCGGACAATATCCTGCGTATTGCCGGTTCTGACGCCAACCGAGAGCTGAGGATAGTCTTTACGAAGCTGTTGCAATATGGCAGGTAATAAATGAATACAAACCGTGGCGCCAGTGCCAAGCGTAACCGTGCCGCTGATATCGAGTTTATGCATAGCAACAGATTGCACGGCAGCACTAACGGCTTTTTCGATTTCTTCGCAGTGGGCCAGTAATGTCAGCCCTGCCGGTGTCGGGCGAACGCCGCGACCGGTGCGTTCAATCAGGCGGGTTTGCAGCGCGGTCTCCAACTGGCGCATCTGGAGACTGACCGCAGGCTGCGAGATCCCCAGCGCTTCGGCGGCAGCGGTAAAGCTGCGCCGGCTGATGACCAGCCTGTAGGTCGTCAATTGATCGAGACTGAGGTGTGCCATCCAAAGTTTTCCTTATACAGGTAATAAGCGCAGCACTATGTCTGTACTTATGCGTTACGGCTAGCCTGTCAACAGACCTGAGCAGGAGCCGGACAATGGAAATTATCGAAGCAGAAGAACAACATATTAGCGCAATGCAGCAAATATACGCCTGGCACGTGGTGAATGGCAGCGCCTCATTTGAAACCGCTGCGCCTGACAGAGAGGAAATGCTGGCGCGTTTGAACAAGACTCGCAGCGCCGGATTGCCGTGGTTTGTCATTCTCGAAGAGGGGATCGTGAAAGGCTATTGCTACCTTTCACATTATCGCACGCGTTATGCCTACCGCTACACGCTGGAGGATTCTATCTATATTGATGAACAATTTCGCCAGCGCGGTGCGGGCAAAGCGTTACTGGCGAAAGCCATTGAATGGGCGGAAAATCACGGCTATCGCCAGCTTATTGCCGTTGTTGGCAACAGTGAAAATGTGGGGTCGTTGCGCCTGCATCAGCAGGCAGGTTTTATCCTGACAGGGACGCTGAACAATGTCGGTTTTAAGCATGGGCGCTGGCTGGATATTGTTATTATGCAGCGCACGCTGGGTGAGGGGAGTTCGACCCTTCCGGCTGTGGACGCTTACCGACGCTCGGCCTGATGCAGTAGCGTTTTGAAACACACTTTCTTCCCTGTGTCAGAGGCGCTACTATGTCGCCTCATTTTTTCAGGGGCAATGTATGCGTGTATTACTGGCGCCGATGGAAGGTGTGCTCGATTCGCTGGTGCGCGAGCTGCTGACCGAGGTTAACGACTACGATCACTGTATCACCGAGTTTGTGCGGGTGGTCGACCAACTGTTGCCGGCAAAATCGTTTTACCGCATCTGCCCTGAACTGCATCATCAAAGTCGCACCCCCTCCGGCACGCTGGTTCGCGTACAACTACTGGGGCAATACCCCGAGTGGCTGGCGGAAAACGCGGCTCGTGCGGTGGAGTTAGGTTCGTGGGGCGTCGATCTCAACTGCGGCTGTCCGTCGAAGCTAGTGAATGGCAGCGGCGGCGGGGCAACGCTGCTCAAAGACCCTGAGCTGATTTATCGCGGGGCGAAAGCCATGCGCGAAGCCGTGCCCGCTCATCTGCCGGTAACGGTAAAAGTGCGTCTGGGGTGGGATAGCGGCGCACGACAGTTTGAAATTGCCGATGCCGTTCAGCAGGCCGGCGCATCTGAGCTGGTGGTTCACGGGCGAACAAAAGAAGACGGCTATAAAGCGGAGCGTATTAACTGGCAGGCCATTGGTGAAATTCGCCAGCGTCTTAGCATTCCGGTTGTCGCGAATGGCGAGATCTGGGACTGGCAGAGCGCGCAGGACTGCATGGCAGCAACCGGCTGCGATGCGGTAATGATTGGTCGTGGCGCGCTGAACGTCCCCAACCTGAGCCGGGTCGTCAAAGAAAACGCGCCGCGTATGCCCTGGCCCGAGGTTGTTGCGCTGTTGCAAAAATACACGCGGCTGGAAAAGCAGGGCGATACCGGGATGTATCATGTGGCGCGAATCAAACAGTGGCTGGGCTATCTGCGCAAAGAGTACGCCGAAGCGACTACGCTGTTCGAGCAGATTCGTACCCTTAAGAGTTCGCCGGACATAGCCCGCGCGATTCAGGCACTGAAAGCGTAAACTCTGCGATCATAGTCACGTTTTTGTGTGGCATTGATTGAGTGAATGAACCAACCTGATAAAGTTTCCTGCGGATTGTTACTGCGTAAGCAGGCTAAACCTGATGTTCTGGCATTTGCCGGAAGTCAGGTTTTTTTGTTTCTGGGGTTCGGATGAAAATCGCCAAAATACTTAATAATAATGTGGTGGTCGTGCTGGATGAACAACAACGCGAGCAGGTCGTTATGGGCCGGGGGCTCGCGTTCCAGAAACGTACCGGCGATGAGCTGGATGACAGCAAAATCGAGAAGATTTTTGCCCTGCAAAGTGACGAACTGGTCAGGCGCTTAAGCGAGTTGCTCAATCAGATCCCGCTTGAGGTGATGACCGCCTGCGATCGCATTATTGAACTGGCGCGTGGTCGGCTGGGGAAGTTGCAGGATAGCCTCTATATCACCCTGACAGACCACTGTTTTTTTGCCATTGAACGGCTGAAAACAGGGCAGGTGATTCGCAATGTTCTGTTGTGGGAGATACGCCGTCTCTATCCCAAAGAGTTCCAGATTGGGCAAGAGGCGCGGGCAATCATCGCAAAACGCCTGGGCGTGGAATTACCAGAAGATGAAGCCGGATTTATCGCGCTGCACCTGGTTACCGCCCAGCTTAACAGTGATATGCCGGATGTTATGCATATCACCAAAGTGATGCAGGAGATCCTGCATATCGTGAAGTATCAGTTGAAACTCGACTATAACGAAGAGTCGCTCAGCTATCATCGGTTCGTCACGCACCTGAAATTTTTCTCGCAGCGGATGTTAACCCGCACGGTGGTCGAGGATGACGATTTGTCGCTGCACCAGGCGGTTAAAGAGAACTATGCCAGCGCCTGGCGTTGTGCGGAAAAGGTGGCCCGCCATCTGGAACAAAATTATCAGCGGAACCTCACCACAGAAGAGATTATGTTCCTTGCGATTCATATTGAGCGTGTACGAAAAGATAAACGCTAAAAATAGCGTGAAGAACGAAGTGTAAAACAGGATTGTTACTGCATCTCGCAGGCAAAACCTGAGCCCGGCCCGCGAGGTGCTGGACTCAGGTTTTTTTTTATCTCAGTCACAGCCTTCGGGCATAAGAAGTAAGGAAAAAGCATGGAATATCAAGCGCTGGCGAAAGATATTCTCAGCCACGTTGGGGGCAAGGAGAACATTACCAGCCTGGTGCACTGCGCCACCCGGTTACGCTTTAAGCTCAAAGATAACAAGAAAGCTGATGGCGAAGGGCTGAAAGCCAATCCAGGCATCATTATGGTGGTCGAAAGCGGCGGGCAGTTTCAGGTAGTGGTCGGTAACCACGTTCATGACGTCTGGCAGGCGGTGCGTGATGAAGCCGGGCTCACGGATGACACACCGGTTGCTGAGCCGGAACAAGGGGAGAAAGTCTCTCTTGTTGGTCGCGTGATCGACGTCGTCTCCGGCATTTTTACCCCTTTTATCGGTATTATGGCAGCATCAGGGATCCTGAAAGGGCTGCTGGCGCTGGCCGTGGTCTGCGGCTGGCTGACGACAAACAGCGGAACATATCAAATCTGGTTTGCCGCCAGCGACGCGCTGTTCTTCTTCTTCCCGCTGATTCTCGGTTACACCGCCGGGAAGAAATTTGGCGGTAACGCCTTTGTGACCCTCGCGATTGGCGGCGCGCTGACCCACCCGATGATGATAAAAGCCTTTGAAGCAAGCCAGGCACCAGGGGCGGTCAGCGAAACGTTTTTGGGAATTCCGATAACTTTTATCAATTACAGCGGCTCGGTTATTCCGATCATCATTGCCGCCTGGGCAAGCTGCTGGCTGGAAAAGCAATGTAATAAATTCCTGCACTCGGCAGTGAAGAACTTTTTTAGTCCGCTGATCTGCATCGCGGTGATTGTGCCGCTGACCTTCCTGGCGATCGGTCCGCTGGCGACCTTGCTGAGCCAGGGGCTGGCGCACGGCTATCAGGCCATCTACCTCTTTGCCCCCTGGCTTGCTGGCGCAGCGTTGGGTGCGCTGTGGCAGGTGTGCGTGATTTTCGGTCTGCACTGGGGGCTGGTGCCGCTCATGATCAATAACCTGACCGTGTTCGGCCAGGACACGATGCTGCCCATTTTACTGCCTGCGGTACTGGGCCAGGTAGGGGCGGTACTGGGGATTTTCCTGCGTACCCGCGACCCTCGTCAGAAAATACTGGCCGGTTCGGCGGCCACGGCGGGTATCTTCGGTATTACTGAACCAGCGGTCTATGGTCTGACGCTACCGCTGCGCCGTCCGTTTATTTTTGGTTGCGTTTCCGGGGCTATCGGCGGGGCGATTGTTGGCTTTAGCGACAGTCACGTCTACTCGTTTGGTTTTGCCAATGTCTTTACTCTGGCGCAGATGATCCCGCCGGGCGGCGTGGATGCCACCCTGTGGGGCGGGATTCTGGGCACCGTTGTTTCACTGGTGCTGGCATGCACCCTGACCTTTGTGGCGGGGATGCCGAAAACGACTGCGGTGACAAAACCGATTGCCGTTGTGCCGGGCGAAAACGACATCCTCTCACCGATGTCCGGAACCGTACTGGCGCTTGAACAGGTGCCGGACAGCACCTTTGCCGCCGGGTTGCTCGGCCAGGGGGCGGCGATTATCCCCTCGGACAATAAAGTGATTGCGCCCTTTGCCGGTGAAGTGGCCTCACTCTTTCAGACAAAACATGCCATCGGCTTATTAAGCGACAGCGGCATTGAGGTGCTGATTCACGTGGGCATTGATACCGTCAAGCTGGAGGGCAAGCCCTTTACCGCACATGTCAGCGTTGGCGACAAAGTTCAGCCTGGCGATTTACTGCTGGAGTTCGATCGCGATGCGATCCTCTCAGCCGGATACGATCTGGCAACGCCCATCATCATCAGCAACAGTGACGACTATCGCGCTGTGACGACCGTGGCATCGACATCGGTGGAATCCGGAATGCCGCTACTGGCCGTCAATCGTTAATCAAAGGAGATATCAATGAATACATTCCCGAATGACTTCTTATGGGGCGGCGCTATCGCTGCAAACCAGGTGGAAGGCGCTTATCTGGAAGACGGCAAAGGCCTTTCCACCTCGGATGTGCAACCAAAAGGCGTATTCGGTGACGTGGTCGAGCGCGTGGCAGGTGACAGCGGCCTGAAAGATGTCGCTATCGATTTCTATCACCGCTACCCGGAAGATATCGCCCTGTTTGCGGAAATGGGTTTTAGCTGCCTGCGGGTGTCCATTGCCTGGACGCGTATTTTCCCCAACGGGGATGAAACCACGCCCAACGAAGCGGGGCTGGCGTTCTACGACAAACTGTTTGATGAGATGATCAGCAAAGGGATGACGCCGCTGGTGACGTTATCGCATTACGAAATGCCATGGGGGCTGGTGAAAGGTTACGGTGGCTGGGGCAGCCGTCAGACCATTACCTTCTTTGAGCGTTATGCCCGCACGGTATTTGAACGTTATAAGAACAAAGTGAAGCTGTGGCTGACTTTTAACGAGATCAACATGTCGCTGCATGCCCCGATGACGGGTGTCGGTCTGCCGGAAGGTAGCAGCAAAGCGGAGATCTTCCAGGCTATCCACCATCAGCTTGTGGCGAGCGCGCTGGCGGTAAAAGCCTGCCACGAGATTATCCCGGATGCCAAAATCGGCAACATGATCCTCGGTGGCCTGATGTATCCGCTGAGCTGCAAACCGGAAGACGTGCTGGAAACGCTGCAGCAAAACCGTACCTGGCAGTTCTTTGGCGACGTGCAGTGCCGTGGCGAATATCCGGGTTATATGCTGCGTTTCTTCCGTGAAAACGGCATTAATCTCAACATTAGCGATGCGGATCGTGACGCGCTGCGCACCACCATCGATTTTATCTCGTTTAGCTACTATATGACCGGCTGTGTGACGACCGATGAAGAGCTGAACCAGAAAGCGCGCGGCAACATACTCAGCATGGTACCGAACCCGCACCTTGCAAGCTCAGAATGGGGCTGGCAGATTGACCCGGTTGGCCTGCGCACGCTGCTGAACGTCATGTGGGATCGCTGGCAGAAACCGTTATTTATCGTGGAAAACGGTCTGGGTGCGAAAGACAAACCGGAAGCGGATGGCAGCATCAATGACGATTACCGCATCAGCTATCTTAACGATCACCTTGTGCAGGTACGCGAAGCCATTGAAGACGGGGTGGAGGTGATGGGGTATACCAGTTGGGGGCCAATCGATCTGGTGAGCGCGTCAAAAGCGGAGATTTCCAAACGCTATGGCTTTATCTACGTTGATCGTGATGATGCCGGTAACGGTACGCTGGCGCGCAGCCGTAAGAAAAGTTTCTGGTGGTATCAGGAAGTCATCGCCAGCAAAGGAGCATCGCTTAAGCGATAAGCTAACGGCTGTCATTCGCAATACCCCCTCACTTCCACGGAGGTGAGGGGGAGTTTTTAGAAAATCATCTTAAATACGCCGGTGACCACCAACAGCCCAATCAAAAAGATAATCAAAATAACCCACAGCAATACTTTCAACATGCGTTTCTCTCCCTTGATGCGTTTTACTCACCGCAAAGTGTAGCAACCGTTCAGAAATATGCCTTTTCTCTATACTGAAGGTTTGGCCTCACGACCGGAGGGGAAAATGACCATGCAGAAAGTCGCTATTGTGACCGCAGCGGATTCAGGTATTGGTAAAGCCTGCGCGCTAATGCTGGCGGAAAAAGGGTTTGATATTGGTATCACCTGGCACTCGGATGACAGCGGTGCGCACGATACTGTTCAACAGGTAGAAGCGCGCGGCAGACAGGCCCGTACCATCCAGCTCGACTTAAGCCATCTGCCGGACGGCGCTCAGGCTATCGAGACGCTGATTAATGCGTTCGGCCGTGTCGATGCGCTGGTCAATAATGCCGGCGCAATGACCAAAGCACCGTTTTTGGATGTCAGTCTGGAAGCGTGGCGGAAGATTTTTACCGTGGATGTTGAAGGGGCGATGTTGTGTTCACAAATTGCCGCGCGTCATATGGTTAAGCAGGGGCAGGGGGGACGCATTGTGAATATCACCTCTGTGCATGAACATACCCCATTGCCCGAAGCCAGCGCCTATACGGCGGCGAAACACGCGTTGGGCGGATTAACCAAATCCATGGCACTGGAGCTTGTTAGTTACAACATACTGGTGAATGCGGTGGCGCCTGGTGCGATAGCCACGCCGATGAATAACATGAGCGATGCTGACGCCAAACCGGGCTCTATGCCGAACATCCCGCTGGCAAGGCCCGGTAAAACCCAGGAGATTGCGAGCCTGGTGGCCTGGCTCTGTTCTGATGACGCCAGTTATACCACCGGGCAGTCGTTCATTGTCGACGGCGGCTTTATGCTGGCGAATCCGCAGTTTAACGCCAGCCGCCATTAACTACTCTGACGGTGGATTGCGGCGTTTCTTTTGCCGATGCCGCAGCCACCAGCGCACGGAAAAGACTACCACCACGGCCAGTACCAGCCAAATCAGCTTCTTAAGATGGTGATCAAACTGATGTAACCACGGTCCGATAACTTCCCCACCCAGGTAGCCTAACGTCGTGAAAATCAATGCCCAGACGATGGCACCGAAAATATTCAGTGGCAGGAAGATTTTTGGGGGCAGATGGCTGGCGCCGATCAGTAGCGGCCCGATGATGCGAAAGCCGTACATAAAACGCGTACCGATGACAAACAGCCAGGGACGGCGGTTAATCATGCGTTGCGCCTGGTTAATTTTGTCCTGATGGCGGGAAAAGCGTTGCAGGATCTTCATGCCATATCGGCGCCCCAGTAAATAGAGCAACTGGTCTCCAATCATCCCACCGAGCGCAACGGCCATGACCACCAGCGGAAACTTAAGCAACCCCTGATGCGCGGCAACGCCACCCAGCAGGGTGATGGTTTCCCCCTCAGCAATACTACCAACAACCAGCGCGGCATAGCCGTACTGGCTGATAAGATGATTCATATCCATAGGTCCAACAATTCTCCCGTTAAACCCCTTAAGCATACACCCTATGAATTGAATGCGCCGACAACCACGGTTTCGTTGCGCGGATTATCGCTACGTATTTTTTGATCTGAACACAAAATAACCAGTAGAGTGACTTATACTTAAGGTGTCTGTATTCGGGCATTCAGCAAGGGGGCGTTATGAACCATGTCTGGGGACTTTTTTCCCATCCCGATCGTGAAATGCAGGTCATAAAGGGCGAAAACGAAACCGTTTCGCATCACTACACCCACCATGTACTGTTCATGGCGGCGATTCCCGTTATCTGTGCTTTTATTGGCACGACGCAAATAGGCTGGAATTTTGGCGAAGAAAGCGTGGTTCAGTTGAACTGGTTTACCGCGTTTTATCTGGCCGTCATTTTCTATGCGCTGATGCTGGCCGGTGTGGCGGTGATGGGCCGTGTGATTTGGTGGATGGCAAGGAGCTACCCGCAGCGTCCCTCTCTGGCGCGCTGTATGGTGTTTGCCGGGTATGTCGCAACGCCACTCTTTTTGAGCGGTATTGTGGCGCTCTTCCCGCTGGTCTGGCTGTGCGCGCTGGTGGGGACAGTAGCACTCTTCTATACCGGTTATCTGCTCTATGTAGGGATACCCACCTTCCTCAATATCAACCGAGAGGAAGGGCTGAGTTTCTCCAGCTCGACGCTGGCAATTGGGGTGCTGGTACTTGAAGTACTACTGGCGCTCACGGTCATTCTTTGGGGTTACGGCTACCGTCTGTTCTAATCACATTGCGTTGCTGGTTGAAGTACCAGCAACGCAATCTTCTGCAATGAATCTTGTGTGGCGACATGCGGGCGTGGCGGCTATTATGCCAGGGCCAGCTTCTGTTATTTACTTCCTGAACAGATGCGGTGTGCGTAATCACGTGCATGAATAATCATCAGAAGTCACACCATGCTGAAAATCCGAGTTTCTTTATTAAGCCTCGCGCTTATGTTTGCCGTGCCCGTCGCACCGCAGGCGCTGGCAAAAACTGCTGCGGCAACGGCGTCCGCGCAACCTGAAATTGCCTCCGGTAGCGCGATGATTGTCGATTTACAAACCAACCAGGTTATCTATTCCAGCCACCCGGATCTGGTACGTCCCATCGCGTCTATCACTAAGTTGATGACGGCAATGGTAGTGCTGGATGCGCATCTGCCGCTGGATGAAAAAATAAAAGTGGATATCAGCCATACGCCGGAAATGAAAGGGATCTACTCTCGCGTACGCCTGAACAGTGAAATCAGCCGCAAAGATATGCTGCTGCTGGCGCTGATGTCCTCAGAAAACCGTGCGGCGGCGAGCCTTGCTCACCATTATCCTGGTGGATATGACGCGTTTATTCGTGCGATGAATGCGAAAGCGAAGGCGTTGGGCATGACGCATACCCGTTATGTCGAGCCGACAGGCTTATCTATCAGCAATGTGTCCACGGCGAGCGACTTGATTAAACTGCTGGTGGCCACCAAACAGTATCCGCTGCTGGGCCAGTTGAGCACCACGCGGGAAGACATGGCGACGTTCAGTAATCCGGGGTATACGCTGCCGTTCCGTAATACCAACCATCTGGTGTATCGCGATAACTGGAATATTCAGTTGACCAAAACCGGGTTTACCAATGCGGCGGGTCACTGTCTGGTGATGCGTACCGTTATTAATAATAAGCCGGTGGCACTGGTGGTGATGGATGCTTTCGGGAAATATACCCACTTTGCGGATGCCAGCCGTTTACGGACCTGGATTGAAACCGGGAAAGCACAGCCTGTACCCGCTTCCGCATTAAGCTACAAACGTCAGAAAGCGGCGCAGATGGTGGAAAACCACGGCGCACAAACCGCGCAAAACGACTAATTATTCCGGCAGCGTCCAGTCACCATCGTTGAGTGGGCGCTGCATGATAACCGTATCCCGCCAGTCACCCTTCTTGTAGCCCACGCTGCGTAACTGCCCGACAATTTCGAAGCCGTGTTTTTTGTGCAGGCGCAGCGATCCGGCATTATTTTGCCCATCGCCGATCACCGCGATCATCTGCCGCCACGGACCTTCTTCACACCTTGCGATCAGCGCATCCATCAGCATACTGCCAATACCTCGTCCGGTCATACTGGCGTCAACATAGATAGACTCTTCCAGAGTATAGCGGTAGGCCTGGCGCGGACGGTAAGGGCTTGCATAGCAATACCCCACCACGATGCCGTGGTAGAGCGCGACCATCCAGGGAAGCCCGTCATTGGCGATTTTGTGCATGCGTTGGCGCATTTCGTCGATAGTGGGCGGCACTTCTTCGAAGGAGGCGCGGCCATGCAGCACGTGCCAGGCATAGAGAGATGAAATTGCATGAACATCATCAAGCGTGGCATCACGCACCACGAGTGCGTTTTCGGACAGGACATCAACGGCAGACATGATGGAGTAACTCCTCAATGTAGCAGGCCAGAGAAACGTTTCTCTGGCCTGCTACTTTAGTACGAATGAAGAGTACAATACAGCCTGGCTTAAACATATATCGCAGTTAGACTGCGACGAACCACTAACGTAATAGTCTATTGCCAGTTTTTTCTCTTGCTTGTTTTACCGATCCCAGGGTTCATGCTGTTTGTTGGGTCATTTTCCAGGTAAAAACGTTTTAAATCATCGGGCGCTTCATATAAATGCCCCACGTTGTGTTCAGCCGGGTATTGCGCGCCGCGCTGGCGCAATAATTTCAGCATCTGTTCTTTGAGCGCGTGCGTATCAACGCCTTTCTTCACAATATAATCCTGATGGAAAACATGGCAGAAGAAATGGCCGTAATAGAGCTTCCAGGTTAACTGGCTGTCAATCTCCGGCGGCAGGTGTTCGAACCAGTCATCGTCATTGCGGCGCAGGGCAATATCCAGCGCCAGAATGTCTTCTACTTCATCGGCATGTACCGCCTGATAACGAATTGCCGCCCCCGCTGCGGCGAAGCGGTGAAGAAAGGCTTTGTTCCCTTCTTCAGTTGTACAGGCGAAGAACCCGCCCTCTGCCGTCTTAAAGTACTCGGTCAGCCAGCGTTGCGCCTCAGCGATACCGTCACCCGACATTTTCAGTAGCAGATGGTGTTCATACTTGTCCCGCCAGCTTTTCATTCGCGGTGGCAGGTGAGAGGGGAACAGGTGCCCCAGCTTTTGCATTGCCCGGTCGGTAAAGTGCGGCTTAAATAGGGAGGCTTTTGCCAGCAGGGCATCGGTGCGGCCTTTCAGGGTAAAAAAGAAAGGCATTTTGTCGGTGCCGAGCTTGTCGATCATCAGGAAGGTGTCTTTCCCGTAGCGCTCGGCGATATCGTAAATATCGCGATGCATATACTCCCCCGCCACCGGCAAATGGGTGAACTCGCTAAGAATATGGCGGCGAAGCGCGCTCAGCACCTGCGGCTGGTTGGTGCCGATATAAAACACCTGCTGATGGGTGGGGGCGACAAAGGTGTCCAGTCGTACGGCGAAGACGGCCAGTTTCCCGGCACAGCCGGAGGATTCAAACAGACGATCCGGGTCGGCATTGTAGCGTGCCGGTGTATCCGCATCCACATCGCGCACGCGGGTGACATAATCCTGATCGTGCCCGTGACGCCCATCGTGGCGCACATCGGCGTCGGTCACCCGTTCGTCATCAAGTTTACTTAAGATTTGCTCCGGCGTACTGCCAAGCTCAATGCCTAAGTGGTTAACCAACTGGAGTCTGCCGGTTTCGTCAATTCGCGCATACAGCGACATTTCGGTGTATGCCGGGCCGCGCTGCACCAGCGCGCCGCCGGAGTTATTACAAATCCCGCCGATGACCGATGCCCCGATACAGGATGAACCGATGACGGAATGCGGCTCGCGGCCAAGCGGTTTTAGCGCTTTTTCCAGCGAATAAAGGGTTGTGCCCGGATAAGCCAGTACCTGCTCACCGTTATCGATAAGATGCAGTTTATCGAGCCGCAAGGTGCTGATGATAATAATGTCGCGGTCGTAGTCATTACCGTTTGGCGTTGAGCCTTCGGTCAGGCCGGTATTTGCCGCCTGCATCAGGATGATCTTATCGGCGTTCACACAGGCGCTGAGTACACGCCATAATTCAAGCAGTGTGCCGGGAAAGACGACGGCGAGCGCATCACCCTGCCCGGAACGAAACCCCTTACGGTAGCGTGCCGTTTTGGCCGGGTCGGTCAGGACATGTGAAGCTCCAGTGAGGCGTTCGAGTTCACGGATAAAAGCGATATGGTGTTGGGAAGTTGTAGAAGACATTTTCCTCTCCCTGGTGGTGGAACAGCGTTCTCGCTTTAAAGCATAGTGTCTGAAAGTGAGGAATTCTCAGAAAAATCAGAGAATAACTCTGCAAGCCGGACTACGATTATGGCACACTGCGTTTTTTTCATGGTCAGGCCCGCGAGTGGCTGTATAAACGAGAGAGTGAACGACATGAAATGGCTATGTTCGGTAGGTGTCGCCGTAAGCCTTGCGCTGCAACCGGTGATGGCAGAAGAGATGTTTGGTAACCATCCTCTGACGCCGCAAGCAAGGGATGCGTTTGTCACTGAATTACTAAAAAAAATGACGGTGGATGAAAAAATTGGGCAACTGCGACTGATTAGCGTCGGGCCGGACAATCCGAAAGAAGCCATCCGTGACATGATTGCCAAAAACCAGGTCGGCGCCATCTTTAATACCGTGACCCGCCCGGATATCCGCGCGATGCAGGATCAGGTCATGCAGCTTAGCCGCCTGAAAATTCCTCTGTTTTTTGCCTACGATGTGGTCCACGGTCAACGGACCGTCTTCCCGATTAGCCTGGGTCTGGCCTCCAGCTTCAATCTTGATGCGGTGAAAACCGTCGGGCGCGTTTCCGCTTATGAAGCGGCGGATGACGGCCTGAACATGACCTGGGCGCCAATGGTGGATGTATCCCGCGATCCGCGCTGGGGCCGTGGCTCTGAAGGCTTTGGTGAAGATACCTACCTGACCACGGAAATGGGCCGCGCGATGGTGAAATCCATGCAGGGCAAAAGCCCGGCGGATCGCTATTCAGTTATGACCAGCGTCAAGCACTTCGCCGCCTATGGCGCGGTTGAAGGGGGCAAGGAATACAATACCGTTGATATGAGCCCACAGCGTCTGTTCAACGACTATTTGCCGCCGTACAAAGCCGGGCTGGAGGCAGGCAGTGGTGCGGTCATGGTGGCGCTGAACTCTCTCAACGGCACGCCGGCAACTTCCGATTCCTGGCTGCTTAAAGATGTCCTGCGCGATGAGTGGGGCTTTAAAGGCATCACCGTTTCGGACCATGGCGCAATCAAAGAATTGATCAAACACGGCGTGGCCGCCGACCCGGAAGATGCGGTACGCGTGGCGCTCAAAGCCGGTATTAACATGAGCATGAGCGACGAGTACTACAGCAAGTACCTGCCGGGGCTTATCAAATCCGGTAAGGTCACCATGGCGGAACTCGACGATGCGACCCGCCACGTGCTGAACGTGAAATATGACATGGGTCTGTTCAACGACCCGTACAGTCACCTGGGGCCGAAAGATTCAGACCCGAAAGACACCAATGCGGAAAGTCGTCTGCATCGTAAAGAAGCACGAGAAGTGGCGCGCGAAAGTCTGGTCCTGTTGAAAAACCGTCTCGACACACTGCCGCTGAAAAAAGACGCGACCATCGCGGTGGTCGGTGCGTTGGCGGACAGCAAGCGTGACATGATGGGAAGCTGGTCGGCAGCCGGTGTGGCGGGGCAATCCGTAACCGTGCTGACAGGTATCCGCAACGCAGTGGGGCCTAAAGGCACTATCCTCTACGCTCGCGGTTCGAATATCACTGACGATAAAGGCATTGTCGATTTCCTTAATCTGTATGAGCCAGCCGTAGTGCAGGACAAACGCAGCCCGCAGGAGATGATTGATGAAGCCGTGACCGTGGCGAAGAAATCGGATGTCGTCGTAGCGGTCGTCGGTGAGGCCCAGGGGATGGCACACGAAGCGTCAAGCCGTACGGATCTGACCATCCCACAAAGCCAGCGTGATTTGATTGCCGCGCTAAAAGCAACCGGTAAACCGCTGGTGCTGGTGCTGATGAACGGTCGTCCGCTGGCGCTGGTGAAAGAAGATCAGCAGGCCGATGCGATCCTGGAAACCTGGTTTGCCGGTACCGAAGGCGGTAATGCCATCGCTGATGTGCTGTTTGGTGATTACAACCCGTCCGGCAAGCTGCCGATGTCTTTCCCGCGCTCCGTCGGGCAGATCCCGGTCTATTACAGTCACCTGAACACCGGGCGTCCGTATAATGCCGATAAACCGAACAAGTACACGTCACGCTACTTCGACGAGGCCAATGGTCCGCTTTATCCGTTCGGTTACGGCCTGAGTTACACCACGTTTAACGTCTCCGATGTGAAAATGTCGGCGCCGACCATGACCCGTGACGGCAAAGTGACGGCCAGCGTCGATGTTACCAATACCGGCAAACGCGACGGTGCGACGGTTGTCCAGATGTACCTGCAGGATGTGACGGCGTCCATGAGTCGTCCGGTAGAACAACTGCGTGGTTTCGAAAAAGTGGATCTCAAAGCCGGGGAAACCAAAACCGTCAGCTTCCCGATTGATATCGAGGCGCTTAAGTTCTGGAATCAACGCATGAAATACGATGCAGAACCCGGCAAATTCAATGTCTTTATCGGCCTGGATTCAGCCCGTGTTAAACAGGGTGAATTTACCCTCCAGTAACCCCGCAAAGGCCGCTTTTTAGCGGCCTTTCATCTTTAAACCCCTTGCGTTATAACCGCTTCGTCTAATCAGAAACATCAAAATCTGAACGACTGATTTATTCCAGGTCGATTCTCTACTACGCTTTTTGCACAGCCGGAAATCCAGGCACCACAAAAAAAGAGGTAAGAGCATGAAATCATTTTCGCAATGGAGCGCTGCAGGGTTATTGATGCTGGCCGCAGGCGCACAGGCGGCTGAGCCGGTTAAAGTGGGTTCCAAGATTGATACCGAAGGCGCGCTGCTGGGCAATATCATTTTGCAGGTTCTGGAAAGCCATGGCGTGAAAACCGTCAATAAAGTCCAGTTGGGTACCACCCCGGTGGTGCGCGGGGCGATCACCTCGGGTGAACTGGATATCTACCCGGAATATACCGGCAATGGCGCGTTTTTCTTTAAGGAGGAGAACGATCCGGCGTGGAAAAATGCGCAGCAAGGCTATGACAAAGTCAAAAAGCTGGATGCGGAGAAAAACAAACTGGTCTGGCTGACGCCAGCGCCTGCCAATAATACCTGGACTATCGCGGTACGCCAGGATGTTGCGCAGAAAAACAAGCTGGTCTCCCTTGACGATCTCAGTCGCTATCTGAAAGAGGGCGGTACCTTTAAACTTGCCGCTTCCGCCGAGTTTATCGAGCGTACCGATGCCTTACCGGCCTTCGAAAAAGCCTATAACTTCAAGCTCAACCAGCAGCAGTTGCTGTCGCTGGCGGGGGGCGATACGGCAGTGACCATCAAAGCCGCTGCACAGCAAACATCAGGCGTGAACGCGGCGATGGCCTACGGCACAGATGGGCCGGTTGCGGCGCTGGGGCTGCAAACCCTGACCGACCCGAAAGGCGTTCAGCCCATTTATGCGCCTGCCCCGGTTGTGCGCGAAGCGGTGCTGAAAGCTTACCCGCAACTGGATGAGTGGCTGAAACCGGTATTTGCCAGCCTGGATGAAAAAACGCTGCAGAAACTGAATGCCAGCATTGCAGTGGAAGGTCTCGACGCCAAAAAAGTGGCCGCCGATTACCTGAAAGGAAAGGGACTGATTAAATAAACGTGGAGCGACGTTGTCATAACCGCGTGTTGTTGCTGCTGGTGTTACTGGCACTGGCGGCAATAACACTGCCCTTCGTGAGTTACGCCCCTAACCGCCTGGTCTCCGGGGAAAGTCGTGCAATCTGGCAGGTCTGGCCCGCATATGCCGCCTGGGGACTGCTTGTACCGGCAGGGCTACTGCTTTTGAGCTTTCTCCCGCATCGCATTGCCAGTCTGGCAACGTTACTGCTTACCGAAGCGTCATTTTGCGCCTTAGTCTGGTGCGCGGGCAGGGCGGCCACCGATCTGGCGCAGTCTGGCAGCGCACTTGCCCGCACCTCCCCCGGCAGCGGCTTATGGCTGTGGCTGGCGCTGTCGTTACTGGCCAGTAGTGATGCAATCCGACGGCTAACGGTCAATCCGGTCTGGCGCTGGCTGCTGCATGCGCAAATCTGGATCCTGCCCCTGTGGCTGCTGCTCAGTGGGCAACTGGATTCGCTCTCTTTGCTTAAGGAGTACGCGAATCGGCAGGACGTCTTTAACGATGCGCTGGCGCAACATCTCAAACTGCTGTTTGGTACGTTGCTACCGGCGCTGGCGCTGGGGGTGGGTATCGGCCTGTGGTGTTATCGCCATCCGTCGCGTCAACAACCGGTGTTTGCCGTACTGAATGTGATTCAGACCGTGCCGTCCGTTGCGCTATTTGGTCTGCTGATCGCACCACTGGCAGGGCTGGTGGCGCAGTTCCCCTGGCTGGGTTCGATCGGCGTGGCGGGGACCGGTATCACACCTGCGCTGATTGCGCTGGTTCTCTACGCGTTGTTACCGCTGGTTCGCGGTGTGGTGGCGGGCTTAAACCAGGTGCCGGTAGATGTACTGGAAAGCGCCAAAGGGATGGGCATGAGCGCCCGTCAGCGGTTTTTGCATATACGTCTGCCGCTGGCGTTACCCATTTTGCTGCGTAGCCTGCGGGTGGTCACGGTACAGACGGTGGGTATGGCGGTGATTGCGGCGCTGATTGGCGCAGGCGGCTTTGGCGCACTGGTGTTTCAGGGGCTTTTAAGTAGCGCACTGGATCTTGTGTTATTGGGTGTGATCCCGGTTATTGCTCTGGCAGTGGTCGTGGACGCACTGTTTGCGCTGGGTATTGCGCTGTTGGAGGTAAAACAGCCATGATTGAATTCAGGCATGTCAGCAAATCCTTCGCCGGGCAACAGGCGGTGAGCGATCTGAATCTTGAATGTAAAACCGGCGCGTTTTCCGTGTTGATTGGTACATCAGGATCCGGGAAGTCCACCACCCTGAAAATGATCAACCGCCTGGTAGAACATGATGAAGGCACCATTTTGTTTGCCGGTGAAGAGATTCGCAGCCTGCCGGTACTGGAACTGCGTCGGCGGATGGGTTACGCCATTCAGTCGATAGGCCTGTTTCCGCACTGGACGGTGGCCCACAACATCGCCACCGTGTTGCAACTGCAAAAATGGTCGCGAGGGAAAATCGCCGCGCGAGTAGATGAACTGATGGCTTTACTGGGGCTGGATGAGAGCCTGCGCGACCGTTTTCCCCATCAACTTTCCGGCGGTCAGCAGCAGCGTGTTGGTGTAGCCCGCGCGCTGGCGGCAGACCCGGAGGTGTTGCTGATGGATGAACCCTTCGGTGCGCTGGATCCAGTCACGCGCGGTGCGCTCCAGCAGGAGATGATTCGTATCCACCGTCTGCTGGGCCGCACCATTGTGCTGGTCACCCATGATATTGATGAGGCGCTACAGTTGGCGGATCACCTGGTCTTAATGGACAGTGGGGCGATTGTGCAGCAGGGGACACCGCTGGAGATGTTAACCCGCCCGGCAACCCCGTTTGTCCGCGACTTTTTTGGTCGCAGCGAGTTGGGGGTTCGTCTGCTTTCATTGCGCCATGTCAGCGCCTGGATGCGGCCGGGCGAAACGGTGGCCGGGGAACCACTGCGAGAGGATATGACCTTGCGCGAAGCCTTATCGCTGTTTGTCGCCCGCCAGTGTGATGTGCTCCCCGTCGCTGATGCGCAAGGCGTGCCCTGCGGTACGCTGCATTTTCGCGACCTGCTCAGAACGGAGGCGCTCAATGAGACTTCTGCGTGACCCGTTACTCTGGCTTATCGCCGTGTTTGTCGCACTGCTGGTGGCGATGCCCTACAGCGGCGCACTCTTTGGCACGCTATTTCCCCAGTTGCCGCGACCGGTTTATCAGCAGGAAAGTTTTGTCTCCCTGACGCTTGCCCATTTCTGGCTGGTGGGGGTGTCGAGTCTGCTGGCGATTGTCATTGGGCTGGGGGCGGGAATTGCAGTGACGCGCCCGTGGGGCCGCGAATTTCGCCCGCTGGTGGAGACCATTGCCGCAGTAGGACAGACCTTTCCACCGGTGGCGGTACTGGCCATTGCGGTACCGGTTATGGGATTTGGCCGCGAGCCTGCCATTATCGCGCTGATCCTCTATGGGGTCTTGCCGATATTACAGGGAACGCTGGCGGGCATTGCCGCCGTGCCGGAGAGCGTACACAGCGTGGCAAAAGGGATGGGGATGAGCAGTATGCAGCAACTTTTCAGGGTTGAACTGCCGCTGGCGGCGCCGGTCATTATCGCCGGGATCCGCACGTCCGTGATTATTAACATCGGTACGGCGACCATTGCGTCTACGGTCGGCGCCAGCACGCTGGGAACGCCGATCATTATCGGTCTGAGCGGGTTTAATACGGCTTACGTCGTGCAAGGGGCCGTTCTGGTTGCGCTGGCCGCTATCATTGTTGATAGAGGATTTGAGCGTCTTGCCCGCTTATTCAGCCTGCACCGCCGCGAACAATAAAAGAGTAGCCAGCGAGCATCACGCCACCGATGCCGCCGATCGCCATCAGCAGAAAAATCGCAATGACGGTAAGTTTGGACAGGTTCATTTTTCGCTCCTTTGTTAAGAAAAGTATTATACGAGGAAGCGGGGCTGTTAATGAACCATTAAATGCCCAGGGGAAAAATGGCATGTCCGTTTTGCTGCCAGTCATGCATCTGTTTTTGCTGTGACGAGGAGGGGGCCTCGCCACACCACACCAGTAATGTCTGGCCTTCAAACATCTCCGGGCGCAGATAACTCAACGAGTGCGCCAGCACGTCCACCCGCCAGCCTTGCTGGCTTGCCATCCAGCCCTCCAGCCAGATTCGGGTAGTATCCTGCACATTCCAGCCGACAACCAGCGCGTCACGCCCGTTTTTCTTGCGCGCGGTATTCAGGCAACCGCAAATATAGTTAATCAACACCCCATCAAGCAGACTGAGCATCACCGTGAGGGCAGGCTGCTGGGATTGCAGACGGCGACGAAGAGGGATAAACAGGTGGGTTATCAGGGTCTCTGCCGGGTAGTCGTGGCTGCGCTCTTTGATCCACAGACGCAGCCGCTGCAGGTTGCCGCTTTGCAGAATCTGCAATACTGCTTCCTGTTGCGCGCGCCAGCCATTGCGTTCATGTTCGGGTTCATTATTGAGCAGGGTCTGTACTTTACTGACCTGGACCCCGGTATCGATCCAGCGTTTTATTTCACGAATTCGGTCGATGTCGGCATCGGTAAACAACCGATGACCGCCTTCCGTGCGCTGTGGTTTGAACAATCCGTAGCGTCGCTGCCATGCCCGCAAAGTCACGGGATTGATATCGCATAACATCGCCACTTCACCAATCGTGTAAAGCGCCATGGTTTCACCTTTGCAAGAAATCCCCCACTTTAACTTTAGCCGTTCTTACTTAAACCAGGTTGAATTGTTTGTTTAATGTTCGATATGTATCCATTTCGTATCATTATGCTTTCAGGATTGTGATAACGAGCACGAATTAACATTTTTTTGGAAACCCTCAAAGAATCTCTGCACGACTCCATGTAAGGTACGCGCTTTCAGTCAACGCGGTGCTGCGGGTATGTACGAATTTAATCTGGTGTTGCTGCTGCTCCAGCAAATGTGTGTGTTTTTGGTTATCGCCTGGCTGATGAGCAAAACACGTCTTTTTATTCCGCTGATGCAAGTCACGGTACGTCTGCCGCATAAATTGCTCTGTTATGTCACCTTTTCGATATTCTGCATTCTTGGTACCTATTTCGGTTTGCATATTGAAGATTCTATTGCCAATACCCGCGCTATTGGTGCGGTGATGGGCGGGTTGCTCGGCGGCCCGCTGGTGGGCGGGCTGGTGGGGTTAACGGGGGGGTTACACCGTTACTCAATGGGCGGCATGACCGCGCTGAGCTGTATGATTTCCACCATCGTGGAAGGGCTGCTCGGTGGGCTGGTACACAGTATTTTAATCAAGCGTGGCCGCACCGACAGGGTCTTTAATCCGCTTACCGCCGGGGCCATTACCTGTGTAGCGGAGCTGACACAGATGCTGATCATCCTGCTTATCGCCCGACCGTATGAGAGCGCGCTGCATCTGGTGCAAAGTATTGCTGCCCCAATGATGGTGACCAATACCGTGGGCGCGGCGCTGTTTATGCGTATCCTGCTCGACAAGCGCGCCATGTTTGAAAAATACACCTCGGCGTTTTCTGCCACGGCCCTCAAAGTCGCCGCATCGACCGAAGGGATCTTGCGTCAGGGCTTCAACGAAGAAAACAGCATGAAAGTTGCCCAGGTTCTCTATAAAGAGCTGGATATCGGCGCGGTGGCGATTACCGATCGCGAGAAGCTGCTGGCGTTTACCGGCACGGGGGACGATCATCATCTTCCCGGCAGGCCTATCTCGTCTGTCTGGACGCAAAAAGCCATCGAAAGTGGCGAAGTGGTGTATGCCGATGGGAATGAGGTGCCGTACCGCTGCTCGCTGCATCCACAGTGCAAACTGGGTTCAACGCTGGTCATTCCATTACGCGGTGAAAACCAGCGCGTTGTGGGCACCATCAAACTGTATGAAGCAAAAAACCGGCTCTTTAGCTCCATCAACCGCACCCTGGGAGAGGGTATTGCGCAGTTGCTGTCGGCGCAAATCCTTGCCGGACAGTATGAGCGGCAAAAAGCGTTGCTGACCCAGTCGGAAATCAAATTACTGCATGCGCAGGTCAATCCCCATTTTCTGTTCAATGCCCTGAATACGCTGATGGCGGTGATCCGCCGCGACAGCGATCAGGCCGGTCTGCTGGTGCAATATCTGTCGACATTCTTTCGCAAAAACCTTAAGCGACCGTCGGAAATCGTCACCCTGGCCGATGAGCTTGAACACGTTAATGCGTATCTGCAAATTGAAAAGGCGCGCTTTCAGTCCCGCCTACAGGTACAACTGCACGTACCGGATGCGCTTTCGCATCTCCATCTGCCCGCTTTTACCCTGCAACCGATTGTGGAAAATGCCATTAAACATGGCACCTCACAACTGCTTGGCGTAGGGGAAATCACCATTAATGCCAGCCAGGACGGTGACCATCTGGTGTTGGATATTGAAGATAATGCCGGGCTGTATCAGCCCAAAACGGATGCCAGTGGTTTAGGGATGAGTCTGGTGGATAAGCGCCTGCGGGCGCGCTTTGGTGATGGATGCGGCATTTCGGTTGCCTGCGAGCCTGATATCTTTACCCGAATTACCCTACGACTCCCGCTGGAGGAAAGCGCATGTTAAAAGTGCTGATTGTTGATGATGAACCGTTGGCGCGTGAAAATCTGCGTATTTTATTGCAGGAAGAGAACGACATTGAGATTGTGGGCGAATGCGCCAACGCGGTTGAGGGCATCGGTGCGGTGCATAAATTGCGCCCGGACGTGCTGTTTCTTGATATCCAGATGCCGCGCATTAGCGGGCTGGAAATGGTGGGGATGCTCGACCCGGAACACCGACCCTATGTGGTTTTTCTCACCGCTTTTGATGAATACGCGGTGAAGGCGTTTGAGGAACATGCCTTTGACTATCTGCTAAAACCGATAGAGGCGCGCCGCCTGGAGAAGACCCTCACCCGGCTGCGTCAGGAGCGCAATGTCCAGGACGTATCGGTGCTGCCGGAAAATCAGGCCTCGCTGAAATTTATTCCCTGTACCGGGCATAGCCGCATTTATCTGTTGCAGATGGATGAGGTTGCGTTTGTGAGTAGCCGCATGAGCGGGGTCTATGTCACCAGCCACGACGGCAAAGAGGGCTTCACCGAACTGACCCTGCGCACGCTGGAGAGCCGTACGCCGCTGCTGCGCTGCCATCGGCAGTATCTGGTGAATATGGCACATCTGAAAGAGATCCGTCTGGAAGATAACGGCCAGGCGGAGTTGCTGCTGCGCGACGGACAGACTGTGCCGGTTAGCCGTCGCTATCTTAAGAACTTAAAAGAAGCGCTGGGGTTGTAGCCGCTAATAAAACGCGAACTTTTTCGCAAGAAAGCATCGCTGCTATTGTGAACAAGCCTGGTATATAATTTTATACGCATCCACACACAGTAAGGATGCGCAGTAATGTATGCAAAGGATATCAACTGGCGAGGCTCTACACTCGACGATCTCATCACTTTCCCGCAGGCGATAAGGCGTATCGCAGGTTTCGAACTCCACAAAGTTCAGCATGGCAGGGAACCGACGGACTGGAAGCCGATTAATGAGTGGGGGATGGGCGTCATTGAGATTCGCCTGCATGGTGAAGACGGTGAATATCGTGTGGTGTATGTCGCCAGGTTTTCCGATGTCGTTTGTGTCCTGCATTGTTTTCAAAAGAAAACACAAAAAACGAGCCAGCGGGATATCGCCATCATCAAAGCACGATATAAAGCAACACGAGACGAATGGAGACAGAAAAAATGACGCATAAAGTGGATACAAAGGTTCGTCACATCACAAAAGCCAGTGGCAACATTTTTTCTGACCTTGGGTTTGCCCCGCAGGAGGCATCGCAACTGCTGGCTGCGTCCAGAGAAGAGATGGCAAGAGCCGATGAATTAAAGAAGCAATTGATGATGGAAATCACCGACTGGATGAAACACAACGGTCTTAAACAGGTCGATGCCGCCAAAGTTCTCCATGTCTCTCGCCCCCGCGTGTCCGATGTCGTTAACCAGAAAACAGAAAAATTCACCATTGATACATTGGTCGGTATGGCAACACTGATTGGAAAACGTGTGCAACTGGTTATTGATAAGGTTTAACCGGCTGCAATCTAAAAGAAGCGCTGGGGTTGTAGCTTTTGATGGTAGACTGCGCGCTTACGATGATTTTTTCGAAGGCTTTATGCTCAATAACGATATCTTACGTAGCTTACGCTACGCACTGAAAATGAATAATGGCGACCTCAAGCGTGTGTTTGCGCTGGCAGACGCCCCGGTGAGCGACGAGCAGCTTGTCGGCTGGTTGCACAAAGAAGATGAAGAGGGCTTTCAGCGCTGTCCGGACATTATGATGTCTGTCTTCCTCAACGGCCTGATTTATGAACGCCGTGGTAAAGATGAATCTCAGCCTGCGCTGGTGACCGAGCGTAAGATGACAAACAACATCATCCTTAAAAAATTACGCATCGCCTTTTCGCTGAAAACGGACGATATTCTGGCGATCCTCACCGAGCAGAAATTCCGCGTCTCCATGCCGGAGATTACCGCCATGATGCGGGCGACCGAGCATAAAAATTTCCGTGAATGCGGCGATCAGTTCTTGCGTTATTTCCTGCGTGGACTGGCGGTGCGTGAGCATGCGAAGCCTGCTGCTCAGTAAAGGCAATGCCAGCGCGTGACAAGCGCGCTGGCACGTTGATTATTTCACTTCTTTAAAACCATGTGATTCCAGAAGCTGCTGTGATTTCGTCATGCTGACGCCATCTTTCACATCACCGGTGAACGCCGCGCCCTGTATCTGCTGCAATGCGTTACGATCGGCTTTGGTATAGTCGACAGTCAATGTTTCTGTCGCGTAAGTGTCCTGATAATCGATACTTTCCGTTACGCCCTGAATCGATTTGTATTTCTCACTGATCGGCCCCAGGCGTTGCATAGCTGCCTCTTTATTTGCGGCCCCAACGCTTGCGTACTGAATCTTATTCTTTGCCGTCTGACGTAATACCACATCGTCTTTATAGTAATAGGTCAGAGAAATCTCTGTTTTGCCATCCGTCCAGTTAAATGTCTTACTCTGTTCTTTGTCACCACAGCCGCTGACGGCAAATAAGACCAGAGTAGTCAGTGCGATGGCGATCATTTTTTTAAACATATTCATAAAGCCCCTTTTGTTAGAAAAATCCTGTCCATTGAAGAATAGTGCAATAAAAAAAAGGCGCTGTTTTCACAGCGCCTTTCAGCGATTTATTTTACCTGTTGGCCAGGTTTTGCACCCTCATCAGGGCTTAACAGGAAGATATCTTTCCCGCCAGGGCCTGCGGCCATTACCATACCTTCTGAAATACCGAAGCGCATTTTGCGCGGCGCCAGGTTAGCGACCATCACCGTCAGGCGACCGATCAGCACCTGCGGGTCCGGGTAGGCGGAACGAATGCCGGAGAAGACATTGCGTTTCTGACCGCCCAGATCCAGCGTCAGGCGCAGCAGCTTGTCAGAACCTTCGACAAACTCCGCGTTTTCAATCAGCGCCACGCGCAGGTCGACTTTAGCGAAATCGTCAAAACTGATGGTTTCGGCAATCGGGTCATCTGCCAGCGGACCGGTGACCGGTGCGGCAGCGGCTTTCACTTCCTCTTTTGACGCCTCAACCAGCGCTTCGACCTGTTTCATCTCAATGCGGTTATACAATGCCTTAAAGGTATTCACTTTGTGACCAAGCAGCGGCTGTTCGATAGCATCCCAAACCAGTGTGGTGTTCAGGAACGCCTCGACACGTTCGCTCAGGGTCGGCAGAACCGGTTTCAGCCAGGTCATCAGCACGCGGAACAGGTTGATGCCCATGGAGCAAATCGCCTGCAGATCAGCATCGCGACCTTCCTGTTTTGCGACAACCCACGGTGCCTGCTCGTCAACATAACGGTTAGCCACGTCAGCCAGCGCCATGATTTCACGAATCGCTTTGCCGAATTCACGGCTCTCCCACGCATCAGCAATGGTGGCTGACGCATCGGTAAAGGTTTTATACAGTGCCGGATCCGCCAGCTCAGCCGCCAGTACGCCATCGAAACGTTTGGCGATAAAGCCTGCACAACGGGACGCCAGATTCACCACTTTGTTGACGATATCAGCGTTAACGCGCTGAACGAAATCTTCCAGATTCAGATCTATGTCATCGATACGGGAAGAGAGCTTCGCCGCGTAGTAGTAACGCAGGCTGTCCGCATCAAAGTGGTTCAGCCAGGTGCTGGCCTTAATAAAGGTGCCGCGAGATTTGGACATCTTCGCACCATTCACGGTCACGTAGCCGTGCACGAACAGATTGGTCGGCTTGCGGAAATTGCTGCCTTCCAGCATCGCTGGCCAGAACAGGCTGTGGAAATAGACGATGTCTTTACCGATAAAGTGATACAGCTCGGCATCAGACTCTTTTTTCCACCAGTCGTCAAAGTTCAGGTCGCTGCGTTTATCGCACAGGTTCTTGAAGGAGCCCATGTAGCCGATAGGCGCATCCAGCCAGACGTAGAAATATTTGCCCGGCGCGTTGGGGATTTCGAAACCGAAATAGGGTGCGTCACGGGAGATATCCCACTGCTGCAGGCCGGCGTCGAACCACTCCTGCATTTTGTTGGCCACCTGCTCCTGCAGCGCACCGCTACGGGTCCACGCCTGCAGCATTTCACTGAACGAAGGCAGGTCGAAGAAGAAGTGTTCGGAATCACGCATTTCAGGCGTTGCGCCGGACACCACGGATTTCGGGTCGATAAGTTCGGTCGGGCTGTAGGTCGCGCCGCACACTTCACAGTTATCGCCGTACTGATCCGGAGACTTACATTTCGGGCAGGTGCCTTTCACAAAACGGTCCGGCAGGAACATCCCTTTTTCCGGGTCGTAAAGCTGAGAGATAGTGCGGTTTTTAATAAAACCGTTCTCTTTCAGGCGAGTGTAGATCAGCTCCGACAGCTCGCGGTTCTCTTCGCTGTGCGTAGAGTGGTAGTTGTCATAGCTGATATTAAAGCCAGCGAAATCCGTCTGGTGTTCCTGACTCATGTCACCAATCATCTGCTCCGGGGTGATGCCCATTTGTTGCGCTTTGAGCATAATCGGCGTGCCGTGAGCATCGTCCGCGCAGATGAAGTTGACATTGTGGCCGCGCATTCGCTGGTAACGGACCCAGACATCAGCCTGGATGTGCTCCAGCATATGGCCGAGGTGGATTGAGCCGTTGGCGTACGGCAATGCGCACGTTACCAGAATTTTCTTCGCGACTTGAGTCATAGTGGGTATTACTTCTTCTTTAGTAAAAAGGGGTTTTGATGTTACCTGAAAGGGAAAAGTTGTGCCATAAAAGCCCGCCCTGGATTGGGCACTATTGAGAAATGAAAAATGGGTGACAGTGGAGTAAACTTGAACCTTAACAATGTCTTTTTAGAACAACATAACAAGGAGTCGGGATGAACTCTCAATCCCAGGCCAAATCCCCTGAAGCCTTGCGTGCGCTCGTCGCCGGAACGCTGGCCAATTTTCAGCACCCAACCCTCAAGCATAATCTTACCGCGCTTAAGGCGGTTCATCATGTTGCCTGGCTGGATGACACCGTCCATATTGAGCTGCTGATGCCCTTTGTCTGGCGCAGTGCGTTTGAAGAGTTGAAAGAGCAATGCAGTGCCGAACTACTGCGACTTACGGGCGCGCGAGCGATTGACTGGAAGCTCTCCCACAATGTAGCCACCTTAAAGCGGGTGAAAAATCAGCCTGGCGTGAACGGTGTAAAGAACATCATTGCCGTCAGCTCCGGTAAAGGCGGGGTAGGAAAATCCTCTACCGCCGTCAATCTGGCGTTGGCGCTGGCGGCGGAAGGGGCAAAAGTCGGTATTCTGGATGCGGATATCTACGGCCCGTCAATCCCGATGATGCTGGGGGCGGAAGGTGAACGCCCGACCTCGCCGGATGGCACTCATATGGCGCCGATTATGGCGCACGGACTGGCGACCAACTCCATTGGCTATCTGGTGACTGACGATAATGCCATGGTGTGGCGCGGCCCAATGGCCAGCAAGGCGCTCCTGCAACTGCTGCAAGAATCTATGTGGCCCGATCTTGACTATCTGGTACTCGACATGCCGCCGGGCACTGGCGACATCCAGCTTACGCTGGCGCAGAATATTCCGGTTACCGGCGCGGTGGTGGTGACCACGCCGCAGGATATCGCGCTGATTGATGCCAAAAAAGGCATTGTGATGTTCGAGAAAGTGGAAGTACCGGTGCTGGGTATCGTGGAAAACATGAGCATGCACATTTGCAGCAACTGTGGTCATCACGAGCCGATTTTCGGTACCGGCGGGGCAGAGAAACTGGCCGGGCAGTACCACACGCAACTGCTGGGGCAACTGCCACTGCACATTAGCCTGCGTGAAGATCTCGACCGGGGGCAGCCAACAGTTGTCAGCCGTCCGGACAGCGAGTTCACCGGTTTGTATCGCAAGCTGGCGGGGCGCGTTGCGGCGCAACTCTACTGGCAGGGTGAAGTGATTCCCGGTGATATCGCGTTTCGCGCGGTATAAATGGATAAGGCTGCCCGTCAGGGCAGCCGATAATGCATGAGCAGATAGTTCCCGTCCGGCGATGTGCCTTCCGCTTCAACGTGCCAGCCATGGTGCTGATAAAACGCCAGCGCGTGGTGGTTTTGCACCAGACATTTCAGTGAACCTGTACTGGTAAATTCAGACTGCACTTTTTTCAGCAGCGCGCTGCCGACCCCTTTGCCTTGTGCATTCGGGTCAACAAACAGGCTATGCAGAAAATTGTCGTTCACATACACGGCGGCAAAACCAAGCCGGTGCCCGTCTTCTTCCGCCACCCAGATGGTTTCATCACGGGTAACGGCGTCAAAATCTTCCAGTTGCCAGTCGCTACCGTCCAGCCATGTCCAGTTTGCCCTGCGGGAATGCAGGAACAATGTACGCAGAAAAGGGCGGTCGTTCTCTTGCCAGGGGCGAATAATCAATAGGATTTCCTGAAATTAACGGTGGTAAAAGATGTCGCCATTGTAGGCTTTCAAAATTTTACCGTCGGCGTCCGTGATAAGCACGTAATTTCCACCCATATAGGTCCAGTGGCTACCCGGATCAGGCGCAGGCAAATTGCGCAGATTCCACTGCTTAATGTTGTACTCTTCGCTACGGTACATTTCGGGCACCGTATCGCCGATGGTGAATTTAGTAAAATCGGCAACAAAATCCTTCACTTCATAAGACTGGGTTCCGCCTGTCGCGGCAGGGGGTTGCGGTGCAGCAAAAGTCGCACTGGCCGTTGCCAATAATGTTCCCAGAAGCAACATTTTTGTTTTACCCATAATCTCTCCAGGTGTCGTGGGTTTTCATTTCGCGGGGCTTATCATCGACTACCGTCTGGCGACGTCGCAACCGCGAAAATGTTATGAAAATAATGCTTTGGTAAAAAGTGTAAGCAAAAGAAGAGAACAGCAGGAGAGGCGGAACGCTTTTTTCGCTATCCGCCTGAGTATAAAAGTGTTTTTAAGAGAAATCCTGGCTATATTTCAATGCGTTAGTGCGCAGAAAATCCTTCCAGCACGATTTTGCCTACCGCACGGTGCGTTTCAAGCAACTGGTGCGCTTTACGCAGATTTTGTGCGTTGATGGCGCCGAAGTGTTCTCCCAGCGTGGTTTTGATAACCCCATCATCAATAAGTGCGGCGACACGCGCCAGTAAACGGTGTTGCTCCGCGATATCGGCGGTCCCGAACATGGAGCGGGTAAACATAAATTCCCAGTGCAAAGAAATGCTTTTCACTTTTAAGGGCACAGCGTCAAGTGATTGCGGATCGTCAATCAGGGCCAGTTTGCCTTGTGGTTGCAGGGCATTGATCAACTGCTGATAGTGCTGCTCCGTGTTGTTGAGGCTGGCAACGTGGCTGACCTGCTTAATGCCAATGCGCGCCAGCTCCTCGGTTAACGGTTTGCTGTGATCGATAACATGGTGCGCGCCCAACTCGCTAACCCACTGCTGGCTTTGCGGGCGGGATGCCGTGCCAATCACCGTCAGACGGGTCAATTTACGCGCCAGTTGCGTCAGAATAGAGCCTACGCCGCCTGCGGCACCGACAATCAGCAGTACGTCGCCTTCGTTGCCCTCTTCACGTACGCCTAAACGGTCAAATAACATTTCCCAGGCGGTAATGGCGGTCAGCGGGAGGGCCGCGGCAGAGGCGAAATCCAGCGAGGCAGGTTTGTGGGCGGCAATGCGCTCATCCACCAGTTGAAATTCGCTGTTACTGCCAGGACGGGTCAATGCCCCGGCATACCAGACTTCGTCGCCGGGCTTAAATAACGTGACCTTGTCGCCAACGGCGGTAACCACACCGGTCGCGTCCCAGCCCAGTACGCGGGGTTTATCGGCGTTAAACCCGGCGCGGACTTTGGTATCCACCGGGTTAACAGAGATGGCTTTCACTTCGACCAGCACATCATGACCTTCGGCTTTCGGTGTCGGTAATTCAATGTCGGTTAAAAAGTCAATGTTGCTGCCGTTCTGTGCGGCCTGAGTAATAGCAATAGCTTTCATAAACACTCCGTGATTTCAGTATTCGTCAGGGGATGTGTTAATGCTAGTTCGCCTGGGGGCAGGTGAAAAACCCGCGCGGGAGGGGAGCACTTATCCTCCAGAAGTGAAAATAGCGTGCGATGCCTCAACGCTGAAAGTTCCTTGCGGTGAGCAGTGACAGAGCGCAACTCAGTATGGCAGAGTGCTGTACACGGTATTTTGGGCTGAGCAGCAGAGCGCAACGGGTTCAATGATTTCAGTTGCGACCTCCTGATATTGCAGCCAGTGGTGCTGTTACTATTTATTTTTAAACTCAATATTGCCTTTTCTATCGACTGAATTGATTAATTTCTTTTAACTTTATGCCGATGGTACTGTTAATTACCCGGCGAAGGAGGTTGCTTTGAAACGGATTCTTATTGTGATGTTGGGCGTTGGCATATGCGCTGGCGCTCTTGCTGATTCGGGATCCCCGCAACTGAAACTGGAAAGCCAGAGGCTGATTCGCGAGGCTGGACATGAATGCAACAAGGTGGAAGGCGTTTATCCTTCCGCGTTCGGCGGTTCTCTGATTGTGATTTGTGATGATTCGCACAGGTACACGATCAAGAATAAAGATGGCCGCTATGTCGTTGGTGTGGCTGAGTAAGGCATCCAGGCATGGCAATGATGCAAAACGGGCATAGAAAAGCAGGCCACTCGTCACAATTTGCCTGCTTTTCTGTATAACCCCTGATGAAAGGGGTTATTGCAGATTAACGAACTGTACCAAAGGCAGGACAAACAAAATCGCGTGTTGATGGTGTGTTGTGCTGCATTCTTTTTGTTCCTGTTAGTCAGTGATTAATACAAAATCGCCGTGATCTCTGCCTTTATGACGATTCCAACTGGCGGAGCTAAAGCCGTTCTCATCCAGATAAACACCAATCACATAAGCTTTGTTTGTTACTTCGTAATAATTTTCATTTTTACGTGTGATCTTTGCTGGTTCATCTTTAACCATTGCCGATCACAACCGTGAAATAACCACTATCATTACCGCGTAATTTAATGGCATGGAGCCTGTCAGGTACACCTGAGGCGGCTACTTGTTCCACTTTTTCAACGTTGCTTTTATGACTACGCTCTTTAGCATGTACTTCTCTGGCGCTAACTTCATGAGCAGGATTAGCCATAACACAACCGGAAAGTAAACAAACCACTACGCCTGCTAAAACACTCTTTTTCATAGATCCCCAAATACATTAAATTTAATATAACCCGCAGTACATATCGCTAAGACGATGAAAACTATAAAACCAGCAACATAGAGAAGGAATTTCTTCACTTCCTGTTTATCCCCTTCATTAACTCGAGTAGAATAAAAACAATGAATATTTCAGAAAGGTAAATAAAAATACTTATTGCTTCTTGCATTATGCGACATCAGCGCAATTCGCTTTGCTTAGCTCCTCATTTAAGCTTGTAGCAATCATCCCTTTTATCGCTAAATCCTGGCATTGCTCAGCGCTAATTGAGAAGGTGTTAGCTTCTATACGCGCGCTTACTAAATCTTGCAGACGCTTAAACTGATATTCGTCATGCTTAGCCTTAACACTACCTAAAGCAGCACATAATGCAGCAGGTGATGCAGAGCTGTAATCAACGGAGCTTTGTGAGTGATCAGCAATGCAACCGGTAAGCACAAGAGAGAGAATAAAAATACAGACATTAGCCTTCATCATTAACCCTAATAAGTTATTTTCCAAAGTAATACTTTCTAAACTAATGCTCCTGATAAAACTTTTCCGAGCCTGTTTACCGGTAGCTGATGTAAACGATAAACATACAAAATGCTGTTTGTAGGAAAATGTAAAACATAAAAAAGTATTAAGAATATTCTTGTTATTTTGAAAGGTGAAAAAAGTAAATTTATCTTACGTAGCGAAAAAAAGTGCGTCAATACAGGAAGGGTGAATTAAACTTGATGTTTTGTGGTGGAACTAATAGCTGGCTAATTAATAAATATTGAATAAAAAATATCGATGATTAAGACTAATGCTGCGTTTTAATTTTACATATTTACCCTTGGGTACTGGTGCTTTTCAAAAATTTTTAGCCTTTACCGTCAGGTTGTAACTTGTCATAGTGTTCTTTATTTCCGTGCCTTAAGAAGGAGGGATGTGTTCTCCATATTGTCTGTGCACAATAAAATTTCTTTCTTCTTCTCTTCCGCCGAACCTGTAGTGATGCAGCAGCCAGCAGCGCTATATTCTCTTTCCTGACATTAGTAACTCTTAGCATTCGCAGTGTGTGATATAAAAAAGTAATTTATATGTTAAATTAAATTACTCACACGAAACTCAAAAACACATTCGTACATTATATTTAATAAGTAAAATATTTAACTTTTACCAGATACCAACGCGAGGGATTTTTGTAAGTGCCTTTTCAATTATTGCGATAAAATGAATATTACGTAGCAGGGAGGCTAAATCGGCACCGGAAAGTGGAAGTAGATAACGCTTATTGCTGTGAAAACCGTCTGGTTAGAGCCAGTAAAGTAGTAAGGATATATTTAGAGACAAAATCGTAAAAACATCTCGTTTTTTATCACCATGGGCTTGACCATCCGGTGTGGTATTGACTGCGATAAAATTGGTATAAAAATAACATAGCGCTCTCGTTCCTCCAGATGCCAAAGTAATGGTCTGACAGGCAAGCTTGCAACGACAAGCCACTTCCTTTACGCTGGCTTCCTCTTAAAAGAGACCTAATTGAATGACTCGGGGTGCCCCTTTTCACAAAGGGCTGAGAAATACCCGTACCACCTGATCTGGATAATGCCAGCGTAGGGAAGTCAGATGCCTGCCCGGCATCCCTTCTTCACGCCGGGCAGGAGCGAATCGATGCAACCTGACCTGCTTCACCGTGCGCAAATCGCGCAAATTCTTCAGCAATTCCGTCAATGTAAGCCGCTTGTCCACTGCATGACCAACGATGTGGTGCAGACCTTTACGGCCAATGTTCTGCTGGCGTTGGGGGCGTCCCCGGCGATGGTGATTGACCGCGACGAAGCGCAGCAATTTGCTGCCATTGCTGACGTGCTGCTGATTAATGTCGGCACACTGACCCGGGAACGCGCCGATGCGATGCACGCGGCCATCTTGAGCGCTAATGCCGCCCGTAAACCCTGGACGCTGGATCCGGTTGCCGTCGGGGCATTAACCTTCCGCAGCGATTTTTGTCGCGAGCTTTTGTCTTTGCAGCCTGCCGCCATACGCGGTAACGCTTCGGAAATTATGGCGCTTGCCGGGATGAGTGCCGGAGGGCGCGGTGTCGACACTACCGATACCGCCATTGCCGCGCTGCCTGCGGCACAGGCGCTGGCCCGCCAGACGGGGGCCATTGTTGCGGTGACCGGTGAGGTGGATTACATCACCGATGGTCTTCGCACCCTGCGCGTTACGGGGGGCGACCCGCTGATGACCCGAGTGGTGGGAACAGGCTGCGCACTGTCTGCGGTGATAGCCGCCTGCTGCGCATTACCCGGCGATCGCCTGTATAACGTGGCGGCGGCCTGCGCCTTTATGGCACAGGCAGGCAGTCTGGCCGTGGCGACCACGCGCGGGCCTGGCAGCTTTATCCCGGCGTTTCTCGATGCCCTCTATGCGCTTCACGGGGAGGTGCTGGTATGAAACGGATCAACGCACTGACCATTGCCGGAACGGATCCCAGCGGCGGGGCGGGTATTCAGGCCGATTTGAAAACTTTTTCGGCGCTGGGCGCCTACGGCTGTTCGGTCATTACCGCGCTGGTGGCGCAAAATACCCGCGGCGTACAGTCGGTTTATCGCATTGAACCTGATTTTGTTGCCGCGCAACTGGATTCGGTGTTCAGCGATGTGCGCATTGATACGACCAAAATCGGCATGCTGGCGGAAACCGATATTGTTGAAGCGGTTGCGGAGCGCTTGCGCCGCTATCAGGTGCAAAATGTGGTGCTCGATACCGTCATGCTGGCAAAAAGCGGTGACCCGCTGCTTTCCTCCTCGGCGGTAACGGCGCTGCGACAACATCTATTGCCACAGGTATCACTGATTACTCCCAATCTGCCCGAGGCCGCCGCGCTGCTGGATGCCCCTCACGCCCGCAACGAACGTGAGATGCATGAGCAGGGACAGGCGTTGCTGGCGCTGGGATGCGAAGCGGTATTAATCAAAGGCGGGCATCTGGATAACGATGAAAGCCCGGACTGGCTGTTTACCCGTAATGGCACTGAACGTTTTACCGCCCCCCGAATAAAAACCAAAAATACCCACGGCACGGGCTGTACGCTGTCGGCCGCCCTGGCGGCACTGCGTCCACGTCACGCGGACTGGGCTTCAACGGTCAATGAGGCCAAGCGCTGGCTATCAGCGGCACTGGCCCAGGCAGACACGCTGGAGGTGGGACATGGCATCGGCCCGGTACACCATTTTCATGCATGGTGGTGAGGGGGCCCCGAATGGCGCTACACGTAATACGTAGCCCGGCTTAGCGTAGCGCCAGCCGGGTGGGGAATCGGGGGCAAAATAGTAAGCTTCGCACAGCGGTAAACCACTAGCCGAAACGTGCCACCAGAAAATGCTGAAAAACGGCGATATGGTGGCAAGCCTCGACAAACGGTACCAGGCTTATTCTGCCCATTCATCGGGTCAGGACAAACCACATCCGCCTTTGTGCGGAGCTTACGGGAGTATAGCGATGACTGATATTGTGCAGTTACTAGGCAACGATGCCGACACCCTTTTACAACACCGTTGCACGACCATTGCGGCCGACCAACTCTACCTGCCGGGAGAGGATTACGTCACCCGTGTGATGATGGATAACAACCGTCCGCCAGCGGTACTGCGTAACATGCAGACGTTGTATAACACGGGCCGACTTGCTAAAACGGGTTATCTGTCGATTTTGCCGGTTGATCAGGGTATCGAACATTCCGCCGGGGCCTCGTTTGCTGCTAACCCGCTCTATTTCGATCCCAAAAACATCGTTGAGCTGGCAATTGAAGCCGGGTGTAACTGTGTGGCGTCCACCTATGGGGTGCTGGCTTCTGTGGCGCGCCGCTACGCGCACCGTATTCCATTCCTGGTCAAGCTTAACCACAACGAAACCCTCAGCTATCCCACAGAATATGACCAGACGCTCTATGCAAGCGTAGAGCAGGCGTTCAACATGGGGGCCGTCGCCGTTGGCGCGACCATCTATTTTGGCTCTGAGGAGTCACGTCGGCAGATTGAAGAAATTTCTGCCGCATTTGAACGAGCTCATGAGTTAGGGATGGTCACGGTGCTGTGGGCGTACCTGCGTAATCCGGCATTCAAAAAAGATGGCGTGGATTACCATGTTTCCGCCGACCTGACCGGCCAGGCTAACCATATTGCGGCAACCATCGGTGCGGACATCGTCAAACAGAAAATGGCGGAAAACAATGGCGGTTATAAAGCGGTAAACTTTGGCTATACCGATGAACGCGTCTACAGCAAGTTGACCAGTGACAACCCTATCGATCTGGTGCGCTACCAACTGGCAAACTGCTACATGGGGCGCGCCGGCTTAATTAACTCTGGCGGCGCGGCCGGTGGTGAAACCGATTTAAGCGATGCAGTGCGCACGGCGGTTATTAATAAGCGTGCGGGCGGCATGGGCCTGATTCTTGGCCGTAAGGCGTTTAAAAAATCGATGGCCGACGGTGTGAAATTAATTAATGCCGTTCAGGATGTTTATCTCGATAAGAAAGTGACTATCGCTTAAATACCCGCGTAAATAACGCATCTCTCTTCGTCAGACGGGGAGAGATGCGCTTTTCAATTCTCTTCTTGCAGATATTCTCTTACGGCAATCACGGCTCTTTTTCACCCGTCGACCGCCGTCAATCTACTGTAAGGCTTAACGCAGTAGCGGGCAGTCAGGCGGCAGGCGGCATTTCAGCGCGCCGGGCAGAATGTTAATACTGAAATGCTGCCCGGTTAGTGGCTCGCCGTCCAGGTTAAAGGTGATATCGTGCGGCGCGCTCACCTCAAACCAGGCGGATTTACCGTCAATAATATGCGGATTATCTTCCGGCTGGGTCAGGGTGGTGAACAGGGCGGGCAGGATCTCATCGCCGGTAAAAATACGCAGTTGCAACAGGCCGTCGTTAATGAGCGCACCAGGGCATAGCTGTTGCCCGCCGCCTGCCTGGCGTCCGTTACCGATGCCGATGACCAGCGCGTCGCCCTGCCAGTGGAAATCTTCACCCTTGATTTCGCAGCGGTCCGGCTTAAGCGTATCCATGCGCATCAGGCCATGAATGATGTAAGAGACACCGCCCAACGCGGCTTTCAGTTTCTCTGGCGTTTCGGTGGTAATACGGGTACCAAACCCGCCGGTGGCCATATTGATAAAGCAGGTTTTGCCGTTCACTTCGGCAATGTCGATAGGCACCGCTTTACCCACGATAGCGAGCTGTAGCGCTTTATCCAGTGGCTCCGGGATATCGGCACTGGTGGCAAAATCATTCGCGGTGCCTAAAGGCAAAATCCCCAATACAGGTGGGTTGTCGCTATCACTGTGCACCAGCGCGCTGGCGACTTCATTAATGGTGCCATCGCCACCGCCTGCAATCACGGTTTCGACGCCGAGTTTGATGGCTTCTGCCACATAGCGCTCTGCATCGCCTTTTTCCCAGGTGACGCGCACCTGAATGTCCATCCCTTCGTTGCGCAGGAGGGTAATGGCCTCGCGCAACATGTCGTCGCCTGCACTTTTACCGTTGAGGATCAATAAACTGCCTGGAAAATTGCTCATCCTTTTCGCTCTTCGAAAATACCATGAGCAAAGTGTATCTCACGACCGGAAAGCGCGCCTGGAAGGAAGGTAAAAGGGGAGATAAAAAATCAGCCTGCGTAAGGGAGATTACGCAGGCTAAGGAGGTGGTTCCTGGTACAGCTAGCATTTATGGGTTATGTTTTTCAGCGATGAGGATAATAACCATAATGACCGCAACGGTATGTGATCCGATTCTAAGATTCTTGTCGAGTGAAAAAATAACCCCGGTTAATTACTTAGCGTGCGGATTACGCGTGGTCTGTCCAGTAAAATTACGCATCAACAGGGCATACTCCAGCATCACATCCTGGGGAACCGGCATCCAGACGGTATAACCGTCTCCCGGTGCAACCTCCATTGCCTCGCCTTTGGCGTTTTCCATATGTTCCAGCGTGAAGTTAACGTTGCCCTGCGGCGTCATTAGCTCAAGGCTGTCGCCGACGATAAATTTGTTTTTTACCGCCACGGCCGCCAGCTCGCCTTTACGCTCACCGGTAAACTCGCCGACAAACTGCTGACGCTCAGAGACGGAGTAACCATACTCGTAGTTCTGATAATCGTCATGAGTGTGGCGACGCAGGAAGCCTTCGGTATAGCCGCGGTGTGCCAGCCCTTCAAGGGTCTCTAACAGACTGGTGTCAAACGGTTTGCCTGCGGCGGCATCGTCAATGGCCTTACGGTAGACCTGCGCGGTGCGGGCACAGTAGTAGAAGGATTTGGTGCGGCCTTCAATTTTCAGCGAGTGCACGCCCATTTGTGTCAGACGCTCAACGTGGGCGATCGCGCGCAAGTCTTTGGAGTTCATGATGTAGGTGCCGTGCTCATCTTCGAACGCGGTCATGTACTCGCCCGGACGCTGGGCCTCTTCAATCATAAAGACCTTATCCGTTGGCGCGCCGATACCCAGCGTTGGCTCAACGTTTTGCACGGCAATCGGCTCGTATTTGTGCACGATATTGCCGACGTCATCTTCTTTACCTTCCTGGACGTTATATTCCCAGCGACAGGCGTTGGTGCAGGTTCCCTGATTCGGGTCGCGCTTGTTGATATAGCCAGAGAGCAGGCAGCGGCCGGAATAGGCCATACACAGCGCGCCGTGGACGAAAATTTCAATTTCCATGTCCGGCACCTGGGCGCGGATTTCGGCGATTTCATCAAGCGACAGTTCGCGAGAGAGGATCACGCGGGTCAGCCCCATCTGTTTCCAGAACTTCACCGTCGCCCAGTTTACGGCGTTAGCCTGTACGGACAGGTGAATATCCATCTCCGGGAAGTTTTCGCGCACCAGCATAATCAAACCCGGATCGGACATAATCAGCGCATCCGGCCCCATATCCACCACGGGTTTTAAATCGCGAATAAACGTTTTCAGCTTGGCGTTGTGCGGCGCGATATTCACCACGACGTAGAATTTTTTGCCGAGGTTATGGGCCTCGTTAATGCCTTTTTGCAAATTCTCGTGGTTGAATTCGTTATTGCGCACGCGCAGTGAATAACGTGGCTGGCCCGCATAAACGGCGTCCGCGCCATAAGCGAAAGCGTAACGCATATTTTTCAGCGTTCCCGCCGGGGAAAGGAGTTCCGGTTTAAACATGATGTTCTCGTTCTGATGACAGGTCAGATTCGCCTCACCAGGTGAGGCGGCTGGGGAGATCCCATAAATTTAGGGCGGGAATTGTAGCGCTGGCGGGAAAGGGAGTAAACCCACACAGTATGTAAGCGGGGCATTATACCAGGTAGTGTTGTAGCGACCGGCGTATTTCGGGCGCCTGCGCCAGCAAACAGGTCAGGATCTCCTGCTGACCAGACGTGGGGTTAATCCCCGCCTGATTGTATTTCCCTTTCCAGCTCGCCAGTTCTTCTGCCTGCTGTGACGGCGACAGGAAAGGGAAATGGCGTAGCAGCACGATGAGCCAGTCCCATTTGTTTATCTGGTGTACCAACCGCCAGTACAACAGGGTGTGCTTCTCCGAGGGCGTATGCGTCAGCAGTGCCTCAAGCTCGCTTCGTGAAAAAGAAAGCGGGTGGTGTGCCAGTGATTTCATTGCCGCCATAGCGAAAGACAGGCTCGGGTCGGCTAAGGCGGCCAGAATGCGGGGTTTCGCCTCTTCACCTTCAAGCGTCAACAAGATATGCAGCGCCGCCTGGCGGATACCGTTTTCAGGCTGCGAACAGCCCCACAGCGCCAGTGAATGCAATGCGGGATCGCGTGCCTCTTTCAGACCATAGAGCGCGGAACGGCGCTGAGTTATCGAACTGGCCGGCGAAGTGATAACGTCGCGCCAAAACGCGGTAGCATCAACGGTTTCAGATAGCATGTGACGGGCGCGCTGGCGGATCAGGCTGTTCTTATCCAGCAGTAACTCCCTGTGTAATGTTTCGGGCAGCGCTTGCCCATGCTCATCAAGATAAAAGAGGGTATCGCGACGGATACGCGGCCAGGGATCGCGTAGCAGGCGTGTCATCAGTGACTCAGACAGTTTCGCCGCGCGTGCCAGCCAGTAGGTAACCGCAATGCCCCGCAAATAGGTATCACCGGTATCCAGTACAAAGGCCAGCGCGGCTTCATCGTGCAACTGCTCCTGCTCGATAAGCGTATGCAACACGGCATGGCGCAGTTCGCGATCAGGGGAATAGAGCGCCTGCCTTAAGTCGGCTATATGGGCCTGCGAGGCCAAAAAGTGGCTAATCAACTCCACTAAAGGCGCGTGGTTGTAGCGTCTGCAGGTCAGCAACTGTCTGACCTGCGCAAGATGGGCAATAAAGGCGGGCGCATTTTCCGCCGTCATCAGCGCCATCACTTCCTGGGTGGCGAGGCGGTGAATCGGCTTAACCCAGTCATTAGCGCAAATCAGGAGTTCCCGCAGGGCGGCGATGTCGCCTTTTAAAGAGAGCGCCATTACGGCTTTTTCACGCAAGAAACCGTTGTGGTGATGGGTGAGCTGGCAAAGACTCTCGACACTGCGGATATCGCTATTTTTTAGCAAATAGTTGCCATTACGCGGCTCGTTGAGCAGCATTCTAATTTCTTGATAAATTTCTGTTTCTTCATCAAGAGGTGGCTCGGTGAATGAGGAGAACCAGCGCTTTAGAAAAGATTTATCGCTCATGATCGTCAGCATGCTTCCTGCATGAAAGAGTCGGTTGCAGATATGTGCCACCGCTGCCGGGATGTGATGCACAATCCACGGCGTCGATGAATGAAATGCCATCAGGGAGCGGATGAAGATCATGCCAGTCGGCAGGCATCAGCTTCCCAGCGATAACCCACGCCATAGACGGCGCGGATGAAGGACTGTTCTTCATCCAGCGACTCCAGTTTACGACGCAAGTTCTTGATATGGCTGTCGATAGTGCGGTCAGTCACCACGCGGTAATCGTCATAGAGGTTATTGAGCAACTGTTCGCGCGAGAATACCTTCCCCGGTTCGCTGGAGAGGGTTTTCAGCAGACGAAATTCCGCTGGCGTTAAATCCAGCAGCTTGCTGCGCCAGCTTGCCTGGAAGCGACCTTCATCAACGATAAGCGGGCTTTCTGCGTCCAGCGCCTGTATTTCACGCTGCGGCTTACAGCGGCGCAGGATCGTTTTCACCCTTGCCACCACTTCGCGCGGACTGTAGGGTTTGCAGATATAGTCATCAGCACCGATCTCCAGTCCCAGCAGACGGTCAATCTCTTCGATTTTTGCCGTCACCATAATGATGGGAATATTGGAGAAACGACGGATTTCACGGCACAGTGTCAGCCCGTCGGTGCCGGGGAGCATCAGATCAAGCAGGATCAGGTCCGGCGGCGTCTGGCGCACATACGACAGTACCTGATCGCCATGGTTAATCAGCGATGGCGCGTAACTGGCCGCACGCAGATAATCAATCAGCAACTGACCCAGCTTTGGCTCGTCTTCCACGATCAAAATGCGTGGGGTGTTTTCATCAATAGGTAACTCAGTCATACGTTTCTCGCTATGTCCCGTTCCAGGGGTAATTCAACTTTAATGCTAACCCCACCAAAAGGCGAATGCGCGGCGCGGACCTTGCCGCCGTGGGCTTCGATAATATTCAGGCAGATTGCCAGACCTAATCCGGAGCCGCCGCTGGCGCGGTTGCGCGAACCTTCGGTGCGATAAAAGCGTTCAAATAATCGGCCTAACTGCAGATCGCTGACTCCGGGCGCGCTATCGGCAAAATCGAGGGTAAGCATATTGCCCTCTGTCATTGCGGAGATGTGCATACCGCCGCCGCTATCGGTGTAGCGCAGACTGTTTTCCAGCAGATTATTGAACAGTTGCATCAGACGATCCGGGTCGCCAAAAACCACGGCGTGCTCCGGTAGCGTCATGTCGATAGTCAGATTGCGGCTGGCGTAACGTTCACGAAACGCTCCGGCTGCCACCTCCAGTAATGAAATGACATCCACCGGCTTTTTCTGGTAAGCCAGCGCGCCTTCATCTGACATGGACAACTGATGCAAATCGTCCACCAGCTTGGTTAAGGTGGCGACTTCCGCCTGTAAAGACGTCACCGACTCCGGTGTAAATTGCCGTACCCCATCCTGAATGGCCTCCAGTTCGCCGCGCAGTACCGCCAGTGGTGTACGCAACTCGTGGGAGATATCCGCCATAAAATCACGGCGCATCTGCTGATTTTTCTCCAGCGTACTGGCGAGCTGATTAAAGTCCTGCGCCAGCTTGCCCAACTCATCCTGGCTGCCTGGGTTAACGCGGGTGGAGAAATCCCCGGCGGCCAGCTTATGCGTACCGTCAACCAGCCGTTTGACCGGCGCGAGCAGGCCGCGGGCCAGTGGGAAGGTGGCCAGCGCGGCCAGCAGGGTCGAGAGCGCGACAATCATCCAGCTTGTGCGCCGCTGCTGACGGTCAAAGTTAATATCGGTATTGCGCGTCAGGCGCTCCACCGGCGAGGCGATGACCCAGCCGACAGGCTGACCATTAACCGTAATGGCTCGCCGTGTCCCGTCGGGCGGTACCGGGCTACGTGGCCCAACAAGCACTTCCGCCGATGCGTCAGTCACCCAAAATTGTGTCCGCCAGCCGTGTGGCGGCATGCCATTACCGGGTTCTGGCGGAGGGCCTGGCGGCGGCTCATGCTCATGATTATCACCATGTTCCGGCCCTGGCCCAGGGCCACCTGGCCCACCCTCACGCTCGTTGTCTCGCTCGAATGAACGCAGGATCTGGAAGATAAAGCGGTCGTTATTGCGTAAAAAGCCCCAGTCTCCATGCTGGGCGTATTGCTCACTCAGGGCATCGCTGAGCAACTGCAGACGCTGTTCGTTGCCGCGTTTAATGTAGTCGATAAAACCCCGTTCGAAGCTGATGCGCACGGCCCAGTGCATACTGATAAGCAGCACGATACAGGTGGCAAAAATAGCCAGAAAGAGCTTAGCGGTAATACCGGGTCGCCAGATTTTCATGATTGACTCCTGTTGCGCCGGGAAATGACCACGTTCTGACTGACATCATTCGGGACTCGGGCAAAGATAAAAGCGGGCAGGGCGATAATGAACGCCATGCACAGGTAGGTATAAAGAAAGACGTGATGGGCAACGCCGCTGTCGGCGGACAGATTGTGCTGGCCGAACAGCCCCAGTAGCAGCCCGGCGACGGTGACGCCGATACTCATAGAAAGCTGCATGATCATTGATAACAGGCTGTTGCCGCCGCTTGCCAGTTCATCGGGCAGGTCTTTCAGTGTCAGGGTGTTCATGGAGGAAAAACGCATGGAGTTGATCATGCCCTGCGCGAACAGTACAAAGGGCAGCAGAGCGTACCAGCCCATCAGCGCCGTTCCCATAAACAGCAGACTGACGGCGGCCAGACCCAGCGTTGAACACACCAGCGCGCGACGGTAGCCAAAGCGGTTGACTAACTGAACGACAATCCGTTTCATTCCCATACTGCCGATGACCATCGGAATCATCATTAGCCCGGCATGAAACGGCGAAAAACCCAGACCAATCTGCAAAAAGACCGGCGTCATAAAGGGCAGCATGCCGCTGCCTATGCGCCCGGCGAAACTGCCGCACAGACCAAGGGAGAATGACGGCGTACGAAACAGGCGCAGATTAAACAGCGCTCCCGCATTGCCTTTGGCATGCAGCAGATAGATAACAATCGCCAGCACGCCGCCCGCCACCAGAAGGCCGAGCAGCAGTGGTGAAATTCCGAGCCCCTTTTGCCCGTCGAGCGCCAGCGTTAACGTTGCCATCCCCGACGCCAGCAGCAAAAAGCCAAAGAGATCAAAACGACGGGTTTGTAAGGTGTAGTTGGGCATTAACCACAGGGTGGCTATCGCCCCCACCACGCCAACGGGCAGGTTAATCAGGAAGATCCAGTGCCAGGAGGCATATTCCACCAGAATGCCACCTAACGCCGGGCCGAGCAGTGGCCCTACCTGGCCGGGCAGGGTGACGAAGGTCATTGCCGCCATGTATTGATCGCGCGGGACAATTTTCATCACCGTCAGCCTGCCGACGGGCACCATCATCGCGCCGCCAACGCCTTGTAATATACGGGCCATCACCAGTTCATTGAGCGTGTTGGCCTGGGCGCAAAACAGCGAACCCAGGGTAAAGAGAACGATGGCGGTAAAGAAGATATTACGCACCCCGACGCGATCTGCCAGCCAGCCACTGGCAGGCAGCATGATAGCAACGGTCAGCACGTAGGAGACCACCACCATATGCATATGCAGCGGGCTTTCTCCCAGACTTCGCGCCATGGAGGGCAGGGCGGTGTTGACAATCGTGGTGTCCAGCGACTGCATAAAGAAGCCAAACGCCACAATCCACAATTGCCAACGCACATTTTTGGGTAGTTCTGTCACTCTGTTACAGGCTCTCTGCGTTTACGGGCAAATCGGCGTTGCAGGCGGTCAAAGAACAGGTACACCACCGGAGTGGTATACAGTGTCAGCAATTGACTCATTACCAGACCGCCAACAATGGTTATCCCCAGCGGCTGGCGCAGTTCGGAACCGTCGCCACGCGAAATCACCAGCGGAAGCGCGCCAAACAGCGCCGCCAGTGTGGTCATCATTATGGGTCTGAAACGCAGCAGACAGGCCTGGAAAATCGCCTCTTCCGCGTTCAGATTTCCCTTCCGTTGGGCTTCAAGCGCAAAATCCACCATCATGATGGCATTCTTTTTCACTATACCAATCAATAGCATAATGCCTATCAACGCAATCAGACTGAAGGGCGCGCCAAACAGCTCCAGCGCCAGTAGCGCCCCGACACCCGCTGAGGGCAGGGTCGAGAGGATCGTCAACGGATGTACGTAACTCTCATAGAGAATCCCCAGCACGATATAGACCGTCGCGATGGCGGCGATAATCAAGATCACCTGCGAATTCATAGTTTGCTGAAAGACTTGCGCAGTTCCGGCGAAACTGCCGCGCACCGTCGAAGGCACCCCCAGTTGGGTCATGGCACGGTCAATTGCGTCACTCGCTTCGGATAGCGACATCCCTGTGGGCAGGTTGAACGAAATCGTGGACGCCGCCGATAGCCCCTGATGGTTGACCGCCAGTGGGGCGTTCGCCGGTTGCCAGCGGGCAAAATAGGACAGCGGAATAGGTTTGCCCTCGCTATTAATGACAAACATCTTATCCAGCGCGCTAATGTCCTGGGTATAGCGTCGATCGACTTCCATCACCACTTTGTACTGGTTAAGCGGCTGGTAGATGGTGGAAATTTGCCGCTGGCCGAAGGCGTTGTTCAGCAGGCTGTTGGCCTCTTGTACGTTGATCCCCAGGCGCGACATGCTTTCGCGATCATAAGTCAGGTTCATCTCCGCGCCGTTATCCTGTTGGTCGGAGTTCACGTCCGCCAGCTCCGGCAGCGAGGCGAGCGCTTTGCGGATTTTCGGCTCCCACTCACGCAGGGCGCTAAGATCGTCGGAGAGCAGCGTGTACTGATAACTGGCATTAGATTGCCGTCCACCCACGCGGATATCCTGAACCGCCACCAAAAACAGACTGGCCCCCGGCTCTTTGGCGAGCTTTCCTCGCAGACGGTCGATAACCTGTTGGGCGGTTTCATTGCGTACACTGCGTGCCTTAAGGGTAATAAACATCATGCCGCTGTTGACCCGCGAGCCGCCGGTAAAGCCCGTCACGTTATCGACGGCGGGATCGTCGCGGATGATTTTCATAAAGTCCTGCAACTTAATGCGCATCGCCTGGAACGAAATACTCTGATCCGCCTGAATACCGCCCATCAGGATGCCGGTGTCCTGCTCCGGGAAGAAGGTTTTCGGAATGCTGATATACATCCAGATATTCAGCGCGATGGTGCCAATCAGTACCAGCCCCACCAGGCGCGCGTGGTTCAACACCCATTTCAGTGATTTTGCATAGGCACGCTGTAGGCCGAGAAGCAGGCGACCAATGCCCTTGTTGCGCGTGGCGGTCGGGGTTTTGCGGCTACGCAGCAACCAACCGCACATCATCGGCGTCAGAGTGAGCGAGATAGCCAGTGAAATGCCGATGGCCACCGAAAGGGTGACGGCAAACTCCCGCAGCAGGCGCCCCGGCAGCCCTTCCATCAGCAAGAGCGGCAAGAACACCGCGACCAGCGAGATACTCATCGAGAGCACCGTAAAGCCGACTTCCCGCGTTCCCTGCAGTGCCGCCTGCAGCGGTTTCATGCCCGCTTCCAGGTGACGGGAAATATTCTCCAGAACCACGATGGCGTCATCGACCACGAAACCGGTGGCGATGGTCAGCGCCATCAGCGAGAGGTTATTAAGGCTAAAACCGCACAGGTACATGGCGGCGAAAGTACCGATCAGCGACACCGGGACTGCCACTGCGGGGATCAGCGTCGCCCGGCCGGAACGCAGAAACAGGAAGACCACCAGGATAACCAGCGCGACCGAGATCACCAGCGACTGCTCCACTTCCGCGAGGGAGGCACGGATAGTCGGCGAGCGGTCCTGGGCAATCTGCAGGTCAATCGCCGCCGGAATGGTCTTTTGCAATTCCGGCAGGCGAGCGCGGATGCTGTCCACCGTCTGAATGATGTTGGCTTCCGGCAGTTTGCGGATCATCAGCAAAATGGCGGGTTTAGCGTTGGTCATCCCGGCGTTACGAATATCCTGAACGGAGTCGGTCACTGACGCGACATCACTCAGACGGACGGCTGCGCCATTTTTGTAATGGATGATTAACGGCTGGTAAGCGGCAGCGGTTTTCAGCGCGTCATTGGTCTGCACCTGCCAGCGGTGGGTTGCGTCTTCAATCGCCCCTTGTGGGCGCCGAACATTGGCCTGGGTTATGGCGGTGCGCACCGCATCCAGCGAGACCCCCTGGTTAAACAGCGCCTGCGGGTTTAAGCCAACGCGCACGGCGGGCAGCGAACTTCCACCGATATCGACATCGCCGACGCCGTCGATCTGCGAGATGGTTTGCGCCAGTTGCGTAGAGGCGAAATCATACAGCTCACCCTGCGAATAGGTATCGGAGGTGAGCGTTAGGATCATAATCGGTGCGGCAGACGGGTTGGCTTTGCGATAGGTCGGACGGCTTGGCATGCCGCTCGGCAACAGGTTTTGCGCCGCGTTCAGCGCCGCCTGGACATCACGCGCCGCGCCGTTGATATCGCGGTTAAAGTTAAACTCCAGAATGATACGCGTACTGCCAAGCGAACTGGACGACGTCATTTCGTTGACCCCGGCGATACGCCCAAGCGAACGCTCCAGCGGGGTCGCAACCGACGAGGCCATGGTTTCCGGCGAGGCTCCCGGCAGGGAGGCGCTGACCATGATGACCGGGAAATCCACCTGCGGCAGCGGGGCTACTGGCAACAGCCGGAAACCCAGAACGCCGCAGAGCGTAATGGCAACGGAGATCAGTATCGTTGCCACCGGGCGGTAAATGAAGAGGGCGAAAAACTTCATTTACGCCTCCTCTTCACGGCGCGGGAAGCGGCGACGCAGAGAGAGCGCGAGTCGGTCAAAAAGCAGATAGATAACCGGGGTGGTGAACAGCGTCAGCACCTGGCTCACCATCAAACCGCCCACCATGCCAATCCCCAACGGACGGCGCAGTTCCGCCCCAACGCCGGTACTCAGCATCAGCGGCAGCGCGCCCAGCAACGCTGCCAGCGTGGTCATCAGGATCGGACGAAAACGCAACAGACAGGCCTGGAAGATGGCATCGCGTGGCGACATCCCCTCTTCACGTTCGGCGGCGAGGGCGAAGTCAATCATCATGATGGCGTTTTTCTTGACGATACCAATCAGCAAAATGATACCGATGATGGCGATAACGTCCAGTTCGCTCCCGGCAATCATCAGCGCCAGCAGAGCGCCGACCCCTGCGGTTGGCAGGGTAGACAAAATGGTGACCGGGTGAATAAAGCTCTCATACAACACGCCCAGCACGATATACATCGCCACCACGGCGGCAACCACCAGCCAGACGGTGCTGCCGAGCGCGGCCTGAAATGCCAGGGTACTGCCCTGGAACTGGGTGGTGATGTCGGTCGGCAGGTTGAGCGTCTTCTCGCTGTCGATAATCGATTGCACTGCTTCGCCCAGGGAGTGACCTTCCGCCACGTTAAAGGAGATGGTGGTGGAGGGGAACTGATCCAGGTGGTTAATCGACAGTGGTGCGAAACGCTGCTCTATTTTGGCTATCGAGCTCAGTGGCACGGTACCGCCGCTGCTACTGGCAAGGCGGATATTATCCAGCGCCGCCAGCCCCGGCGTTTGCGCGGTGTTGTGTTCCAGCACCACGCGATACTGATTCGCCTGGGTATAGATCGTGGAAATAAGACGCTGACCGAAGGCGTTGTACAGGGCATTGTCCACATCGGACATGCTGATACCAAGGCGGCTGGCGCTGTCGCGATCCACATTGACATACGCCACCAGCCCCTGATCCTGCCAGTCACTGCTGACATCGGCGAGCTGTGGCAATGCCTGCAATTTGTCCATCAACTGTGGCACCCATTCGCTCAGGGCCGTCAGTGAGTTTGCCTGCAGGGTAAACTGATATTGCGTGCGGCTGACCGTGGTATCAATGGTCAAATCCTGCGTTGGCTGCAGATAGAGCGCTGCGCCGGGGATTTTCGCCACCGACTGCTGTAAACGTTCAATCACCACCGGCACGCGATCGTCACGTTCGCTGAGCGGTTTAAGGTTGATCTGAAGACGCGCGCTGTTGAGCGCCGGATTGGTGCCATCCACACCGACAAAGGTGGTAAGGCTTTGCACTGCCGGATCCTTGAGCACGATATCTGAGACCTGGCGCTGGCGCTCCGCCATGCTGGCAAACGACGCCGACTGCGGTGCCTGTAACGTCCCCTGGATGATGCCGTTATCCTGCACCGGGAAGAAGCCTTTTGGGATCACTATCCACAGCAAAACGGACAGTAGCAGGGTTGTTATAGCGACACTCAGCGTCAGCCATGGATGGTTGAGCACTTTGGCGAGCAGCCGACCGTAAGCGGCAATCACCCGTTCGAAAAAACGCTCCGACGCGCGGGAAAAACGGTTCTGTTTACGCAACGATTCCGCACTCAACATGCGTGCGCACATCATCGGTGTCAGAGTTAGCGAGACAATTGCCGAGATTAAAATCGCCACCGCCAGGGTAACGGCAAATTCGCGGAACAGTCGCCCGACGATATCGCCCATAAACAGCAGTGGGATCAGTACGGCAATCAGCGAGAAGGTCAGCGAGATGATGGTAAAGCCGATCTCGCCAGCCCCTTTAAGAGCGGCAGCCAGCGGCTTCTCGCCTTTTTCGATATAGCGCGAGATGTTCTCAATGACCACGATGGCGTCATCCACCACAAAACCGGTGGCGATGGTGAGCGCCATCAGCGTCAGGTTATTGATGGAGAAATCCAGGAATACCATGACCGCGAAGGTGCCTATCAGCGAGAGCGGCACGGCGACGCCCGGAATGATCGTGGCCGGGACATTACGCAGAAACAGATAGATGATCATGACCACCAGTGCGATAGCCAGCATCAGCTCGTACTGGGTATCGGAGACCGAGGCGCGGATATTGGTGGTGCGGTCTGACAGTACTTTCACCTCAACCGATTTCGGCAGGCTGCTGGTCAGTTGCGGCAGCATGGCGCGGATACTGTCGGCGGTGTTGATGATGTTTGCGCCCGGCTGGCGCTGAACGTTCATGACAATCGCCTGCTGTTTGTTGGCCCACGCCCCAAGCCAGCTATTTTCCGCCCCCTGTTCAACGGTTGCGATATCGCCTAAGCGGATGGGGGCGCCATTCTGATACGCCACAATCAGTCGCCGGTACTCTTCGGCGGATTGCATCTGGTCATTCGCGGACAGGGTGACGGCGCGGGCCGGGCCATCGAGGCTCCCTTTAGCGGAATTCACGTTCGCGTTGCTGATCGCGGTGCGGACCGTTTCGCTGGTCAACCCAAGGGCCGCCACCGCCTGCGCATTGAGTTTGACACGCACGGCAGGGCGCTGCCCCCCGGCAAGCGTGACGAGGCCGACGCCCGAGACCTGCGAGATTTTCTGCGCCACGCGGGTTTCCACCATATCTTCAACCTGCGTCATCGGCATGGCGGAGGAGGTGACGGCCAGGGTCATGATCGGCGGGTCCGCAGGGTTTACCTTGCTGTACACCGGTGGGTTAGGCAGGTCAGAGGGCAGCAGGCTGTTAGCCGCGTTCATTGCCGCCTGCACTTCCTGCTCGGCGACATCAAGCGGCAGCGTTAACTGGAACTGGAGCGTAATTACCGATGCGCCGCCGGAGCTTTGCGATGACATCTGCTTGAGCCCCGACATCTGACCAAACTGACGTTCCAGCGGGGCGGTAATCGCAGACGTCACCACATCCGGGCTCGCGCCGGGGTAGAGCGTCACGACCTGAATGGTGGGGTAGTCCACCTCCGGCAACGCGGAGACAGGCAGGAAGCGGTAGCCGATGATCCCGGCGAGCAAAATCGCCACCATTAAAAGGGTGGTGGCGACAGGGCGCATAATGAACAGGCGCGACGGGCCGCCGGTTCTGCCTGGCGGAAGCAGTTGCATCAGGACTGCGCTCCTTTCGACGGACGCTCGCGTTTGGCGGGCATCTGGTCAGCGTTTTTTGCGTCGACCACTTCCACTGTCGCCCCTTCGGTCAGGCGATCGATCCCATCCGTCACCACGCGGTCACCGGCGGAAAGCCCCGCGGCGATCACCACTTTTTGACTGTCCTGAATACCCGGCGTCACCGTGTGTTTGCTGACCTGGTTTTTATCGTTGAGCACCCAGACGAAATTCCCTTCGTTACCCATCTGCAGGGCGGCCGTCGGGATGACAACCGCGTTCTCCTGGGTGGAGACGAGCATGCGCGCATTCACAAATTGGTTCGGGAAAAGGGTGTCATCCTGGTTATCAAAGCGGGCTTTCAGCTTGATAGTCCCAGTGGTGGCATCAATCTGGTTATCGAGGCTTAATAGCGTGCCGGTGGTCAGTTTCTGTTTGTTCGTACGGTCCCAGGCTTCGACACTTAACGTTTGCCCGGCTTTTTGCGCCTTGATAACGGTGGCGATGTCGTTTTCCGGCAGGGTGAACACCAGATCAATGGGGTGCGTCTGGGTCAGCACCACAATGCCGGTGGTATCGCTGCTGGAGATCTGGTTGCCGATATCCACCTGTTTGAGGCCGACGCGTCCGTCGATAGGGGCGACAATGCGGCTCCAGTCGAGCTGGAGTTGGGCGCTGGCGACAGATGCTTCATCGGCTTTGATGGTGCCCTGGGTTTCGCTGACTAACGCCTGCTGGGTATCCAGATCCTGACGAGAGACCAGATTGGTTTTAACCAGTTGCTGATAACGGGCGAGATCGCGTTGGGCATTGGCAAGGGTGGCTTTGTCTTTCGCTAACTGCCCCTCGGCCTGTGCCAGTGCGACTTTAAAAGCGCTCGGGTCAATTTCCGCAAGGAGGTCGCCAGCTTTCACCTGCTGGCCTTCCTGGAAATGAATGGCCTGTAACTGCCCGGACACGCGGCTGCGCACAGTTACCGTGTTGGCGGCCGTTACCGTCCCAAGGCCCGTAAGATATTGCGGTACTGCCTGCTGCGTTGCCGTTGCTGCCTGTACCGGTGGTAGCGCACCACCACGCATACCATGACGACCACCGCCCGCTCCCGGACGCTGCGTTTGCCCGTTTGTTGCCCCGGCTGCAGGCGTTGTTTCCTTATGGCTGAACCCGTACCAAATAGCGGCAATGCCCGCAATGACCACCACTGCTGCTATCACCAGGCGGGAAGACTTTCTGCCTTTCATCTTTATTCGTATCTCATCCAGAAACATTGCCTGAAATAATACTAGTTTAGTGAGGGCAGGCGTCAGAAAAATGGAGATAATATGAAGTACTGTCTGGAAACGTCTTTCTGAGAGTTTAATTTGCGTTAGGGTGTTTTTCCGATGAAAAAAACGGGGAAATTCGAAACCTGACGTCGTTCTCGCCAGGTCGCCGATTATTGATAAGTGATGGTGTATTCGAGTCTGCCGTTGGCGACACCGCCTTGTACCTTATTTTGGGTCTGAACGTAGCGAGCATAGAGCGGGATAGCGATCGTGGAAGAGCCGTCCTGTGGTAGCGGATAGATGAGTGGATTATTGAGATCCACCTTGCCGCTTGTGCTACGTGTGGTGGAAAGCTGAATGCCAACCCCTGTCGCTTTTTGTGGATGCTCGTCAATTTTCATAATGCCATTTGCTGCGTCTTCGATTCCGCTCAGAACCTTAAGTGTCAATTCCGCTCTGTTTGGCGCAATAGAGTAGGTGGTGCTGGTCCCATTAAAAGTGGCGCCGCTGTCGCCTGCACTGCTATTACCGTAAAATTGTGTACAGTTAATCAGAATAATACTGGCGTCCTTCCAGTCTGTTCCCGTGCCGACCCCGGAAAAATTGCCTTTATAGTGTTTGCCCATTTGCACCGTCATATGTTGACTGGCAAGCGAAATATCGCAGGTAGGAACAGAAATATGGATATTCCCGGTAATCGAGAATTGATAGATGTTGACCAGGTTGCCTTCTTGCCCAAAGTTATAGCTGACGGTCGGCAGATTGCTTCCGGTGATGACACCCGCGGCGATATTGTCGGCGATTTTAACTAAAGAAAATGAGGATATGGCATTCCAGCCATAACGGTATTTGCATAAGTTCGTATTGCTACAATCCGTATTGTTCTGCGTTGAGGGAAAGTCCTGGCCGGATGCCGAAAATTTTATCCCAATTCCTGGAACACCCGTTTCGTAAATTTTACTGTTCAAAGTCGAGGCGGGTTTCGGGGTTGCCAGATAATCATAATCAAACAAAAATTGCCCACTGGTATCACACTTAATCATTAATTCTCTGATGTTTTGCAGGTTAATATTTTGCTGATAAATAGTTTGCCCATTTTGAATGCCGGGGGGTACCGATAACGTCAGTGAGACGGGGACAGTGAATTTCTGTGTTCCGGACATTGTGCCAACGCCATAAAAATAACACGCCGCTAGCGTATTGGAACAAAAAACAAACAGGCTGACTACAATCATAAAAAACCACGTTCGTATTATCATTACTTCTCCTTAAGCGATAATATTTATGGCAATTAAATTCAGCCGTAACAGGTATGATATTATTTTTAATATGAATATATGACCGGTAGTGATATGAACTGGAATGAAAAGCTTATGGGATTATGCGCTACTATGGGGTCTCGGATAGATATTGTATCGGCAAAAAACCTGCCTTTGGTTGTAACAATCTCAGGAGCAGGTTGCAATCCGGAAAATGCGACAATGTGATATACACTGTGAAAAGAGCAATAAAAACAATGCGGGACGTTTTTTGCAATTTTATTTGTAGTGCCTGTGGCGATTCATGCACCTCTTTGGGGTATATTATTCCCCCATCTGTGCGGTTTTTATGAAAAAAAGCAGATTAGCCTTTTTGGAAAATAATTATTGGCGAGGGGTGAGAAGAGAATGAAAAAAGATGGAATAAGTTGAAAGCAATAATGGTTTTTATGGAAATAATAAACAATTTTGGGGAATTAAAACGTAATACATCACCGATGCGAAAACTTATTTAGATCCCGACACAGCGCGGGAAAATATGGGATACCGCGCCAGCATAATACTTATCTGCGTTACGCAAAAAGTTATGCTGCTGGCAGCGGTGCTACAACCCTTAACGAAATACCACCTGTGCCCAACGGGCCAGGCCGGCAGTTACCGAGCCAAAATCATCGCCACCGGCAATCGGGATCCCCGGCAGCGCCTGTGACAGTGCGCGTTTGATAATCGGTGAACGCGCGCTGCCCCCGGTGAGATAAATCACCTCCGGCGTCGTGTCGCTGTTGTCCAGTGCCAGTTGCACCTGCTCCAGGATACGCTGCAATGGCTGATTCAGCGCGGCTTCCAGTCCCGCCTGATCAATAGCGGTCGCTAATTCGTTGCTGATAAACGGCAACTGCGCCTGGGTTTGCATCTGCCCGGAGAGGGCGATTTTGCTCTCTTCGGCACTGCGCACCAGGCGGTAACTTAAGCGCTGCTTCCATACCTTTTGCAGCAGGGCGACTTTCTCCGCCTCGCGTGCGTCGCGTACCAGATCGTTGAGCAGGCGTCCGTTTGCCGCGCTGTAGAAATCGGTTTGCGCCGGAACGTCATTAATTGCGACAGCGTTCCACCAGGGCAGGATCGGCAACGCGATGCCTTTTTCTGTCTGGCCGCCCATGCCAAGCAGCGGCATCAGGTTTTTAAACGCCAGCGCGATGTCCAGGTCGTTACCACCGACACGGCAGCCACTGTGCCCCAGCAGGCTGGTCTCACGATCCTGACGATTGTGCCACTGTGGCCCCATCAGCAATAACGAACAGTCGGTTGTCCCGCCGCCGATATCCACCACCAGCACGCGCTTTTCTTCACGCAAAGTGGCTTCAAAATCCAGCCCGGCAGCCACCGGTTCGTACTGGAACACGACATCGCGAAAACCGGCGCGTTTTGCCGCACGTTCAAGGATGCCCTGAGCCTGCGCGTTGGCGTCATCACCCCCCAGCCCCTGGAAGTTAATCGGCCGGCCAATCACCGCCTGGTCAATCGTCTGCGGAAGCTGTGATTCTGCCTGCTGGCGAATGTGCAGCATCATGGCGCAGACCAAATCTTCAAACAGCGCGATTTGCTGCGGTTTTAGCCCGCTTGCGCCGAGGAACGATTTCGGTGATTTAACGAAGTAAACCTCTTGCGGATCTTCAACATAGTGACGCAGCGAGTTCAGGCCGAACTGGACGCTTGACGCCTGGACGTCGATATCTTCTTCGCGGTTATAGCTCACGGCACGGCGCAGCAGCGCCTGCGTTTCGCTCCCCGTTGCCGGGACATTGTGGTGACGATAGAGCCACTCACTCACCGCTTCGCGCGTGGGCGCGCAGAGCATCGACGGCAGCAGGGTGCTGTCGTTTTCCATTTTTAAGAGTTGTGGAGTGTCTTCCTGCATAACGGCGACCGAGCAGTTGGCGGTGCCGTAATCAAAACCTACAAACACGTGTTTATCCCCATGCCAGTGAAGAAGGGGGGCGACTTTAGCCGAATGCGCGCGACAGGACAACTGGAATATCAAAGCAAAGCGCAAAATCATGAATGCGTATATGCTCTTAGCCACTAATGACAGGAGATGGTATGTACACACTGCGCTGGCAGCCGCCCTATGACTGGGCATGGATACTGGAATTTTTACGCTTGCGTACGGTTTCTGGCGTCGAAGTGATTACCCAGACGACGTACACCCGCTCGTTCGCTCTTGGCGAGCATCGCGGCGTGATGAGCGCCGAGCCGGATGAGGCCACTTCAACCCTTAAAGTTACGCTGAGCGATGGCCTGTTGCCGGTGGCAGATGTCTGTTTGCAGCGGCTGAGCCAGCTTTTTGATCTCGACTGTACGCCACAGGTCATTACCGATGCGCTCGGGGATGTGGGGGCCGCGCGACCAGGTCTGCGCCTTCCTGGCTGCGTGGACCCGTTTGAACAGGCCGTCCGCGCAATTCTGGGCCAACTGGTGAGCGTGGCGATGGCGGCAAAGCTGACCTCCCGCGTGGCGGCTCTGTACGGCGACAGGCTGGATGAGCAGTTCGTTCTGTTCCCGCAGCCCGCGCAACTGGCGCAGGCGGATCCGCTGGCGCTCAAAGCATTAGGCATGCCGGTAAAGCGCGCGGAATCGCTGATCTTTCTCGCGCAATCGGTGCTGGACGGGACGTTTCCCCTGACGATGCCGGATGATGTTGAACGCGGGATGAAAACGCTACAAACCTTTCCGGGAATTGGCCGCTGGACGGCGAACTATTTCGCTCTGCGCGGCTGGCAGGCAAAAGATGTTTTCCTGGCGGATGATTATCTGATTAAGCAGCGTTTTGCCGGAATGACGCCCGCGCAGATTCGCCGCTATGCCGAGCGCTGGCAGCCGTGGCGTTCTTACGCGTTGCTGCACATCTGGTATACCGAGGGCTGGCAGCCACATCTTACCGTTAGTTAATGGCGAAGTAGCTGGTGTTGAGCATCATATCCAGCGGCTGAGGCTGCGAAATGGTGTCGCCGAAGATCAAATCAATGCCAATACCGGAAAGCGTATCCATCATCAGCGGCTGGTTTGTTGGCCCGGCAATGCTCTTAAGGCCCAGACGCTGGGCATGGCCCTGAACAATCGTGACCATCATTTCATCCATCAGATTGCCATGAACATTTGTCACCAGTTCCTGGTCGAGCAAAAGGTAATCGGCGGTGTGCGGCGTAAGGTGGTTGAAAATTTCCAGGTCCTGGCCAATGTGGCTTAGGATGATACGGCAGCCCGCATGGCGCAGCTTTTTCAGGTTATCGATAATCTCTTTGCCCTGACGCATAAGGGCGTCGGCGTTGATCATCAGATGCAGCAGGCGACCCGGCATCGGTCCATGTTCGAGCAGGTCCAGTATTTCATCTACCAGTTTGCTGTTGGAAAGCCCGGCAGCCGAAAGTGGTAATGCGACACCCAACCCTTTCGCCGCAACGGCGGTGGCGTGGTTACGGAAAAACTCATGGAATACGCGGCGGTCAAGGGCGCGGATCAGCTCCGGCTCATTTAACCCGGCGCGGAAAGCCCGCTCCTCCATGACTTCGCCTTCGCTGGTCCACAGGCGCAGAGAGAGCAACCAGAAGTTGCAGGTTTCCGGTACGCGCGGTGAGGCGACGCTGCGGGCAATCATCATCAGGTGATTGTCTTTGATCATCCGCCATTGCTCCTCCAGCGACATCATGCTGCGTTCTTGGAGCATCTGACCTTGCAGCGCTTCATAGACGGTCACCAGTCCGCGGCCATTATTTTTCGACGCATAGCAGGCAATGTCGGCCTGCGACATGACTTCCGAGGCCTGATGGTTGGTTTCATCAATAATGGTGATCCCCGCGCTGGCGCCGATACGGTGCATGCGGCCTTCCCACATGAAGTGGTAGTCGTTAATCGACTGAATAATGCGCCCGGAAATATACCGCGCGCTTTCGACGTTGCAGTCCGGCAACAGCAGGCCAAACTCATCGCCGCCCAGACGGGCCAGAATATCGGTGGAGCGCAGCATACTCAGCATTAGAGAGGAGAGCTCACGCAGCAGGGCGTCGCCAGCGGCATGCCCGGCGGTATCGTTCACTGCTTTAAAGCGATCGAGATCGATAAATACCAGCGCATGACGCTGATGTAACTCCTGCACGCTTTTCAGCAGGCGCTTAAGGTGCGTTTCGAAATTAACGCGGTTCGCCAGATGGGTCAGGGCGTCGTGAGAGGCGCTGTAGCTGAGCTGGCGCAGCATCTTACGCGACTCGGTGACGTCCTGAATAACCAGCACAAAGCCGATATTTTGCCCATCAAGGGTGCTTAGCGGCGTCACGCTGTAATGGATATCGTAAGTGCCGCCGGTACGGCAATGAAGCACCACATCCTGTTCGATAGCAGAGCGCGACATATCGCCGCTATGGATGTTTTCCATCGACGGGCCGGTTTCACCAAAGGTAATACGCAGCACGTTCAGCAGCGGCTGCGACATCGCCTGTTCCTGCGACCAGCCGCTCATTTTTTCGGCGACCGGGTTCATAAAAGTGACGTTCATATCGACGTCAGTACAGAGCACGGCCTCGCCGATGGAGTCCAGGGTAATATGCAGACGCTCTTTTTCCTGGAACAGCGCTTCGTTGAGTTGCTTCACCTCGGTCATGTCCATATTAACGCCGAGCAGACGTTCCACTTCGCCATTGCGGTTAAGCACCCGGTTGGCGAGAGTACGGATATGGCGAATACCGTCTTTTACGGCAATACGAAACTCCAGTTTAAAGGCGATCCGCGACATCAAAGAGTCGCGGATAATGCGTTCGGTCTCTTCCCGGTCCTCAGGCAAAATACGTTCATACCAAAGCTGCCAGGTCGGTTTAATGTGCGACGGCACTTCATACAGTTCGAACATACGCTTGTCCCAACTGATGATATCCGGCTCCAGTTCCCACTCCCAGATACCTATCCCCCCGGCTTCGTTCGCCAGGGTGATACGTTCCATCAACCGTTTATTGACCCACTCAGTCTGTTTCAGATCGTTTATGTCTTCGACTTGGGCGATGAAATAACGCGGAGAGCCATCCGCGTGACGCACCACCGACACTGCCAGTAGCGCCCAGACCAAATCGCCGCTGCGGGTGTAGTAGCGCTTTTCCAGCGAGTAGGTATTGATTTCGCCGCGAACTAACAGATCCAACTGCTCCAGGTCTTTATTCAGGTCTTCCGGCCAGGTAAGTTGCTGGAAGGTCATCAGCCGCAATTCTTCCTGGGTGTAGCCCAGAAAATTGCACAGGGCTTTGTTGGCCTGTAGCCACTGCCCCTGGAGGCCGACCAGCGCCATGCCGATGGCGGAGTATTCCATCGCATTACGAAAGCGCTCTTCGCTTTCGCTAATATGTTTGCGTTCGGCCCGGAAGGCATACATCACCATTGTCATGACGTTAGCGGGCAGAAGAATCATTAAAAACGGCAGCCAGGGTGCGTTCAACATCGCGCCAGTTTTGGGTGTGAGAATGCCCACCTGTGGATGAGCCGCCATCATCAGCGACACCATCATGATAGTAATCAGGTAGATAAGGAACGCTTCCATACGCGGCAGGCGGATGGCGCTCCACATCAGCAGCACGATCACGGCGGTAAACGGCCAGGGCAGCCAGGTCATTGCCAGCCAGCTCAGGCAGAGCGTCACGGCCAGGGTTGCCAGGGTTTCAAGAAGCAACTGCGGTTTACGGTGGCGCAGCAGGTAGTGCGGTTTAAAGAGAACACCAATCGGCACCAGCGCCAGAGCGCCAATGGCCTCTGAGAGCACCCAGAGCATGAAGGTGCGCACGAGGTTGTCTGTGGGCACCAACAGGCAAACTAAAATCCCGCCCAGCAGGGGAGGGATGAGCGCGCTACTGATAGCCAGCCGTATCCAGTCGCTTAGATTCTGTAGCGGGTTATACCAGGGCAAAAATTTGCGTAGTAGCATGGCCCCGGTGACCGCTTCGATAACGTTGATAACCGTATACCAGATATTGACTGAACTGACCGAAAACAACTGAATGGTGGCCGCCACACTGCCCAACGAACAGACGACGGCGATGCCCGGCCACATTTTTCCGGCGTGGCGATAAAACGCCACCATCATCAGGGCAGAGGGAAACCATAGCGGTGAGAGGTGCGTTCCGAAGCGGGTCAGTTGCAGCGAGAATAACGAAAAGATGAACGACAATAACCCCAAACTGAGCAGACGCAGTATAAGGTTAGGGGTGGCCATCAAGACTCGCTGATTTTGTTTCATCATTACCGCTTAATCCGCAAACCCTATGTTGTCAGGAACGGCGTCCGGACGAGTTAAATATGAGTTCGGATTATGCTAGTACAAACAATTTACAATTCCTATGCCGTCTGCTCAGAATTTGACATCATAATGTTATTAATTACTTAGTTTCGGGAAAAAAGCCGACAAGCGCTGTTAATTTGAACGTTCTGATTTGCGAAAAGTCGCATTTTGCAAAATAAGCACCGCGCTTTTTTCCCGAACGGCGTACAGGACGTATTCGACTGGTATCATGGACGCGAAATCCCTATAATTGCCGCGTTTGACGCTCAGGCGTCGTCCTTCCTTTACATCCAGGTTAATCAGGTCGCTAAATTTATGACTGATAAGTCACATCAGTGCGTCATTATCGGCATCGCCGGCGCATCGGCTTCAGGTAAAAGTCTTATTGCCAGCACGCTTTATCGTGAACTGCGTGAGCAGGTGGGTGATGAGCATATCGGCGTTATTCCGGAAGACAGTTACTATAAAGATCAAGGCCATCTGTCGATGGAAGAGCGTGTCAAAACCAACTATGACCATCCAAGCTCCATGGATCATAGTCTGCTGTTCCAGCATCTGCAGATGCTCAAAAGCGGCCAGGCCATTGAATTACCGGTCTATAGTTATGTAGAACATACCCGCACACCGGAAACTATTCACATCGAACCGAAAAAAGTCATCATTCTTGAAGGCATTCTGCTGCTGACCGACGCGCGCCTGCGTGATGAGATGAACTTTTCTATCTTCGTTGATACCCCGCTGGATATCTGCCTGATGCGCCGTATCAAGCGTGACGTGAACGAGCGTGGCCGGTCAATGGACTCGGTGATGGCACAATATCAGAAGACGGTTCGCCCGATGTTCCTGCAGTTTATTGAGCCTTCCAAGCAGTATGCCGATATCATCGTGCCGCGCGGGGGTAAAAACCGTATCGCCATTGATATTCTGAAAGCCAAAATCAGCCAGTTTTTTGAATAATACATGATAGGCTGTACCCTTTAGTTTACTTTGCTTTGCCCCTGAACTGTCAGGGGCGTCATGCACGAAAGGAGAAAGTGCCATGCGTCTTTGCGACCGAGATATTGAAGCCTGGCTGGATCAGGGGCGTCTGTCGATTACCCCGCGTCCCCCCGTTGAGCGCATTAATGGCGCGACTGTCGATGTCCGCCTGGGCAACAAATTTCGTACCTTCCGTGGGCACACTGCTGCGTTCATCGATTTGAGCGGGCCGAAAGACGAAGTGAGCGCGGCGCTCGATCGTGTAATGAGCGATGAAATCGTTCTCCCCGACGGGGAAGCATTTTTCCTGCATCCTGGGGAACTGGCGCTGGCGGTGACCTTTGAATCGGTGACATTGCCGGCTGACCTGGTGGGCTGGCTGGATGGCCGTTCTTCACTGGCGCGGCTGGGGCTGATGGTCCACGTCACCGCACATCGCATCGATCCCGGCTGGTCCGGCAGTATCGTGCTGGAGTTCTATAATTCTGGCAAACTGCCGCTGGCATTGCGCCCCGGTATGCTGATTGGTGCGCTGAGCTTTGAACCGCTCTCCGGCCCGGCCGACCGTCCGTATAACCGCCGCCAGGACGCGAAGTATCGCGATCAGCAGGGCGCGGTTGCCAGCCGCATTGATAAGGACTGAGTGATTTGTACCCGCTGAGGCTGCCATGAGAAGAGTGTTAACCACGCTAATGATTTTACTGGTCGTGCTGGTAGCCGGCCTTTCGGCGTTGGTCGTCATGGTAAACCCAAACGATTTTCGTGACTATATGGTGCGTCAGGTTGAAGCCCGTAGCGGCTATCAGTTGCAACTTGACGGCCCGCTGCGCTGGCATGTCTGGCCGCAACTGAGCATTCTCTCCGGGCGCATTACCCTGACCGCCCCGGGAGCGGAAGCCCCGGTGGTGAAAGCAGACAATATGCGCCTGGATGTTGGGCTGCTGCCGCTGCTCTCTCATCAGCTTCAGGTGAAGCAGGTCATGCTCAAAGGGGCGGTCATTCAACTGACGCCGCAGACCTATGCGGCACCAGAACATGATGCACCGGTGGCCCCCAAAGAGAACACGCTGCCGCAGGCTGCCGAAGATCGTGGCTGGTCGTGGGATATTGCCCGACTACAGGTTGCCGACAGCGTGCTGGTTTTCCAGCATGAAAACGACGAACAGATTACCGTACGCGATATTCATCTGCAGATGGAACAGGATGCTACGCACCAGGCGACGCTGGACTTTTCAGGGCGCGTGAATCGCGATCAGCGCGATCTCTCGTTATCCCTGAAAGCGCAAGTGGATGCCAGCGATTATCCGACCCACCTCACGGCGGCGATTAGCGATCTGAAATGGCAATTGCAGGGTGGCGATGTCCCGGCACAGGGTATTGCGGGCGAGGGGAGCCTCTCCGCGCAGTGGCAGGGCGATCGTCAGCAAATTTCCATTAGCAATCTCCGTCTTAGCGCCAACGACAGCGCATTTAGCGGCAAGGGCAGCGTCATTCTTTCCGCAAAACCGCAATGGCTGCTGGATTTACAGTTCGACACGCTGAATCTCGATAACCTGCTTGCGCCGAAAGAGACGGCTTCCACGGATGCTTCGACCGAACAACAGGGGCAGCAAGCGCAGGGGCGTATGCCGCGGCCGGTGATTGCCAATAGCGTACAGCAGGAATATACCAGCCTGCGTGATTTCACCGCGCAGGTATCGCTTACCGCCAATAATATTCGCTGGCGCGGAATGCGTTTTGATAACGTCACCGGTCAGTTCTCTAATAATGCCGGTTTGCTCAGCATCTCTACGCTGCAGGGCAAAATGGGCGATGGGGATATCTCTCTGCCCGGTATGCTGGATGTACGCCGTGATAAGTCACGTGCCGTCTTCCAGCCGCGGCTGGATAACGTCGAGATTGGCAATATTCTTAAAGCGTTCAATTACCCGATAGCCCTCACGGGTAAACTCTCTCTGGCGGGCGATTTTTCGGGTAGCCGGATTGATGCCGATGATTTCCGCCGTCACTGGCAGGGCGATGCCCATGTCGAGATAAAAGACAGCCAGATGGAAGGGCTGAACTTCCAACAACTGGTCCAGCAGGCAGTTGCCCGTAGCAGTGATGTACAGGCGCAGGAAAATTACGATAACGTGACGCGTCTCGATACCTTCAGCACTGATTTGTCGCTGGACTCGGGGGTCATGACGCTGGCGGATATGCAGGGGCGTTCACCGTTGCTGAGCCTGTCCGGCCAGGGTGAAATGGATCTGGTGAAGGAGCAGTGTGATACTCACTTCAACATTCGCGTACTCGACGGCTGGAAAGGCGACAGTACACTGATTGATTACCTGAAATCTACTGACATTCCGCTGAACGTGTATGGTAAATGGCAGTCACTGAATTACAGCCTGCAGGTCGATCAGATTTTACGTAAGCATTTGCAGGATGAAGCGAAACGCCGACTGAATGAGTGGGCGGATCGCAACAAAGACAGCCAGAACGGTAAAGACCTGAAAAAACTGCTCAATAAACTGTAACGCCGGGAGCCCCGGCGTCAGTCAGACCTGATAATCCAGTTCGTCGCCCGTATTCAGGGCGATGATCTGGACCTTCTGCACGCGGTGGCTTTCCACCTCCAGCGTTTTTACGACATAGTCGCCTACCTGAACTTCTTCCCCTGGCGTCGGGATCCGCTGCAAATACTCCATCAGTAGCCCGGCGATCGTGTGATATTCGCGCTTTTCATCCAGCGGCAGCGGGACATATTGCACCAAATCTTCCAGCGGCATATGACCATTCGCGGTCCAGCTACCGTCACTGTTTTTCTGAATGTCGTGGCGGGCATCGATCTCCTCTACTTCATTCGGCAGATTGCCGGCGATGGTCTCCATCACGTCGCTCAGGGTGACCACACCTTCAACCGAACCGAACTCATCGACCACAAACGCAAAATGGGTGCGGGCACTACGAAACTGCTCCAGCGCCTGCAGCAGTGGCAGGGTTTCCGGGAATACCAGCGGCTGGCGGATCAATACGCGCAGATCCAGCGGCTCACCGCGCAGGGACTGTTGCAGTAAATCAATAATATGTACCACGCCCAGCAAATCACTCTCTTCATTGCCACCGGTCACCACTATGCGCGTATGCTGGTTTTTCTCCAGCAGATCGCGAATCTCCGCTTCCGGGGCGTTCAAATCGATATGTTCAATATCATGACGGGAGGTCATGATACTGCTAACGGTACGCTGATTGAGGTTAAGCACCCGTCCAATCATCCGCCGCTCTTGCGGGTTAAAAAGCTGGCTACTGTCATGGTCGACCAGCAGTGAAGAGGTTTCAGCATCAAGCTCCGCATCCTCTTTTTTGCCGCTCAGCAGGCGCAAGACGGCTTCTGTCGTACGCTGGCGTAAGGTCTGGTTGGCTGAGAGGAAACGGCGACGGTTGAAGATAGCAAGCTGATTAAGCGCTTCTATCATGACCGAGAAGCCTATCGCGGCATACAGATAGCCTTTCGGGATATGGAAACCAAAGCCTTCGGCGACAAGGCTAAAGCCAATCATCAGCAGAAAGCTCAGACAAAGAATGACAATCGTCGGGTGGCTGTTTACAAAACGCGTCAGCGCTTTGCTGGCAAGCAGCATCAGCGAGATGGCGACAATCACGGCGGCCATCATGACAGCCAGATGATCAACCATCCCGACTGCGGTAATCACTGAGTCGAGAGAGAAAACGGCATCCAGGACGACGATTTGCGCTACCACGGCCCAAAACTTCGCCCCGCGCCGTTGCGTGGGGTTATCGCTGTCCTTACCTTCCAGGCGTTCATTGAGTTCCACGGTGGCCTTAAAGAGCAGAAACAGGCCGCCGAAAAGCATAATGAGATCGCGCGCGCTGAAACTGAGGTCGCGGAAGGAAAAAAGAGGATTGGTGAGCGTAACCAGCCAGGAGATAGACGCAAGCAGTAGCAGGCGCATGACCATCGCCAGTAGCAGCCCTGTGACACGGGCACGGTCGCGTTGCGCCGGTGGGAGTTTTTCCGCAAGTATCGCGATAAAAACCAGGTTATCAATGCCGAGCACGAGTTCGATCACAATCAGCGTAATCAGACCGGCCCAGATTGATGGATCGGCAATCCATTCCATCGTATGTGTAACACCTTATCAATTCTAACAATTGTCGTTATCTGATCATGGATAAAGCCCATCTAAATTGCAATGCCGGTATGCGATTTATCTTATTTGTGATTGCGGCAGGGAATATATTAAAAATCTATTTCCTTATTAATATTGGGATTATTTGCGCCAGCAAATGAAAAGACCTTTTCGGATATTTCGCATGCGTAAATGCAGGTAAGGATTTTGTCAATATCAATAAAATCCTAAAAACCTAAATATTTGCTCTTAATATTATTCTTAAAAATATGTTTAGGGCGGGATGTTGCCTTGCCTGTAATTCGCTTAGCTGCAACAATTCCTCCAGCATGTTTCAAATATACCTGTGAAGTTATTTTTAATGCAGCTAAACAGCGTAAATCCTTATGACTGCCGTATTTAAGGCATCCAGGAATATTCTCTATCAGGTTCGGGGTACAAAAGGGTGTTTTCAATAACTTACTGTTTAATCAGTGGATTGGTAGCTGAAAGCCAAGGGCGGTAGCCTGCCTGACAGCATGTCAAAAAGTCTGGATTATTCTGTCAATAGCATGTGGTTGAATAAGCGATTTTTAGGACTGATACCAGTTATATTAAGTTTCGATTAACTGCATTCTGCTTCCGTTATGATCAGTCGCTTATTTAAATACACAGGATAATTACTCTGCAAAAGTGATAATTAATCAATGATGAAATCCAAAACGAAATTGATACCATTATTGGTGTCCATGAGCTTGATGAGTGGCTGCACAGTTTTTCCCGGTAGCAATATGTCAACATCGGGAAAAGATGTGATTAAACAACAAGACGCCGATTTTGATTTAGACCGCATGGTGAATGTCTATCCATTGACGCCACGTCTGGTTGAACAATTACGTCCGCGACCGAATGTCGCCCAGCCGAATATGTCGCTGGATCAGGAAATCTCAAACTATCAATATCGCGTTGGCCCAGGGGATGTGCTTAGCGTTACCGTCTGGGACCACCCTGAACTGACCACACCGGCAGGCCAGTACCGCAGTTCAAGCGACACCGGTAACTGGGTACAGCCCGATGGCACCATGTTCTATCCCTATATTGGCAAAGTTCACGTTGTGGGGAAAACCCTTGGCGAAATCCGCAGTGATATTACCAGCCGCTTAGCGACGTACATCGCTGACCCGCAGGTGGACGTTAATATCGCCGCCTTCCGTTCGCAGAAAGCCTATGTCTCCGGGCAGGTCAACAAATCAGGCCAGCAGGCCATCACCAACGTTCCGCTGACGGTTCTGGATGCGATTAACGCCGCGGGCGGACTGACCGATGCCGCCGACTGGCGCAATGTGGTGCTGACACATAACGGCAAAGAACAACGTATCTCCCTGCAGGCGCTGATGCAGAACGGCGATTTGAGCCAAAACCGTCTGCTCTATCCGGGGGACATCCTTTTCGTACCGCGTAATGACGATCTGAAAGTCTTCGTAATGGGTGAAGTTAAAAAACAGAGCACCCTCAAAATGGACTTCAGCGGTATGACGTTGACCGAAGCGCTGGGTCAGGCCGAGGGCATCGATCTGACAACCTCCAACGCCAGCGGCATCTTCGTTATTCGTCCGCTGAAAGGCGAGAACGGTCGCGGCGGCAAGATTGCCAACATCTATCAGCTTGATATGTCCGATGCGACATCGCTGGTGATGGCGACTGAATTCCGCCTCCAGCCGTATGACGTGGTGTATGTGACGACCGCACCGGTTGCTCGCTGGAACCGTCTCATCAATCAGTTGCTGCCAACCATCAGTGGCGTTCGCTACATGACGGATACGGCGCGCGACATTCACACCTGGTGATAGGCGATGTTTAACAAAATTCTGGTGGTGTGTGTGGGGAACATTTGCCGTTCCCCCACGGCGGAGCGGCTGTTGAAAAAGTATCAGCCCGCATTAACGGTGGAGTCAGCCGGTCTCGGGGCGCTGGTAGGTAAAAGCGCGGATGCGGAAGCAACGCGCGTGGCAGAGAAAAACAATCTGTCCCTTGAAGGGCATTGCGCCCGGCAGATTTCCGGAAAAATGTGCCGTGATTTCGACCTGATTCTGGTCATGGAAAAACGGCATATCGCCGCACTGTGCGAAATCGCGCCGGAAATGCGCGGCAAAGTGATGCTGTTTGGTCACTGGGACGATGAACGTGAAATTCCCGATCCGTATCGCAAAAGCCGCGACGCCTTTGAGGCTGTTTACACCTTACTTGACCAGTCTGCCCGCCAGTGGGCGCAGGCACTGAACGCTCAGCAGGGATAACAATGACAGAGAAAACACACCATTCCGCCGCGTCGTCGGTGGGAAATGATGAAATCGATGTAGGGCGATTAATCGGTACAGTCGTCGAGGCACGCTGGTGGGTGCTGGGGATCACCGGCTTATTTGCCGCGGCTGCTATCGTTTACTGCCTGTTTGCCACGCCCATCTACAGTGCGGATGCGCTGGTACAGATTGAGCAGAATGCCGGTAATTCGCTGGTGCAGGATATCGGTTCGGCGCTGACAAACAAGCCACCCGCGTCAGAAGCGGAAATTCAGTTGATTCAGTCCAGGCTGGTGCTGGGTAAAACCGTCGATGATTTAAACCTGGATATCGCCGTAACCAAAAACACCTTTCCGGTTTTTGGCGCGGGCTGGGACAGACTGATGGGTCGGCAAAATGACACGGTCAAAGTGACGACATTCACGCTCCCCAAAGGCATGAATGATCAGGTCTTTACCCTCAAGGTGCTGGGGCCGAAACAGTACTCCCTGACCAGCGACGGTGGTTTCAGCGCTCGTGGTGAAGTAGGACAACCGTTAAGTAAGGACGGTGTGACCATGCTGGTAAGCGCCATTCAGGCGGCGAACGACAGCGAATTCACCGTGACCAAATTCTCGACGCTCGGGATGATCAATAATCTGCAAAACAACCTGAGCGTGACCGAGAACGGCAAAGATACCGGTGTGCTCAGTCTTACCTATATCGGAGAAGATCGCGATCAGATCCGCGATATTCTGAACAGTATTACCCGCAACTACCTGCAACAGAACGTTGAGCGTAAATCCGAAGAGGCGGCTAAGAGCCTGGAGTTCCTCAATAAACAACTGCCGGAAGTGCGCGCCAAACTGGACGTGGCCGAAAACAAACTCAACACCTATCGCCAGCAGCAAGACTCTGTCGACCTGCCGCTGGAAGCGAAATCGGTGCTCGACTCGATGGTTAACATCGATGCGCAGCTTAATGAACTGACCTTTAAAGAGGCGGAGATTTCCAAGCTGTACACCAAAGCGCACCCGGCTTATCGCACATTGCTGGAAAAACGCAAAGCGCTGGAAGATGAAAAGGCCAAACTCAACACCCGCGTGACGGCCATGCCAAAAACGCAGCAGGAGATTGTCCGTCTGACGCGTGATGTGGAATCCGGCCAGCAGGTTTATATGCAGTTGCTGAATAAACAGCAAGAGCTGCGTATTACCGAGGCCAGTACTGTAGGGGATGTGCGCATTGTCGATGCCGCCATTACTCAACCTGGCGTACTGAAACCGAAAAAAGCGCTGATCATTCTTGGCAGTATCATCCTTGGGTTGATTCTCTCCGTTGTAGTGGTTCTGCTGCGTTCACTCTTTAATCGTGGTATCGAAAGCCCGCAGGCGCTGGAAGAGCAGGGGATCAGTGTGTACGCCAGCATCCCACTGTCGGAGTGGCAAAAAGCGCGCGATACGGTCAAAACCGTCAAGGGCAACAAGCGTTACAAACAGCGTCAGTTGCTGGCGGTGGGTAACCCGGCGGATTTGGCGATTGAAGCGGTACGCAGCCTGCGCACCAGCCTCCATTTCGCCATGATGCAGGCGCCCAATAACGTCCTGATGATGACCGGGGTCAGCCCGTCGATTGGTAAAACGTTTGTCTGCGCCAACCTGGCGGCGGTCATTAGCCAGACCAACAAACGTGTGCTGATGATCGACTGTGATATGCGCAAAGGCTATACCCATGAACTGCTCGGTACCGATAACGTTAACGGTCTGTCGGACATTCTGGTGGGCAAGGGCAATATTGAAAGCTGCGCCAAAAAGACCTCCATCGCCAACTTTGACCTGGTTCCGCGTGGGCAGATCCCGCCAAACCCGTCCGAACTCTTGATGAGCGAACGTTTCACGCAGTTGCTCGACTGGGCGAGTAAGCATTATGACTTGGTGCTGATTGATACACCGCCAATCCTTGCGGTGACCGATGCCGCGATTGTGGGCCGCCACGCGGGCACCACGCTGATGGTCGCACGTTACGCGGTGAACACGGTGAAAGAGGTCCAGACCAGCCTGAGCCGCTTTGAGCAAAACGGTATTCAGGTCAAAGGCGTCATCCTGAACTCCATTTTCCGCCGCGCTACTGGCTATCAGGATTACGGCTATTACGAATACGAATACAAGTCTGATAGCAAATAATATTTTCCCCTCACCCTAAACCTCTCCCTTGAGGGAGAGGGCCGGGGTGAAGGGAATATTGATCAATCGGGGAAGAAAATGACCACAGAACGTCCGTTAATCTCGATTTATATGCCAACGTGGAACCGCCAACAATTGGCGATCCGCGCCATCAAATCGGTGCTGCGTCAGGATTACACCCACTGGGAAATGATCATTGTTGACGACTGCTCGACGGCCTTTGAGCAACTCCAGAGTTATGTGGCCGAACTGAATGATCCACGCGTGACCTATACCCGTAACGCTTTTAATTCCGGCGCCTGTGCGGTACGCAACCAGGCGATCATGCAGGCGACAGGCCAGTTTATTACTGGCATTGATGATGATGATGAATGGACGCCGGACCGCCTGTCGGTATTTCTGGAACATAAACACCATCTGGCAACGCGGGCTTTTCTCTATGCCAATGACTATGTCTGCCAGGGCGAAGTCTATTCACAACCGACCAGTTTACCGCTTTACCCAAAATCGCCGTTTTCCCGCAAGCTGTTCTACAAGCGCAACATTGTAGGCAACCAGGTGTTTAGCTGGTCATGGCGCTTCAAAGAGTGTCTGTTCGATACAAAACTGAAAGCGGCACAGGACTACGACATCTTTTTACGCATGGTGGAGCAGTACGGCGAACCGTGGAAAATCGAAAAAGCGACGCAAATTCTGCACATCAATCACGGTGAAATGCAGATTACTTCGTCGCCGAAAAAATTCTCCGGCTACTTCCATTTCTACCGGAAACACAAAGCCAAGTTTGACCGCGCCAGCAAGAAATATCAGCTCTTCACGCTGTACCAGATCCGCAACAAGCGTATGAACTGGCGCACGCTGCTGACTCTTTTCTCCGTGCGTAATGGCAAGCGTCTGGCTGATGGTCTGCGAGGGAAATAATGCGACTGGAAGATTTTCGCGCTAATCAATGGAGTTTGCGCCCGTGCTGCATGGTCGCGGCCTATCGCGTCGCCCATTTTTGCTCGGTATGGCGTAAGAAAAATGTGCTCAACAACCTGTGGGCTGCCCCCGTGCTGTTGATTTACCGCTTTATGACGGAATGCCTGTTTGGCTATGAGATCCAGGCGGCTGCGACGATTGGCCGTCGTTTCACTATTCACCATGGTTATGCCGTCGTGATCAATAAGCACGTGGTCGCGGGTGATGATTTCACCATTCGCCATGGCGTGACCATCGGCAATCGTGGCGCAGACAATCTGGCCTGTCCGGTCATCGGCAACAACGTTGAACTCGGGGCTAATGTCGTCCTGCTGGGTGATATCACCATTGGCAATAACGTCGTGGTTGGCGCAGGCAGCGTCGTGCTCGACAGCGTGCCGGATAATGCGCTGGTGGTGGGTGAAAAAGCGCGGGTGAAGACAATAAAATGAACATATTACAATTTAACGTTCGCCTCGCCGAAGGCGGCGCGGCGGGTGTCGCGCTGGATTTACACCAGCGGGCATTGCAGCAAGGCATGCAATCGCGGTTCGTCTATGGTTACGGTAAAGGCGGCAAGAAAAGTGTCAGCCATGACCAGTATCCCAACGTGTTTAAACAGACCCCACGTCTGACATCGATAGCAAACCTGGCGCTGTTTCGCCTGTTTAACCGCGATGTATTTGGCAATCTTAACAATCTCTATCGCAGCGTCAGCCGCACCAAAGGCCCGGTGGTGCTGCACTTTCACGTGATGCACAGCTACTGGCTGAACCTGAACGAAGTGGTGGCATTCTGCCAGAAACTGAAAGCGCATAAGCCTGACGTGACCTTTATATGGACGCTGCACGATCACTGGAGTGTCACCGGGCGCTGTGCTTTCACCGATGGCTGTGAAGGCTGGAAACAGGGATGCCAAAAATGCCCGACGCTGGCGAACTATCCACCGGTAAAAGTGGATCGCGCGCATCAACTGGTGGGTGAGAAGCGCCGTTTATTTAACGAGATGATGGCCCTCGGCTGCCAGTTTATTTCCCCCAGCCAGCACGTGGCGGAGGCATTCAACAGTCTGTACGGTGCGGGGCGTTGCCGCATTATCAATAATGGAATTGATGTGGCGACCGAAGCCATTCTGGCGGAGTTATCTCCGGTTACTGTCACCCAGGGGCGCCCGAAAATCGCCGTGGTGGCGCACGACCTGCGCTATGACGGCAAGACCAATCAACAACTTGTCCGTGACGTGATGGCGCTGGGTGAACAGGTTGAGCTGCATACCTTTGGCAAGTTTTCTCCCTTTGAGGGACCGAACGTGGTGAACCACGGCTTTCTGACGGATAAACGTCAGTTAATGAGCGAACTCAACCAGATGGATGCGCTGCTCTTTACCTCGCGTGTGGATAACTACCCGCTCATTTTGTGTGAAGCGCTCTCCATTGGTGTGCCGGTGATTGCCACGCACAGCGATGCAGCGCGTGAGGTTCTGGAGAAGTCCGGCGGCAAGACCTTTAGCGACGCGGAGGTGGTGCCGCTGGTGCAGCGTCACAAAGCTGACATCGCGCAGGCCGTATTCGGCACATCGCTGGACGCGTTTCGGGCGCGTAGTCGCCGTGCTTACAGTGGGCAACAGATGCTGGAGGAATATGTCTCATTCTATCAGGGTCTGTAGTTATCTCCTGCTGCCGCTGATTTACCTGCTGGTTAACGTGAAGATTTTCCAGCTTGGCGAAAGCTTTCCGATAACCATTGTGACGTTCTTACCGCTGTTACTGCTGCTCTATGTGGATAAACTCAACCTGAAAAAGTTGATGATTGCCCTGGGCACCGGTGCGGGATTAACACTGTTTAACTACATTTTTGGTCAGTCGCTTAACGCCAGTAAGTATGTCACCTCAACGATGCTGTTTGTTTATATCGTGATCATCATCGGCATGGTGTGGAGCATTCGGTTCAAAACTGTTTCGCCGCATAACTACCGCAAAATACTCCGCTTCTTCTACGTGGTGGTTGCGTTGGTCGTGATGCTGGCAGCGGCGGAAATGGCGCAAATTATTCTCTCCGGCGGCAGCAGCCTGATGGAGATAATTTCGAAATATCTGATTTACAGTAACAGCTACGTACTGAATTTTATCAAATTTGGCGGTAAGCGAACCACGGCACTCTATTTCGAACCGGCATTCTTCGCTCTGGCATTAATCTCAATTTGGCTCAGCATCAAACAGTTTGGTATCAAAACGCCGAAGACAGATGCTATGATTCTGACAGGGATAGTTCTTTCGGGATCGTTTTCAGGGGTAATGACATTTATCCTTTTTTATCTACTGGAATGGGCATTTCAGTATTTAAACAAGGAAGCGATACGCAAGAAATTACCGTTGGCCATTATTTCACTGGCGGTATTTGTTGTCGGGGTGGTGTTCGCCTTTCCTTATATTGCGGAACGTCTCGGTGATTTAGGAACAGAAGGCTCCTCCTCTTATTATCGCATTATCGGACCGCTGGCGATGGTGGGATATTCCCTGGTCAACATTGATGGTGTGGTAAGATTCGGCTCACTTTACGAATATGTCGCATCATTCGGAATCTTTAACGGTGCAGATGTCGGTAAAACCATAGACAATGGCTTGTATCTGTTAATTATCTATTTTTCATGGTTTGCCGTATTACTGACCGGTTGGTATTTGTTCAAAGTAGCAAGAATGACTGTCAATGCGTTTGGTAATAATCAGAATTTTCGTGTTCAGCTTTATCTGTTCGCTCCGATATCGTGGTTTTTTACGGGGTCGATTTTCAGTCCTGAATACGCATTTTTAATTGTTTGCCCGTTTATTTTCCGCAAGGCGTTAAATATTTCGAGCATATGACGAGGTGGGTCACATGTTACTAAGCGTTATTACCGTTGCGTTTCGTAATTATGAAGGCGTGATGAAAACCTGGGAATCGCTGGCCCATCTGGCACAGGCGCAGGATATCGCATTCGAGTGGATTGTTGTGGATGGCGGCTCTGCCGACGGTACCGCAGAGTTTCTGAAAAACCTTAACGGCCAGTACCACTTACGTTACGTCAGCGAGAAAGATAATGGCATCTATGATGCGATGAATAAAGGCATCAGCATGGCCAATGGCCGCTTCGCGCTGTTCCTCAACTCAGGTGATATTCTGCATCCGGAAAGCGTCGATGTTATCCGCCAGTTGGCAGAAAAACGTGACAATGCCATGTACATTGGTGATGCATTATTAGATTTCGGCGATGGCACAAAAATACGCCGTAGCGCGAAACGCGGTTGGTATATTTACCATAGCTTACCCGCCAGCCATCAGGCCATATTCTTCCCGATGAGTGGTCTGAAAACCTACCCCTACGATTTACAATATAAAGTCTCTTCCGATTACGCGCTGGCAGCCAGAATGTTTAAGGCAGGCTTTCGCTTTAAACGCCTGCACGGTCTGGTATCCGAATTTTCAATGGGTGGCGTCTCTACGTCGAATAACCTTGAATTATGTCGGGATGCTCGCAACGTCCAACGAAAAATATTACACGTACCGGGCTTCTGGGCGGAATTGTCGTACCTGTTACGTCTGCGTACGACTGGCAAAGCGAAAGCCTTATATAACAAAGCATAATGTGAATGCCCTGAATAATTTGAATCGCGGGAAAACGGAAAGTCAGAGAATTCCGATGAACTTATGTATGTAAGTGATTCGGATGAACGCATGCAGTTAACGCACCGGCGGTTTGAAAAATAACGGGTACACGTATAAGGAAACACGATGCAAGACTTACAAGGATTCTCCGTGCCGAAAGGCTTCCGGGGCGGGAATGCTATTAAGGTTCAATTGTGGTGGGCGGTGCAGTCAACATTATTTGCCTGGTCGCCACAAATTATGTATCGCTGGCGTGCCTTTCTGTTGCGTTTATTCGGTGCAAAAATCGGAAAAAACGTAGTGATTCGTCCGTCGGTGAAAATAACGTATCCATGGAAATTAACGCTGGGTGATTATAGCTGGGTTGGCGATGACGCTGTGTTATATACCCTGGGCGATATCTCAATTGGCGCTAATTCTGTGATTTCGCAGAAATGTTATTTGTGTACCGGCAGTCACGATTTTATGAGCGCGCATTTTGATATTACCGCGTCGCCCATCGTGATTGGCGATAAATGCTGGCTGGCAACGGATGTCTTTGTTGCTCCCGGCGTGCGTATTGGTGACGGAACGGTTGTCGGTGCGCGCAGCAGTGTTTTTAAGACGCTTCCGGCAAACGCAGTTTGCCGTGGCAACCCCGCAGTGGTAACGCGCGAACGCGTAAAAACTGAATAACTTCTGATAAGTAATAGAGGAATAAAATATGTCTAAAGTCGCTCTCATCACCGGCGTTACCGGGCAAGATGGCTCTTATCTGGCAGAACTGCTTCTGGAAAAGGGTTATGAAGTTCATGGCATTAAGCGTCGTGCCTCTTCATTCAACACTGAGCGTGTGGACCATATTTATCAGGATCCGCACACCAGTAACCCGAAATTCCACCTTCACTACGGTGATCTGACGGATACCTCTAACCTGACCCGTATTCTGCAGGAAGTGCAGCCGGATGAGGTCTATAACCTTGGGGCGATGAGCCACGTAGCGGTCTCCTTTGAATCGCCGGAATATACCGCAGATGTGGATGCGATGGGGACATTGCGTCTGCTAGAAGCCATTCGCTTCCTGGGCCTTGAAAAGAAAACGCGCTTCTACCAGGCCTCTACCTCTGAGCTGTATGGTCTGGTCCAGGAGATTCCGCAGAAAGAGACCACGCCGTTCTACCCACGCTCTCCGTATGCGGTGGCGAAACTGTACGCCTACTGGATCACCGTTAACTACCGTGAATCCTATGGCATGTACGCCTGCAACGGCATTCTGTTTAACCACGAGTCTCCGCGCCGTGGTGAGACCTTCGTCACCCGCAAAATTACCCGCGCGATTGCCAACATCGCCCAGGGCCTCGAATCTTGCCTGTACCTTGGCAACATGGACTCCCTGCGTGACTGGGGGCATGCGAAAGATTACGTGAAAATGCAGTGGATGATGCTGCAACAGGACCATCCGGAAGACTTCGTTATCGCCACCGGCGTGCAGTATTCCGTACGTCAGTTTGTGGAAATGGCGGCGGCGCAACTGGGTATCAAACTGCGCTTCGAAGGTAAAGGCGTGGAAGAGAAGGGGATTGTGGTCTCCGTCACCGGCCATGACGCGCCAGGCGTGAAACCGGGTGATGTGATTGTTGCCGTTGACCCGCGTTACTTCCGTCCGGCGGAAGTGGAAACCCTGCTCGGCGACCCGACCAAAGCACACGAAAAACTGGGCTGGAAACCGGAAACCACGCTGCAGGAGATGGTCTCTGAGATGGTTGCCAAAGATCTTGAAGCGGCGAAAAAACATTCGCTGTTAAAAGCTCACGGTTACGAGGTTGCCATCGCGCTGGAGTCCTGAGAATGACGAAACAACGTATCTTTGTCGCGGGTCACCGCGGCATGGTCGGATCGGCCATTGTAAGACTGCTGTCGCAGCGCGAAGACGTGGAGCTGGTGCTGCGTAGCCGTGACGAACTGAACCTGCTGGATTCTGCACAGGTGCAGGCGTTCTTTGCCAGCGAACGTATCGACCAGGTCTACCTGGCGGCGGCTAAAGTGGGTGGTATTGTCGCCAATAACACCTACCCGGCAGATTTTATCTACGAGAACATGATGATGGAGTGCAACATCATTCACGCGGCGCATTCGCATGACGTGAACAAGCTGTTGTTCCTCGGTTCATCCTGTATTTACCCGAAGCTTGCGCACCAACCGATGGCTGAAAGTGAGCTGTTGCAGGGGACGCTGGAGGCGACGAACGAACCGTATGCGATTGCCAAAATTGCCGGTATCAAACTGTGCGAGTCCTACAACCGCCAGTACAACCGTGATTATCGCTCGGTGATGCCGACCAACCTGTACGGGCCGAATGACAACTTCCACCCAAGCAACTCCCACGTGATCCCGGCGTTGCTCCGTCGCTTCCATGAAGCCACGCTCAGCAACGCGCCTGACGTGGTGGTATGGGGCAGCGGCACGCCGATGCGTGAGTTCCTCCATGTGGACGACATGGCGGCGGCCAGCATTCATGTGATGGAGCTGGACCGGGAAGTGTGGCAGGAGAATACCGAACCGATGCTGTCGCACATTAATGTCGGTACCGGTGTGGACTGCACGATCCGTGAGCTGGCGCAAACGCTCGCCCAGGTCGTGGGCTACAAAGGCCGGGTGGTCTTTGATGCCACCAAGCCGGATGGTACGCCACGCAAACTGCTGGATGTGTCCCGCCTGCACGCGCTTGGCTGGTATCACGAGATCTCGTTGGAGCAGGGGCTGGCAAGCACCTACCAGTGGTTCCTCGAAAATCAGCAACGGTTCAGGGGGTAAGCATGTTTTTACGTCCGGAAGATTTTGCCACGGTCGTGCGTTCGACTCCGCTTATCTCCATCGATCTTATCGTGGAGAACGAAAGCGGCGAGTTTTTGCTCGGCAAGCGTACGAATCGTCCGGCGCAGGGTTACTGGTTTGTGCCGGGTGGACGGGTGCAAAAAGATGAACCTCTGGCGAGCGCGTTTGAACGTTTGACGCTGGCTGAACTGGGCGTACTCCTGCCGATGTCGGCAGGAGAGTTTTATGGCGTCTGGCAGCACTTCTATGACGACAACTTCTCCGGCAGCGATTTTTCTACCCACTACATTGTGCTCGGTTTTCGCTTACGGGTCGATGCCTCCTCGCTGGCCCTGCCGACAGATCAGCACGATGACTATCGCTGGCTGACGCCTGATGTGCTGATTGCTGACCCGCTGGTACATGACAATAGCCGCGCCTACTTCAAGGAAGCGCGGGGAGTACCGGGCTTATGAAAATTCTTGTTTACGGCATCAACTATGCGCCGGAGTTAACCGGTATCGGTAAATACACCGGCGAGATGGTTGAATGGATGGCCCGGCAGGGGCATGACGTGCGTGTCATCACCGCTCCGCCTTACTACCCGGAATGGCAGGTGGGTAAGGCGTATTCCGCCTGGCGTTATCGCCGGGAAAGCGGTGCCGCGACCGTCTGGCGCTGTCCTCTGTATGTGCCGAAACAGCCTTCGACATTGAAACGCCTGATTCACCTGACCAGCTTCGCCGTGAGCAGCTTTTTCCCGCTGATGGCACAGCGACGCTGGAAGCCGGATCGCATCATCGGCGTGGTACCGACACTGTTTTGCACACCGGGTATGCGCCTGCTGGCAAAACTCACCGGTGCGCGCACGCTGCTGCACATTCAGGATTATGAAGTTGACGCCATGCTTGGCTTAGGGATGGCCGGGAAAGGCAAAACCGGCAAAGTGGCGAAACTGGCCGCCGCGTTTGAGCGCAGCGGCCTGCACAATGTCGACAATGTGTCCACCATCTCCCGCTCAATGATGAACAAAGCACGGGAAAAAGGGGTGGAGCCAGGGCGGATAATCTTCTTCCCGAACTGGTCAGAAGTGGCCCGCTTTCGCGACGTTGACGCGCAGGACGTTGCCCAACTGAGACAAACGCTGGGATTGCCGGAAGATAAAAAAATCATTCTTTACTCCGGCAACATTGGTGAAAAGCAGGGGCTGGAAAATGTGATTGCGGCGGCGGCTAACCTTCGCGAGCAACCGTGGTTGTTTGTGATTGTGGGTCAGGGTGGCGGCAAAGTGAGACTGGAAAAACAGGCTCTGCAACAGGGGCTGGATAACGTGAAATTCTTTCCGTTGCAGTCTTACGAGGCGTTGCCTGCGCTGCTCAAGATGGCCGATTGCCATCTGGTGATTCAAAAACGTGGCGCGGCGGATGCCGTGCTGCCATCGAAACTGACCAATATCCTCGCCGTGGGCGGCAATGCCGTTATCACCGCTGAGGCGTCCACCGAATTGGGCCAACTGTGTCTGGCTTCGCCGGGCATTGCCGTGTGCGTAGAGCCTGAATCCGTACCGGCGTTAACGGCGGGCATCGAACAGGCACTCTTGATGCCCAAAACCAACGCGGTGGCACGTGAATATGCCGAACGCACGCTCGAGAAAGAGAGCGTGTTAACCCAGTTTATGACTGATATCTCCCGACGCGATCCGGCGGTCAGTGCAGGGCAGGCCGCCCATGCGCAAGACGAACGTCTGAATTACGAAGGGAATGGGGATAAATCATGAGTCAAACACAACTGTATCCGGTAGTGATGGCCGGAGGCTCCGGCAGCCGCCTGTGGCCACTGTCCCGTGTCCTGTATCCAAAACAATTTCTCTGCCTGAAAGGCGATTTGACCATGCTGCAGACCACCGTCTGCCGTCTGGACGGGGTGGAGTGTGAAAGTCCGGTTGTTATCTGTAATGAACAACACCGCTTTATCGTTGCCGAGCAGTTGCGCCAGCTCAACAAGCTGACGGAAAACATCATCCTTGAACCGGCGGGGCGTAACACCGCACCGGCGATCGCGCTGGCCGCAATGGCGATCAAACGCCATAACCCGACCTCTGACCCGCTGATGCTGGTGCTGGCGGCGGATCATGTGATTCAGGATGAAGAGGCGTTCCGCACGTCGGTGCGCCAGGCGCTGGCCTATGCCGAAAGCGGCAAACTGGTGACCTTTGGCATCGTACCGGACCTGCCGGAAACCGGTTATGGCTACATTCGTCGTGGCGAAGTGACCCCAGGTAAAGGTGAAGGTCTGGCCTTCGACGTGGCGCAGTTTGTGGAAAAACCGAACCTCGATACGGCGCAGGGTTATGTGGCGAGCGGTGAATATTACTGGAACAGCGGCATGTTCCTGTTCAGCGCCGGGCGCTATCTGGAAGAGCTGAAAAAATATCGTCCCGATATTTACGAGGCCTGCGAACGCGCAATGAATGTAACGGACCCGGACCTGGACTTTATCCGTGTTGATGAAGCCGCGTTCCTGGCCTGCCCGGAAGAGTCTATCGACTACGCGGTAATGGAAAAAACCGCCGATGCGGTGGTGGTACCGATGGATGCCGGCTGGAGCGATGTGGGTTCCTGGTCCTCGTTGTGGGAAATCAGCGCCCATACGCCCGAGGGAAACGTCCATCACGGCGACGTCATCAGTCATGACACGGAGAACAGCTTCGTCTATGCGGAGTCCGGTCTGGTCACCACCGTCGGCGTGAAAGATCTGGTGGTGGTGCAGACCAAGGACGCCGTGCTGATTGCGGACCGTAACCATGTGCAGGATGTGAAGAAAGTGGTCGAGCAGATCAAAGCGGATGGCCGCCATGAGCACCACATTCACCGCGAAGTCTACCGTCCCTGGGGGAAATATGACTCCATTGATGCGGGCGATCGCTATCAGGTGAAGCGCATCACTGTGAAACCTGGCGAAGGGCTTTCGGTCCAGATGCATCATCATCGGGCTGAACACTGGGTCGTGGTGGCCGGTACGGCGAAAGTCACCATTAATGACGAGATCAAACTGCTGGGTGAGAACGAGTCGGTCTACATTCCGCTCGGCGCACGTCACTGTCTTGAGAACCCAGGGAAAATACCGCTCGATTTAATTGAAGTACGGTCCGGTTCATATCTTGAAGAGGACGATATTGTGCGGTTTGAAGATCGCTACGGGCGCATCTGACGCTGTCCGACACCTTTTGCGTAGCCGCTGATTTGCCGCAACGCGACGTCGGATAGATATAACGATTGAATTCTTTTTGATTATTTCTCCACACCGGAGAGGGCTAACTGTTGCCTGAAAACGAGGTAATGATGGAAAAATTAACCTGTTTTAAAGCCTACGATATTCGCGGCAAGCTGGGTGAAGAGCTGAATGAAGACATTGCCTGGCGGATTGGCCGGGCCTATGGCGAGTATTTAAAACCGCAAACCATCGTGCTGGGCGGTGATGTCCGTTTAACGAGCGAAACATTAAAGCTGGCGCTGGCCAAAGGTCTACAAGACGCGGGTGTGGATGTTCTGGATATCGGCCTTTCGGGCACCGAAGAGATCTATTTTGCTACCTTCCATTTGGGCGTAGATGGTGGGATTGAAGTGACGGCCAGCCATAACCCGATGGACTACAACGGCATGAAGCTGGTCCGTAAAGGTGCCCGTCCAATCAGCGGTGATACGGGGCTGCGCGATGTTCAGCGCCTGGCAGAAGCGAATGACTTCCCGCCGGTAAATGCGCAAAAACGCGGCAGCTATCGGCAAATCAACCTGCGTGATGCCTATATTGATCACCTGCTCAGCTATGTCGACCTGGCGAATTTCAAACCGTTAAAACTGGTGATCAATTCCGGTAACGGGGCGGCAGGGCCGGTCATTGATGCCCTGGAACAGCGCTTTAAGGCGAACAATGTTCCCGTCACCTTTATCAAGGTGCACAACACCCCCGATGGCAACTTCCCGAACGGTATCCCGAACCCACTGCTGCCGGAATGCCGTGACGATACCCGCAACGCGGTTATTGAACATCATGCGGATTTAGGTATCGCGTTCGACGGCGATTTTGACCGCTGCTTCTTCTTTGACGGTAACGGCCAGTTTATCGAGGGCTATTACATCGTCGGTCTGCTGGCGCAGGCATTCCTGGAGAAAAACCCCGGCGCGAAGATCATCCACGACCCGCGCCTTTCCTGGAACACGGTGGACGTTGTCACGGCGGCAGGCGGTAAGCCGGTGATGTCGAAAACCGGGCATGCGTTTATTAAAGAGCGGATGCGTGAAGAGGATGCGATCTACGGCGGTGAGATGAGCGCGCATCACTATTTCCGTGATTTTGCCTATTGCGATAGCGGCATGATCCCATGGCTTTTGGTGACGGAGCTGCTGTGTCTCAAGGGCAAAACGCTGGAAGCGCTGGTACGCGATCGCATGGCGGCTTTCCCGGCCAGCGGCGAGATCAACTTAAAGCTGGACCAGGCCGCGCCGGCAATCGCCCGCGTCGAAGCACATTTCAGCGGTTCTGCGCTTAGCGTTGACCGAACCGATGGCATCAGCATGTCCTTCCCGGACTGGCGCTTTAATTTGCGCTCGTCCAATACCGAGCCGGTTGTGCGTCTGAACGTGGAATCGCGCAGCGACACCGCGCTGATGGAGGCGCGAACACAGGACATTCTGGCGTTGTTGAAACAGTAATCCCTGTTTTCCCCTCACTCTAACCCTTTTCTGCGAGAGGAGAGGGCTGGGGTGGGGGGAAACAAATGAATAGGTACAACGATGACAAATCTAAAAAAGCGCGACCGGGCCAAAACGAATGCATCGTTAATCTCAATCGTGCAGCGATTCTCAGACATCACCATCATGTTCGGTGGGCTGTACATTGTCTGTAGGTTCAATACGTTGCCATTCTTTTATCAGCACCTGCTGATGGCCCTCATTACCCTCGTGGTGTTCCAGATGATTGGCGGCATGACCGATTTTTATCGTTCATGGCGTGGTGTGCGGTTTATGACCGAGCTGGTTTTATTGTTGCAAAACTGGACCCTCAGTTTTGTCTTTAGCGCCGGTCTGGTGGCTTTTCGCAGCGAACTTAACAATACCTTTGCCCTCTATTTTGCCTGGTATTTGCTCAGCAGTTCAGGGCTGATTATCTGCCGTGGCGTGATCCGTTTTGCCGCCGGTTGGCTGCGTAATCATGGCTATAACACCCGTCGCGTTGCGGTGGCGGGCGACCTTCCCGCCGGGCAGGAACTGCTGGAGAGTTTTCGTAATGAACCCTGGCTGGGTTTTGAAGTGGTCGGTGTCTATCACGACGCGAAACCGGGTGGCGTGAGCAGTGACTGGGTGGGCAATTATGACCAACTGCTTGACGACGCTCGCGCCGGGAAAATCCACAACGTCTACATCGCCATGTCAATGAACGACGCTCAGTGCATCAAACATCTGGTGCGGCAACTGGCAGACACCACCTGCTCGGTGATCCTGATACCCGATGTTTTCACCTTCAACATTCTGCATTCGCGGATTGAAGAGGTGAATGGCGTGCCGGTGGTGCCGCTGTATGACACGCCGCTTTCGGGCGTCAACCGCATTCTCAAACGCCTTGAAGACATTGTGCTGGCGTCGCTCATCCTGATGCTGATCTCACCGGTTCTGTTGGGGATCTCGCTGGCGGTGAAATTGACCTCCCCGGGCCCGGTTATCTTCCGCCAGACCCGTTACGGTATGGACGGTAAGCCCATCAAAGTGTGGAAATTCCGCTCCATGAAAGTTATGGAGAACGACAAGGTCGTAACCCAGGCCACGCAAAACGATCCGCGCGTGACCAAAGTTGGCAGCTTCCTGCGCCGGACGTCACTGGATGAGCTACCGCAGTTTATTAATGTGCTGACGGGCGAGATGTCTATCGTCGGTCCACGCCCTCATGCGGTGGCGCATAACGAGCAGTACCGTCAGCTCATTGAAGGCTACATGCTGCGTCATAAAGTGAAACCGGGTATTACCGGCTGGGCGCAGATTAATGGCTGGCGCGGCGAGACGGATACGCTGGAAAAAATGGAAAAACGCGTTGAGTTCGACCTCGAGTACATCCGTGAATGGAGTCTTTGGTTCGATATCAAAATCGTTTTTCTGACCATCTTTAAAGGGTTTGTGAATAAAGCGGCGTATTAGGAACGTGTCCCATAAGGCTATTTTGCTGGCCATTTTGAACCAGGGCAGTGCTCAAAATCCTCACGTACTTCGTGTACGTTCCGGTTTTTCCGCGCTGTCCGTGTTCAAACTGCCTGCGCCAATAACGCCTTATGGGCCATGTTCAAAGGAAAAAATCATGAGCTTACGTGAAAAAACCATCAGCGGGGCGAAATGGTCGGCCATGGCAACGTTGACCATTATCGGGCTTGGGCTGGTACAGATGACCGTACTGGCGCGCATTATCGATAACCACCAGTTTGGCCTGCTCACTGTCTCGCTGGTGATTATCGCGCTCGCCGATACGCTATCGGATTTTGGTATTGCCAACTCCATCATTCAGCGTAAGGAGATCAGTCATCTCGAACTCACCACCCTGTACTGGCTGAATGTCGGGCTGGGTCTGGTGGTCTGTGTGGCTATCTTTTTACTCAGCGATCTGATTGCCGGGTTGCTGCATAACCCGGATCTGGCGCCGCTGATAAAAACCCTGTCGCTGGCCTTTGTGCTGATTCCGCATGGTCAGCAGTTCCGGGCGCTGATGCAAAAGGAGCTGGAGTTTAACAAGATCGGCAGCATAGAAACCGTCTCGGTGCTGGCTGGTTTTACCTTTACGGTGGTCAGCGCCTTTTTCTGGCCGCTGGCAATGACCGCCATCCTCGGCTATCTGGTTAACAGCGCCGTGCGTACGCTGCTCTTCGGCTGGTTTGGCCGCAAGATTTACCGTCCTGGTCTGCATTTTTCGCTGCGTTCGGTCAGTTCTAACCTCAAGTTTGGCGCGTGGCTTACGGCGGACAGCGTCATTAACTACCTGAACACCAATCTCTCTACGCTGGTACTGGCGCGCATCCTTGGGGCCAGCGTCGCGGGCGGTTACAACCTGGCCTATAACGTGGCCGTCGTTCCACCAATGAAACTCAACCCCATCATTACGCGCGTCCTGTTCCCGGCTTTCGCCAAAATTCAGGATGACACGGAAAAGCTGCGGCTTAATTTTTACAAGCTGTTGTCGGTGGTGGGGATCATTAACTTTCCGATCCTGCTTGGGCTGCTGGTGGTGTCGAATAATTTCGTGCCGCTGGTGTTCGGCGAGAAGTGGAGCAGCATCATTCCTGTCCTGCAATTGTTATGCATTGTGGGGCTGCTGCGTGCGGTCGGCAATCCGATTGGGTCGTTGTTAATGGCCAAAGCCCGCGTGGATATCAGCTTTAAATTCAATGTCTTCAAAACCTTTTTGTTTATTCCCGCCATCATTATTGGCGGCCACCTGGCAGGCGCCATTGGCGTCACGCTGGGCTTTCTGCTGGTGCAGATTATTAACACCGTCCTGAGCTATTTCGTGATGATCAAACCTGTTCTGGGATCCAGCTATCGCCAGTACATCCTGAGTCTGTGGCTGCCGTTCTACCTGTCGCTGCCAACGCTGGTGGTGAGTTATGGGCTGGGGCTGTCACTCGCAGGGCGTCTGCCGGTGTCGGCATTGCTTGCCGTTCAGGTGATGGCGGGCGCGCTGGCGTTCGCGGTGATGATTGTGCTGTCACGCAATGCGCTGGTGGTGGAGATGAAGCGCCAGTTTTGCCGCAACGAAAAGATGAAAACGCTATTGCGTGCCGGTTGATATTCATTTTCCTCCTCACCCCGGTTCTCTTCCCGAGCGGAGAGGTTTGGGGGGAGGGGAATTTTTTAAGAGGTCATTATGAAATTATTAATTCTTGGCAATCACACCTGCGGCAACCGTGGCGACAGCGCCATTTTGCGCGGGTTGCTGGATGCGATTGCACGCATCGAACCACAAGCGGAAGTGGACGTAATGAGCCGCTACCCGGTGAGTTCTTCCTGGCTGTTGAACCGCCCGGTCATGGGTGATCCACTCTACAGCCAGATGAAAGCGCACAATACTGCCGCCGGGTTAATGGGGCGGGTGAAAAAGGTCCTGCGCCGTCGCTACCAGCACCAGGTACTGCTTTCTCGGGTGACCGATAGCGGCAAATTGCGCAACATCGCTATTGCCCAGGGTTTTACCGATTTCGTCCGCCTGCTTGCAGGTTATGACGCGATTATCCAGGTGGGTGGCTCCTTTTTTGTCGATCTTTACGGCGTTCCGCAGTTCGAACATGCCCTCTGTACGTTTATGGCTAAAAAGCCGTTGTATATGATTGGCCACAGCGTCGGGCCGTTCCAGGATCCGCAGTTTAATCAACTGGCAAATTATGTCTTTGGTCATTGCGACGCGTTGATCCTGCGTGAGAGCGTCAGTCTGAATTTAATGAAGCAGAGTGAAATCACGACCGAGAAAGTGGAGCAGGGCGTTGATACCGCCTGGCTGGTGGAAGATGATGCGGCGTTTATCCCCAGCTACGCCGTCCGTCACTGGCTGGATGTGGCTGCAAAACAGAAAACCGTCGCTATTACGCTACGTGAACTCGCGCCGTTTGATAAGCGACTGGGTACGACCCAGCAAGCCTATGAAAAGGCCTTTGCCGACGTGGTGAACCGCATTCTGGATGCAGGCTGGCAGGTGATCGCGCTCTCGACCTGTACCGGTATCGACAGTTACAACAAAGATGACCGGATGGTGGCGCTCAATCTGCGTCAGCATATTAGCGACCCGTCCCGCTACCACGTGGTCATGGATGAACTTAACGACCTCGAAATGGGTAAAATCCTCGCCGCCTGTGACCTGACGGTGGGTACACGCCTGCACTCCGCCATCATCTCGATGAACTTCGGTACGCCGGCTATCGCCATTAACTACGAACACAAATCAGCCGGGATTATGCAGCAGCTCGGTATGCCGGAGATGGCGGTAGATATTCGCCACTTGCTGGATGGTTCGCTGGCGGCGATGGCGGCGGACACCCTGGGGCAACTGCCTGCGCTTAATCAACGCCTGGCCACCGCCGTGGCGGCCGAACGAGAGAAAGGCGCGTTGATGGTGAAATCGGTGCTGGATCGCATTCGGGAGGTGAAATGAAAGTCAGCTTCTTTTTGCTGAAATTCCCGCTCGCCTCGGAAACCTTTGTTCTGAATCAGATTGTGGCGTTTATCAACATGGGTTATGAGGTGGAGATCGTCGCGCTGCATAAGGGCGATCTGCAAAATACCCATAGTGCCTGGACGGAGTACCGTCTGGCGGAAAAAACCCACTGGTTACTGGATGAGCCGGAGGGCAAGCTGGCGAAACTGCGCTATCGTGGGCAGGCGATATTACGCGGCGCAGGACGCGCGGCCACCTGGAAAGCGCTCAATATGTCGCGCTACGGTGATGAAGCGCGAAACCTGATTCTGGCAGCCATCTGCGGTCTGACACCGCAGGTTTTTCGCGCCGATGTCTTTATTGCTCATTTTGGCCCGGCAGGGGTTACGGCGGCGAAACTGCGCGAACTGGGTCTGTTACAAGGCAAGATTGCCACTGTTTTCCACGGCATTGATATTTCGCATCGTGATGTGCTCAGCCACTATACGCCGGAATATCAGCAGCTCTTTCGCCGTGGCGACCTGATGTTACCTATTAGTGAACTGTGGGCGGACAGGTTACGCAGTATGGGCTGCCCGGAAGAAAAAATTGCCATCTCGCGCATGGGGGTAGATATCGCCCGTTTTACCCTGCGCCCGGTGAAAGCCCCCGGAACGCCGCTGCAGATGATCTCTGTTGCGCGGCTGACTGAGAAAAAGGGGCTGCATGTAGGTATTGAAGCCTGCCGTTTACTTAAAGAGCGTGGTGTGGCCTTTACCTGGACTATTTTGGGCATTGGCCCGTGGGAGCGGCGCTTGCGCACCCTGATTGAGCAATACCAACTGGATGATGTGATCCACATGCCGGGCTTTAAGCCCAGCCATGAGGTCAAAGCGATGCTGGATGAAGCCGATCTCTTTTTATTGCCGTCGGTCACCGGTGTGGATGGCGATATGGAAGGGATTCCCGTGGCCCTCATGGAGGCGATGGCCGTAGGTATTCCGGTGGTGTCAACGGTGCACAGTGGCATTCCTGAACTGATCAACGCTGGGGAGTCTGGCTGGCTGGTGCCGGAAAATGACGCCCGCACGCTGGCGGACAAGCTCGCCGAGTTCAGTGCAATGCAGCGTCAGGATCTGACGCCGGTGATTGCCCGCGCCCGCCAAAAAATCGAAACCGACTTCAACCAGCAACGTATCAATCAGCAACTTGCCACGCTGCTACAGGCGCTCTGAATCGAGGTCCTATGTCTGAGTTCGAAAAAAAGAATCGATTTGCGTTTAACCGACGCAGTTTCCTGACTGCTGGCGCCGCTCTTGCGGCGCTGCCTTTTTTACCGGTTGCCACAGCGCGCGCCGAAACGGTGGATATCCGTCGCTATCAGACAACCGACTGGCCTGCGGCGTTGAAACAGGCCTTTAGTGAAGCGCAAACGGTTGAAATCCCGGAAGGCCTGGTGTGTGAAAATCTCAATACCGGGGTCTTTATACCGCCGGGGAAGACGCTGCTGGTGCGGGGGAGCATTAAAAGCAATGGTCGTGGACGTCTGGTATTGCAGGATGGCTGTAAGGTCATCGGTGAGAAGGGGGGGAGTCTGTACAATCTGACGCTTGATGTCCGCGGTTCAGATTGTGTCATTCAAGGTTTGAATATGAGCGGTTATGGCCCGGTGGCGCAAATCTACATCGGTGGAAAAGAGCCGCAGGTGATGCGCAATCTGACCATCGACAACATTACGGTCACCAAGGCCAACTACGCCATTCTGCGTCAGGGCTTCCATAATCAGATTATTGGCGCCCGGATCACCAATAGCCGCTTTAGCTACCTGCAAGGTGACGCCATAGAGTGGAACGTCGCCATTAACGATCGCGATATCCTGATCTCTGACCATGTCATTGACCATATTGATTGCACAAACGGCAAAATCAACTGGGGCATCGGTATTGGGCTGGCGGGCAGTACCTACGATAACACCTACCCGGAAGACCAGGCGGTGAAGAATTTTGTGGTTGCCAACATCACCGGCAGCAATTGCCGACAACTGGTCCACGTTGAAAACGGCAAACACTTTATTATTCGTAACATTAAGGCAGAAAATATTACCCCGGACTTTAGCAAAAAAGCCGGGATAGATAACGCGACGGTGGCGATATATGGCTGTGACAATTTTGTCATTGATAACGTCTCGATGGTCAACAGCGCCGGGATGCTCATCGGCTACGGGGTTATCAAAGGCGATTATTTGTCCATTCCGCAAAATTTCAAACTGAACGATATTCGCCTGGAGAATGCACAGAGTCAGTACAAGCTGCGCGGTATCCAGATATCGTCCGGTAACGCCACCTCATTTGTGGCCATCACCAACCTCAACTTACAGCGGGCAACGCTGGAGTTCCATAACAAACCACAACACCTTTTCCTGCGAAATATCAACGTAATGCAAGACTCCTCTGTGGGGCCGGCACTCAAGCTTAACTTCGATTTACGTAAGGATGTGCGCGGGCGCTTTATGGCGCGGCAGGATACCTTGCTGTCGCTGGCAAATATTAAAGCTGTGAATGAGAAAGGGCAGAGCTCCGTCGATATCGATCGCATCGATCATCAGGTTGTGAATGTACAAAATCTCAACTTCCGTTTGCCGGCGAAGCCGTAGCGGTAAGGAGATTGTCATACTTTGCGATGAATCCTGGAGACTTTATTTCACTGCCAGGATTACATCTACAGCAATTATACGACAATCGGCGTAACATATTTCGCGGCAACTCGTCCCGTGAACGCTGGCGAAAAGAAGTTGAAGGTCTATAATTTATCAATCATTTACAGGTGGAAGGCATAATGATTAATTTGAAAGCAGTTATTCCGGTAGCAGGTTTGGGGATGCATATGCTACCCGCCACCAAAGCTATTCCTAAAGAGATGCTACCTATCGTCGATAAGCCAATGATTCAATACATCGTCGACGAAGTTGTTGCTGCAGGGATCAAAGAAATCGTCCTGGTAACTCACTCTTCCAAAAACGCGGTCGAAAACCACTTCGATACCTCCTATGAGCTGGAAGCGTTACTTGAACAGCGCGTAAAACGTCAGCTTCTGGCTGAGGTGCAGTCTATTTGCCCTCCAGGCGTGACAATCATGAACGTCCGTCAGGCGCAACCGCTGGGCCTGGGGCACTCCATTCTCTGTGCGCGCCCAATCGTTGGCGACAACCCGTTCGTGGTGGTCCTGCCGGATATCATTCTGGATTCCGCTTCTGCCGACCCGCTGCGTTACAACCTGGCGGCAATGGTTGCCCGTTTCAATGAAACCGGCCGTAGCCAGGTGCTGGCAAAACGCATGAAGGGCGACTTGTCTGAATACTCTGTGATTCAGACCAAAGAGCCGCTGGATAGCGAAGGTAAGGTGAGCCGTATCGTTGAGTTCATCGAAAAACCGGATCAGCCGCAAACGCTGGATTCAGACCTGATGGCTGTAGGCCGCTATGTACTTTCCTCTGAAATCTGGGCAGAGCTGGAGCGTACTGAGCCCGGCGCCTGGGGACGTATTCAGTTGACCGATGCTATCGCCGAGCTGGCGAAGAAGCAGTCTGTGGATGCGATGCTAATGACCGGCGAGAGTTACGACTGTGGTAAAAAAATGGGCTACATGCAGGCGTTCGTCAACTACGGCCTGCGTAACCTCAAAGAAGGTCAAAAATTCCGCGAAAGCATTAAGAAACTTTTGACGCAGTAATGGATCAGATAAAAAGTTAAAAATTAAGTAATTAGAATGGCAGCTGAGAGTGGCAACAGGAAGCATAAGTGCTTCAGAACATTCTCGCTGCTTTTTTTTATATTTTTCATGCCAGGTCAACGTATAAGAAATAAACGGAACATTCAGAGTTACTTTAATGGCTTGAGATTTTTCTTGTTTCCATATTGGTTTAAGCAGAAAATGTGTTTTTTAACATTTAGTGCCTGGTAATGATTCTCAGTTGCACTATTATGCCCGATTTCTAATGAAATCGTTGGACGTTACGTACAGCATACTGGTAGCTGATGAGCCAGGGGCGGTAGCGTGCCTTGTTTTTGACTTCATGCCCTGGCTTGAATTTTGCATGTCGGTGCCACAGTAACAACTCGCAAAGTAGATGGAATAATCTCGTGAAAATATTGGTCACAGGTGGGGCAGGTTTTATTGGATCTGCTGTCGTCCGTAATATCATTAAGAATACTCAGGATTCTGTAGTTAATGTTGATAAATTAACCTATGCGGGCAACCTTGAATCGCTGGTCGAAATTGAAACCAGTGCCCGCTATGTTTTTGAACGTGCAGACATTTGTGATGCTGAGGCGATGGCGCGTATTTTCGCCACACATCAGCCTGATGCTGTCATGCACCTGGCTGCTGAGAGCCATGTTGACCGCTCGATCACCGGACCTGCAGCCTTTATTGAGACAAATATCGTGGGCACTTATGTGCTGCTTGAAGCCGCACGTAAATACTGGTCTCAACTGGATGAAACACGAAAAGCCGCGTTCCGCTTCCATCATATCTCAACGGACGAAGTCTACGGCGATTTGCCGCACCCGGATGAGGTCCCCGCTGGCACCGCCTTGCCGCTGTTTACCGAGAAAACCCCTTATTCTCCCAGCAGCCCGTATTCCTCATCGAAAGCGTCCAGCGATCACTTAGTTCGCGCCTGGCGCCGTACTTACGGCTTGCCGACCCTGGTGACGAATTGCTCAAATAACTATGGTCCGTACCATTTCCCTGAAAAACTTATTCCGCTGATCATTCTTAATGCTTTGGCTGGTAAGCCGCTGCCTGTTTATGGCAATGGTGAACAAATTCGCGATTGGTTATTTGTCGAAGATCATGCCCGCGCTTTATATAAAGTCGTGACAGAAGGCGTTGCTGGTGAGACTTACAATATCGGTGGCCACAATGAGCGTAAGAATATTGAAGTTGTGAACACCATCTGCACTATTCTGGACGAAATTATTACTGCCAAACCTAATAATATTGGTAGCTTTGCTGAATTAATCACTTATGTTACCGACCGTCCGGGACACGACCTGCGTTACGCTATTGATGCGAGCAAAATTAAAGATGAACTGGGCTGGGTACCGCAGGAAACTTTTGAATCTGGTATCCGCAAAACGGTTGAATGGTATTTGACTAACCAGGACTGGTGGCAGCGTGTGATGGATGGGTCATATGCTGGTGAACGCCTGGGGCTTGCAGAATAAAATCATAAGGACGGAATAATGAAAGGTATTGTATTAGCTGGCGGTTCCGGAACTCGCCTCTATCCGATTACTCAGGGTGTGTCAAAACAGTTATTGCCGGTGTATGACAAACCGATGATTTTTTATCCGATCTCTGTACTGATGTTAGCAGGTATTCGTGACATTTTGATTATCACGACGCCGGAAGATATGGCATCTTTCCAGCGCTTATTAGGTGATGGTTCGCAGTTTGGTATCCGTCTTTCCTATGAAGTGCAGCCATCGCCGGACGGCCTGGCGCAGGCGTTTATTATCGGCGAAGAATTTATTAATAACGAGCCATGTGCGCTGGTGCTGGGCGATAATATCTATTTTGGTCAAAGTTTCGGCAAGAAACTGGAAACCGCAGCAAACTTGACCTCTGGTGCAATGGTATTCGGTTATCAGGTGCAGGATCCGGAACGTTTTGGTGTCGTGGAATTTGATGAAAACTACACCGCGTTATCTATCGAAGAAAAACCATTAAAACCAAAATCTAACTGGGCAGTGACCGGCCTCTATTTTTACGACAAAAATGTCGTCGAAATGGCAAAACAGGTGAAACCTTCAGCACGCGGTGAGCTGGAGATTACTACACTGAATCAGATGTATCTGGATCGTGGTGAATTGCAGGTTGAATTGCTGGGTCGTGGGTTTGCCTGGCTTGATACCGGAACCCATGACAGCCTGGTCGAAGCATCGCAATTTATTCATACCATTGAGAAACGGCAGGGCATGAAAGTCGCCTGCCTTGAAGAAATTGCGTTCCGTAAAGGCTGGTTAAATAAAGAACAAGTTGCAGAACAGATTAAAAAATTGTCGAAGACCGACTATGGCCGCTATCTGCAATTATTGATCAGTGAACAAGCGTAACTGAGCTGTGAAAACGAGAAGACGATGAAGATCTTATTAATTGGGAAAAATGGCCAGGTGGGCTGGGAACTGCAACGTTCTTTGTCAACATTAGGTGAGCTTGTCGCAGTCGATTTTTTTGATACTGAGTTATGTGGCGATCTGACCAATCCTGAGGGGATTGCCGAAACCATTCGTAGTGTAAAACCTGATGTCATTGTTAATGCGGCTGCGCATACGGCGGTAGATAAAGCGGAAAGTGAAAGAGAACTTTCGCAACTGCTGAATGCTGATAGCGTTGAAGTGATCGCGAAAGAGTCAGCGAAGCTCGGTGCGTTACTGGTGCATTATTCTACTGATTATGTCTTTAACGGCCAGGGCACGCATTTTCGTCTGGAAGATGAGCAGACGGGGCCGCTGAATGTTTATGGTGAAACAAAACTGGCGGGCGAGCTGGCTGTGGCAACCCACAATCCACGCCACTTCATTTTCCGCACCAGTTGGGTGTATGCAACACGCGGTGCGAACTTTGCGAAAACAATGCTTCGTCTGGCAAAAGAAAAAGAACAATTAGCGATTATCAACGATCAACATGGCGCGCCAACCGGCGCGGAGTTGTTGGCAGATTGCACCGCGATCGCCATCCGTGCTGCGACAAATAATGCCTCGCTGTTTGGTACTTATCACCTCGTCGCCAGTGGGGAAACCACCTGGTATGACTATGCGCAATATGTTTTCTCCGTCGCCCAGGAACTGGGTGAATCACTCGCCATCAAGGAAGTGAAAGGGGTTGACACATCTGCATATCCAACCCCGGCCAAACGCCCGTCTAATTCGCGTTTGTCGAATCTGAAATTCCAGACCGCCTTTGCAACCGTTATTCCTGACTGGAAAGTAGGTGTAAAACGTGTCGTGACTGAAATGCTTGGAAAGTAAATAAATGAATGTAATTAAGACTGCAATTCCAGAAGTATTTATTTTTGAACCGAAAGTTTTTGGTGACGCCCGTGGTTTTTTCTTTGAAAGTTTCAGTCAAAAAATTTTTGAGGAAGCGGTAGGAAAAAAAATCGACTTCGTTCAGGACAACCACTCACAATCGCAGAAAGGTGTGCTTCGTGGTCTGCATTATCAGCTTGACCCGCATGCACAGGGCAAGCTGGTGCGTTGTATCGAAGGGGAAGTGTTCGATGTTGCTGTGGATATTCGAAAACATTCTGCAACTTTCGGTCAATGGGTTGGCGCAGTATTGAGCGCAGAGAATAAGCGACAGTTGTGGATTCCGGAAGGGTTTGCTCACGGCTTTTTAACCCTGAGCGATACGGCACAGTTTGTTTATAAAGCGACAAATTACTACGCGCCACAGTCGGAACGTTGCATTATCTGGAACGATCCGCAAATCAATATTGAATGGCCGGAGGCTGGTCAAGTGCAATTGTCGGCAAAAGATCAGAATGGGCTTCTCTTATCAGGTGCGGAAACCTATCCCTAACATGAAGATGGATAAGAGAGTCGCGATACTTTTGTGTACTTACAATGGAAGTAAGTTTATACGCAAACAGCTTGACTCAATTACTAATCAAACTCATCAGAACTGGGTTATTTTTGCATCTGATGATGGTTCGACTGATGGTACTTTGGAAATTATCCATGAGTACCAGCGAAACTATGGAGAGGACAAAATTGTCCTGCTCCGTGGACCTAATAAGGGATTTGCCTGGAATTTTATCTCTGCGCTTGAAAGCTGTGGCGATGATTTTGATTATTATGCTTTCAGCGATCAAGACGACGAGTGGGTAGAGAACAAACTTTCCCATGCGTTGGATTACTTAGCGCAAAATCCTCAAACACCGTCAGTGTATTGTGGTAGGACTATTCTTACAGATGAAGAAGGGGAAGTTATTGGCCTCTCTCCGCTGTTTGATAAAACACCTTCATTCCGTAATGCGTTAGTGCAAAGTATCGCTGGCGGTAATACGATGGTGCTTAATAAGCAAGCCAGAGATATTGTCATCGAAACCCCTAAATGGCAGGAAATTATCTCTCATGATTGGTGGGTATACATACTGATCACGGGCTGTGGAGGGGATGTCCACTATGATTCTTCGCCTACAATAAAATATCGGCAGCATCAGGAAAACCTCATCGGATCTAATCTGACAATGATTGCGCGCGCACAGCGGATCAAGAAGCTGATGGGGGGGCATTTTAAGCGCTGGAATGATAAAAACCTTGAGCTTATTAAGCCATTCCGGAATAGATTGACCCCGGAAAATGCCAAAATCTTATCGAGTTTCGACAGCAAACGGAATGCGAATATTTTCTCAAGAATCAGGATGATATTTGAAACCAGATTATATCGGCAAACCTGGTGTGGAAATATTGCGCTCATCGCCGCGATTTTTTTGAATAAAATTTGATGGCAGATATGAAATTTTGAGGTGAAGTTGTGAGTGGAAAAGAAAAAATAATATCATCGGGCTCTCTTATGAGTTCGCTGGTAAATAATCGAAGTCTTATTTTTCAAATGACGAAAAGGGACATTCTGAGTAAATATAAAGGTTCTGCGATTGGTGTGCTATGGTCCTTAATTAACCCTATCCTCATGCTTGCTATATATACATTGGTTTTTTCTGTTGTATTTAAAGCTCGGTGGGGAAATGCTGCCGCTGATGAGCCTAAAACACAGTTTGCGGTTATTTTGTTTGTTGGTATGATTATTCATTCATTTCTGGCTGAGTGCTTGCTGAGAGCACCAAATTTAATTTTACAAAATTCTAATTACGTCAAAAAAGTTGTCTTCCCTTTAGAAATATTGCCAGTAGTCACCGTGTTATCGTCAGTTTTTCAAAGTATGATCAGTAGCGCCGTATTGATTATGGCTTTTTTTATTTTTAATGGCTATATTAATTGGACGATTATATTTGCACCGATAGTCTTTCTACCATTGGTAATATTATCGCTGGGTCTATCATGGCTTATTTCTTCACTAGGTGTTTATATCCGTGATATCGGGCAGTCGATCGGTGTAATTGTTACTGTTTTAATATTTCTTTCTCCTGTTTTTTATCCTCTCGCGGCATTGCCAGAGTGGATGCAAAGTATCGTGCTGCTTAATCCCTTGACTTATATTATTGAGCAATCACGCATTGTTATTGTTTGGGGGCAATTGCCCGATTTCTTCGGATTAGCAATTTATTCAGTAAACTCTATCTGGATTACCTATGTCTGCTATATCTGGTTCCAGAAAACACGAGGAGGGTTTGCTGATGTCATCTGATCTGTATGCAATTGAAATTGATAATGTCAGTAAATGCTATCAAGTCTACGATAATCCCATTAAAAGATTAAAAGAATTTATCGTACCGAAAGTGCATCATCGCACAGAAAAAGTAACCAGACTCTACCATGATGAGTTTTGGGCGTTGCAGGATATCAGCTTTCGATTGAAAAAAGGCGAAACCGTCGGGATTGTTGGTAAAAATGGATCCGGAAAATCAACCCTTTTGCAAATAATTGCCGGCACGCTGACTCCTACTTCCGGGAGCGTTAAGTTAAATGGACGTGTCGCCGCATTACTTGAATTGGGTGCCGGGTTTAATAACGATTTTTCGGGCCGGGAAAATATCTACCTCAATGCAGCATTACTGGGATTGACCAGAGCTGAAATTGAAGAAAAATTAGATGATATCATCAGTTTTGCAGATATCGGACATTTTATTGACTCACCTGTTCGTGCTTATTCAAGTGGGATGCTGGTACGTCTGGCGTTTGCTATCCAGGCGCAAATAGAGCCGGAAATCTTAATTGTGGATGAAGCGCTGGCGGTTGGTGATGCGCGGTTTCAGGCAAAATGTTTTGCGCGTTTAAAACAGCTAAAAGAAAAGGGAACCTCTATTCTGTTTGTCTCCCATGCGACTGAACAGATTGTGACTCATTGCGACTCTGCCATTTTAATTAATGACGGAGTTATGCTCATGCAAGACAGCCCACGCGTAGTGGTAAATAAATATCTCGATCTTCTCTTTGGCAAAACGGATGAAAAAGAAGCTATTTCTGGGAAGATCGAGTCGGGTATTGAGCAGCAACGTATAGAGGAGAATCTACAGAGCTCCCTGAAAGTTCAGAACTGGTTCAAGGATGGGCTGTGTTATGAACAAAGGCCTAATTACAACCCTTCGGAGTACCGTTGGGGCGATCTTAAGGCTGAAATACTGGACTATCAGTTGGTTCAGGATGATAAGCAGTATCCACTGGTGATCGAGGGCGAGCGTGCAATTCATTTGCAGTTTTACGTAAGGTTTAAAGAAGCGGTATATCGTCCTATTTTTGGTTTTGCACTCAAAACCAAAGAAGGGGTGACAATTTATAACACCAATAGTGAATTTCAGAATATTGATATGTCCAGGCAATTCAATGCCGGAGATATTATGCATGCTTCTTTATCAATGCCTGTCAACCTTGCTTCCGGGGATTATTTTATCTCGGTGGGTATCGCCAGTTGCGATGAGGGCGGTTCCGTTGTGCCGCATGACAGGCGTTACGATTCTATACATTTGAGTGTGTTGAACCGGGTACAGTTTATCGGTTTAGTAAATTTGGACACTCATATTAGTCTGCAATGAACTGTGACATCGCCGGGCATTGCCTGAGCGGTGTTACAAATACAGGTGGGTTTTATGTTTCAACTCGAAAGTCTTGGCTATTTTTTCGATAAAAGTCTAAATGTATGGAGACGTGAAGACTACACCAACATAGGTTACAACGATGGCGATGAGGCGGAAGAACGCCTTGCTGGCATTATCCGCGATGCGGAAGATATTTCGGTTTTTTCTGATGAGTTGCGCAATAAATGCATTGACTGGCAGACGCTCTACCATTTGACGTCGCAGCGCGGAAATGTCTTACGCCCTTTTGCCCATTTATTGCAAGGAGATGTCCTTGAAATTGGTGCAGGCTGTGGGGCAATCAGCCGCTTTCTTGGCGAAAACGGTGGTAATATTCTGGCCCTTGAAGGGAGTCAGCGCAGGGCATCTATTGCTGCCAGCCGTACTCGCGATCTGGATAATGTGCAGGTTGTTGCAGAGCGCTTTGATCGCTTTAATCCAGGTCGTCAGTTCGATGCTATCACGCTTATCGGTGTTCTTGAATATGCAACCATGTTTGGCGATGGCGAGCACCCAGAGAAGGATTTACTTACCCAGGTTCGTAAATTGCTTAAGCCCGGCGGCTTTTTATTCATAGCCATTGAAAATAAATTAGGCCTTAAGTATTTTGCCGGCGCGCCTGAAGATCATATTCGTCAGTCAATGTATGGCATCGAAGGTCGTTATAAAACTGGAGAAGCAAAAACCTGGGGTTATGCAGAGTTAAGTGAGCTTCTCACTGAAACGGGTTATAAGCACTCTGATGTATTATTGCCGTTCCCGGATTACAAACTCCCCATGTCTATTGTTACCCCACAGGGTAGCGATATGGCGGACTTTGACGCGTCCGCGCTTGCCGTTCAGAGTGTCTTCAGCGATCCACAATTACCTGCGCATTTGACGTTTTCACTACAAAATAGCTTCCCCGAAATTTTCAAAAATAAGCTTGGGGTGTCACTTGCGAACTCGTTTATTTTTGTGGCCAGCATTGATGCTGAAATACCTTTAGACAAGACGGTTCTTGCTTACCATTACAGCACACAACGCAAAAAAGAATACGCTAAAGAAACACTCTTCCGTCGCACTGATAATGGCGAAGTGGATATTTCTTACCGCTTTTTCTCAAGTGAGAATGTTGCGCGAGAAGAGAATAAATACTCGCAAATCAGGAAGAATGGTGATAAATATTATCGCGGTACATTGCTAGGTCAGCAATTCATTAATGCACTTTGTACTGATTATTGGAACTTTAATGATATCGTTAACTTGATGAAACAATGGTTAGCGGCCCTCGATTACTTTATCAAGAATGATCAGGATAGTAATCTGAACCTGATACTCAATGCTAATTTTAGTTTACCTGCGTATTTTATTGATGCCATCCCTCAGAATATTATTCTTTCTGATGGGCAGCCTGTTTTATTCGACGTTGAGTGGGAAGGTACGGAGCGAATTGAACTGGGGCATCTCCTGTTCAGAGGTATCATCCTGGTGCTCAATCAGGCAAGGGTCCGTCCATTGGCTGATAATGAGTTAATTACCCGAAAAGAATTTGTTCATCAAGTATTTGCAAGTTTGGGAATTGTATTGGCAGATGATGATCTGCAGCGGTACATGCGCAAGGAAGCTCAATTCCAGCATCAGGTCACAGGCCGTAACTTTGACGATTTACTTGTCTGGCACGAAGAGCGACCTCTGGCTCCGGTGAGTATTAAACATAGTAGAGCCTGCCTCTATTTCGCCTTTGGAGAGGAAGATTTTGCGGAAGAAAATACACAATTCTCAGTGCTGAACTGGGGCAAAAATACAATTCGCTGGGCAATTAAGGGAAGCAACCAACAGCCTGTAACTAAATTACGGTTCGATCCTGTAGATGGCTGTCACTGGTTCTCAATGTCAGGACTAGCGATCAAAAATGCCGATGGTGATATTATCTGGCAGTTAAATTCCCATAAGGCTAACGGTGAATACAGAGATATTCTGAAAGTTCAGAAGGGACAACCGCAGGACGTTTATTATTCGACATCGCAAGACCCACAGATCGTTTTGCAAAATATTCCTGCACTCTCTGAGATGTATATTGAAGCCGAAGTGGAACTTATCAGGGAAAATGCGCTGGCTGAAATTTTCAGAGCCAATAAAGCACATAACTTAATGCTTGAACAGAAAAAATTAAATGACGTATCCGCGAAATTACACGATACCCATATTGAACTAACGGAAACGACACTACGTCTTGAAAAAACAATAGAACGACTGGAGGAAACTGCCAGACAACGGGATATAACGTCTGAAAAACTTGAAGAAACCACACAGCAATTGGATGAAACCTCTGGACAATTAGAGAAGACAAGAACCCAACTGGAAAATACGAAAGTACAGATGGACAATGTCCGGGTACAACTAGAAAGCACCAAGGTACGACTGGATAATACTACCGAGGAACTGGACGACACAGCGGTTCAACTCGAAAACACCACGGTACATTTGGACAAGACCACGGCACAATTGGAGAAAGCCACCGTGCAACTGGAGAATTCAACCGTACAATTGGGTGAGACCACTGTACGACTTATTGATGTGCATACCGAATTAGAAGATACCGAGGCGCAATTGGATGCCAGAAATGCACAACTTGAAAATACTAAAGTGCAACTATCATCTGCTAATGCGCAACTTGCTCATGTTAATGCCCAGCTCGCGGGCGCAATGGCAAGAATAAATGCCCTTGAGAGCTCATCCAGCTGGAAAGTTACAGCACCTCTGCGCGCAGTAGGGAAAATAAAACACAGATCCAAGGCGTTGGCCTCTGTTACCCGACGTTTGTATCGCCAGCATGGGCTGAAGAAAATTGTCTCACGCGGGATGAGTACCTTGCGTCGGGAGGGCTGGAAAGGTGTCGTTGCGCGCCTCCGGCAGCAGCGTATGATGCAAATGCTGCACGCTGTTGCTGCAGCGCCAGTCCCAGTGCCAGCGCCAGCGCCTTTCATCGCGGGTAATGACGAAAATGCTACGTCCGCGGTTGGCAGTACAGCCCCTATGGCGGTCATGTTGCCAACCACGATTACGTATAACCGAAGCGAAGGCTATCATCTCCGCCATGGTGTTTCGGAATACTGTTACGTTACTCCTGCGCAGCCAGATAATTTATCAATCATTATCAACAATATGGCCGTTAAACCACTCTTTTCTATTGTGGTGCCAATCTACAACACGCCGCTGGATCTGCTCCATGAGCTTATCGAATCTATCGAAGCGCAGTGGTACCCTCAGTGGGAATTGATTCTGGCTAATGATTGCAGTACCGATCCGCAACTCTATGACGTGTTAAGCAGTATTACCAATCCACAGATCAAAGTTGTTCATCTTGAAACGAATAGCCGTATTTCCGGTGCAACGAATTTTGCTATTGAGCATGCAGCGGGGGATTATATTGTCTTTACGGATCACGATGATCTTCTGACGCCAGATTGCTTATATGAAATGGCGCTATGCATTAACAATGATGATCCTGACTTTATCTACAGTGATGAAGATAAACTCTCCGAAGAAGGATTCTACGTCCAGCCTCACTTCAAGCCTGACTGGTCGCCAGATACCATGATGAGCACGATGTTTACGTGCCATGCGTCTTGTGTCAAAAAAACATTACTGGCAAAAACAGGTTTATTACGTTCAGAATTTGATGGTTGTCAGGATTGGGATTTTGTTTTGCGTGTGTCTGAACAGACATCAAAAATTAGCCATATTTCTAAGGTACTGTATCACTGGAGAATTATTCCCCAATCGACCGCTTCTGATATTGCAGCGAAAGATTATGTCCTGGAAGCCTCTGTTAATGTACGCAAAGACGCACTGGCTCGTCGCGGTCAACAGGGCGTCGTCGAACCTGTTGTGGGGCCTGCAGGCTATTTTCGTGTAAATTACTTCCCGATTGGTAATCCGTTAGTCAGCATTATTATTCCTACCCGCGACAATTGTAACGTATTGCGTCGCTGTGTTGATTCCATTAAAAATACGACACGTTACAGCCAATATGAGATCATTATTCTCGATAATGGCTCTGTTGCTGCTGATGCACTTGAATACTTTTCCTCGCTTGAAAGCGAAGAAAAGATAAAAGTTATTCGCCATGATCGCCCGTTCAACTTCTCGGAACTCAATAATGTTGGTGTGGCTGAATCAAAAGGTGAGATTCTGCTTTTCTTGAACGACGATACAGAAGTTTTGCATGCTGATTGGTTAGAGCGTCTGATAGGTTACGCTCAATTGCCGCATATAGGTGCTGTAGGTGCAAAATTAATCTATCCGGAAACGAACCTTGTCCAACACGCTGGTGTGCTGAATCTTGCCGGTGGACCAATGCATGCGCTACATAATATTGACCGCACCCACCCAGGTTATTTCATGCGTAACCTTCTGGAATATAACTGGCTGGCTGTAACCGGTGCATGTCTGATGATGGAAAGGAAAAAATTTGATCGAATCGGTCAGTTCGACGAATCTTTTCCTATTGCCTATAACGATGTAGATTTATGTTTCCGCAGCGTAGATGCGGGATATTACAATGTAATGTGCCCAGCTGTTGAACTTTATCATTACGAGTCCGTTAGTCGTGGATTGGATCATCAGGATGAAGAAAAAGTGCGACGTCTCATGAACGAGCTAAGTCGACTCAACGAAAAACATCCTCGTTATTATCAATACGATCCATTCTTCAATATTAACTTGCACCCTAACGGCATTAATTTTGAGGTTGGTTGCTGATGCTTATGAATACTATTCTGGGACCTGAATTCAATCGCTTTGCAGAAGCGATTGAATCATTTAAAGATTTGCCAGTAACTGCATTAAATGATGCGGAAGTGATCTCTTTTGATTTTTTCGATACATTATTTACCCGTCCGCTTGCTGACCCAGAGGATGCTTTTGACATTCTTGGGAAACAACTGGGTATTGATAATTTCAAAACAAAACGGCAAAGCGCTCAGGTTGAAGCCTTTCGTCAGATGAGTGCCAGTGGTAAAAAAGAGATTACTATTGCAGGTATTTATGCAGCCTTCACTCATGATGTGCAGGCCGCTGAAAAAATGGCCGATGCAGAATACCAATTGGAACTAAACTTAGTTGAACCAAATGGTATTATCTTTGAATTATTCAAGCAGTTAAAAGATGCCGGGAAAACGGTCATTGTTACTTCCGATATGTATTTACCGGCGCGTTTTTTTGAGCAGGCGCTGGAGAAATACGGAGTTACCGGTGTTGCGGTGTTCAGTTCAGCCGATGAAAACGCGACTAAGCGTGATTCAGGAGAACTCTTTGACATCATTGCACGTAGACTGAATGTTTCTACGGATCAGATTTTACATGTTGGTGATAATGAAGTATCCGATGTGATACGTCCGCGTGAGAAAGGCCTTCTTGCATATCACTATTGTTCCCACTACTTAAGCACAATTTGCAAAGGGTTGCCGCTGTCTCTCTCTTTTGCTCAGGGAATGTTAAAAAGCCATGAAGGCTATCATGACCTTCAGACTTATAAAAGTTTAGGTTTTACCTATGGCGGTGCTGCATCTCTTGGTTTCCTTAAATGGATTAAAGCTCAGGCGGTAGCACAGCAGATCGATCACGTGTTTTTCTTATCCCGTGATGGTTATGTAATGCAAAAGATGGTAGAGCGGGGCGATGTTGGTGATTTCCCTGATTCAACATATTTCTATGGTTCCCGTACAGCGCTGACCCTTGCGACAATTAATGATCAGAACTTTTTGCAGTTCATCCCCTTTTTACTCTCTGGAGCCGAGGGGTTGCAGCCACGTGAAGTCCTTGAGCGTATTGGTGTCGTTCCGCCAGCTCCCGAAATTATGGCTTCTTTTGGGCTGTCTGCGGAAACTGCGCTGACGCCTGAGCTATTCCCATTAATGACCAATTTCTTGTATGCGTGGAGATGGCAAATCTTACTGGTTTGCCGTAAAAACCGCCGTGGTCTTTTTGCTTATATTCAAAAGTTAGGTATTAAACCGGGTGAGAAAATTGCTCTCGTGGATGTCGGCTGGAGTGGTACAACACAAGAAGCCTTTTACCATGCGGTGAAACAATTTTTTGATGTAGATATCCACGGTTATTATTTCTGCCTTGCAAATACCGCAGAGAAAGTCAGACGTAAAGGATTTCTGCAAATGCACGCAATGTATGAAGCTGAAAATACCGATATATCTCTCATCGATCAGATCTATGAAAACCGCGTAGCCATTGAACTTTTTTTCTCTGCGCCGCATGACTCAATTATTGGTTATGATGCAGCAACATCTGCACCCGTTGGTGATCAAGGGCGTGGGTTAAAACGTGACCTGTCACAGAGTGTTTCTGATATCTGTGACGGCGCGATGTTATTCGCAGAGAATTACAACGCGCTAAGCAAGCGTCTCAATATTGAGTTGACGCCTCATGAGCTTACTTTGAGTATGCTTAGTCTGGTTCAGAATAAAAAGTGGCAGGATTATTCAGCAATCACGGGTATTTCAAATTTTGACGCGTGGGGTAGCTCAAGATTGAAATCACTGTGCGTGGAAGATTATTTAATTAGTTAAATATATGTTTGTTCCATATTTTATTGTGAACAATCAATGTTGAGTTGATTACTATTAAAGATAACATTGTGCTGATTTTGCGATGGAAGACGCGCGGGACAATAATGTATTCTTTAATTGATCCTTATGGCTGTTATGCAGCCATGAATGTCGCTTTTTCGAAACATCGGTACATAAGTTAATTCATTATTCTCGATTTTTTATTGCCCATGAACGAGAAGAGTCTGAAATAATCGCATTTTTCACCAATTGATACTGTGATTATCGATGCTTAAATTCTCTGAACGAGATAATGATTACCTGACATGTCGCGCGACATACGGAAGTAACATCATTTCAGTCATTAACCTGCGAAACTGCCGCTCCTTACGGCTGCATATGGCCTGGCGGTAAGTTGCCTCTTTCGCAGGTACCCAGCGTGTGTAATCTACGTTACTATAATCTTTACTTAAGCCCAATGGCCTAACCGCCAGAGGGTTACCACACCTGACAGGAGTAAGTAATGTCTAAGCAACAAATCGGCGTTGTTGGTATGGCCGTGATGGGGCGCAACCTGGCGCTTAACATCGAAAGCCGTGGCTATACCGTTTCCGTTTTCAACCGCTCCCGTGATAAGACCGAAGAAGTGATTGCCGAGAACCCTGGCAAGAAACTGGTTCCGTATTACACCGTGAAAGAGTTTGTTGAATCCTTAGAAACTCCCCGTCGCATCCTGTTGATGGTGAAAGCGGGTGCTGGCACAGATGCCGCTATTGACTCCCTGAAACCGTATCTGGAAAAAGGCGACATCATCATTGATGGCGGTAATACCTTCTTCCAGGACACCATTCGTCGTAACCGCGAACTCTCTGCTGAGGGCTTTAATTTTATTGGTACCGGTGTTTCAGGCGGTGAAGAAGGCGCGCTGAAAGGCCCATCCATCATGCCTGGCGGTCAGAAAGATGCTTACGAACTGGTCGCACCGATCCTGACAAAAATTGCAGCCGTTGCCGAAGATGGCGAGCCATGTGTGACCTATATCGGTGCTGATGGTGCGGGCCATTACGTTAAAATGGTTCACAATGGTATCGAATATGGCGACATGCAATTGATTGCAGAAGCCTATTCATTACTGAAAGGCGGCCTGAATCTGTCTAACGAAGAGCTGGCTACCACTTTCAGCGAGTGGAATAAAGGCGAGCTGAGCAGCTACCTGATTGATATCACCAAGGACATCTTCACCAAGAAAGATGAAGACGGTAACTATCTGGTCGATGTGATTCTGGATGAAGCGGCTAACAAAGGCACCGGTAAATGGACCAGCCAGAGTTCCCTGGATCTCGGCGAACCGCTTTCCCTGATCACTGAATCTGTATTCGCACGTTATATCTCTTCGCTGAAAGAGCAGCGCGTTGCCGCGTCTAAAGTTCTGAGCGGCCCACAGGCACAGCCTGCTGGCGACAAAGTACAGTTTATCGAGAAAGTCCGTCGCGCACTGTATCTCGGTAAAATCGTCTCTTATGCGCAGGGCTTCTCTCAGTTGCGCGCCGCGTCTGATGAATATAACTGGGATTTGAACTACGGCGAAATCGCGAAAATTTTCCGCGCAGGCTGCATCATCCGTGCTCAGTTCCTGCAGAAAATTACCGATGCATACGCAGAAACGCCGGCAATTGCTAACCTGTTGCTGGCTCCGTACTTTAAGAAAATCGCTGATGAGTACCAGCAGGCGCTGCGCGATGTTGTAGCTTATGCTGTGCAGAATGGTATTCCGGTCCCGACCTTTGCCGCTGCGGTTGCCTATTACGACAGCTACCGAGCTGCGGTACTGCCAGCCAACCTGATCCAGGCTCAGCGTGATTATTTTGGCGCGCATACTTATAAACGTACTGATAAAGAGGGCGTGTTCCATACGGAATGGCTTGATTAATTAGACGGTTTTTATAATACCTACATATAAAAGGCCATCCAAACGGATGGCTTTACTTTGAAATAAATTTCACTTTAAAGTTATTTCTGTTTTTTTGAGTGTAAAAGGAATAACATAAATTTCACTTGATTAAAGGCATTAATGCAATCATGCGCAAAGATATAATAATTGTCGGCGGTGGTTTTTTTGGTATGTACCTTGCTGAGCAATTCTCTCTGCTAGGGCATAGAGTCAAACTCTTTGAAAAAGAGAATAACTATATGTCCCGCGCATCTTACAATAATCAGGCCCGTGTGCATAATGGTTATCATTATCCCCGAAGTATATTAACCGCTTTACGCTCTCGCATCTCTTTTCCCCGTTTTGTTGAAGAATTTAGAGACTGCGTAGACTCGGATTTTGATAAATATTATTTAATCAGTGAATTGCTGGGTAAAGTGTCTGCGGGTCAGTTCCGTATGTTTTGTAAACGCATTGGTGCCGATTGCGATGTGGCGCCAGCTAAAATACAGAATATGGTCAACCCCCAGTTGATCGATGCCTGTTTTACGGTCAAAGAATTTGCATTCGATGCATTCAAGCTGCGCGATATGATGTTGCAACGGTTGGCAAGCTCTACGGCTGAGTATCGCTGTGGTTACTCGGTTGATAAAGTCGAAAGCATCAATAACAGAATTACAGCATATGTACGAAACATAACCAGTGGGGAAGTTGAGACCCATCATGCTGATCATGTCTTTAATTGCACCTATTCACATTTGAATTATTTGCTTGATAACTCCGGAGTTGAATTAATTCCGCTTAAGCATGAAATGACAGAAATGTGCCTGGTTGATGTACCCGACGAATTAAAAAAAAACGGGTTTACGATTATGTGCGGCCCATTTTTCTCCGTGATGCCTTTCCCTTCTGTCGGCTTGCATTCTTTCAGTCATGTACGCTATACACCGCATTACGAATGGCATGATAATCCGGGTGAAAAATACCGCGACTCGCATGTGAAATTCGATGAGGATAAGAAAAACAGCGCATGGCAGTATATGGTTAAGGATGCCTCCCGGTATATGCCTATTCTCAATGATTGCCGTTACGAACGCTCGCTCTGGGAAGTGAAAACATTGTTGCCACGCAGCGAAACGGATGACTCTCGTCCAATTCTTTTTCGACCTCATCATGGCATGAATGGGTTTCACTGTATTATGGGTGGCAAGATAGATAACGTATATGATGCCGTTGAAGCTATTAAGAATATGAACGTCATTTAAGAATAAAAAGAGACTACACAAGTGAAAAGCGAATCTTTTGTTTCTGTTGTTTTAAAGACTCATGATCTCTCGGGTGAATTAACATCAAAGCTACGACAAATCCAGCAACTACTGGATGTAAATTATAGTGATTATGAAATCTTAATTGTCTCTAAAGGACCCTATCGTGACGTACCGAGAAAGTCCGCAGTGGATCAAATTTTAGATACTATTCCCAGTGTGCGCTTTATGCAGCTCTCCGGTGCAGCACATGATGATGTGGTTTGGGCTGCCGGGCTCGAAAATGCGATCGGCGATTTTGTCGTTCTTTATGATCACCTGACCGATCCCGTCGATGTTATTCATCGCGCCGTTGAGGAATGTAAGTCTGGTTATGATGTTGTCGTCGGTGTTTCTAATCAGCCTCTGCCATGCGCATATCGATTCTTACGTAATATCGCATCCCATATACTGAGTGCGATTGATTACCATATCCCTAAGAACTCTACCGGGCTGCGTTGCTTAAGTCGTCGTGCGGTAAATGCGGTGACGGATACTGGCCGTTTTCATCACCAGTTTTACCTCCGCATTCAAAAGACCGGCTACCCGATAAGTGAATTGGTTTATGAACCGATTAGCGAAAATCATGTTAAAAAATCGATTGTATATGGTTTTCGTAATTTAGTGCGGCTGATGGTATTTAACTCTTCACGGCCACTGCGCTGGATGTCAGTTGTTGGGACCGTCGGAAGTTCATGTGCATTGCTGTTTGCTATTTACAGTATTGTGGTCAATCTCATTAATGGCCACGTTGTTGAGGGATGGACGACAACCATTCTGTTTATGTCGGTGCTCTTTATGCTCCAGTTCATTATGCTGGCGTTTTTTGGTGAATACCTCAGCCGACTTCTGGATGATCGAAGTGAGCAAGCGGCTTATTCCGTCGTATTTGAGAAAAATAGCGCGGTGATGGTGAATCAGGACCGCGTAAACGTTTTAAATGATGCCACTGCTGAAGAGTCTAATCTTGTGCAGACCGGACGCGACCGATAATTACAGGAGAGAACATGGCGAAGGCGTTAATTGGGTATACCGGGTTTGTTGGCACTACTTTGATGAAGCAAACCCAATTTGACGATTTTTATCGTTCGACGAATATTAATGATATTAAAGGTAAAAAATTCGATCTTGTTGTCTGTGCTGGCGCCCCCGCGCAGAAATGGATTGCCAATGCCGATCCACAAGGAGACCGTGAGAAAATTGACTCACTGATCGCCTGCCTCGACAGTATTGAATGCGATAACTTTGTCTTAATCAGTACGGTTGACGTTTTTAAAACACCCGTGGGTGTTGATGAAAATACACCGATTGATGTGCAGGATCTGCATGCTTATGGTCTGAATCGCTACCGACTTGAGCAGTTTGTTGCGCAAAAATTTTCGCGTCACGTGATCGTGAGATTACCAGGTCTGGTTGGCCCCGGGCTGCGTAAAAATATCATCTTTGATTTTCTCAATGATAATAACGTTGCCAAAATCGAAAGCCGTAGCGTTTTCCAGTTTTACCCGATGGTTAATCTCTGGTTTGATATCAACAAAGCACTTGAAAATAATATCAGCCTCGTTCATCTGACTGCTGAGCCTGTTTCTGTTGCAAAAATTGCGGGTGAAGGTTTTGGTTTCGAATTTACCCGTCAACAGGCTGCATCCCCCGTTTCTTATGATATGCGCAGTGTATATGGCGCATTATTTGGCGGCACTGCGCATTACCAGTACTCCGCGAAGGAAACGCTGCAGGCAGTCAGACATTACGCGCAGTCGGAACCTAAAAAAGCTCAGGAAGATAAGCAATGAGAATCTCCATCTCAAACCTTGCCTGGGATATTAGCGAAGATCTCGACGTATTGTCTCTGCTTAAAGAGTTTCAAGTTGATGCTATCGATATTGCTCCCGGTAAGTATTTTCCAGAGCCAGCCAAAGCAACAACCGCTGATATCATGGCGGTAAAAAACTGGTGGAAAGAGCAGGGGGTTGACATCATCGGCATGCAGTCACTCTTGTTTGGTACTACAGGTTTAAATGTATTTGGGTCGCAAGCGGTCCAGGAAAAACTACTGGCGCATTTAGCTGATATTTGTCGTATCGGTTCTGTTCTGGGGGCTACTCGTCTGGTGTTTGGCTCGCCAAAAAATCGTGATTGCTCCGGTCTTAGTGCAACGGAAACCGAGCGTGTTGCCCAAACGTTTTTCCGTAAACTTGGTGATATTGCTGCCGATCAGGGTGTGATTGTCTGTCTGGAGCCAAATCCGGCGGTTTATGGCGCCAATTTTATGACAACAAGCAATGAGACCTGTGATGTTGTCACGGCCATTGCTCACCCGAACATTAAAATGCAGCTCGATACTGGGGCAGTCATTATTAACCAGGAAAATATCGAGACTGTATTGGCTCAGGCGAAGAATGTTATCGGGCATGTGCATATCAGTGAGGCGCAACTTGCGACGGTTGGCGATACGTTCAATGGACATGCCGCGCTGGCCGAAGTATTAAAAACGCAATTGGTAACTTTCCCGGCCACGATTGAAATGCTTGCAACGAAAGAGGAATCACATCTCGTTTCTATCCGTCGCGCTCTTTCTCATGTCACTTCCTTATATCGTTAAACAGGTACAACGACCTTGAAATGGTTAATACTTATTTTAGGCATCGCATGTAATGCCTCAGCCAGTGTCTTAATTAAAATGGCGATGATGCCACCGCGTAAATTTCCTTCCCTGGCAGACCCCCTTGCGTCGTTGACAAACTGGCCGTTCTGGTTAGGGTTGGCGCTCTATGGTGGCGCATTTGTCCTTTATGCCGCATCGCTTGCAGTGTTGCCTCTAAATATCGCACACCCAGTACTCACTACCGGTGCGGTTGCTGCGGTAGCAATACTGTCGGTCGTTGTTTTTAACGAAACATTTCACTGGACGACTATTGTAGGTGTTGCCTTTGTTATCGTCGGTGTTGCATTGATCACTTCGAAAGCGGCTTAACAAGAATGGATTTTGCTATGAATAACGAAAAAAAATGGGAAGTTCCTGCATACAATGTCACGTTATGGACGGAAAAAAAGCATGATGCTTGCGTAGTGATTCCGGTCATTAATGAAGGAAACCGCATCGTCAGCCTGCTCACTAAGATGAATAATCTGAAGATTAGCGGCATTGCAGATATCATTATTGTGGATGGCGGTAGTACAGATGGTTCGCTGGAAACAGAAAACTTATTAAAGTTAAACGTCAGCGGCCTGTTACTTAAAACGGGGCCAGGAAAGTTAAGTGCGCAATTGCGCTGTGGTTATGCGTTTGTTCTGGAAAAAGGCTATAAAAATATCATTACCATTGATGGTAATGACAAGGATGATCCTGCGCCTATTCCGGAGTTTATTGCCGCCTTAGAGCAGGGATATGATTTTGTACAGGCCTCGCGTTTTGTAAATGGTGGTATAGCGGTTAATACGCCTAAATCACGCGACTTTGCGATAAAATTCATCCACGCCCCCGTATTGAGCATCGCATCTGGGTTCCATTGGACTGATACAACGCAAGGTTTCCGCGCATACAGCAGCAAAATGTTGTTGGACGAGCGTGTTGCGCCATTTCGTGATGTATTTATGACGTATGAGTTATTGGCCTACCTGTCATATATTGCACCGAAACTGGGTTTCCGTTGCATCGAACTGCCGACATCACGCATCTACCCGGAAGGGGAAGTGCCGACAAAAATCAGCAGTTTTAGAGGAAACCTTGCTGTGCTGAAGATTTTGTTTAAGAGTTGCTTTGGTGCTTATAACGTTAAAAGAGGGCAATGAGCGTGAATTTTGCGTGGCCATTATTGCAGCGTTTAGCAACAAGGAGAGGTCTGGCATTCTTATTTGTTTTTTTGACGTTAATTCCTTTTATAAATCTGATCACGCAAGGGAAAGTGCCAGACTCCATTGATAATGTTGAGCAATGGATGAATGTGGCGAATGCTGTTTTTTTAGAAGATCAATCCTTTATTTTTAGCTATGGCCCGCTATTTTGGCTTGTGACCCGTACAAGCGAGCATTTCAATGCCTGGAGTTACTTTCTTTCAATATCGTTTATATTGTTTTTTTATTCATTTGTGATTTACTCAATATTGTTGTTGATGTATTGGAAACGAGGGTATTTATATTTTTCTTTAATTTTTATTTGTTTCTTTTCTTTTTATTCTCTTAAATCTCTGTTATTTTTATGGCCGCTAATTTTTTTGTTTTATCAACAATTGACAAATGAGCGAAACATACAATTTAATATGGGGCTTTGTTTCGTACTTGGCTCTATGGCTGGGATGTTTTTGTATGTTCGTTTTTTTTATGGATTGATAGCTGTAAGTGTTCTGGGAGGATACCTGGCAGTATATTTGTTTAAAGATGTTAAAGTTAAATATATCATTGCCTTCATATTTTCTTTTATAGCTTCATCATTCCTTGTCGGCATACTAATATATGGAGACGTTAACCAGGTTTTTAAATATTTTACTATAAATATTGAATTGAGCTACGGTAATGGTGTTGATATGACACTAGATATTCAAAACTACCGTTTCTCTTTTGTTTGTGCCTTTGTCATTCTTGGTTGTTTTATTATTTATGGTGTTTTTCTTCGAAGGTTTCTCTTGGTACCAATGCTCGTAACTTGGTTGTTCTTGTTTAAACTGGGCTTTGGTCGTGCCGATCATTATATAGATTATTTTGTGGTGCCTTGTGCATATATAGTACTATTGATGGCTTTTGATAAAAGCTATCTTGCGAAAACGCTTTTTTTTATTTGTTTTATTTGCTTGTATTATTTAGGTGCACATTCGGCTTTTTATAATTCCCCTAAGTTAAGTCTCGTTTTTACAAAATTTACTATTCCAACAATGCGCAATCCTTTTGATTTACCTTTTGCGGGTAATGCGTATGAAGAGAGGATGGCGCAACGCTATCATCAGTATAAATTAGATGATCAATTTTTGAAAAAAATAGGCACGGACTCGGTTGATGTCTATCCATATAATAACGAGTATATGTATGCGAATCAGTTGAACTATAAACCGCGACCATTATTTCAAAACTATATGACATTGACGCCAGTTTTAGATCAAGCTAACTCGGATTATTTGCGTGGTGCCGGTAAACCTAAAAAAATAATATGGAACAGCGGTCTTGGTTGTGGCGATGCGGACTGTAATAGCTTCATTGGACTGGATAATAAATTTATCTTAAATGAAGACCCGTTAACTTCGATGGCCATTTTTGAGAATTACAAAGTCAGTGAGTTTACTCATGGTAGAAACAGTGAGCCGCTATTGTTATTGACGTCAAGAGATCAAACCCTGGCAGCTGATTTCGTGACCCGCCAAAATGAACGAATGCAATTTGGTGTCTGGTATCCTCTACCTCAGGCTAAAAATAGTATTGTGAAAGTATTTCCTGATTTTAAAATTTCTCTTGTAGGAAAAATTAAAAATTTCCTCTTTAGGGGAGATATTGTTAAGGTTAGATATAAGCTTAAATCTGGTCTGCAAAAAGAGTACCGGCTAAATATCATAAATTCCCATAGTGGTGTCTGGGCTTCACCGCTGCTTGATGGCTTTGATGAAAATGGTTTTACCGGGGAAGATGTTACCGATATTATGTTCGAAACGGATTCCAGTTATTATTTTGAACCGGAATTTGATGCGAAAATTGCGACTACTGCAGTGCCGTTAATCCACTATCAACGCCGTAAAATAAAATACAACGACCCCGTTACCGTCTCGCCGTCCGTTTCTGTGAAGGATATTGACTGTGAAGGCAGTGTTGATCAACTCACTGAACCTGCTATTGCTGATGATGTTATAACGCCTTTGGTACTTAAAGGATGGTTAGCGAAATCTACCGGGCAAGGGACGCTGTTTGATGCAATCTACGTCTCGCTAACCGACAAAAATCAACATCATCGTTTTGTTGCAAGTAGCAAAAACAGCCGGGGTGATTTGATTGCGGTGTTTGGTAAACCCGATCTCGAAAATGCAGGCTTTACAGCAAATGTCGATACCTCCGGGCTGCACGGCGATTACACGGTGAGTCTGAGTGGACGCACGGGTGACCAGATCTTTGTCTGCCGGAACCTGCAACGACCTTTGACGTTAAAATAAAGAGATAACGGACGGGTATATTCTGCAATTCACTCTGGTGCGGGATTTATCCGATAATTGGTGGTTACCTCATGAGAGCCCGGTAGCGATAACCGGGCTTTTTTTTGCCTTAATCCCGGTTATAGCAGTGCATTTTTCTAAACAATCCTGCAACGATGGAATAATTTGCTAACAGAACGCGGCTGTTTCAGCGGGGACCTGCCTTGACAGGCTATCAACAGAAGAGGTAAAAACCCCAACAGTTATTGATCTAGCGTGATGGCGGCGTAGTGCCATCTTCGGTTCTAAACACTGACAAAAGTTGCTTATCGAATGAAAATAACAATCTCAGGAACAGGCTACGTTGGCTTATCGAACGGTATTCTGATTGCGCAGCATCATGAAGTGGTCGCACTGGATATCGTGCAGGCTAAAGTCGATATGCTGAACCAGAAAAAATCGCCGATCGTTGATAAAGAAATTGAAGAGTATCTGGCGACAAAAGAGCTGAATTTTCGCGCCACCACGGATAAGCAAGATGCCTATCGGGGCGCCGATTATGTCATTATCGCCACCCCGACTGATTACGACCCGAAAACCAACTACTTCAATACTTCCAGTGTTGAGTCGGTCATCCGCGATGTGCACGAAATCAACCCCGATGCGGTGATGATTATCAAGTCTACCATCCCTGTGGGGTTCACTCAGTCCATCAAAGATGAGCTCGGCATCGACAATGTCATCTTCTCACCGGAGTTCTTGCGCGAAGGTAAGGCGCTTTACGACAACCTGCATCCGTCACGTATTGTCATTGGCGAACGTTCCACACGCGCAGAGCGTTTTGCGGGCCTGCTGCAGGAAGGGGCTATCAAGAAAGATATCCCAACACTGTTCACTGATTCCACCGAAGCCGAAGCCATCAAGCTGTTCGCCAATACCTATCTGGCAATGCGCGTGGCCTATTTCAACGAGCTGGACAGCTATGCCGAAGCGCTGGGGCTGAATACGCGCCAGATCATTGAAGGGGTTTGCCTTGACCCGCGTATTGGCAATCACTACAACAACCCGTCATTTGGCTATGGCGGCTACTGCCTGCCAAAAGATACCAAGCAATTGCTGGCGAACTACCAGTCGGTGCCGAATAACATTATTGCGGCTATCGTGGATGCGAACCGCACGCGCAAAGACTTCATTGCTGACTCCATTCTTTCCCGTAAACCGAAGGTGGTGGGTGTCTACCGTCTTATTATGAAGAGCGGTTCGGATAACTTCCGCGCATCCTCTATTCAGGGGATTATGAAACGTATCAAGGCGAAGGGTGTACAGGTCATCATTTATGAACCGGTAATGCAGGAAGACGAGTTCTTCCACTCTCGCGTTGTCCGCGACCTGGAAGCTTTCAAGAAAGAATCGGATGTGATTATTTCGAACCGTATGGCACCAGAGCTGGCGGATGTTGAAGCCAAAGTTTATACCCGCGATCTGTTCGGTAACGACTAAGCACAGAAATGAAAACGGCCCGTCAGGGCCGTTTTTTTACGCCTTGTAATACGTCTTGTACCACTCGACAAATTTCTTCACGCCTTCTTTAACCGATGTCTGCGGTTTAAAACCGATGGTGTCATACAACGGCTGCGTATCGGCGCTGGTTTCCAGCACATCGCCCGCCTGAATCGGCATCATATTCTTCTGCGCTTCAATACCCAGCGCCTCTTCCAGCGCTGTGATGTAATCCATCAACTCGACCGGCGAGCTATTGCCGATGTTGTAGATATGGTAGGGCGCTGAACTGCTGGCCGGGGAGCCACTTTCAACGGTCCAGTTCGGGTCAGCCTGTGGAATCACATCCTGCATACGGATAATAGCTTCAACAATATCATCCACATAGGTAAAGTCGCGTTTCATCTTGCCGTAGTTATAGACATCGATACTTTTGCCTTCGAGCATGGCTTTCGTGAATTTAAACAACGCCATGTCCGGGCGTCCCCACGGGCCGTAAACCGTAAAGAAACGCAGCCCCGTGGTCGGTAAACCATAAAGATGTGAATAGGTATGCGACATCAGCTCATTGGCTTTTTTGGTTGCGGCGTAAAGCGATACCGGGTGATCAACCGAATCTTCCGTAGAGAAAGGCATCTTGCGGTTCAGGCCGTAAACAGAACTGGAGGAGGCATACAGCAAATGCTGAACCTTATTGTGGCGGCAGCCTTCCAGCACGTTCAGATGACCAATCAGGTTAGCTTCGGCGTAAACATGTGGGTTTTCCAGTGAATAACGTACGCCCGCCTGAGCGGCAAGATGGATAACGCGGTCGAACTTCTCTTCGGCAAATAACTGTGTCATCCCTTCACGGTCAGCCAGGTCCAGTTTCACAAAGCGAAAGTTTTCGTTTGCCAGTAAGTTCAGGCGTGCTTCTTTCAGGCTGACTTCATAATAATCATTAAGGTTATCTATCCCTGTGACCTGATGGCCCGCCTGTAACAGACGTTCGCTGACGTGAAAGCCGATAAAGCCGGCTGCGCCGGTGACCAAAAATTTCATCTTCAACCTCAATGTCTGGTGATGCAAAACATGCAGCGCGGCAGGAGCAGCGCTGAACCATGAGGCGGATCATACCTGTTGAGAAGCAGAATGATAACTGTTAATTCAGTAGGGAAGAGGGGGAGTGCAGGCACTCCCCATAGCAATTACTGGTGACGCTTACGCAGATTTTCGATAACTGTGGTCAGATCCAGGTTCTGATCCTGCAACAAGACCAGCAGGTGATACATCAAGTCTGACGCTTCATTGGTCAGTTCTTCGCGATCGTGAACGGTGGCCGCCAGTGCGGTCTCCACGCCTTCTTCACCCACCTTTTGTGCGATACGCTTGGTGCCGCTGGCATACAGCTTAGCGGTATATGAGCTGGCCGGGTCTGCCGTTTTGCGTTCGGCGAGCAGTTGTTCCAGTTGGTAGAGGAACAGCCACTGATGGGCATTGTCGCCAAAGCAACTGGACGTTCCCGTGTGGCAGGTTGGACCAATGGGATTCACCAGTACCAGCAGGGTATCGTTATCACAGTCCGGCGCAATATTCACCACATTCAGAAAATGGCCAGAACTTTCGCCTTTGGTCCACAAACGTCCTTTGGTCCGCGAGAAGAAGGTGACTTTGCCACTTTCCAGCGTTTTCGCCAGCGCGTCCTTGTTCATATACCCCAGCATCAATACTTCGCCGGAGACCGCGTGTTGCACCACGGCGGGCAGCAGTCCGTCGGTTTTTTCCCAGTCCAGTTGGGCCAGTTGCAGCTCTGTTAACATACCCTTATCTCCACGCCCTGGCCTGCCAGGAACGTTTTTAACTCACCAATATTGATAATTTGCTTATGGAACACCGATGCCGCCAGCGCGCCGTCGACGTTGGCGTCGCGGAAGGCCTCAAGGAAGTGTTCCATTGTACCCGCGCCACCGGAAGCGATAAGCGGGACGTGGCAAACCTCGCGCACTTTTTTCAGTTGCTCAAGGTCATAACCGTTACGCACGCCGTCCTGGTTCATCATGTTAAGCACGATCTCGCCAGCTCCGCGTTTCTGCACTTCCTGCACCCAGTCCAGCGTCTCCCAGGTGGTCACGCGGGTGCGGCTTTCATCACCGGTATACTGATTGACGTGGTACTTGCCGGTCGACGCATCAAACCAGGTATCGATACCCACCACAATACACTGCACGCCAAAACGATCGGCGAGGCGGGTGATAAGCTCCGGATCCGCCAGCGCCGGGGAGTTGATGGAAATCTTATCCGCGCCGAAAGAGAGAATTTTGTGCGCATCGTCAGCAGACTTTATCCCGCCCGCCACGCAGAACGGAATGTCGATCACTTCCGCGACGCGAGAGACCCAGCTTTTATCGACCACGCGCCCGTCGCTGGAGGCGGTGATATCGTAAAAAACCAGTTCGTCTGCGCCTTCTTCGGCGTAGCGTTTCGCCAGAGGCACGATGTCACCGATGATTTCGTGATTACGAAATTGAACGCCTTTCACCACCTGACCATCGCGTACGTCGAGACAAGGAATTATCCGTTTTGCCAGCATTGGATGGCCTCCGTTACAGTAAATTTACCTTCCAGCAGCGCGCGACCCACGATCACGCCTTTCACGCCTGTTCCACGCAGCGCCGCAATATCATTGATATCGCCGATACCACCGGAAGACTGAAACGCAACCTGCGGATATCGCGCGCACACTTCTTCATACAGCGACACGTTCGAGCCTGCCAGCGTACCATCGCGGGAGATATCGGTGCACAGCACATGCCTGAGACCAACCGGGAGATAGGTTTCTACCAGTTCTTCCAGCGAGACGCCGGAATCTTCCTGCCAGCCGCTTACCGCAACCTGTTTATTGCCTGCGGCATCAATACGTACATCCAGCGCCAGGACCAGCGCATCGGCGCCAAAACGCTCGAACCACCCTTTAACGACCTCAGGTGATTTCACGGCTGTTGAACCAACGACTACACGGGCGACACCGGCATCAAGCAGCGCGGCGACATCCTCTTCGGTACGTACACCGCCGCCGACCTGTACCGGCACATTCACCCCGGCAACCAGTGTTTTCAGCAATGGGATCTGGCGACGCGCCGGATCTTTCGCACCGGTTAAATCCACCAGATGCAGCACTTGCGCACCCTGGGAGGCGTAATCCTGCAGGCGCGGCAACGGGTCGGTGCCGTAGTCGCGCTGCTGACCATAATCCCCCTGGTGCAGGCGCACTACCGTTCCATCAATTAAATCTAAAGCCGGAATAATCATCACATCTCCAGAAAGTTTTTCAGCAGTTGTGCACCCGCGCGCCCTGAACGTTCCGGATGGAATTGCACGCCATAGAAATTGTCTTTTTGCACCGCAGCAGTAAACGGCGTGCCGTACTGACACTGGGCGATGGTGTAAGGGTTAACCGGCATGGCGTAGCTATGAACAAAATAGAAGTACGCGCCGTCATCTATCCCCTGAAACAGGCGATTGCCTGCTTTCGGATAGACTTGGTTCCAGCCCATGTGCGGCAGTGGTAAACCAACATCTTCCATTTTCGGCACGTCCTGGTCGATGATACCCAGTAAATCCACGCCACTGTTCTCTTCGCTGAAACGTCCCAGTAACTGCATACCCAGGCAGATGCCCAGCACCGGCTGGGTGCAGGCTTTTACCAGTTCAATCAGGTCGCGTTCGCGCAATTGATCCATGGCGGCCTGCGCCGTGCCTACGCCGGGCAGAAACAGTTTGTCGGCGCGCAGCACCACGTCCGGATCGCGGCTCACCAGCGGCTCGTAGCCGTGACGCGAAATGGCCGATTTCACAGAGTTGAGGTTAGCGCACCCGGTATCCAGGATAACGACATTCATCACAACACTCCTTTCGAGGAGGGAAGGGTATCGCCTTCGACGCGAATGGCCTGGCGCAGCGTACGACCAAAGACTTTGAACAGGCTCTCCACGCGGTGGTGATCGTTTTTCCCTTTGGTTTTCAAATGCAGCGTCACACCCATGGTGTAAGAAAGAGAACTAAAGAAGTGCTCAACCATCTCGGTGCTCAAATCACCCACGCGCTGATAGGTAAACTCAGCTTTATATTCCAGGTGCGGACGCCCGGAAATATCCAGCGCGCAGCGTGCCAGGCATTCGTCCATCGGCAGCACAAAACCGAAACGGTTGATACCGCGCTTGTCGCCCAGCGCCAGTTTCAACGCTTCGCCTAACGCCAGGCCGGTATCTTCAACCGTATGGTGATCGTCAATGTAGAGATCGCCTTTGACGTCGATTTCCATGCGAAATCCGCCGTGGGTGGCAATTTGATCGAGCATATGATCAAAGAATCCCACGCCGGTGCGGATTTTGCTGCCGCCTTCGCGATCCAGCCACACTTTGACGTCAATCTGCGTCTCTTTGGTTTTGCGCTCAACGTGGGCGTAACGATCGCGTTTGGTCAACTGCTCGCCAATGGCTGCCCAGTTCAGGGTTTCACGGTTGTAACGCAGCCCTGCAATGCCCATGTTGGCCGCCAGTTCAATATCCGTTGCGCGATCGCCAATGACGTAGCTGTTCGCTTTATCCAGCGCTTGCTCAACCAGCCAGCGCTCAACCATTTTTACTTTCGGTTTGCGGCAATCACACTCATCGCCCGGGAAGTGCGGGCAAATCAGCACCTCTTCAAACACCACACCCTGAGAGGTGAAAATTTGCATCATCAGGTTATGCGGGCCGTCAAAATCGGCCTGCGGGAAGCTGCTGGTGCCCAGACCGTCCTGATTGGTGATCATCACCAGTTTAAAACCGGCTTTTTGGAGTGCGAGCAGAACCGGAATCGCGTCCGGTTCAAAGGCCAGCTTGTCAAAACGATCGACCTGATAATCAGATGGCGGCTCGGAAATCAGGGTTCCATCACGGTCAATAAAAAGGTACTTCTGGCTCATACAGACTCCGCACGTAAAGCGTCGATGACGCGCTGGCTCTCTTCGCGGGTGCCGATAGTGATACGCAGGCAGCCGCTCAAGGTCGGTTGTTTATTTTGGTCACGCAGGATAATGCCCTGATCCCACAGAGATTTAAAGACAGCGCTGGAGGCTTTGAAGCGTACCAGAATGTAGTTGGTCTCTGAATCAAACACCGTCTCCACGCAGGGAATGTCACGAAGTGATGTTGACAGATATTCGCGCTCGGCCACGATCTGTGCGACACGCTCACGCATCGCCACAATCCCTTCCGGGCTCAGAGCCTGGGCCGCGATATCGGCCACCGGTGTAGAGAGTGGATAGGGGGCGATCACTTTCATCAGCATGTTGATCACCTCTTCATTTGCCAGGGTGAAGCCGCAACGCAGGCCTGCCAGCGCAAAAGCTTTGGACAGCGTGCGCAGTATCACCAGGTGCGGATACTCTTCAAGCCAGCCCGCCAGCGTCGCCTGAGGGCAAAATTCAATATACGCTTCGTCGGCCACTACGAGCGCTTTGCCGCGCGTCATCTCCAACACGGCGCGAATGTCCTGCGGATTGATGATTTGACCGGTGGGGTTGTTCGGGCTGCAGACATACACCAGTTTGACGTTCTCAAGCTGGTCGGCAATGTTTTGCAGATCCAGTTGCCAGCCGTCCAGTGTCAGGGCCGTGCGGTACTCAACGCCAAAGGTTTCTGCGCTGACGCTGTACATACCGTAGGTCGGCGGGCAGAACAGAATGGCGTCTTTACCCGGTTCGCAGAACGCGCGGATAAGGAGCTCAATGCCTTCATCAGCGCCGCGACTCACCAACACTTGTTCCGGCTTAAGCCCGGCGTATTGCGCATACCCTTCAATGACCGCTTTTGGCTGGCATTCCGGGTAGCGGTTCAGCGTTTGCTGAGTGAAATTAAATTCCACTGCCGTCGGGAATTCGTTGGCGTTCAACCAGACATCGCCCTTACCGCCAAGACGACGGGCAGACTGATACGGGGTCAGGGCACGTACGTTGGCGCGAGCCAGTTCCTCAATACTCATGCTTGCTCCTTAAGGGCGTTAACACGCAGGGTGACGGCATTTTTGTGGGCGGTGAGCAGTTCAGCGGCCGCCAGCGTTTCAATAGTAGAAGCGAGAGACGCGAAGCCTTCGCGCGATAATTCCTGGACAGTCATCCGTTTCTGGAAATCGGCCAGCCCCAGGCTGGAGCAGGTTGCGGTATAACCGTATGTTGGCAGGACATGGTTAGTGCCGGAGGCATAATCACCGGCGGACTCGGGTGACCAGTCGCCCAAAAAGACCGAGCCGGCGCTGGTGATATCATCCACCAGGTCACGCGCGCTACGGGTCTGAATAATCAAATGCTCCGGACCATACTGGTTAGAGATTTGTACGCATTGTGCCAGGTCTTTCGCCACAATCAGGCGGCTGGCGGAGAGCGCTTTACGCGCCGTTTCCGCACGAGGCAGGTCGGCTAACTGACGTTCAACGGCGTCGGCAACGGCGCGGGCCATGTCGGCATCCGGCGTCAGCAGGATCACCTGCGAGTCCGGGCCGTGCTCCGCCTGCGACAACAGATCGGAGGCGACAAAATCAGGCGTGGCGCCGCTGTCGGCAATCACCAGCACTTCCGAAGGACCCGCTGGCATATCGATAGCAGCGCCATCCAGACGCTGGCTTACCTGACGCTTGGCCTCGGTCACGAAGGCGTTGCCGGGTCCAAAGATTTTATCGACTTTTGGCACTGATTCCGTGCCAAATGCCAGAGCCGCAATCGCTTGCGCGCCCCCCACTTTAAAGACTTCCTGTACACCGCAGAGTTGCGCCGCATAGAGAATTTCATCCGCAATAGGGGGAGGGGAGCAGAGCACCACTTTTTTGCAGCCTGCAATGCGTGCCGGAGTGGCCAGCATCAGTACGGTGGAAAACAGCGGCGCGGAGCCACCTGGGATATACAACCCGACGGAGGCGATAGGGCGGGTGACTTGCTGGCAACGCACGCCTGGCACTGTTTCGACATCAACCGTTTGCAGTTTCTGTGCGACGTGGAACGTGTCGATATTCTTAACCGCCACGGCCATCGCCTGCTTGATGTCGTCACCGAGACGGGCGCTGGCATCGGCAATTTCCTGCGCGGTCACTTTCAGCGCGGTAACGTCAGTTTTATCAAATTTCGCGCTGTATTCGCGCAGGGCGTTATCGCCGTTGCTTTTCACGTTGTCGAGGATCTCCACAACGGTACGGGTGATACTTTCTGAGGCGGAGATCGCCGGGCGCATCAGCAGCTCGCGTTGCTGTTCAGGGCTGCAACTGTTCCAGTCGATGATAGTGTTAAAGCTCATAATCGTTTTCCTTTATAGGCAGGGTGACGCTTTCGCTTATCCGGCCTGGATGTCCAGGCCCGGCAGACATAGCGCCACCGGGCGAATCGTAAGGTGGATTACTCCATCATCTTCTCGATTGGCAGCACCAGAATAGAACTGGCGCCCAGCGCTTTCAGTTTTTCCATCGTTTCCCAGAACAGGGTTTCGCTGCTCACCATATGCATGGCGACACGTTGCTGATCGCCTGCCAGCGGCAGAATGGTCGGACGTTCGGCGCCCGGCAACAGAGAAATCACTTCATCCAGACGCTCGGTTGGCGCGTGCATCATGATGTATTTTGATTCACGTGCCTGAATCACGCCCTGAATACGGGTCAGCAATTTATCGACCAGCTCTTGTTTGCCATCCAGCAGCTCGCCGTCACGTTGAATGAGGCAGGCTTTGGAGCGGTAAATCACTTCCACTTCGCGCAGACCATTCGCTTCCAGGGTGGCGCCGGTGGAGACCAGATCACAGATGGCATCCGCCAGACCGGCACGTGGGGCCACTTCAACAGAACCGTTCAGCAGGCAGGACTTGAAGGCGACACCTTTCTGGTCGAGATAGCGTTTGAGCAGGTGCGGATAAGAGGTGGCAATACGTTTTCCGTCGAGTGACGCCGGGCCTTTCCACTCTTCATCGGCGTTGGTCGCCAGTGACAGGCGGCAACTCCCGAAATCAAGGCGGCGCAGGGTGAAATAACGCGGGTCTTCCCCCTGTGCGCGGCGGGTCAGTAACTCTTCTTCCAGGACGTTTTCGCCCACAATACCCAGGTCGACCACGCCGTCCATGACCAGCCCCGGAATGTCGTCATCACGCACGCGCAGAATATCAATCGGCATATTTTCGGCCAGGGCAATCAGACGCTGTGTGTGCAGGTTGATTTTAATGCCGCAACGGGCCAGTAATTCGCGTGAGTCATCGCTCAGGCGGCCTGATTTCTGAATAGCTATGCGTAAACGGGTATTGTCTAACATTCTGTTTTCCTCATTATCCTGCTGAATTTGGTCCAAAAAAAAGCCCCCGGAAGATAATCTTCCGGGGGCTTTCTCTTGCGTTCATGCACCACTGGAAGATCCAAACGTCTTCCAGCACACATCGCCTGAAAGACTAGTCAGGATGATGGTGATGATGGTGAAGTTTAAATTGAACGCCTGTCATAAAATTCTCGATGAATGTTTATTCATTTGATGTCGTTTAACCTAAACCACTTTCACCACCAAAGGCAAGGGCTTTTTTTAATCATTAAATCATTTCATATTCGCTCTATGAATTGTCAGTTTCGTCGGGCTGGCGTAGCCTTAAAATGGAATCTGCGAAATGTCGGGAGAGACACATGAAAAAGGTCGCTATTGTCGGATTAGGATGGTTGGGCATGCCGCTGGCGCTGTCATTAACGGCGCGCGGCTGGCAGGTCACCGGCAGCAAAACCACTCAGGATGGCGTGGAGGCGGCTCGTATGTGCGGCATTGAAAGCTACGTGCTGAAACTCGAACCGGAGCTGTTCTGCGAGCCAGACGATCTGGATGCATTAATGAATGTCGACGCGCTGGTTATCACTTTGCCCGCCAGACGCAGTGGTCCTGGCGAGGCTTTCTACCTGCAGGCGATGCAGGAAATTGTTGATAGTGCGCTGGCCTATCATATCCCGCGCATCATTTTTACCAGCTCCACCTCGGTGTACGGCGACACCAGCGGCACAGTAAAAGAAAACTCACCGCGTAATCCGTCAACGGCGAGCGGACGAGTCCTGAAAGAGCTTGAGGACTGGCTGCATAATTTGCCGGGGACATCGGTGGATATTCTGCGTCTGGCAGGGCTGGTAGGGCCGGCTCGCCATCCGGGGCGTTTTTTTGCCGGGAAGACGGCGCCAGACGGGCAACAGGGGGTCAACCTGGTCCATCTGGAGGATGTTATTTCCGCCATCACGTTGCTGCTTCAGGCGCCGAAGGGCGGGCATATCTATAATTTATGTGCACCTGAGCACCCGGCGCGAGCGCAGTTTTACCCGGCCATGGCACGCAAGCTTGGCCTGCCTGAGCCACAATTCCTCGACTCTGCGCCCGGCGAAAAAGGGAAAGCGGTTGACGGTAACCGCATTTGCCACGAACTGGGATTTGAGTATGAATATCCGAATCCGATGACCATGCCACTGGACTGATTTTAAACAGTTTAATGCCATAAACACGGGGGAAATCTGTCATTTCCCTGAAACAGTGCAGAAACATTTTAGCAAAAAGTGCTATTAATTTGCTCTGGTTCAAAGTGAATTATTTAAATTCAGTAAGTTAGGTGTTACCGCTTTGTGAGCGCCATTGCACAGGCTTGTCAAAACGCCTCACTTTGGTGCAAAATATGTCGCTGCAAAAAATTGAAACTAACCGACGTTAATCAGACGTCGGTTATTTTTTTGCACTTTAGAAACGTCATTCAATCCAAGAGGCCGGGCTTCGTACCGGATAGATATTTACTAAAAACCGACAGTCGTTGTCGCTGAGGAATATAAAGAAATGGGGCAATCTTTTGCTTACGCGCTGGCGTTCACCGTAAAAGGGGATAACTATGTCGCATAACGCTACTCCAAAGACCTCTCGCGTGGAATTGCGTAAAACACTTACGTTGATTCCGGTTGTTATGATGGGCCTCGCCTATATGCAGCCTATGACGCTGTTCGATACGTTTGGTATCGTCTCTGGCTTGACCGACGGCCATGTTGCAACGGCGTATGCCTTTGCGCTGGTGGCCATTCTTTTTACGGCGCTGAGCTACGGTAAACTGGTTCGCCGTTTCCCGTCTGCGGGCTCCGCATACACCTATGCCCAGAAATCCATTAGCCCGGCGGTTGGCTTTATGGTGGGTTGGTCTTCGCTGCTGGACTACCTGTTCATGCCGATGATCAACATTCTGTTGGCGAAAATCTATTTTGAAGCGCTGGTGCCTTCTATTCCATCGTGGATCTTTGTTGTCGCGCTGGTGGCCTTTATGACCATCTCTAATCTGCGCAGCATCAAGACCGTGGCCAACTTCAATACCCTGATTGTGATTCTGCAGATGGGCATTGTGGCCGTTATTGTTGGTCTGATCATTTACGGCGTCTCTCACGGTGAAGGCGCAGGTACGTTGACCAGCACGCGTCCGTTCTGGTCCGAAGGCGCACACGTGGTGCCGATGATTACCGGCGCGACTATCCTGTGCTTCTCGTTCCTCGGCTTCGACGGTATCTCTTCTCTGTCAGAAGAGACCAAAGATGCAGAGCGCGTGATTCCGAAGGCTATCTTCCTGACGGCGTTGATTGGCGGCCTGGTATTTATCGTTGCCTCTTACTTCCTGCAACTGTACTTCCCGGATATCTCTCGCTTTAAAGATCCGGATGCGTCTCAGCCGGAAATCATGCTGTATGTGGCGGGTAAAACCTTCCAGTGGGGCGTGCTGATTTTCTCCAGCGTGACCGTTCTGGCTTCCGGTATGGCGGCACATGCGGGCGTTTCGCGTCTGATGTACGTGATGGGCCGTGATGGCGTCTTCCCGACCCGTTTCTTTGGTTATATTCATCCGAAGTGGCGTACTCCGGCATGGAACGTCCTGCTGGTTGGCGCGATTGCACTGCTGGCGATTAAATTCGACCTGGTGACGGCGACAGCGTTGATTAACTTCGGCGCACTGGTGGCGTTTACCTTCGTTAACCTGTCAGTGATTTCGCAGTTCTGGATCCGTGAAAAGCGTAACAAGACGCTGAAAGATCACTTCAACTATCTGGTACTGCCGGTCTGTGGCGCGCTGACCGTAGGCGCACTGTGGATTAACCTGGAGCAGAGCTCAATGATTCTGGGCCTGATCTGGGGGGGTATCGGTCTGGTCTATCTGGCCTGCGTGACGAAAAGTTTCCGCAACCCGGTGCCACAGTACGAAGATATCGCGCAGTAATGAATGACTGAATAAAAAAACCGGAGGCCATGGCCTCCGGTTTTTTTTGCCTATAGAAAGCCCCTGCCAGGCTGGGCGTTCAGGAAAGCTTTCAGCTTTAAGTCAGTTATTAAAACCCCTTTTGATTTGTTAAACCATCTTGCGGTCTGGCTACTGCACAAGTTCAACAAGAAAACAAAAGGGGGGCAATCGCGGACGAAAAGAGCTTGGTGCACACCCAATGGAACTGTATATATCACATGTTTTTTTCACCCAAACGCCTGGCGACAGGCAGTATTTTAAGAAAGCTGTGTGAGTGGAAAGACGTACGTATTCTGGAAGCGGAATGCTGCGCAGATCATATCCATATCCATATCCATATTCTTATGGAAATCCCGCCCAAAATGAGCGTATCCGGCTTTATGGGATATCTGAAAGGGAAAAGCGGTCTGATGCCTTAAGAGCAGTTTGGAGATCTGAAATTCAAATACAGGAACAGGGAATTCTGGTGCCGGGGATACTGCGTAGATATGGTAGGGAAGAACACGGCGAAGATACAGGAATACATAAAGCACCCGCTTGAAGAGGATAATATGGGTGAGTAGTTGTCGCTCCTTTATCCGGGTAGCCCGTTTACGGGTCGGAAGTAATCCATAAATGCAAATGTCCGACTGCGATTTGCCTGGTAAGGCGCGGCTGGTCACAGAGCCTTACCAGGCACATCAGAAAAACCTCCGGCTATGCCGGAGGATAATTATTTAATTATACATAGGCCAGTATTTAACAATGCTCAAATAGCATACATGAGAAATTATCATCAGGTAAGTGAACGTTGAGAATGCAAGTACTGGTTTATCAATCAGCGCAACGCCAAGCCATGATTTAGCAAAAGTCTCGCTTCTTGAAAGCATCATCACAATGAAAATCATTGCAGTCATGAAACTGATTATGAAGTAACGGCCCTGAACGCCACCTACGAAAGGTATATTCAACGGTGAAAAACCGACCCACAAGGCAAGGAAAATCAGCAGCACACTTCCAATACTCATAACTGGAAGTAAATACAATTTTAATTTATTAAACGCTATCTGTGACCGGCTAACGCTGCTAAGTGTTGCCATGAATATTGAAAAAATCGCCAGGTAGCAATATTTACCGCCAAAAGTCCATGTATACGCAGCCGGGCCACCGCCGAACGTAGCGAACATCCTGTCAAACATATCAGGCGTTTGAATAATCACGCTTTTAATCAGGAAGATTACTGTTGCGAACGGCTGAGTCAACAGCATCTCTTTGGCTGTTTTTATATCGCCTCCTGAATGCCAGAACTGGCTGGGCACCCACGAGTAGTAACCGTTCCATGCCAGCGCGACAGCACATCCTGCGGCAATGCTTCCTGCCATGTATGCCAGCCATTTGATACGACTGGAAAACAGTGATGACGGAATGAGTAAAACGAACGGAAGAAATGCAATGTTCGTCATTTTCAGCAGGCCAACCAAACAAGCCAGCACAAACGTCTGCCAGAATATTTTTTCTTTTAGAATTGCCATTCGTAGGCAGCACGCTATAAACATCACAGTGACTAGATTAGTTACCGGATCCGGGCTGTACGACGATGCCAGATTTAGCAGGGTAGGAAAAGACAGAATCATCAGCGTTGGGATGCGCATGATTGGCATCATCATTACTGCGGCATAAACCATTGCAATGAAAAATACCAGGTTCATCACCCTCCCTGCATACATCTGAGTGTCTATTCCAAACGACGTGTATTTAGTGATGGCTATACCAATTGCTGACGGTGCATATAACAACGGAGAATAGGCGGCAGACGGCGCGAAATTGAAACAGGTACTCACGGTATCATTTGAGGCATCAATTTCTTTGGCGCGCTTAATGGCATCCTCTTTACTGGCTGGCTGATTCTGATCCTGCGAGATAAAAAACGGCCAGACATATTGCAAAGCTTTTCTTTCTACACAGCCACCCCATGCGCCTTTCTCTCCATTTATCAGCTTTGGCAACATGGTTCCCTGTGCCATTTGATATGACCTGAAAAAATGAAATCTTTCATCAAGACCGGTAAGCGGTGTATTTTTGAAAACGAAAAATAGCCCTATTATGGTCATGACGACCAGATAAGATACGAGAGAAAACCTCTCCAGACGATCCATGACTACCCCTATTCGATGGTGTGTCATCGGCTGATAGCACACCAAAAACGTACTAAAATGAAAATTAATGTATTGATATCTGCGATTTTTATCTGCATATCAACCAGCGCATTAGCAGCATCAGTTGATGAAATATCACTGCTATTTTAAAGGAAAGGATTGCTGCCTCTCCTGCTCAAAAGCAGTGCTTTACAGATTCGCACGGCAAAGATTGTAACGTCGTAATCAACGCAAGCAAAGGGATCATCGTTTTCGATGTCCATAGCACAGAGTTTGAAGTATCAGGCATGGTGAGTGGAAAAGTTTGCTAGCATTGAGATTAGGCGCTCATTTGGGATGAACAAGTCAAATCTTTCGTTCTCATATGTTTAATAACAGCAAAGAATTTCATAAGTCCATGGCTTATATGACCACGTCTTTAACATAAATCCACGCCCCCATCGAGCGTAATGTCAAGCGTTTTCTGTGTATAGTACTCCCCAGCCAGGCTGGGCATTCAGCAAACCTTTTAACTTTTAACCAATAATTAACACCCTTTTTCATTTGTTAAAAAACTTTGCGGTCTGGCAACAGCAAAAGTCAAACAACAAGTAAAGGGGGCCCAATCAGGGACAAAAGTGCTTAGTGCACACCCAATGGAACTACAAATATCACATAGTTTTTGCACCCAAATGCCGAAGACAGGAGTTTTATAGGTAGAAAAATCAGGCAATAGGCAGCATCGTAAGTAAGCAATGTGGGTGGAAAAAAGTGAATATTCTGGAAGACTTATGCTGTGTGGATCATATTCATATGCTTACGGAGATCCCATCGAAGGTGAGTGTGTCTGGTTTTATGGGATATAAGGAAGCTACAAGCAGCCTGATGTTTTATGCCCAGTTTGGGGGCCTGAAATTCAAATACAGAAACAGGGGATACTGGTGTAGCGGCGGATACTACGTCGATACAGCGGGTAAGAACGCGGCGAAGATAAAGGAATATATTAAGCACCAGTTTCAAGTGGATAAAATGAGATAGCAGTTATCAATCCCTTATCCGGGCAGCTCGTTTACGAGCTGTAAGTAATCCATAAATGCAAATGTCGGATTGGGATGCGTCTGTTAGGGCACGGCTGGTAAAACAACCTTTTAGGCGCATCTGAAAAAGCTCCGGCTATGCCGGAGGATATTTTTTGCCTGCACTCTGGCGGCTACACAATCTCCTGGGCGTACTGCCAGAGCGATTTCAGCAGTGTCAGCTTCGCTTTATCGTCGGCGTACTGCTGGGACAGCATCTGTAGCTCATCGGCGTAGGCCTGCAAAAACTCAGGCGTAAACACCTGACGGCGATGCTCCAGCCAGCGCTGTTGTTCGTCATAATCGAGCGTTCCGGGGAAGTTACGCGCCCGGTAGTTAAACAGCAGTTTCTCGATTCGCTTATCGATAAAGGTGATATCCAGCGCCGGGAGGTTACGTGGCTCGGTTTCCAGCAGAATGTTCATTGCCGCACGGTCTGCGTCGCTGAAAAAACCGTTATAAAGTTGTGTATCCACATTCTCAGAGGGTACAAACGGTTCGGCTTCGGCAAAGATAGCCAGTACTTTTTCGCGTACCTGCGGGTTATTGCGCAGAACGTTCAGGTTATCCAGACACTGTTTGCGGTCAATCCCCAGCCGTTCAGCATCCTCAGGACGCAGCGTTTTCGCCTGTGCCAGGATAGGGCATTTATTCAGATGTACCAGCTTCACCGGCACGGCAGCATTGTCACCTAACTCGGCTTTTACGGTATACAAGCGCTCGCGCAGCGCGTCAGCATCCAGTTCCAGCAACGGCGACATATCGCCCGCGAGGTCCACCACGATCACGGCATTGCGGTTTTCCGGGTGCCAGGCCAGCGGAGCAACCCAACTGGTATTGCCGCGCCAGGCGCCAAACATGCCGGAAACATGGACCAGCGGCGTCATCTGCGGGACATCAATCAGGGCCGCCAGTTTATGCTTATTACGGTGGCTCAGCAGATAATCAAACAGCCTCGGCTGGTGGGTTTTCACCAGTTGCGCCATGGCGATAGTGGCGTAAACGTCGGCCATTGCATCGTGGGCATTGCTGTGTTCAATACCGTTCGCTTTTGTCAGATGCTCAAGGCGGAAGCTCGGCAGCCCATCGTCATTCTCCGGCCAGTTGATGCCGTCCGGGCGCAGGGCATAGCAGGCACGCATCACATCCAACAAATCCCAGCGCGAGTTGTTGTTTTGCCAGCTCCAGGCATAGGGATCGTAAAAGTTGCGATAGAAGATATTCCGCGTCACTTCGTCATCGAAGCGGACGTTGTTATAGCCGAGTACGCAGGTTTTGGGGACGGTGAACAAATCATGGATGCGGCGGGCAAAGTCAGCTTCATTGACGCCATTCGCTCTGGCGTGCTGTGGCGTAATGCCGGTAATCAGCACTGCCTCTGGCTGAGGCAAATAGTCATCTGCCGGTTTACAGTAAAAGACTTCCGGCTCGCCAATGATGTTGAAATCGGCGTCGGTACGAATCGCAGCAAACTGTGCGGGGCGATCCAGCGAGGGGCTGGTACCGAACGTTTCGTAGTCATGGAAAAGAAATGTGGGCGTTGCCGTTGAATCAGACACCTGAGCTCATCCTGTTGATCAATAACCTGCCTATGGTAAACCATTGCGTCGCATCTTCCGAAGGAAAACGCATTGCGGAGCGTCATTCGGAGCAAGATCCGGGATGTAAAAAAATGACTTTCGTCACATTTGTTTGCAATTTGTCCCAGTATCGACATATTAAGTTGCGTAAAAAGAACGGCTAATTTCACGTAAATGAGGATATTTCTTTGAAATGCCGTTTGTTTTTTGCCTTCTCCCTTTTGTCCGCGACAATCCATTGCGCGTTGGCAGATGATATGCCGATTTCTCCCCAGCCGCCGGAAATTCAGGCGGGCTCATGGGTCTTAATGGATTACACCACCGGGCAGATCCTCACTGCAGGCAATGAACATCAGCAGCGTAATCCGGCCAGCCTGACCAAGCTGATGACTGGCTATGTTGTGGATCGCGCCATCGACAGCCACCGTATCAGCGCCAGCGATGTGGTGACGGTAGGTAAGGATGCCTGGGCGCGAGGAAATCCGGTCTTTGACGGCTCTTCGTTAATGTTCCTGAAAGCCGGGGATCGCGTTACGGTGCGCGACCTGAGCCGCGGGCTGATTGTTGATTCCGGCAACGATGCCTGCGTCGCGCTGGCCGATTATGTAGCGGGAAGCCAGCCGCAGTTTGTCAGCATGATGAACGATTATGTGCAAAAACTAAATTTGCGTGATACCCATTTTGAAACGGTACATGGCCTGGACGCGCCCGGCCAGCACAGTTCGGCATATGATCTGGCGGTGCTTTCCCGCGCCATTATCAGCGGTGAGCCGGATTTTTATCATATGTACAGTGAGAAAAGCCTGACCTGGAACGGTATCACCCAGCAGAACCGTAATGGGCTGCTGTGGGATTCATCATTGAATGTTGATGGCCTGAAAACCGGGCATACCTCGGGTGCCGGTTTTAACCTGATAGCATCAAGCGTTGATGGGCAGCGTCGCCTGATTGCGGTTGTGATGGGGGCGGAAAGCCCGAAAGGCCGTGAAGACCAGGCGCGGAAGTTGCTGCACTGGGGCCAGCAAAATTTTGATACCGTGCAGATTCTGCAAAAAGGTAAAAAAGTTGGCAGCGAGCGTATCTGGTATGGCGATAAGGAACAGATGACGGTCGGTACCGACCAGGATCTTTGGCTGGCGCTGCCGAAAGCGGAACTCCCGAATATCAAAGCTCGCTATGTCATAGACGCTAAAGAGCTCGAAGCCCCGCTTGCCGCTCATCAGCGCGTGGGCGAAATCCAGCTTTACGATCGTGACAAAGTGGTGGCGCACTTGCCGCTGGTGACGCTGGATGATGTCGGTAAGGGTGGCTTGTTCTCGCGGTTGAGCGACTATCTGCACCACAAAGCCTGATGATGATGCGGACTGGCTGTGACGCGAGTCTGCTCACATAATTGATCTGTTGTGAGTGCCCGGTTTCGATGATTTCACTATACTGTACAAATAAACAGTAAAGGGAGGGTAACATGGCATACACCGTAAGACAGGTTGATAAGCGCACTATCGCCGGGTTTCATCTGGTTGGCCCCTGGGATGTCACCGTCAAGAAAGGGTTCGAGCAGTTAGCGATGTGGGTTAACGGTAAACAGATTCAGACTCAGGAATGGATCACGGTTTACTATGACAATCCCGATGAAGTTCCCGCGGAAAAGTTGCGTGCTGATGTGGTTGTTTCGGTTCCGGCTGATTTCGTCATTCCTGAAAACAGTGAAGGGGTGATGCGTACTGAGATTCCGGCAGGCCTGAACGCAGTGGCACGTGCTCGCGTCTATAACGAAGAGTTTGAACAGGCGTGGGATGCTTTTTTTGATGAGTTGATGGCAGACGAGCAGTATCAGATTGCTTTACGCCCCTGTTTTGAAGTCTATCTGAATTCAGCGCAGGAGGATGGCTACTGGGAAATCGATATGTACATTCCCGTAGAACCAAAAGTGCTCTGATCGTAAACGTTAAAAGGGTTCACTGTTCAATCTGTACACGCGGATTTTAAGCAGTGAACCCTTTTTTTGTTCTAAACAGTGACCTTTGCCGCAGAAAGATCGCTACAATTGCGCCTTCGTTGTTTTTTGACTGGAGAGCGGGTGTGCGTCCCGACAAATCACTCAGTCCTTTTGAGATCCGTCTTTACCGACATTATCGCGTGGTTCACGGCGTACGTATTGCGCTGGCTTTTATCCTGACCTTTTTGTTGGTTCGTCTGCTCAATGTACCCGAGGGTACCTGGCCACTCATCACCCTGGTGGTGATCATGGGGCCGATTTCGTTCTGGGGAAATGTGGTCCCCAGAGCATTTGAGCGCATTGGTGGCACAATCTGTGGCTCTGCGTTGGGGCTTGTCGCACTTAAGCTTGAGCTGATCTCCCTTCCGCTGATGGTGATGTGGTGTGCGGGAGCCATGTTCCTCTGTGGCTGGCTGGCGCTGGGTAAAAAGCCCTATCAGGCATTGCTTATCGGTATCACGCTGTCGGTGGTGGTTGGCGCGCCGGCCGGGGATATGAATACGGCGTTGTGGCGAAGTGGCGACGTCATTTTTGGCTCGTTACTGGCAATGCTGTTCACCGGTATCTGGCCGCAGCGAGCCTTTCTGCACTGGCGTATCCAAATGGCAAACTACGTTACCGCCTTTAACCGGGTCTATCAGGCCGGTTTTTCGCGTAACCTCGTTGAGCGCCCGCGGCTGGAAAGGCATCTGCAAAAAATACTCAATGATGTGGTGAAAATGCGCGGCCTGATTACACCCGCCAGTAAAGAGACGCATATCCAGAAAGCCATTTTTGAAGCGATTCAAACCGTAAGCCGCAATATGGTGTGTGTGCTGGAACTGCAAATGAACGCGCACTGGGCTTCCCGCGCCAGCCACTTCGTTATGCTCAACGCCAGTACGTTGCGTGAAACGCAGCAAATGACGCAGCAAACGCTGTTGACCATCGCCCATGCGCTCTATGAAGGAAATCCGCAACCGATTCTGGCCAATACGGAAAAACTGACTGACATTGTGACGGAATTGCGCGACCTGCTCCGCGATCATCAGGGCGATGCGTTGGCGGAGAATTCGATTCACGGTTATGTGTGGCTGAGCATGGAACTGGCACGGCAACTGGAGTTGATGTCACATTTAATATGTCGGGCGCTGCGCAAATAAGCTTCACACAATTCGGAAAAACAGTCAGGCTGTTTCGATTCAGCCCAATTTGGGGTTATGATAGAGAAAAGGATAAAATCATTGTCATCAGCAACGGCTAAAAGTAAGGTCTTAGGCGGTTGCTTTAACGAATCCGAATCTCACATTAGCAGGGGTATCAAAATGGAAACAAGTAAGCCTTCATTCCAGGACGTTCTGGAGTTTGTTCGTCTGTTCCGTCGTAAGAATAAACTGCAGCGCGAAATCCAGGATGTTGAGAAAAAGATCCGTGATAACCAGAAACGTGTACTGCTGCTGGACAACCTGAGCGACTATATCAAGCCGGGTATGAGCGTTGAAGCTATCCAGGGTATTATCGCCAGCATGAAAAGCGATTACGAAGACCGCGTTGATGATTACATCATCAAAAACGCCGAGATCTCCAAAGAACGTCGTGAGATCTCCAAGAAACTGAAAACAATGGGTGAGCAGAAACCCGTTGAGCCAAAAGAAGAGTAATCACTCTGACGGTGAGAGGGCCTCTCTCACCGTTCTCTTACCCCGCCTTCCACCATGCGCAACAGATGTTGTTGCGGCCAGTGCTGTTGCAATGCAGGTTTACTCAGTAACGCGCGCACTTTCGCCAGATCATGACGTTGTCTGTCCAGAAATAAGCCCACAACACTACCGCTATGGGCGACATTCAGCCCGTACAAATCGCACTGTTCCACTATCCCCATCAGTGAATTAAAACCCGGTTTAGGTAGCAGCGTCTGGCTTGCCATGGCACTTTGCGATGCCGCCTCGCCCAGTAGTGCCGGATCGTTTGTCAGGCAGGCGCGCTGCACTTTACGCCAGGCGCTGTCGAGAGCATCGGCGTTGGCCATCAGCGCGGCCCGCCGGGGCAGGCGATGATAATCTTCTGTGCGAAGCGTTAACGTGCTTTCCAGTAATAAGACATCGAGAGTGGGAACACGCTCACAGGAGATCCGTGTTTGTGCGCTGTTGTGATCAAATAACGTCAACGAGCGAAAAACGGTGCTGTCGGTGGGTTCCAGCGCGACGCAAAGCTGAGAGAGGGTGACGTCATCAAGCGTAAACCCAAGATGACGTGATGTGGCAACCGCTGTGGCTGCGATGTCCGCGGTACTGCTCGCCATCCCTTTGGCGACGGGAATGGTTGAGCGGCAGTCAATGCGGATTTCATCACTTAATGCAGCAGGTAGCTGCCAGTGTGCCAGCACCTGTTTTACCATCGCTCGTACCAGGGGGCGTTCAGCAGGCACAGGCGTACCGGCTGTGACTTCAACCTCGCTATACCAGTCGACCGGGCAGGAAACCAGCTTTTCACTGCCCAGGATCCATCCCTGAATGATTTCGCCGCAGGATGCGGGACACTGTGCCAGCGCCAAGTTCAACCTCTCATTGTGGTGCGTAACGTCAGGATAGTGTCATGCCGATCCGCTGAAGGCCAGAATTTCGCGTAACGACACCACGCCGCCAATCACGATCAGCGCGGGGGCGTGAAACCCGGCGGCTTCGCTCTCTTGTGCCAGCGCAGACAGCGGTGCGCAGAGAACTTTCTGTTCCGGTGTGCTGGCACGCATCACCACGGCTGCAGGTGTATCGGCTGGTTTACCTGCACTCATCAAAGCGGCACAGATGGTCTGTATCTGCGACATCCCCATCAGGATCACCAGCGTCCCCGGCAGGACCGCAAGTTTACCCCAGTCCTGGGGTTCTTTACCGTCCTGTAAATGGCCGGTCACAACATGAAAACTGGAGGCAAAATCGCGGTGCGTGACCGGGATACCCGCCGCTGCAAGCCCGCCAATCGCGGAGGTGATACCTGGTACGACCTCGCACTCGATACCACACTCCCGTAGCGCTTGCATCTCTTCGCTCCCGCGACCAAAAACAAAGGGATCACCGCCTTTTAAGCGCACAACCCTAAGACCTCTGCTGGCGCAATCAATCAGGATTTGGTTGATTTGTGGCTGTGGGATAGGGTGGCGATTCGCCTCTTTGCCCACATCATGCAACTCACAACCCGCCGGGGCTTCCTGTAACAGGAGCGGATTTACCAGCCTGTCGAAAACAACAGCCTCGGCTTCACGCAGGCAGTTTAATCCTTTTACGGTCAGCAGACCCGTGTCGCCCGGGCCTGCGCCCACCAGCCAGACTTTACCTGTCATGCTTCTGCCTCCGCATATTCCGGCAGTCCGATGCGCATTACGTCACGGGCAATCATCAGTTCTTCATTGGTATTGATCACGGCGACTTTCACCACAGAATGGTCAGTCTGGATAAACGTGGCATTGCGGTCGTTTTTCCCGGCGTCAATGTCCAGCCCCAGGAAATGCAGGTTGCGACAGATGGCCGCTCTGGCTCGTGCGGAGTTTTCACCAATGCCGCCGGTAAATAACAGAACATCCAGGCCACCCAATTGCATTACATAGCTGCCGATAGTGGCGCGGATACGTTCGGCAAAAAGAGTGAGCGCCAGTGTTGCACGCGTGTTGCCAGCATTCGATGCTTGTTCGACATCGCGAAAATCGTTCGATACGCCAGAGACCCCGAGCAGCCCCGATTCGTTATTTAGCAGAGCGTTAAGCTGTTGCGGCGACTTGTCTTCTTTTAACGCAACCCAGGGCAAAATAGAGGGGTCGATATCCCCGCTGCGGGTACCCATCATTACCCCCGACTGCGGTGTGAACCCCATAGAGGTGTTGACGGATCGCCCACCTTTAATAGCACACAGGCTGCTGCCATTGCCTAAATGGCAGGAGATAACCCGCAATGCGCTTAATGGAACGCCCAGTTTTTCGGCTAATTGCTGGCTGACAAATTTATGGCTGGTGCCATGGAACCCGTAACGGCGAATCCCAAGTTCCGCGTAATAGCGCCAGGGCAGAGGGTAGATGAAAGCGCTTTGTTCCAGCGTCTGATGAAATGAAGTATCAAACACGGCAACCGCTGGGGCATGTGGCAGCGCCTGGCGAAAAATGCGAATGCCCGCTGCGTTGACCGGGTTGTGTAATGGTGCCAGTTCCGCAAGGCGTTCGATTTCTGCCAGTGCGTCATGGGTAATCAACGCCGAGTCTTTAAAAGTTTCTCCACCGTGTGCGACACGATGCCCCACGCCGTCTATTGCCGATAAGGAGGAGATAATGTTATGTGAAAGCAATTTTTCCAGCAGTAATTCCGCCGCCTCTTTGTGGTCGGCAATGGCACGTGTCTCCTGCCATTTTTGTTCCCCCTGCTTGAGGGTGAAAATGGCATCGGAAAGCCCGATACGTTCGATCAGACCCTGACAGAGAAGCGTGCCTGCAGGCATAATAAGAAGCTGAAATTTAAGCGAAGAACTACCGGCGTTGATTGCCATTATTGTTCGGGACATGCGTGCTCCTGGGGTTGAAGAAAAGCGATGACCTCAGCGACACCCTGACCGGTTTGCGCGCTGGTGATAAAAAGGTGCTCTGCACCTGACTGCCGTAACCACTCGCCGATTTGCGTGATCTTGTGTTCTGCAACAAGGTCGGCTTTGGTGATGATGCCAATCGTCTGGCGGTTCATCGGCAAGGTAAATCCGGGTGAAAATGGGCACCATTCGGCGTCGGCATTCAGTACCAGCGCCACCACATCGGCTTCGCAGGCGCTGGTGAGTAAGGCGCTGTAGAGACATCGGTTTTCGAGGTACTCCCCCGGCGTATCGATGGTCTCAGGTGACCAGACAATGGCCTGCGTTTTTTGATAGCGCATTGCCTCACCGCGCAAGCGTTGTGTTAGCGATGTCTTACCGCACTGGCTTGGGCCAATTAACATCATTCGTTTCATCGCATCAGGTCCTTGTGACCTGGCAGGTCGTAAAGTGCAGCATTTCGCCGAGTGAACGCGTCACCTGACGTAGTGCATACTCCACTGAGGAAACATCCCCCGTGAGGACCACGGCACCTGTGAAACGATCGATAAAACCGATCTCTACCGCCCCGGATTTGGTCGCGATATCGCAGGCGATGATTGAGGCTTCGCTGGGGGTAATCGTCAGAATGCCAATGGCAGAAGCCGTCTCGCTTAAGCCCAGCTTTTTGTAGAGATCTTTGCCTGGATTGGCGATCAAATGGGCCAGGGTGACCTGTTTACCGGGCACATACTCCTGAATCATGCGTTCAGTACTGCGTTGTGTCTCCATTAGCCCTCCACAATCTGTCGCCACATGGCTTCATGGGGACGCGGGATCACCGAGCGGTACACCAGCAGACCTTTTTCGCCAGCACTTTCACTGGCAACGGCGACGGCATTTTCCACATCCGAAATATCACCGGTCACGACCATGTAGCATTTGCCGCCAATGCCGAACGCCATATGAACGCGTACCAGGGTGACATTCGACGCCTTCACTGCACGGTCGGCCGCGCTCACGCAGGCGGCTACACTCCAGGTTTCAACGATACCCACTGCCTGACGTTGCTCGACGGCATTGAGACCGCTAATCGCAGGCAGCACGCTGGCATGAATATTGGGAAGGACCAAACTGTCGACCAGCATCTCTCCGGCCTGGCTGTCGCCCGTGGCAATAGCCTGCTGGACTGCGCCGACATCGCCTCCCACCATGACCAAAAATTTACCGGGGCAAAGCGTCTTACTGACCAGAAGCGTCACATTGGCGCTTTTGAGCATGGCATCACCCAGTTCCATGCCTTTGGCGATGCTGGTTAATTCAAGTATTCCAATAGCCTGTGACATGGTTAACCTCGTACAACCGTAATGGCTTTATCTGTGACCGACGCAATAACGCCATCGATACTGGCATGAAGGGGAACGCCCAGCGCACCCTCGGGGATAGTGGCAATGCGCTGCCCCCGGATGACGACATCGCCTTCTTTTACGCAAGGAATCGCTGGCGCACCAATATGCTGGCGCAGCGGCAATACGACCTGTGAAGGGGTAATGACGTGCTCTTCCAGCGGCGCATCCTGATACCAGTCACGCAGGCCAAGCCTGGCCACCAGGCGCTTGACAGGGATCAGGCGATAGCGCGCCATCTCATCAGCCTCGCGAAGCGGCCCCTCATAGCGTGCGCCGCTGGCGCGTAATTCAACTTTAAGGAGACGGTTGACCCGCATCGGTGAGATGCCTACCGGGCAGGCGACGCTTTCACAGACGTTGCATTCAGAACAGGTCAGGGCACTGAGCAGCGTTTGCGGCGTAGCGACGCCCTGATAATTGACGGCCCGCACCAGAAGATGAGGCGAGAGTTCGTGGCCAATTAAATGCCGGGGGCAGAGATCGGTACATAACCGACACTGCTCGCAGACGGTACGGGCGATGGTCAGCACGGTGCGGTCATCCTGCAGACGGCGCTGAATCAGCGAGTGTGATTTCGGCAGTACCAGCAGACCACCCGTAGTTTTTGTCACCGGCACATCCAGTGATGGCAGCAAACCGCCCATCATTGGGCCACCGTTAATAAAACCGGGCTCCTCTACCGTGGCGCCACCCGCCATTTCCAGCACTTCCCGTAACGACATACCCAGCGGGACCGTTACAGTCAGGGGATGACGTACCGCGCCGTTTACCGTCAGGGTTCTGCGGGTCACGGGATATTGCTGTTCCACCGCGCGTGCAATATTGAGAACGGTCTGCACGTTATTGACGACAACCCCCACGCTGACCGGCAGCGCGGCAGGCGGTACACGACGCCCTGTCGCCATCCAGATAGTGATAACTTCGTCTCCGGCGGGGTAGACGTCAGGCAGAATATGCAGACGAATCTGCGCAGGTAGTAGTGGGGTAAGTGCGGCGATGGCGGCGCGATATTTTTCTTTGAGCGCAATAATGCCCTCTGTCGCACCCGTTGCCGTCATGCCATAAAGCACGCCACGCACCAGTCGTGCCGCCTGTTGCGCCATCAACTGCTGATCGACTTTCAACATCGGTTCGCATTCGGCGGCATTAACCAGAAAAATCTCGACCTGTGCCTGCAGTTTTACATGGGTTGGAAACCCGGCGCCGCCAGCGCCAACGACGCCAGCTTCGCGTACGTGCTGGCGAATGGTCTCTGCCGTTGCCGGGGTCAATTCGCCCCATGGGGACGGGAGAAGGGCCGCTTCACTCACAGCAATTCCTCCAGAATATGTCGAATGTCATTGCCATCGGCAGGGCGAGGCGTGGTTTTCAGCGTGACATCCGCCAGTGCAGCCTGAACCATGGCGGGGATCCGCTCACGGAATTTATCTTTGTCTGCTTTTAGCGCGACCGAGAGCGTCGGCATCTCACACTGCTGACGAAGCTGCTCAATCTGGCGAATCAGTGAATGAATGGCGACCAACTCATTCGCTCCTGTCGGGCAAAAATGGCAGGCTTTAGCCAGCCGGGCATAACGCTTCGCCGCACGTTTATCACTGGCATTAAAGCGAATGACCGCCCCCAGCAGCAGCGCATTAGCTAACCCATGCGGCAGGTGAAATTGCCCGCCCAACTGATGGGCAATGGCGTGATTAATACCTAACCCCGCCTGGCTGAACGCCATCCCAGCGAGGGTCGCAGCGTTGTGCATTTTGCCACGCGTCGCCAGGCAGTCGCCTTTACGTACCGCCGTTGGCAGGTACTGGAACACTAACTGTGCTGCTTTCTCTGCCAGCGCATCGGTAAAATCGCTGGCCCGAGGCGACACATAGGCTTCGAGGGCGTGGGTCAGCACATCCATGCCGGTATTCGCCGTAATAGCGGGTGGGACGCTAACGACAAGCGTCGGGTCCAGGATCGCGATATCGGGATAGAGCGCATTATCGAACAACGGATATTTGATGCCTTTTTCGGGATCGCTTATCACGCAGGCGCTGGTCACCTCCGAGCCGGTGCCGCTGGTGGTCGGAATCGCGACACAGGTTTCGATATTGACGCCCTGTTGTTTGCTGAACCAGACGATTGCTTTCGCCGCATCCAGCGCGGAGCCGCCACCGAAACCAATAACCACCTGCGGCTGGAGTGAATGCATCTGTGTAATGCCTTCCACAACCGTGGCGATGGTCGGATCAGGTGTAATGTCGCTAAAGACGCTGATGCGGTTATCTGCCGGGATTGCCTTGCGCAGCAGTTCTATAAGCGGAGAGCTGGCAAGAAAACCGTCGCAGACAACCCATATGTGCTTGTTACGAAAGCGTTTAAGCACCTCAAGGCTTCCCGCTCCGCTGTAGAGTCGCGTTTGTAGCGAAAATCTCTTCATATCGGCCTCAATTAGCGGATGGAGAAACCGTTGGTCAGTACGCAACGACGCGAACGTGCAAAGGTTTTTGCTGATGTCGTGCCTTCGCCGGTAGGTGTGGCTATTGTGAATGTGGTAAAGCCTTCACCGCCCACGCCAATCCCCGCATAAGACGGTCCGTTTTTCACAAAAATAGAAGTCTGCAGGCTGCGCGCGGCCAGGTTCAGGCGGGAGACATTTTGTGAATGCATCACCGCCGTGTGGTGTAAACCCTCCTCAACAACGAGGGCAAGGGCGAGGGCGGCATCAAAGTCGTTAACCCGAACGACAGGCAGTACGGGCATTAATTGCTCTGCGGTAACCAACGGATCGTTGCCTTGCACTTCGGCTATCAACAGGCGAGGCGCTTTAGGCGGCACACTCAGACCGGCCGCTTGCAGAATGTGTGAAGGGCTTTTACCGACCAGCTTTTTATTGGCCACCCCATCCTGGATACAGACGGCGCGCAGTTTATCGATATCCGCACCGGTAATGCGCAACGCGCCAAATGCCTGCATCTGTTGCATCAGGCGGTCGGCAACACAGTCGACAACAATCAGACTCTTCTCTGCAATGCAGGGCAGGTTGTAATCGAAGGACGCGCCGTTGATGATGTCTTCCGCTGCTTTCACCAGATCGGCAGTTTCGTCGACGATACAGGGTGGGTTTCCGGCACCTGCGCCGATCACTTTCTTGCCACTTTTTAGGCCCATCAGCACAATGCCTGGGCCACCGGTAATCGCCAGCAGGGCGATTTTTGGATGCGCCATCATCTGCTGGGTGGCTTCGAATGTAGGTTCGGCAATGGTTACTACCAGGTTGCGAATACCCGTATGACGAAACGCGATATCTTCAATCATGCGGATCAGCTTGAGCGAAACCTTTTTCGCACCCGGATGCGGGCTGAAATAGATGGTATTGCCTGCCGCCAGCATGCTGATGCTGTTGTTAATAATGGTTTCGGTCGGGTTCGTACTTGGCGCAACGGAGCCAATAACGCCAAACGGGGAATATTCGAATAACACCATGCCGCCGTCGCCGGTCAGCGCGGTGGTGGTGAGATCTTCTATACCCGGGGTGTTTTCCAACGCGGCTTTGTTTTTGAGAAACTTGTCTTCTTTGTTGCCCATACCGGTTTCTGTGGCGCTCTCTTCGGCCAGTTCGGCCAGATAGGGAGCCAGCTCATCACGAATACCGCCAATAATGGCGCTGCGGGTTTTTAAGGGACACTGTTGATAGCGCAGGAAGGCCTGGTGTGCTGCGTCGATAGCTTCTGCTGGCGTGGCGAATACCCCTTTGGTGCAGCTCTCTTTTTTCTCTTGTGTCGGTGTGAGTTGTTCGCTCAGGATGGTGCGAATAAGGGTTTCAAGTTCGGTCGTATTCATTATTTTTTTCCCATGTTAATCGCCGCAAGTGCGGTCTGAGCAATGTCCATGTCTTGTTCAACGGAACCGCCGCTGATGCCAAGACCACCAATAATGTTGCCGTCACGCCAGATGGGGAAACCGCCTCCAAAAGTGACAACTTTGCCTTCCATGTGCGCCTCTAACCCATACAGCGCGCGTCCTGGTTGCACTGCGTCTGAAAGTTCGTGTGTGGCCGATCTCATCGCGACTGCCGTCCAGGCTTTTTTCGGTGCCAGGTCGCTACTGACTAGCAGCGCGTCTGGCATGCGCCAGGTCAGCATGCCGATGCCATGGGCGTCCACGACGCTTATCACCACCGGCACGTTAAGCTCGCCAGCGCGTGTCATCGCGGCTTTGGCCAGTTGATGAAGGTCATGAAATGAAAGTGACATAGAGGTGCCTTTCGCCGGTATGGCTTGTGCCGCAGCGCGATAACGCGCCGCGACTTCGTGAATGACTTTTTCCTGGTGCGCCAGATGGTCTTCAAGGCGGGCCAGCGCGTACAAGCAGTCGGAAAGGCGGTTGATATAGCGCATCAGCACCTGACGGACGTTTACCTGTTCACTTAACTCCACCAGGCGACGCTCGGCTTTGCGGGCCAGTGTCCGGGCAACATGCAAACGGGCTGCTGCTTCGCAGCGGCCTGGCAGCACAAAGCTGTGGACGTTGTCGACCTGGGACATCGCGTTGTCTATTGCTTGTTCCAGCGCAGCAATATCTTCGGTACTGACATAGCGCTGTTTTGGCGAGGGTGTTTCGCTTTCACTCGCCAGTTCTGCGCTAAACCAGAAAATCTGCAGTTGCACCGCTTCCAGGAATGGCTTGCTGGCGGGGGCTTGCACGGCGCAGGCACAGAGACTCAACTGAGAGTTGAGTTCATCCAGCGTGCCGTATGCTTCGACGCGCGGATGGGTTTTGCTGACGCGCTGGCCGCTAAACAGAGCCGTCGTGCCAGCGTCGCCAGTGCGGGTATAAATGGCCATTATTCCTCCTTAGCGCGACAGGGTGTCGACAATGCCCACCACCGCCAAATCAATGGCTTCGTTCGGGCCGGAAAAAACATGCCTCGCACTGGAGCCACTGCTGAGCAGAACCAGTTCGCCGACACCTGCACCAACGGAATCAACGGCTACTTCATCACCCTGTAATGGGTTGGCGGGAAGTTCACCGTCTGCCGTAACCCGCCGGACCAGCAGCAATTTTTTGCCCACCAGAGAAGCGGATTTTTGTGTCGAGACCACCGAGCCAGTTACCCTTGCGAGATGCATGCTTTACTCCTGCTTCACGAGTCGTATGTGTTGCGAAATCACTGCTTCACGGGCCAGTGCCGTGATAATCGTTTTACGTGAGACAGCAAGCCAGCACGCGTTGAGGCCAGCGACATCGCGGTAGCTCAATACTTTTGCCTGATGGATAACCACCGTGACGCCTTGCTCATCCATGAACGTCACAGGCAGTTTTGCCAGTGTTTTCAGGGGCAAGCAGGGCAGCAGCCTGCTGTTTAACGTAATGCTCACGGACATGCCCAATGTCAGGGCTTCAAACAGGTGTGCAACGGCGGTGTTGTCCTGATCGCCGTCTGCCAGCGCCCCCAGAAAACACAGATCGGTTTGTTGCACACAGAGCGCGTCATGGTTCAGAAAAAACTTCATCACAGAAGCATGACGCAGCTCTTCCTGACTGAGCGTGAGGGTGTTGCCCTGCCTGGCCTGCAGGCGGGCAACGATCAGCCCGACGATGTGCGCTAACTGTTCGCTGTTCATGCGCGTGGTACCAGGCGAGCGCGAGCGCCAGGTTCGTCTGCGCCACAGGCATTCGCTTCATCGGTATCGATATGCATTTCGAGAAGCAAACCCGGCGCCACACGGATGGCGACATCATCAAAAATCACCCGGCGCCCGGTGCCTTCAATTGCAACGCAGACGTTGTCGCCATGGGAAACGCGCAGAACCAGGGCGTCCAGCGGCGACATATGAATGTGCCGTTGTGCGACGATGACGCCGTTGGGTAAGTCGATTTCCGCATACGGACTCACCAGCCTGATCCCTGGTGTACCCGCCAGATTGCCGGACATGCGCAGCGGGGCGGCGATACCCAACGTACGGGCATCCGTACGTGAAATCTCGACCTGGCTGGCGCCCCGTAGCGGGCCAAGCAGGCGCACATTTTTCAGTTGCCCTTTTGGTCCTACCAGCGTGACGGTTTGCTCCGCCGCAAAATAACCGGGTTGCAGCAACGCTTTTTTAATCGTCACCGTCTGACCGGGAAACAACCGCTCGAAATCCTCAGGTGAAAGATGGATATGTCGGTTCGATATACCCAGAGGGATGGGACGCGCACGCATCTCATCCAGAACCTGAGTGACCACATTTTCGACTAACTGTTTATCCATGTTTATTCCCCTCGCTGACCGCTATGAATACACAGCGAGCGTGGTTCCCCTTTCTGGCGTGGACACGCCGGGTCAAGGCAAAGATTGCAGGTCACCAGTTGAATCGCCACCGATTCGGAAGCGGCGGATGTTTCTTCACGCAATGGCTGCACGTGCTCAATGCTCTGAACCGGTTTTTCCGTTGTTGTTATCGACACAGGCGGCGTTTCAGGAATGGCTGCACGCGTTGGCGCAGAGGCCATAATCCCCTCAGCAGGCCGCGCAATGACCTTTTGTGCCACTAGCCCGTTACGCGTTTGCGCAAAGTTGGCGCCAGTGATGATGGCTGACTGAACAGAGGCCACATCACCAGCGACTTTGATTACCGTCCAGCCAGAGCCATTGGTTTTTTCCATACCCAGCAGCGTGATGGAAGCGGCTTTCGCCATAACATCCGCGCAACTGATAGCCAGCGCCAGACCGCTAACTTCAAGTAATCCGAGTGATTGCTTCACGCTGTGCTCCTTTATCTGCCAGTCAGGCTGATTTCGGTAAAATGGCTTCGACGTCGCTGTGCGGGCGCGGGATTACGTGACAAGATTTCACTTCACCCACCGCGCTGGCTGCCGCAGCGCCTGCGTCAACGGCGGCTTTCACTGCACCCACGTCACCGCGCACCATGACGGTGACCAGACCCGAACCAATTTTTTCGTAACCTACCAATTGCACGTTGGCGGATTTCACCATGGCATCGGCGGCTTCGATTGCACCCACCAGACCTTTTGTTTCAACCAGTCCCAATGCGTTGTTCATACTGCGTTTCTCCTGTTTATGGATAAAAGTGGTTACCGGAACGGTATCCCCTTCACCAGTCTGGCGGCGTTATTACCTGCCTTGCGCCGGGACTGGAGGTCTTCATGAAGCATCAGCGTAAAAAGCGGCGCTGATGCGGGTAAATTTCGGTAATGGATAACCAGTTGCTGGTTATCGCAGGCGATGCCAACCAGCAGTGCTGACTGGTTGGCCGCCTGCCAGGCATGGGCGACGACATCAAGCCCGGAGGCCTGTTGCCAGCGCCAGGGAATACCTTCCTCTTCAATTCCCCACAGCACTTCCTGCCACTGCGGCTGGCACTCTGCGAGCGCGGTGATAACGATGACCGGACTGTCCTGCTTAACGTCCATTGGCATACTCCTTCTGCCAGGAGAGGATCAGCCCCGTTGCCACCGCGTTGCGTGGACCTTCAACGCCCCGGATATTTCCCCGTCCGGCCACCAGTCGGTAGTGGGCAAGGGCATCGGTGACGAGTTGCGGTATCTCGAAGTCGAGTGAGGAGCCGCCAACCAGCACCACGAATGGAATATCGCGGATGTTTCCGGTAGGGCTTACCTGACGCAGCGCGCGCAGGGCATTGGTGACAAACACGCGTTCTTTGGCGCTGCGGCGAATAATGCGTACTTTTTCCAGCACCATGTCTCCCGGCAGCGGTACCAACTCATCGGGTTTTACAACACATACGCGGGCAAACACCGCAGGTGGAAGAGGGGTCGGGAAAAACTGCACACTGCCGTCTTCATGGCGCAGGTGAAAAAGGCTTTCGACTTTCGCCAGCGGGTACTTTTTGATTTCCTCCGCAAGGTAGCGATCCTCGAGCCCCAGTTCGCGAGCGATGATCATCGTCACCATGTCTCCGGCTCCGGCCAGATGGGTGGCGGTAATTTGCCCCTGCGGCGTGATAATGGAGGCGTCGGTAGAACCGGCGCCAAGGTCAAGAATGGCCAGCGGCCTCGATGTGCCCGGCGTGGTGAGCGCACCAAAGATAGCGGCTTCTGCTTCTGCACCGCCCACCTGCACATCAACGTGTAGCTTTTGCTCAATTTCGCGGGCAATCATAGCCATCTGTAGGCGGTCCGACTTGACCATCGAGGCGATGCCAACGGCTTGTTCGAGGGAGAACTCACCCGCCAGCCCCCCGGTCACGTTGACCGGGACAGCGGTATCGACAGCGAGGAGATCCTGAATAAATACATCGCTGCTGGGTTTGTTGGTGAGCTCAGCCATGGTCTGGCGGACATGTTCCAGCATGCCGCCGATATTGGTGCCAGCCTCGCCGGTGACGTTATCCAGTGTTGGACATTCATTCACCGCTTTCATGATGGCATCGGCCCCGGCGGCAACGTCGACCTTGAGCGTTCTGCCTTTGGCGACTAACTCAATATTCCCTGCGGGGATTGAGCGGGCTTTGACATCACCGGACGGTGTTTTCACGACGACGGCGGAACGGTTGCCAATCAGCGCCCTGGCCACGGGCACGATGTTGCGTGTCTCATCGGCGCTCAGGGAAAAGACAGTGGCGATGCCGTAAGGGTTAGAGAGACTTTCGATAACCTTGCCCGGCATTGCCACTTCAACAACGGCGAGCATCCCCATCGGAATGCGCTCGATATACAGCACTTCGTCAACGATGGGGACAGGGCGCTCAAGGCGGTTATTGACCAGTACGCCATCGTCGCGCTGTAAAATGATGCCGTTGATGTGATAGCCGACTTGCGTTGAGGCGTTAACCATACGCGCAACATCGGAAAAATCGAATGCAGCGGAAACAACCAGAATATAAGGTTGATCCGCTGGACGCGTCAGAAGCTCTTCCGGTGTGATAGTGATACCAACCCCCAACCCGATACCGCCAGGTGTTTTCGGGTTATGGCCTATCATTGTTGATTCGGTAATGATGGTTTCCGTGATGGTTTCCATCGCTACATCACCGATCACCGGTGTCGCTTCGTTAATACGTATAAGCGAAATATCGCTGACAGAGATACCCACATTGGCGACAACTTTGTTCAACGCTTCCTGAATGCCGAATACATTGCGCAGTGTGCCTTTAATACCCGTCGTTTCCGCAAGCGAACTGCTCACAATGTTCAGTGCGCCAGTCTCATCCATGGTGGCCAGTGCCACCTCGGTTGACGAGTTACCTATATCAATGCCAGCTATATAACGCATAAGTCATCCCTGTGATTAATCGTCGCCTTTAAGTTTCTTGCGTTCGACGTAAAGCACTGCCGCTTCACGTACAAATGCTGCGCAGATTTTTGCTTTGTAGTGGCTTTCCAGATCCTCTGCGATATCCAGCAACTCTTGCCTGGTTGAACGGTAGGGACGCAGCGCGTTGTAAATCTCCAGGATACGGTCATCCGGTACGGCGGTCAGTTCCGCCGCGCGCTCGAAGTTCATAGCCAGCCGGTCACGCCCTGCATCTTTGGCGATAGACGCCTGGATACGCAGGGTTTCCGGGGTGATACGCATATCCTGTGCGGTGATTTTCCCGTCCAGCACACTCTCCAGCGTTAACTCATCCAGGGTTTTATTGGTGGATGTTTTCACCCACTCCGGATGTTTATTCGCCAGCGGGTAATCGCTAACTTTGGCCTGGTGCGTGGTGCCGCCTGATGGCGCGGTTGGCGCCGTTACCGGGGTTGCCCCCTGCAGGCTATTCATACGGCTCAGCACATCACGAACCATTGATTCAATTGCGTCAGAATTCATGGTGTTGTCCTTTTAAAGCGCAACGCGCAGCTCTTGCGGGTTTTTCCCGGTCACGACGTATTTGGTCTCTTTGATATGCAGAATGGCGGACTTGGCCTGATATTTCGGACGCGCCATCTGATCGTTCAGCGTCGGTACAGGCTGCGGCGATTCGCGTTTCGCGTATTGCGCGGCGTTTTTGCCAATCTGACGATAGGTTTCAAGCGTCAGCAAAGGCGCCTGCGGGAAAAGTTCCAGGTTAGAAAGCGGCGGTAATCCTTGTTGGTGAATGACCGTTGTGCCTTTTGACTGAATACCCACAGAGATGCCCGAGCCGCTAAGACGGTTACCTTCCACGGCGACGAACGCCACGTCAGATGATTTGAAGCAGCGAATCACGCGTGCTTTCACGCCTTCTTCTTCAATGCCGGCAATCACCTCGCGCAGAATGCTCTTGTGCGGTAAACCGACGATATTCACGGTTTGCGAAAGACCGAAAGCAGGACCAACGGCGATGATCACTTCATCCTGTTGGGTGCCGGGTTTCGCTTCGCCAATTTCCGTCAGAAAGCCGCCCTCAGCCGTTGCTGCAGGTTTTGCGGTACCGCCAGGTTGGGCGCTAAACGAGACTTTTTTATCGCTGGTTTGCATCTCTGCCAGCACATCTTCGATGATCTGGCGCAGCAATTTTTCGTTGATTTCCATCATTCACCCCTTAGCCCAATTCGTTCGGATCGAGTGCGCCCGGGATATTTTTGATCTCTTCCCAGCGTTCACCTTGCAGGCGATAACCTGTTGCCGGACCGGCATAGTCGTTTACATCGTTTACCGCTGAGAGCACCAGCCCGTCGCCGACGATGATGGCCGAGGTATGCAGGTAGTCACCGGTCAGTTTGGCTTTTTGAATGTTCAGCATGTCTTGCGCGACATCTTTAAAGCCGCCCTGTGCCAGGGCTTTCACCACTTCGAGACCGTTACGGTTCTTATTGATGATCTCCTGGGCGAATTTGATGTCTTCGACGATATTGCGCTCTGGCATATCTTTTGAGCCGTGGGCGTAGGTTGCCGCTTCCACTTCTTCGTCAGTGATAGGGGGTAATCCCATTCCTGCGAAGACGGCCTGCAAAGCACGAGCCGCTTTGTTGCGAATGGCGATGACATCTTCTTCACGCACCGGACGTAAACCGCCGTCAACTTTCAGGTCACGCTGGATAACGTTGTAATCGTCAAAGTCTTCCGCATCTTCGTTGGAGCCTGCGAACATGTTGTCGTAGTTCGGCACAGCGGAATAACCGGAGGAGATAAAGTCAGTACCCGGTAAGAACTGCATTAGCAGACGGGCGGTACGGCGCATATCCGAGTGGGTAAATGTCTGGTCATTACTGGAGGCGCACTCCAGATCCAGGGCGGCACAAATCAGGTTTTCGGCAAGAATGGCGCGAATACCTGACGGCACGGCAGAAGGCACACCCACACAGCTTACCGAGCCGTTTTGCAGACCCTGAACACCGGCGGCTTTAGTGATGTAAATGCAGCGTGCTTCCAGATACAGCATGGATTTACCTTCGGCATAACCCATCTGAACTTCTGACCCGGAGCCGGAGGTGAAGCGCATTTTCAGGCCACGTGAGGCATAGGAAGATGCCAGGAAACCTTTTGACCACGGGGTATCATCGCCGTCGGTAAACACAGGCTCGGTACCATAAACCGAGATGGTTTCCGCATAGCAGGTGTGGCCGAGCATCCCCAGTTTCAGTTCGGTTGCTTCTTCCAGTGAGCATTGGGTTAATACGCCAGGGCGACCAACCTGTGAACCGACCAACAGTGCGATGGCATTGAAGGGGGCATAACGGGCGACCGCGACGGTGGTTTCCTGTTCGTCGAATCCACGGAACGCACCTTCGGCGGCATCGGCGGCAATTTGCACCGGGTTGTCTTTAACGTTAGTGACGTGTGCCTGCTGTGATGGGGTACGACGTGCGCGCATTTTCTGCATCGACATCATCATTTCCACCACGTTCATGTGCGACACCACTTCGACGATTTTTGCCGGCGTCATCGCGGTGGTGAGCGGCACAATGTCGCTGCGCTTAACGTTAGGATCGCAGAGCATGTTGGCGAGCTTGACTGAGTCCATCGCCATCACTTCTTCCGCGCGATCCAGGTTGATACCGTAGCGGGCAATAAAGTGGTCAATCAGGTCAAATTTACTGGCGGGTTTACCGTCCAGTTCAGTAACCACGCCGTCGACAATGCGAATAGAGGGTTTGGGATCGTTCGGGCTTTCCATTGCGATAAAGCCTTCTTCAATCCACTCCTTCACAAAGCCGTCCTGGTTAACAGGGCGTTTCGCCAGCGCTTCAAATCGTTTCGATCTCATGAAACAGCCTCTCTGTTATCAGATGTAGGACGGGCGGTCGTTTTTCGGCTCAGAGCCCATTGTGCCCAGTACGGTTTTACCGATTTCACGGGCAGAAATGACGGCCTGACGTACAGCGCCGGAGTCACCGGAGATGACCAATATGGCTTCGTTGCTGTAGCTGGTGCCTTTTGCCGGGGAGCTATACGCCACCACTTCCACATTGGCAGATTTCAGTGCCGTATCGGCCATTAACACGCCGACGGAGGCTGGAGCGCCAACAATCACGCCGCAGGCTCGGCCAACCGGCGCGCCGAACGCTTTTTCCAGCGCGTAACTGGCGCGAGCTGTGTATTGCATTTCGATGTGGCCAGCTTCGTTGGCATAAACATCGCCGAAGGTGCGGTCGAGTTCTTTCAGCGCAACCTCGATGGCGCGTTTGACGTCTGAGACATCATTACCGCCAAACAGGATCAGTGAGCCGTGGCCCGCACCGCCTTTGGTATCACGCGGTAATTCGATGCTGATCACTTCGGTGTTAGTTGCTTTGACGGCTTCATCCGCCGCCATGATGTGCGGACCTGCGCCAGTACGTGCGCCGAGTATGCCGATTGAGCGGTAGCGCTTTTCCAGCTTCATTGCATCAAGCAATGCGCTATCGACGTTCGCGATCACCAGACCAACGGTGTCGCCAATCGCCGTACCAACAAATTCCGTTAAACTGCAGCTTTTTTCTGCCATAGCCGTCTCTCGTTTGGGATGGGTTACAGTGGGGGAGGTCGCGGGTGTCGGTGAAGACACTTTGGCGATCACCTGAGCCATGATCTGTTCCACCAGGTCATTGCTACTCATTGGCTAATTCCCTTAGGTAAGATTTTTTCAACATCAGTGTGCGGACGCGGGATGACGTGTACGGCTTTCACTTCACCCACCTGAGCGGCTGCGGCAGCACCTGCATCCGTTGCTGCTTTCACGGCGCCAACATCGCCGCGAACAATGACTGTCACCAGGCCAGAACCTATTTTCTCGTAGCCCACTAACATGACATTGGCGGATTTCACCATTGCATCTGCGGCTTCAATTGCGGCCGTTAAGCCTTTGGTTTCCACCATTCCTAATGCTTCTTGTTGCATAAAGACCTCGATAAGGTTGTCCCGATTTTTGGACTATACAAATAAGCGAGGAAAAAGAATGGCTGTCTTTAAATTACATTCGGAACTTCCTGGTTTAATTACGTAAAATAATTGCTTTGATAATTTTTATATGTATGATTTTTAATGATATTTTATTGGTATTGGCATGGCAAAATATTGCTATGTCAATTTCATATTTACATTTTTGATAATGAATTTATAAAAGCGATGTGATATTTGCGCGGGCGAAATCATTCTGTGAGCAATGCTGTAAAACGACACACGGAAAATAACAATAATTTGTTATTTCAATAAGACGAATAATTGTGAGTGAAATAGGGCTCAGCCCCATATTCATTTAGTCTGAATAGCAAAATATTGTTATTGAGAGGCGATTTTTTTGGCGTTTTTACCCTGAGGTTGCCAACACTTTTCAATATCGCATTCCTATAGTGAGCGGCGTTGTACTCTGCTGCCAGCTTCAGGCGTGCTGGTGAGATCGTGACTCTACCTGGAAGGTGACACAAATGAATGATTCACTTAAGGCACAATGCATTGCCGAGTTTTTAGGCACAGGGCTGTTCTTGTTCTTCGGAATCGGCTGTCTGTGCGCCATGAAAGTTGCCGGGGCTACGCTGGGGCTATGGGAGATTTGCATTATCTGGGGGCTGGGCATTTCGCTGGCCGTGTATCTGACCGCCGCAGTGTCCGGTGCGCACCTGAACCCGGCGGTTACCATCGCCTTGTGGCTGTTTGCCTGCTTCCCTGCACGTAAGGTGGTGCCATACATTGTGGCGCAAGTTGCGGGTGCGTTCGGTGGGGCCGCGGTCGCCTATTTGCTTTATCACAGTGTGTTCATTGAATATGAAACCGCTCATCATATCGTTAAAGGCAGTGTGGAAAGCCTGCAACTGGCATCGTTATTCAGCACTTATCCGGCTGCCGCGCTGAGTATCTGGGAAGCGGGCCTGGTTGAAATTATCATTACCTCAATCTTGATGTGTATGATCATGGCGCTGACCGATGATGGCAATGGTGTGCCACGTGGTCCTTTAGCACCGCTGTTGATTGGTGTGCTTGTGGCGGTGATTGGTGCGGCTACCGGGCCATTAACAGGATTTGCGATGAACCCGGCGCGTGATTTTGGCCCGAAATTGTTCACTTTCTTCGCGGGTTGGGGAAACATTGCGTTTACGGGGGGCCGCGATATTCCGTATTTCCTCGTACCGATTATTGCACCCATTATTGGGGCTTGCGGAGGGGCAGCCTGCTACCGTTACTTGATTGGCAAAAACCTCCCTTGTAATGCCTGTAAGCTGGAAGAGAGCAAAAGCTGACGCCTCCTCGAAATAGCGTCTTGAAATAAATGTCCGACGATTATTTATTTCGTGATCTGCTTTCACGAACGCACGAAATCGTCTCCCAGGGATGGGAGACTTTTGTTATCTTGAATTCAGCCTATGGTCATTCAGTGTTATTGGTTGCCATTTAATATGAATGATATGTAAACATTATAGGTTTGTTTATAACAATAAATTAAAATTAACTGAGAGGTTTTATCATGATTTCTGCGAGTGCACTAAACTCCGAACTCATTAATAAAATCGCCCAGGATTTTGCACAAGCCACCGGTCTGGCCGTTGTTGTCGTTAATATCCACGGCGAAGAAATTTCCGAGCTTTTCAACTTCACACCCTTTTGCCAGCTGATGCGTCAGAACCCGCAGCACAGCGCGCGGTGTCGTATGAGCGATCGTTGTGGCGGCTTCGAAGCCTCTAAATCCAACCAACCCTGCATCTACCGTTGCCATGCCGGACTTACCGATTTTTCTATTCCTTTGGTCATTGCCGGGCACCTGGTCGGGTTTGTACTGTGTGGGCAGGTACGTTTGCGTGAAGGCGATAGTGTTGAACTCATTAATATCCTTAACATTGACGATCGCTGGCAGGCGGATCAGAAATTGATGGATGAGTTTCTGAACGTACCAGAGATGGATTACTCGCGGGTCATTGCATCAGCCGATCTGCTTAAGCTGATAGTCGAAAATTGCCTTAAAAAACAGCTCAATTTCGTTGTCATCAAAGATCAGCAACAGGCTCAGGAGGCGGGGCGAACGAGTCGAAATCAGGGGCCGCATGACAGTAAGATGAAGAAGGCGTTGCGCTATATTGATGCCCATCTCTCTGATGAGTTGCGCCTGGAAGACGTGGCGGCACATGTTTATCTCAGCCCGTATTATTTCAGTAAGCTGTTCAAAAAATATCAGGGAATTGGCTTTAATGCCTGGGTCAATCGCCAGCGTATGGCCAGCGCAAAAGAAATGCTGTGTCACAGTGACTGGAGTATCGCCAGCATCGCGCGCAATTTAGGATTTTCTCAAACAAGTTATTTTTGCAAAGTATTTCGCCAGACATATCAGGTGACGCCACAAGTTTTCCGCCTGCAGAATAATGCAAACTATGACGGTGATTAAATTTCCGATAACAATATTTTGTTATTCCTAAAACCAATAAAATTGCCTGAAAGACCGTCAAAATAAGAGATTAGAGAAAAGGCCGGACAATAAATTGTTATAGCGCAACAAATTATTGCCGATGCAGGGATAAACTGAACCAGTTTTTATTTCCCTGATGCGATAGATTGCAGTCAGGAGCAAAATCACTTTTTCAGCAATATGCTGTATGAGTGAAACGAACAATGAAGCCAACAGGTTTGCCGCAAATTATCGCGGCTGGGAAGGGGGTGAGAATCCCCCGCAGCCCCCGCTGCTGTGATGCTGACGACCCCGTAATCACCACTGATCGCAAGATTGGGAAGGACGGGCGAGGACGACGCTAAGCCAGAAGACCGGCCTGATGGTTACTCTCAACAACTTCGGTGGGAAGTCGGTTGCTCAGACGCGTACAGTCATTGACTGGGACTACGCACAGCCTGGCACAGCCTTTCCACCCTGAACGGGGCTTTAAGGTATGTCTGACGGGCGTCGCGCCTTCATCCTTGCCGGTACCGGAAGTGGCTGTGGTAAAACCACCGTCACCCTCGGCCTGCTGCGCGTTTTACAGCAGCGCGGTATGCGGGTACAGCCATTTAAAGTCGGCCCGGACTATCTCGATACCGCCTGGCATACCGCCGTAACGGGCGTGGAATCCCGCAATCTTGACAGCTTTATGCTGCCTGCCCCGACGCTGAACGCCTTGTTTAACCAGCAAATGCAAGCCGCCGATATCGCCGTAATTGAAGGCGTCATGGGCCTTTATGATGGCTATGGCACTGACCCTGATTATTGCAGCAGCGCCGCACTGGCAAAACAGCTTGGCGTACCGGTCATCTTACTGGTCGACGGAAAAGCGGTATCGACCTCTATCGCCGCCACGGTGATGGGTTTTCAACATTTCGACCCTGCGCTCACTATTGCGGGTGTTATTGTTAACCGCGTCAACAGCGACAGCCATTACCAATTGCTCAAACACGCTATCGAACACTATTGCGGCATTCCTGCGCTGGGTTATGTGCCTGTGACGGCCGGCGTTGCATTGCCGGAGCGGCATCTGGGGCTGGTCACCGCACGTGAATCTGTCATTGATTCCCAATCCTGGCGTGATTTTGCCGGGCGCATCGCGCAAACGCTGGATATCGATAAACTGCTTTCCCTGAGCACGCTCCCATCATTACCCGAGGGGCAATGGCCCGCTTTACCGGCGCGTGATGAAGGGGAGGGGATAACGCTCGCGCTGGCCGATGACGAGGCATTCAACTTTTATTACCCCGATAACATAGAACTGCTTCGCAATACGGGTGTGAAGATTGTGCGCTTTAGCCCGCTGCACGACGCAAAATTGCCCGAGTGCCAGATGCTCTGGCTCGGCGGCGGCTACCCGGAACTCTACGCCCGCGCCCTTTCTGCTAACAGGCCCATGCTTGACGCTATCCGTTCGGCGCACCGGCGTGGTGTGGCGATCTACGCCGAGTGCGGCGGCCTGATGTATCTCGGCTCTACGCTTCGCGATGCCGCAGGTGACATTCATTCTATGGCGGGGGTGATACCCGGTCACAGCGAGATGGGAAAACGCCTGACCCGCTTTGGCTATTGTGAAGCCACCGCCAGCCAGCCCATGCTGCTTGCCGATGCAGGCGAGACGCTGCGCGGCCATGAATTCCACTACTCCGATTTTACCCCTGAGCAGGATGCGGTCATGCAGTGCCGGAAAACCCGCGATGGCAGGATGTTGTCCCAGTGGCAGGGCGGCTGGCAGGTGGGCAATACCTACGCCAGCTATCTGCACATCCATTTTGCTCAACGCCCGACCATGTTGAGCCGTTGGATCGCCGCCGCAAGGAGCGTGTTATGACGCTCCTTGCCTGGTTTGTCGCATGGCTTCTTGACCGCTGGCTGGGTGACCCTCCGCACTGGCCGCATCCGGTCCGCTGGATCGGCGCACTGATTACGCTGACACAGCGTGCCGTTCGCCGGATCTGCCATTCCGATACCGCCTTGCGTATTGGTGGCGGGGTGATGTGGCTGGTGGTCGTGGGTGTGACCTGGAGTGTGGCATACGGCGTGCTGGCCTGCGCGCAAGCCATCCATCCATGGCTCGGTTGGTGTGTGGAGGTGTGGATGATCTACACACTGCTGGCGGCGCGTTGCCTGGAAGATGCGGCACGGGAAGTAGAGCACGCCTTGCGCCACGGCACTCTTGCCCAAAGCCGGGAGAAACTCTCCTGGATAGTCGGGCGCGACACTTCGCAGCTACAGCCACCGCAGATCACCCGCGCGGTCGTGGAAACCGTGGCAGAAAATACGGTGGATGGCGTTATCGCCCCGCTGTTCTTTTTATTGCTGGGCGGCGCGCCGCTGGCGATGGCCTACAAAGCGGTAAATACCCTCGATTCGATGGTGGGCTACAAACACGAAAAATATCGTGCCATTGGCATGGTGAGCGCGCGTCTGGATGACGTGGCCAACTTTATTCCGGCCCGCCTGAGCTGGCTACTGCTGAGCGTTGCCGCCTGGTTTTGCCGCCTGAACCCGGCACGGGCATTGCGTATCGGCTGGCGCGATCGCCGCAATCACAGCAGCCCCAACTGCGCCTGGCCGGAAGGCACCGTTGCGGGCGCGCTTGGCGTGCAGCTTGGCGGCCCAAATGACTACTTCGGCCAGCGCGTCGAAAAACCATGGATTGGCGATGAGACTCGCGCCATCACCGTTGACGATATTACGCAAACCATACGCCTGATGTGGGTAGCCTCCACCCTGGCTCTGGCCATATTTGCGCTTACGCATGTTACGCTCGCAGGAGCAGCAATCTGATGAAAACAATGGATTATTTGCAGCAACCCCAGGCCATTGAAGACAAAAGTTTTGTCATTATTGGCGATATCATTCGTGAAACGCGGCCTGATTACCGTTTTGCCAGCCCTCTGCACGAAGCCATCATCAAACGAGTGATCCACACCACCGCCGATTTCGACTGGCTGGACATCCTGTGGTTTTCCCCGGATGCCCTTGAAAGCCTCGGCAGCGCGATTCGCAGCGGCTGTACGCTTTATACCGACACCACCATGGCCCTTTCCGGGATAAACAAAACTTTGCTGGCAAAATTTGGCGGCGAGGTGAAGTGCTACATCAGCGACCCGCGCGTGATGCGTAAAGCAAAAGAGGCGGGGATCACCCGCTCGATGGCGGCGGTGGATCTGGCGCTCAGCGAAGAGGGCGAAAAAATCTTCGTCTTCGGTAATGCCCCCACCGCGCTGTTCCGCTTACTTGAGCAAAACGCTCAGGTGCGTGGCGTGGTTGGTGTCCCGGTCGGGTTTGTCGGTGCTGCAGAATCGAAAGATGCACTGGTGGAAAGCGGGTTGCCGGGCATTGCCGCGTTGGGGCGTAAAGGCGGCAGCAATGTGGCGGCGGCGATCGTTAACGCCTTTTTATATTTCATGCGGGAGGCGTAATGAGCGAAGAGACATTCGACGCCCCGGTGTGGCACAACGGCAAAGCGCTACGCAAAGGCTATACCACCGGTTCCTGCGCAACGGCGGCGGCAAAAGTCGCTGCGCTGATGGTCCTGCGCCAGCACATTATCCATCAGGTGTCGATTGTCACGCCCTCTGGCGTCACGCTGCGTCTTAACGTTGAATCGCCGCATATTGAAGGCCAGCAAGGGATTGCCGCTATCCGTAAAGACGGCGGCGATGATGTAGATGCTACCCACGGCATGCTGATTTTTGCGCGTGTCACGCTGAATGATGGGGGCGAGATTGTGCTGTCCGGCGGCGAAGGCGTAGGCACCGTGACCCGCAAAGGGATTGGCCTGCCGGTTGGCAGCGCCGCCATTAACCGCACACCGCGCCAGACCATTGAAGCCGCTGTACGCGAAGTGATCGGTCCTTCGCGTGGCGCCGACGTGGAAATTTTCGCGCCCGAAGGGGAAGAACGGGCGCAAAAAACCTACAACAGCCGGCTGGGCATCCTGGGCGGTATCTCGATTATCGGCACCACGGGTATCGTCACGCCGATGTCTGAAGAGAGCTGGAAACGCTCGCTTTCTCTGGAACTGGAAATCAAACGCGAAGCGGGGCTGGTGCGGGTTGTACTGGTGCCAGGCAATCACGGGGAGCGCTTTGTCCGCGAGCAAATGGGGCTTTCCAGCGACATCGTAGTCACCATGAGCAACTTCGTAGGTTACATGATTGAAGAGGCCGTTCGCCTCGGTTACCGGCAAATTGTGCTGATTGGTCATCCGGGCAAGCTGGTAAAAATCGCCGCCGGGATTTTCCACACCCACAGCCATATCGCCGATGCGCGCATGGAAACGCTGGTGGCGCATCTGGCGCTGCTTGGCGCACCCCATGAGTTGTTGCAAAAAGTCAGCGAGTGTGACACCACCGAAGCGGCGATGGAGCACATCGACGCGGCGGGATTCGGCCATCTGTACAACCATCTGGCGCAGCGTATCTGCCAGCGCGTCATGCAGAACCTGCGCTTTACCAAAAATCCCCCCCAGTGCGACGCCATTATGTTTTCGTTTGATAACCACATCCTCGGCACGAACCGCCCGTTCCAGGACATTGTGGAGGATTTGCAATGTTGACCGTCGCAGGCATGGGGCCTGCCTCACTGGCCCTAATGACCCCCATGGCGCTGGATGCTGTCGCGCAGGCGGATGTCCTGGTCGGCGGTAAACGCCATCTTGAGCAGTTCCCTGATTTCGCAGGCGAACGCCGTGCGCTGGATGCCGACATCCCCGGATTAATACGCTGGATTACGCAGCGGATGCATCAGCGCGTCGTGGTGCTGGCATCCGGTGATCCGCTGTTTTACGGCATTGGCAAACGTCTGGTGGCCGAGTTCGGCATAGAACAGGTGCGCATTATTCCGGGCATCAGCGCTGTGCAGTATCTGTGCGCGAAGACCGGCATCGATATGAATGATATCTGGCTGACCAGCTCCCACGGGCGCGATGTGGATTTTGACGCCCTGGCCCGTGCCCCTAAAACCGCGATGGTGACCGATGCCCGCTGTGGTCCGCGGGAAATTGCCGCCGCCCTGGTGGCGCGCGGTGCGGGAGAGCGCTGGCTGGTGATTGGCGAAAATCTGGCGATGGACAACGAACGCATTCACTGGCTGCCCGCCCGTGATGTCCAGGCGCAGTATGAGATGAATGTCGTGGTGATCCTCAATGAAAGATGAACTGTTTTTGCGCGGTGAAAGTGTCCCGATGACCAAAGAAGTGGTCCGCGCGCTGGCGCTCTCGCGGCTTAACTTATCCGCTGCCCGCCATTTTATTGATATCGGCGCAGGCACAGGCAGCGTCTCGATTGAGGCTGCCGTCTGCCACCCGCAGTTGCAGGTGACCGCCATTGAACGCAATCCGGCGGCGCTGGGGCTGCTGGAAGAGAACTGCCAGCACTTTGGTTGTCGCAATATCACCATTGTCCCGGGCGTGGCGCCGTTATTTGTCGAACAGCCCGCCGACGCGGTCTTTATGGGCGGCAGCGGTGGCAACCTGACCCAACTGATTGACTGGTCTTTGGCCCAACTGCTCCCCGGTGGCCGCCTGGTGATGACCTTTATTTTGCAGGAGAACCTCAGCAGCGCGCTGAGCCACCTCGCTACCTGCCAGGTCGCCGCGCTGGACTGCCAGCAAATTCAAGTTTCGCTTCTTCATGCGCTGGGCAGCGGCCACTACTTCAAACCGAATAACCCTGTTTTTGTGATTTCCTGCGAGAAGGAAGAGTCTCATGGCTGAACAATTTGATACGCAAACCGTCTGGTTTGTCGGTGCTGGCCCCGGTGACCGCGAGCTTATCACCCTGAAAGGATACCGCCTGTTGCAGCAGGCACAGGTCGTCATTTACGCGGGCTCGCTCATTAATACCGAGCTGCTCGAATACTGCCCGCCGGGCGCCGAGTGCCACGACAGCGCCGAACTGCACCTGGAGCAGATCATCGACCTGATGGAAGCCGGTGTGAAAGCGGGCAAAGTGGTGGTGCGCCTGCAAACCGGTGATGTCTCCCTTTATGGCTCCGTGCGTGAACAAGGAGAAGTGCTGACTGAGCGTGGTATTCAGTGGAAGGTCGTTCCCGGCGTGAGTGCTTTCCTCGGGGCGGCGGCAGAGCTGGGTGTGGAATACACCGTGCCGGAAGTGTCGCAGAGTTTGATCATCACTCGCCTCGAAGGGCGTACCCCGGTTCCGCCGCTGGAACAACTGGAATCCTTTGCCAGCCACCAGACTTCAATGGCGATTTATCTCTCCGTACAACGCATCAATCGCGTTGCTGAGCGTCTGATCGAAGGCGGTTATCCGGCAACCACGCCCGTGGCAGTCATTTATAAAGCCACCTGGCCGGAAAGCCAGACGGTGCGCGGGACCCTTGCGGACATTGCTGACAAGGTTCGCGATGCCGGTATTCGTAAAACCGCACTGATCCTCGTTGGCGCATTTCTTGGCGAGGAGTACCACTACTCACGTCTTTATGCGGCGGACTTTAGCCATGAATACCGTAAAGCCTGAATCCATTGCGCTGTTCTGCCTGACGCCCGGCGGTGTTGCCCTGGCGAACCGGCTGAAACTGGCGCTGCCCATGACCTGCTACACCAGTGAGAAATTGCTGGAAGAGGGGTTTGTACCTTTCGACGGCGGCTTTGCCCCTGCGTTGCGTGATGCCTTCACCCAACATTCCGCGCTGGTATTTATCGGCGCGACGGGGATTGCGGTACGCGTGCTGGCCCCGTTGGTGAATGACAAATTCAGCGACCCGGCGGTGATTGTTATCGATGAGCGCGGACAGCACGTCATCAGCCTGCTTTCTGGCCATTTTGGTGGGGCAAATGCGCTGGCCCGCTATCTTGCGGGCGTGCTGGGCGCAGACCCGGTGATCACCACGGCAACGGATGTTAACGAACTGGCGGCGCTCGATACGCTGGCCTGTCAACTGGATGCGCGCATGGAGGATCTGCGTGCAGCAGTAAAGACAATCAACCACTGGCTGGTCAGCGGCGAACGTATTGGCCTGTGGTGTGAAGACGCCTTGCGCGAAGAAGTCGAACGCTGCGACACGCGCGGGTTTATTCCGGTGACATCTCTTGATGATCTGCCCGAGCTGACGGCGCTGATCTGTGTGACCGTGCACGCTGCGCTGCCCGAACTCCCGGTGCCGGTCTACAAACTGGTTCCCCGCCGTGTGGTGGCAGGAATCGGTTGTCGTCGCGATACCCCGTTTGCGGTGGTATCAGGGCTGCTTAAGCAACAGTTGCAGGTACACGCTTTCGACCCGCTGGCACTGCGAGCGATAGGAAGCATCACATTGAAAGAGCATGAGAAAGCGCTCACGCAACTGGCAGAAAGCCTGCGTGTGCCGTTTGAAATTTTTACCGCTGATGCCCTGCGTCAGCATGAGCATCGTTTCCCTGCCTCTGACTTTGTGCGTCAGACCACCGGCGTGGGAAGCGTATCCGGACCCGCAGCCTGGCTGATGAGTCGTGGGCAACTGGTTGGCGAGACTCTGCGTGAGCAGGGCGTCACTATTACTTTGGGAGTTTCACACTGATGTTAACCGTTATCGGGATTGGCCCTGGCTCACAGGCAATGATGACCATGGAGGCGATCGAAGCCTTGCAGGCTGCGGAAATCGTGGTGGGGTACAAGACCTACACCCATCTGGTGAAAGCGTTCACGGGCGACAAGCAGGTGATCAAAACCGGCATGTGCAAAGAGATTGAACGTTGCCAGGCGGCGATTGAACTGGCGCAGGCCGGGCATAACGTGGCGCTTATCAGCAGCGGTGATGCCGGGATTTACGGCATGGCGGGGCTGGTTCTTGAACTGGTCAGTAAACAGAAACTGGACGTGGAAGTGCGTCTGATCCCCGGAATGACCGCCAGTATTGCCGCGGCGGCGTTACTCGGCGCACCGCTGATGCATGACTTCTGCCATATCAGCCTGAGCGACTTACTGACCCCGTGGCCGGTCATTGAAAAACGGATTGTCGCCGCCGGGGAAGCTGACTTTGTTATCTGCTTTTACAACCCACGTAGCCGAGGCCGCGAAGGGCATCTTGCGCGCGCATTTGAATTGCTGGCGGCCAGCAAAAGCCCGCAAACCCCGGTGGGGATTGTGAAATCCGCCGGACGTAAAAAAGAAGAGAAGTGGCTAACCACCCTCGGTGAGATGGACTTTGAACCGGTCGACATGACCAGCCTGGTGATTGTCGGCAACAAGGCCACCTACGTAGCGGATGGCTTGATGATTACACCGCGAGGCTACGAGCTGTGAGGCCAGGCGACGTACTGGTAATCGGCGGGACTAGCGATGCGCGGGCCATTTGCCAGCAACTCGACGCCGCCGGGGTGCGCTACACCCTGTCGGTGGCAACCCCCACCGGACAGCATCTGGCGGGCGATATTCGCGGCGAAGTGCGCTGTGGGCGGATGGATCCTGACGCCATGCTGCGCTGGCTTACCGATAACCAGACCCGCTGGGTCGTGGATGCGTCACACCCTTATGCCGAGGTAGTCAGCCAGAACATTGCCGGGGCCTGTCGGCAGGCACAAGTGCTGTTAAGCCGTTACCAGCGTCCCGAACAACTGCCGGAGCTGGAACATCCCCTGTTGCACAAGGTCGCCTCGATCGATGAAGCCTGTAAAGTCGCGCGCGGACTCGGGCAGCGCGTGTTGTTGACCACTGGCAGTAAAGACCTGGCGCTCTGGCGTGCGGGGCTTGGTGAGAAGACCCTGCTGGCACGGGTGCTGCCGGTTGCCGATGTGATGGCGCAGTGCGCCGAGAACGGTTTTGGTGTTGGCGAGATCTACGCCATGTGCGGGCCGTTTAGCGCAGAGTTCAACGCCGCCTTCTACCGACAGTGCCGCGCTGACGTGATGATCACCAAAGCTTCCGGTGCGGAAGGCGGCTATCAGGAAAAAGTTCAGCCGTGTCTGGACGCAGGGATCCCCTGCATTGTTATTACACGCCCGCAGCCTGCTGTTTCGGGTGAGGAGCTACTGGAAAGCCTGGATGCGTTTTCGCAGCGACTGCTGCGCTGGCTTGCTACTCAGTGAGGAAAAGAACATGAAAAAAGCGCTTCTGGTGGTGAGTTTCGGCACCAGCTATCACGACACCTGTGAAAAGAACATTGTGGCCTGTGAACGGGAACTGGCCGCCAGTTGCCCCGATCGCACGCTGTTTCGGGCATTTACCTCAGGAATGATCATTCGCAAGCTCAAACGCCGCGACAACCTGCACATCGACACCCCCATGCAGGCACTGCAAAAACTGGCCGACCTGGGCTATCAGGATGTGGCGATCCAGTCGTTGCACATCATTAACGGTGACGAATACGAAAAAATTGTTCGTGAGGTACAAACCCTGCGGCATCTGTTCAAACGCATGGTGATCGGCGCACCGCTGCTCAGCAGCCACGACGACTACATGCATTTGATGCAGGCGCTGGCCCGCCAGATGCCGGTACTGGCAGACGGTGAAAAAGTGGTGTTTATGGGCCACGGCGCCAGCCATCACGCCTTCGCCGCTTACGCCTGTCTCGATCATATGATGGCGGCACACCGTTTCCCGGCGCGTGTCGGTGCGGTGGAAAGTTACCCGGAGGTAGATGTGTTGATCGACAGTCTGCGCCGCGAAGGGATCAGCGCGGTACACCTGATGCCGCTAATGCTGGTAGCAGGCGATCATGCCATTAACGATATGGCCTCTGATGAAGAAGACTCGTGGAAAACGCAGTTTGAGCGGGTCGGGATTGCCGCAACGCCGTGGTTGCAGGGGCTGGGCGAAAACCCGGCTATCCGCGCGATGTTTGTCGCGCACCTGCATCAGGCGCTGAGCCAGTCTCTGGAGGTGGCGGCATGAGCGGCAGACTGTACGCATTAGGGATTGGCCCCGGCGCCAGCGACCTTCTCACCGTTCGTGCTGCGCGCATTCTCGGCAAACTTGATGTGCTCTATGCCCCGGCGGGGCGCAAAGGAGGCGACAGTCTGGCGCTTTCCATTGTGCGGGAATATCTGGGCGAGCAGACGGAAATCCGCTGTACCCATTTCCCGATGAGCGCCGACAGTGCGGAAAAAGAGGCCGTCTGGGATGACGTGGCCGCCGCGCTTAGCGCAGAAACTCTGGCCGGAAAACAGGTGGGGTTCATCACCCTGGGTGACGCCATGCTGTTCAGCACCTGGGTCTTCTTGTTGCAGCGTCTGGGGCGTCCTGACTGTCTGGAAATCGTACCTGGGGTGACCTCTTTTGCCGCCATTGCCGCGCGCACGCAAATACCGCTCGCCATGGAGCAGCAGTCGCTGGCGGTGGTCTCCTGTACCGCGCCGGAGGCGGAGATTAAACAGGCGCTGGCGAACCACGACAGCCTGGTGCTGATGAAAGTCTATGGCCGCTTCGCACGCGTCAAAGCGTTGCTGGCCGATGCCGGATTGCTTGACCGCGCAGTGATGATGGCCGAAGCAACCCTGCCGGGAGAGCAGTGCTGGCGGCAGCTCGCTGAGGTGAGCGACGAACAGCCACTGCCGTATTTTTCGACCATTCTGGTTAATAAACAGTGGGAGAGGCGATGAAACGGGAACAACAGCTTAAACGCCTGTCGTTAAGCGGGCTGGCAGCAGGTCTGTTACTGCTTGTCGTACCGGAGCAGGCATTTGCCATGCATATCATGGAGGGCTTTTTACCGCCGTTATGGGCGCTAGCCTGGTGGATGTTGTTTTTACCCTGCCTGTGGTACGGGCTGGTGCGTCTGCGCTGTATCGTGGCGGAAGACAGTAACCAGAAGGTGCTGCTGGCGCTTTGCGGCGCGTTTATCTTCGTGCTCTCGGCGCTGAAAATCCCATCCGTGACGGGCAGTTGCTCACACCCGACAGGGGTGGGCCTGGCGGTTATCCTCTTCGGGCCGGGCGTGGTGGCTGTCCTCGGTGCGATTGTGCTGCTGTTTCAGGCGCTGCTGCTGGCGCACGGTGGCCTGACAACGCTTGGGGCAAACGGCATGTCGATGGCGGTGATCGGGCCTGTCGTCGGTTATCTGGTCTGGCAGATGGCCTGTCGCGCGGGTATTCGTCGTGATGTTGGGGTCTTTTTATGTGCCATGCTCGCTGACCTGGTGACCTACTTTGTCACCTCCGTGCAGCTTGGCGTGGCCTTCCCGGATCCGCAGGCCGGAGCGAGCGGTTCCATCATCAAGTTTATGGGTATCTTCTGCCTGACGCAGATCCCTATCGCGATTGCCGAAGGGCTGCTCACGGTAATGATCTACGACCAGCTCACTAAACGTCAGTTGATCACCGCACAAGGACATTAAGATGAAAAAGTCACTGATTTTGCTCGCGATGGTTATCGCGCTGGTGATTCTGCCGTTTTTTATCAATCACGGCGGCGAGTACGGTGGTTCAGACGGCGAGGCGGAAAGCCAGATTCAGGCCGTTGCGCCACACTATAAACCCTGGTTCCAGCCGCTGTATGAACCCGCCAGTGGGGAAATCGAAAGCCTGCTCTTTACCCTGCAAGGATCGCTGGGCGCGGCGGTTATTTTCTACATTCTGGGTTACATGAAAGGCAGACAGCGTGCTGACGAACGGGCTTGATCGGCTGAGCTACCAGAGCCGCTGGTTTACTGTGGCCCCGGAGCGCAAATTCTTTCTCTGGCTGGCGATGATGGTCCTGGCGTTTTCGCTGCCACCGGTCGGGCAGGGAGCCATGCTGGTTGTGCTGGCGGCGTTTACCTGCTGGGTAGTGCGTATTTCGTTCTGGCGCTGGTTACGCTGGATGGCGATCCCCATCAGTTTTCTGCTGGTGGGGGTGGTGACAATATTGTTTAGCATCACCCAGCAGCCGCAGCACTTGTTGGTGGGCATTCCACTGGGAAGCTACTGGCTGGGCGTTTTGCCGGAAGGGCTGACGATGGCCAGTACGACCTTCTGGCGCAGCCTGGCGGCGCTGGCGGCCACCTTCTGGCTGGTGCTGAACCTGCCGTTTCCGCAGCTCATTGTGTTACTCAGAAAGGGGCGAGTGCCGCGTCTGCTGACCGAGCAAATCCTGCTGACCTGGCGGTTTATCTTTATCCTGCTGGAAGAGGCCGCGGCCATTCACCGGGCGCAAACCCTGCGCTTTGGTTACCGAACCTTGCCGCTGGGCTACCGCTCGCTGGCGATGCTGGTTGGGCTTTTATTTACCCGCGTGTTGCTGCGCTACAAAGAGATGGCAACCACGCTGGATATCAAACTCTATCAGGGTGATTTTCACCTGTAAGGAATGGCATGCTGGCGACCGAGGGGTTGTGGTTCAGTTATCAGGAAGAGCCCATTCTGAAAGGGTTAACGCTCGATTTTTCGCGCCAGCCGGTCACCGGGCTGGTGGGGGCGAACGGCTGCGGGAAATCGACGCTGTTTATGAACCTGAGCGGTATTTTACGTCCGCAACAAGGCGCGGTGCTGTGGCAGGGAAAACCGCTGGATTACAGCAAGCGCGGGCTGCTTGCGCTGCGCCAGCAGGTCGCTACCGTGTTTCAGGATCCCGATCAGCAGATTTTCTATACCGATATCGACAGCGATATCGCCTTTGCCCTGCGCAACATTGGCGTGGCGGAAGCGGAGATTGCCCGACGCACCGATGATGCGCTGACGCTGGTGGATGCGCACTCTTTTCGCCATCAGCCGATTCAGTGCCTGAGCCACGGGCAGAAAAAGCGCGTCGCCATTGCCGGGGCGCTGGTCTTACAGGCGAAGTATCTGCTGCTGGATGAACCCACCGCCGGGCTGGATCCCTCGGGGCGCACCCAGATGATCGCGATCATTCAGCGGATTGCGGCGCAGGGGAATCATGTGGTGATCTCCAGCCATGATATTGATTTGATTTATGAGATTTGCGATGCGGTGTATGTTCTACGCCGCGGCGAAAGGCTGGCGTACGGCTCGCCGGGTGAGGTTTTTGCCCAAAAAGCACAGATCGAACAGGCGGGGTTAACGCAGCCCTGGCTGGTAAAACTGCATAGCGAACTGGGAATGCCGCTGTGTAAAAGTGAAGCCGAATTCTTTACCCGCATGCGGGAAACGTACATTAAGGAGGCGTCATGACGCTGGCGATTATGCTCCAGGGCACGGCATCAGACGTGGGTAAAAGCGTGCTGGTGGCGGGGCTGTGCCGCATCCTGTATCAGGATGGATTAAAGACCGCCCCCTTTAAATCGCAGAATATGGCGCTTAATTCGGGTATCACCCCGGACGGGCAAGAGATGGGGCGTGCGCAAATTTTTCAGGCGGAAGCGGCGGGGATCATCCCGGATGTGCGCATGAACCCGGTTCTGCTCAAACCCACCAGCGACCGTAAAGCGCAGGTGGTGCTGATGGGCAAAGTGGCGAGCGATATGGACGCCGTCAGCTATCACGACTACAAACCGCGTCTGCGCGAGCAGATTATCAGCGTCTACCAGAGCCTGAGTCGTGAATACGACGCCATTGTACTGGAAGGGGCGGGCAGCCCGGCCGAGATTAACCTGCGCGATCGCGATATCGTCAACATGGGCATGGCGGAGATGGCCGGCTGCCCGGTGGTGCTGGTAGCAGATATCGACAGGGGCGGCGTTTTCGCTGCGATTTATGGCACCCTTGCGCTGTTGCAGGAACATGAGCGCTGGCGCGTAAAAGGGGTCATCATTAATAAATTCCGCGGCGACGTGGCCCTGCTCACCCCCGGCATTAAACAGATTGAAGCCCTGACCGGGGTGCCAGTGCTGGGGGTGATGCCGTGGCTGGAGGTGGATTTAGAAGACGAAGATGGCGTGGCGCTGCAGCGTGGCAAATACCTGCGCACCGGCGAGCGGGCCATCGATATTGCCGTGGTGCAACTGCCACACATCTCTAATTTCACCGATTTTAACGCCCTCGCCGCGCAACCGGACGTGCGCGTGCACTATGTTCGCTCGCCACAAGAGCTGCACAATACCGATTTCATTATCCTCCCCGGTAGCAAAAACACGCTGGGGGATCTTGCCTGGCTACAGGAGAGCGGGCTGGCGCAGGCGGTTTTACAACAGCATCGCCAGGGCGTGCCCGTACTGGGGGTCTGTGGTGGTTACCAGATGCTCGGCGAAACCATTGTCGATGAGGTGGAATCAGGGCTGGGCACGCTGCCGGGGTTGGGGCTCCTCAATACCGTCACTCATTTTGCGCAGAACAAAACCACCACCCTGGTGACGGCCTCCGTGCAGGGCGTACTTCCCGGACTGCTGGCGGGCTGTGGGCATCTCCCCCTGCACGGCTATGAAATCCATATGGGTGAAACCACGCTGCATGAAGGGTGTCGTCCGATGTTGTGGCTGGAAAAAGAGGGGCAGAGCATCGCCGATGGTGCGGTCAGTGAAGACGGGCTGGTATTTGGCACCTATCTGCACGGGCTTTTTGACAGCAATGATTTTACCCGCACGTTGGTTAACACGTTGCGGGCGCGCAAAGGCTTGCCGCCGCTGGACAGTACGGTGGATTATGCCCACTACAAAGCGCAGCAGTTTGACCTGCTGGCAGATGCCATGCGCAAGAATATCGACATCGACAGGATCTATCAGATTATGCATCAACATCAGGAACGCGCATGTTAACGCTGGTTACGGGTGGGGCGCGCAGCGGCAAAAGCCGCCACGCTGAATCGCTGGTGGCAAATGCGAAGGGGGTTCTCTACATCGCCACTTCGCAAATCTTTGATGAGGAGATGGCGGCCCGCATTCAGCACCATCGGGATAGTCGCCCGGCGCACTGGCGCACCGAAGAGCGCTGGCAGGGGCTGGCCGATATCATCACTACGAACAACTCCCCGGACGAGGCCATTTTACTGGAGTGCATCACCACCATGGTGACCAATCTGTTGTTCGCGCAGGGTGGCGACAGCGACCCGGACGGCTGGGACTTTGCGCTGCTTGAAGCGCAGGTGCAGGAAGAGATCGAGCGGTTAATCGCCGCCTGTGAACGTTGCCCGGCGCCGGTGGTGCTGGTGACCAACGAAGTGGGAATGGGCATTGTGCCGGAAAACCGTCTGGCGCGGCATTTTCGCGATATCGCCGGGCGGGTGAATCAACGTCTGGCGCAGGCGGCGGATAACGTCTGGCTGGTGGTGTCGGGGATCGGAGTCAAAATCAAATGATCAGGTTGTTTTTTGCCACGCTGTCGTTTATCAGCCGTTTGCCAGTGCCATCCCGCCTGGTTCAGGGGCTGGAGGTGCAGGACTACGTGCGTGGTATTGTCACCTTTCCGTTTGTTGGCGTAGTACTTGGCGGTATCAGCGGTGGTGTATTTATGCTGCTCCAGCCCTGGTGCGGCGCGCCGCTGGCGGCCCTCTTTGCGGTTTTGGCGCTGGCGTTGCTGACCGGCGGCTTTCATCTCGATGGTTTTGCGGATACCTGCGATGGCGTCTTTTCTGCCCGCACACGCGAGCGGATGCTGGAAATCATGCGCGACAGCCGTCTGGGCACCCACGGTGGGCTGGCGCTGGTGTTTGTGCTGGTGGCGAAAATCCTTGTTATCAGCGAACTCTCTTTGCGCGGTCTTGCGGTTCCGGCGGCGTTGGCCGCGGCCTGTGCCGCCGGGCGCGGTTGCGCGGTGGTGATGATGTATGGTCATCGCTACGCCCGCGAGGAGGGGCTGGGTAATTTGTTTATCGGCAAGGTCACTTTCACGCAGACCGTTATCACGCTGGCGCTTGCGCTGCTGGTGGCGGTGGGGCTGGAAGGGGCACGCGGCCTGACGGCTGTGTTGATAACCGTGCTGGCGATTTTTCTGCTCGGCCTGATGCTTAAACGCACGCTGGGCGGGCAAACGGGCGACACCCTGGGTGCCGCCATTGAACTGGGTGAACTGGTCTTCCTTCTGGCGCTGCTTTGAGCGGTGCCTTACCACTACTGAGAATTCCTATGCAAACACTGACTTCGTTACTGGCAGCAATTCCCGCGCTCGATCAGGGTGCGATGGCGCAGGCGCAACAGCATATTGATGGGCTACTCAAGCCGCCCGGAAGCCTGGGGCGTCTGGAGTCGCTGGCGGTGCAGCTTGCCGGGATGCCGGGGTTAGGCGGCAAACCACAGTCCGGAAAGAAGGCCATTATCGTGATGTGCGCCGACCACGGCGTCTGGCACGAAGGGGTGGCGATTTCACCGCAAATTGTGACGGCTATTCAGGCGGCGAATATGACGCAGGGCACCACCGGTGTTTGCGTGCTGGCAGCGCAGGCCGGGGCGAAAGTGCATGTGCTGGATGTCGGTATCGACAGCGATCCGATTTCCGGCGTTATCAATATGAAAGTCGCGCGTGGCAGTAACAACATCGCCCAGGGGCCGGCAATGAGTACCGCGCAAGCGCAGGAACTGCTGCTGGAAACCATTCGCTATACCCGCGAACAGGCGGCTGATGGCGTGCAGCTTTTTGGCGTGGGCGAGCTGGGTATGGCGAACACCACACCAGCGGCGGCGATTGTCAGCGTGCTGACCGGGGAAGCGCCGGAGCTGGTTGTGGGCATTGGCGCAAATTTGCCTGAGTCGCAGCTTGGACATAAAGCGCAGGTGGTGCGTCGCGCCATTGAGGTTAACCAGCCTGATGCAAACAATGGGTTGGATGTGCTGGCGAAAGTCGGTGGTTTTGACCTGCTGGGGATGACGGGCGTGATGATCGGTGCCGCGTCATGCGGCCTGCCGGTGGTGCTGGATGGGTTCTTATCCTATGCCTCGGCGCTGGCGGCGTGCCGTATCGAGCCGAAAGTGAAGGATTATCTGATCCCGTCGCATCTTTCGGCGGAGAAAGGCGCGCGTATCGCCCTGCAAAACCTCGGTCTGGAGCCGTATCTCAATATGGGGATGCGTCTGGGTGAGGGCAGCGGCGCGGCATTAGCCATGCAACTGGTGGATGCCGCCTGCGCCATGCACAACAAGATGGGAACGCTGGCTAATAGCAATATTGTGTTGCCCGAAACGAAGTAACAAACCGCTCGAACGATTCGAACGATCCCCTCCCCTTAGGGGAGAGGGGATTTACCTTCCCGCCTGCATTACCTGCAACAACGTATCCAGCAGCCCAGGAAAACGGGCGTCCAGGTCTTCCCTGCGTAATGAAATCATATTCTCCCGCCCCTGCGGACGCTGCCAGACCACGCCGCTGTCGCGCAGCACGCGCCAGTGATGGGTCATGGTGGACTTTGCCACATCCTCCGGGCGCAACGCATTGCAACTCAACTCACTGCCATCGGCGAGCCGCTTGATCATCGCCAGACGCAAAGGGTTACCAAGGGCGAAAAGGACGTTTTCCAGCAATATTTGTTCGGTATCGGGGTGGTTCGCAATCATAGTTTTCCTGAGTCGGCGGTTGCTCTGCTCATCATGAGCAGCAGCCCGTATCGGCGGCTGGCCGGTAATATACCCGATGCGTACAGGCACGGCTATGCGCCATGCATCAGGACCAACAATCTCAATGATAGCGCAAAATTTAAAAATAGTACTAGAATACTCGTACAATTGGACTATTATAGTTTGCGAAACCTAACCGGCCATATCGGCCATTTATTGTCAAACTGACTAAGGACGCATCATGCCCCGACCCATCCCCCTCGAACGTTATCGCAACATCGGTATCTCCGCGCACATCGATGCCGGTAAAACGACAACCACAGAACGCATCCTGTTTTACACCGGGATGAGCCACAAACTGGGTGAAGTACACGATGGCGCGGCAACAACCGACTGGATGGAACAGGAGCAAGAGCGCGGGATTACCATTACGTCCGCGGCGGTAAGCTGCTTCTGGCCAGGTATGGACAGAGGTTATGAGCCGCATCGCATCAATATCATCGACACCCCAGGGCACGTGGATTTCACCATTGAAGTGGAACGATCCATGCGTGTACTGGATGGCGCAGTGATGGTTTATGACTCCGTTGGCGGCGTACAACCGCAGTCGGAAACCGTCTGGCGGCAGGCTAACAAATATCATGTGCCGCGCCTGGCGTTCGTCAACAAAATGGACCGCCCCGGCGCGGATTTCTTCCGCGTGGTGCAGATGATGATTGACCGCCTGAAAGCGAACCCGGTGCCGATTGTTATCCCTATCGGTGCGGAAGAGCATTTCACCGGTGTGGTGGACCTCATCAAAATGCGCGCTATTGTCTGGGACGACGCCACACAGGGTATGACCTTTAGCTATGCGCCTGTGCCGGATGATTTGCTGACCACCGCCCAGGAGTGGCGTGAAAAAATGGTCTCTGCGGCGGCCGAAGCCAGCGATGAGCTGATGGACAAATATCTGGAAACGGGCGATCTGGACGAAGCGGAAATCATCGCCGGGCTGCGTAAACGCACCGTGGCCGGGGAAATCCAGCCGATGCTGTGCGGTAGCGCCTTTAAAAACAAAGGTGTGCAGCGCATGCTCGACGCGGTGATTGAGCTGATGCCGTCGCCGCTGGATATTCCGGCGATTCAGGGCGTGGACGAAAAAGGCCAGCCTGCGGAACGTCATCCGAACGATGATGAGCCGTTCTCGGCTCTGGCGTTCAAACTGATGACCGACCCGTACGTGGGTCAACTGACCTTTATCCGTGTCTATTCCGGCGTGCTGAAAAAAGGCGACGCGGTATGGAACCCGGTGAAAGGTAAAAAAGAGCGTATTGGTCGTATCGTGCAGATGCATGCCAACGATCGCCATGAAGTCGACGAGCTGCGGGCGGGCGATATTGCCGCCTGTGTGGGGCTAAAAGATGTGACCACCGGCGACACCCTGAGCGATCCGGATGCGGTGATAACCCTGGAGCGCATGGAGTTTCCGGAGCCGGTGATTTCGCTGGCGATTGAGCCGAAAACCAAAGCGGACCAGGAAAAAATGGGTATCGCCTTACAGCGCCTGGCGTCTGAAGACCCGTCGTTCCGTCTGCACACTGACGAAGAGTCCGGGCAGACCATTATTTCCGGGATGGGTGAGTTACACCTGGAAATTATCGTCGACCGTATGAAACGTGAGTTTGGCGTGGAAGCGAATATTGGGCGTCCGCAGGTCACTTACCGCGAGACCCTGCGTAAAGCGGTGAAAGAGATTGAAGGGAAATTTGTGCGCCAGTCCGGCGGTAAAGGGCAGTACGGACATGTTGTGCTGAGCCTTGAACCGCTGGAGCCGGGCAGTGGCTTCGTGTTTGAAGATGCTACCAAAGGCGGCGTGGTGCCGCGCGAGTATATTCCGTCTGTGGAAAAAGGGCTGCGCGAAGCCATGAACAACGGCGTGCTGGCGGGTTATCCGGTGGTGGACGTAAAAGCGACCCTGACGTTTGGTTCGTATCACGACGTCGACTCCTCGGAAATGGCCTTCCGTATGGCGGCGATCTTCGGTTTTAAAGATGGCGCGCGCAAAGCGGACCCGGCGATCCTTGAGCCGATTATGCATGTGGAAGTGGAAACGCCGGAAGAGTACGCCGGGAATATCATGGGCGATCTCTCTTCCCGTCGCGGGATGGTGCAGGGCATGGAAGAGCGCTTCGGTAGCCAGATTATCCGCGCCGACGTGCCGCTGGCGGAGATGTTTGGTTACTCCACCACGCTGCGTTCCATGTCACAGGGCCGCGCGACCTACAGCATGGAGTTCCACCATTACGCGGAAGCCCCGCGCAATGTGGCGGACGATATCATTGCCAGTCGCGCCAAAGCGTAACCTGTTGGCTGTAACTCAAAACCCCGCTCCGGCGGGGTTTTTTATGGGCGTTGTCCTCCTCACCCTGACCCCGGACGTAGCCCCGATTAGCGAAGCGCCATCCGGGATATCTGCGATTCACAACCTCCCCGACTACACCCCACTTGCCACATACCCAACCCGGTAATTCTCGCAACCCGCCTGCGGCGCAGCGCCAGGATACACTTGCAACCCTTGCCAGCGGCTCACATCCCACGCGCAAAGTTGCCCCTCCAGCGCCAGGGTCGCCAGGTTACTGTGTGCAGTAATTGGCTGCTTTCTCATCGACAGCCAGGCAGCATTGCGCACCTCATCAATATCGGGAAGACGCAGCGCCAGCCAGGTATCAATCTGCGGCCAGCCAAAATCCTCTGTCAGCTTCTTAAAGCCGGGACTCTGTAAAAAACGCGCCATCGCTTCGGGATTTCTCCAGACATACAGCGGCGCATAGCGATTCTCAGCGCAATGCGCGTCCTCGCGCCGGGAAAAGAGATACGCCTTAACCAGCAGGCCAGGGAAGCCGTCCAGTTTCGCGCCGTTTTCCCGGATGCGCGCCTCAATCACCGCCATGTCGTAGTCGGCAGGCAAAGTAAAGCGGTATTGCATCACAATCATCACGCCTCCTCCGACAACAACTGACCCTGGCTGAAACTCCACTCATCGGCGGTATTAAACTGGATCATCACCATCACATCATCCGGGTGAATATTCAGCGCGCTTTGTAGCCGTTGGCAGAGTACGCGGCAGAGATTTTGCTTCTGCTCAGGCGTGCGGGGTTTCCCCGCGAGAATATGAAACTGAATGAAATTATCGCTGCGCCCGCCGCTTTTATAGTTGTGGTCAAACACGCGCTGGTTGACCGGTAGCGCTTCAAATACCTGAAAACGGTCACCGGACGGAACGGAAAATTCGTCCTCCAGCGTCTGCTGCAGGATGTCGGAAATCTGCGTGATCTGCGCGTCGCTATACCCCTGGCGCAGAGTGATACGGGTGAAGGGCATACGCTTACTCCTCTTCCAGAGAGCCGAGGGCAGATACTGCCGCAGGCCAGCCCGCGTAGAACGCCAGGTGGGTGAAGGCTTCGGCTATCTCTTCACGGCTCAGGCCATTTTGCCGTGCGAAATTAATATGCCAGGGAAGCTGCTGCACGCGGCCCAGCGCCGTCAGGGCACCCAGTGTGACCAGGCTGCGCTCGCGTGGAGAAAGCGCCTCCCGTTGCCAGATATCATTGAACAGCACGTCCTGACTCAGTTCAGCCAGCTTCGGCGCAACGCGGGCCAGGGTTTCACGATCGAGGGATTTAGCCATGGTTTTCTCTCCGTATTGACAGTAAAGCGATTCTGGCGCCATAGTTTCATCCTGAAAATCAAATTATATGCAATCCACCATCCCGTATTTCAGGACGATAATGGACAAACTTCCCTTAACGCTCGACCTCGACGCGCTGCGCAGTTTTGTAACCGGCATTGAATGCGGCAGCTTTGCGCTGGCGGCAAGCCGCTTGTGCCGCTCCACCTCGGCGGTAAGCGCACAGCTTAAAAAGCTGGAACAGCAGTGCGATGCCGAACTGGTGATGAAGCAGGGCCGCCACCTGGCATTAACCCGCAACGGCGAGATCCTGATGGGCTACGCCCGTCGTCTGCTGGCGCTCAATGACGAGGCGCAGCGGGCATTGAAAGGCGAGCTGCTACAGGGGGAGATCCGTATTGGTATGCAGGAAGACTTTGGCGAATCGCTGATGCCCGGCATTCTGGGCGAGTTCAGGCGCCACCATCCGGGGCTGCGGATCATCGCCCGGGTGGATCGCAATCAGGCGCTGCTCTCGGCGCTGGATGACAACGCGCTGGATATGGCACTTCTGTGGCAATCGGAAAACAGCCCGCGCGAGGGGAAACTTATCGGCCAGTGTCAGCTTGAGTGGATACAGCATCCGGAAACGGATATTAGCGCGCTGCTGGCACAGGGTGAGCCGTTGCCGCTGGTGATGTTTGACAACCCGTGCCTGATGCGCTCACGCGCCATCGCCTGCCTGGATCGGGCGGGTATTCCCTGGCGCGTGGTGTTTGTCAGCCACAGTCTGAGCGGTATCTGGGCAGCGGTGCAGGCGGGGCTCGGCATCACGCTACGCACGCGTGTCGGGATGCCCGTTCATCTTCGCGTAGCGGGAAGTACGCTGCCATCGCCGGGCAATCTGGGGATTATGCTGGCGCACGGGCACGGGCACGGGCACGGGAATGTGGCAGATACCGGTGCGCGAGCGAAGCTGGGGGAACTGATGGAAGCGGCGTTGTTGAATGTGAAATAAGCGGTTTCCCGCAGGTTAGTCAATTAATTTGATGCATTATGTTAAACAAACGATATTTATTCTCATCGGGTAATGCGTAGAGTAGTGAGCATCAAAGGCAGTGAGGTTATTTGCTGCCGACATATCCCTGAGAATAAGGACCCACGTCATGAAGAAGATTGGATTTTTGTCATTTGGTCACTGGACGCCGTCGCCGCAGTCGGGAACCCGTTCGGCCGCTGACGCGCTGCTGCAATCCATCGATCTGGCGGTTGCCGCCGAAGAACTCGGAGCCGATGGCGCTTATTTCAGGGTGCACCATTTTGCGCGCCAGTTAAGCTCGCCGTTTCCGCTGCTGGCGGCGATTGGGGCGAAAACGAGCAACATTGAAATTGGCACGGGCGTTATCGACATGCGCTACGAGAACCCGCTCTATATGGCAGAAGACGCGGGTGCGGCCGATTTGATCTCCGGTGGGCGTTTACAACTGGGCATCAGCCGCGGCTCCCCGGAACAGGTTATTGATGGCTGGCGCTACTTTGGCTACGTCCCGTCTGAGGGGGAAAACGAGTCAGATATGGCGCGTCGGCACACCGAAGTGCTGCTGGATGTGCTGCGCGGTGAAGGTTTCGCGAAACCCAATCCGCAGCCGATGTTCCCGAACCCGCCGGGCCTGCTGCGTCCTGAGCCATTTTCCGACGGGCTGCGTGAGCGTATCTGGTGGGGCGCAGGCTCTAACGCCACCGCAGTATGGGCGGCGAAGCTGGGGATGAACCTGCAAAGCTCGACGTTGAAAGATGATGAAACCGGCGAGCCGTTCCACATTCAGCAGGCAAAACAGATCCGCGCCTATCGAAAAGCCTGGGCGGAAGCGGGGCACACCCGTACGCCACGCGTTTCGGTCAGCCGCAGTATTTTTGCTCTGATGAACGATCAGGACCGGATGTATTTCGGCTCAGGCCGTGATGACAGCGATAAAGTCGGTTTCCTCGACGAGAAAACCCGCGCGATTTTCGGGCGCAGCTTTGCCGCCGAGCCGGACAAGCTTGTTGAGCAGTTGAAACAGGATGAGGCGATTGCCGAAGCGGACACCTTATTGCTGACGGTGCCGAATCAACTGGGTGTGGAATACAACGTGCATGTGATTGAGTCCATTCTGAAACATGTTGCTCCAGCGATGGGCTGGCGCGATTAAAAAGCAATAACGCCTCGCACTGTGCAAACAGGCGAGGCGTTACATTCACATCGCTTACGGCTGCGTTTGCGGTTGTAGCTGATAAATCCATGCGCTGAGCTGCTCACCATTTGTGGTGATGACGTCAACCTCAACGCGATCGTAGCCATCTTCAAATTCATCCAGCATTGGCCAGTGCGCCTCAAGATTATCCGAGGTAAACAGGTAACCCTGAACCTGCGGCCCGTTTTTGTGTAACACAATCCCCGGAAAATCCGCTGCTGCACCCCAGCCGCGTTCATAAAACGTGCCCGTCACATAACCCGGCAGCCATTCACCACCAATGTTTTCCAGAATATAAGCATTAGAGTGACCCGGACGTAGTGTCCCGTAGACAAACAAGCGTTCCATTTTCCCTCGTTAGCTGACGCAATATTGCCCCTCAATGGGGGAAGAAATGTCTTCAAAATAAGAGGTTATCACGTGCGTCGCAACCCGTTCTTCATCGCGTTTTATTATCACTCTGCGGCGCGACGTATCACCAGAACTGCCACCTCGGGTTATGTTCAACAAAATACTGGTCGAGATGTTCAGTGATATGGCTTTGTTCTTCCGGGATAGCCTGTAATCTCACCTGCACGACCTTTCCTTTGATTTTGAAAAACAGCGACAGCCCACTTTCATACGCCAAAAAACTGGAACCAACAAACTTCCAGACTTCGCCTTCAAAACGGGTGACTCCGTCGTAATCGACGAAGGTTTTCGCCACCTTATAATATTTACCGGCAACGAGGTGTGCGTAGGCTTGTTTGAGCTGGCGGGTGTCCATGTGGTGGGTTCCTTTGCTTGACGTTGGCAATAATAGGCGAGAAGAGAGGAATGATCATTGGCGAGGTCGAATAATAGGTTGTATGCGCAAAATGTCTGGATGTTATCCGGGAGCGAAGAATTGAGCAGAGCGTGCACCTCTGCCCCTTATTTATCGCCACCTTGCGCGGTGTCGGCGTGCAGATGCCAGGGACGGATATTGAAATATTTCAACCCTTGCCAAACTGCCTGACAATATCACCGCTCCGGGCAGCCATTTTATAACACGCCCAGTTGTTTCATCAGGGTCAGGTTATCTTCAAGATGCCAGTTCGCAATAATTTTATTGTTCCTGACCTGATAGATATCCGTCGCGATAAAATCAACCTTCTGGCCTTTACCTTTCAATTTGCCGAAGGTTCCCGTGAAATGCCCGCGAAAATGAAGGTGCGATACCACGCGATCGCCTGCAATGATCATCTGCTCAACCTCGCAACTCAGATCCGGGACGGCGGTACGGAAGGCACGTGAGGCCAGAAGCGCGCCTTCTGGTCCCTGTTTGCGCCCCTCGGGCGGTGTCTTATCGACAAAATTATCGGCCAATGCCTCACGGGCCAGGGCTTCATCGCCCGTATTCCAGAATGTTGCGTAACGTCTTGCGACAGTTTCAAGCATCGCCACGTGTGCGGAAGATAACTGGCTTTCCGCAATTAATTCATGGGGTTTTACCAGTTCAAGCGGTGCAGAAAACACAGCGCTGGCCATGGGAAGAAGCATAAGTGCCGCCAGTCGTTGAGGATAAAGCGTCAACTTTTTCATAAGAATGTCCTTTTTGTTGCCTAAGGGAAACAGGTGACTCGGGCGCATTTCAGCCGCCTGTGGGTGTAACGTCAGGATGAGTTAATCAGCGCGCCGCCTTCGATATCCAGTAGGGTTCCGGTAACAAACGGATTGTCCATAACAAACAGATAGCTTTTGCGATGTCCCTGGCCTGCATCCGCTTTCCGCTGTCCCGTCCTGCAAGGATTAGGCTTTCTCCCTGTTCAGCGAGAGCGCCAGCCACGGCAAAGCCAATGCCGGAAGCTCCGCCGATGATTACTGTTTTTTTCACCATCCTGTTACGTCTCGTCAGTTTTATAAAATGGGTAATCGGTATAGCCTGCGCTGTTTCCACCAAAAAGCGTGGCGGGATCGCTTATGGTCTCTAATGGAAGGTTATTCCTGAGCCGGTACGGCAGGTCAGGGTTGGCAATGTACGGACGGCCAAAGGCAAACAGGTCGGCCAGCCCCGCCTTAAGGAGTTTGTCCACTTTGTTCAGGGTATAATTTCCAGCGACAATAAGGGTACCGCTAAAGGTGGCGCGTAAAGTTTCACGAAAATCAGCAGGTACCTGTGGGGCATCGTCCCAGTCAGCCTCTGCCAGGTGGATATAGGCGATACCTTTCTTTTCACACCATGCAGCCAGCGCGAGGATCGCCTCAGTCACCTGCGGGTCGTTCATTCCGCGCTGGGTGATGAATGGGGAAAGGCGTATGCCCGTGCGCGTATTGCCGATGGCGTCGCTGATGGCATCCAGCACCTCCTGCGCAAAACGGATCCGGTTAGCCAGGCTGCCGCCGTACTCATCGGTACGTTTGTTCGATGTCCGGCGAAGAAACTGATCGATCAGGTAACCATTACCGCCATGTACCTCAACACCATCAAATCCGGCGTTAATGGCGTTTAATGCGGCCTGCCGATAATCAGCAATAATCTGCTGAATATCGGTATGCTCAAGTGCCCGCGGCTGCGGGCAGTCAACCATATGTCCTTTCCCCTGCTCATCAACAACCCATACCTGAGCATCGGGCGCGAGTGCAGACGGCGCGACAGGTTTACCATCCTCATGGAAACCCGCATATGACATGCGCCCAACGTGCCAGAGCTGGGAAAAGATAATCCCTCCGGCACGGTGAACGGCTTCTGTGCTCAATCGCCATCCTTCAACTTGTTCAGCGGAGTGCAGACCTGGCGTCCATGAGTATCCCTGGCCCTGAAGTGAAATCTGCGTGGCTTCGGTAATGATCAAACCCGCGCTGGCGCGCTGCTGGTAATACGCCGCCATTAATGCGGAAGGAATGTTTCCCGGCTGTAACGCCCGCGCCCGGGTCATTGGTGCCATTACGATCCGGTTTTTCAGGCTCAGAGCCTTTAAGTGGTAGCTGTCAAAAAGTGTCCGATTTTGCATTTTCTGTCCCCCGTAATGTATCTGTGAAAATACTTTACGTGGCGAGAGATATTTTGATAATGGCATTAAAATATGATTGTCTTTTCAGGATTTCTGAATAATGGGAAAGCTCGAAGATATGGCACTGCTGGTTGCAGTGGTGGAGGCTGGCGGGCTTTCAGCCGCTGGTCGCCGTATGGGGCTCTCAGCGGCCACCATGACCGCCAGACTAAAGGCGATTGAAGAGCGTTATCAGACCCGGCTATTCCACCGTTCCACCCGCGCCATTACGATGACCCGTGCCGGTGAGGAGTTCTATCACGCTGCACTACGTGTACTGGAGGAAATGAGCCACGCGGAGTCGCTGCTTACCCAAAAAGAAGGGGTGCTCAGCGGTAATATCCGCATTTCGGCCCCCTCTGATTTTGGCCGACAGTACCTCAGCCCGGCGCTGCTCGATTTTTCCCGCCAGCATCCGGCAGTGAAATGCTCGGTGTACCTGGGCGAAAATGTCGAAGATCTGGTCGCCAACCGTCTGGATATGAGCATTCGCTTCGGAAACCTGCCAGACAGCAGCCTGGTCGTCAGAAATATCCGCCCGAATCATAGGGTACTGGTCGCCTCAGCCAATTATCTCCGGGCGGCAGGCACACCCAATACCATTGAGGACTTACACCGCCACCGATGCCTGGCCCTGGAGCTGCGTGGCATGGTTATGAACGAATGGCGTTTTGAGCATGATGGTAAACAGAGCGCATTACGTTTTACCCCAGCCATGGTATGCGACGATGGTGCGCTTCTCCGCCAGTGGGTATTGGCTGATGCGGGTATTGCCAGCAAATCATGGTGGGATGTAAAGCGTGATGTGGAGCAGGGCAGGCTGCAACTGCTGTTTGCGGAAAGTTTCATTGGCTTTAGCCGTTTTGATAAAAAAAATGTCGGCCTGCAATTTGTCTATCCGCAGCGACGGCTGCAGCCGCTGCCGGTTACCGCCTTCACTCAGTTCTTCATTGACTGGCTGGAAAATGAGTAGAAGTCTATGACCTGCTGCTCGTTTTTTTTGTACGCCGTTGCGTTAGTGATATGCGCCCGAAAAAATCTGGACTTCACGCTATCGCTGATATCTCTCCGGTGCAGCCCGGATATGGAAACTGCGCCGCAATTTGATTATCTAATTCGTCAAAATCCTTTGAACCGTATAACCCATTTTCTACTATCGGACATGTTTAATGTGCGCCGCAATACTGCGTGAACGACATGCTCTATGACGTGAGAAAAACGGGGAGATTGCCTTTTCTTATCGGCAACGCTGCTTTCTTTGAAAACAGCCGCAACGATCACGCTATGGATTATCGGGCTTCGCAAGGGTAAGGACACCAGCCACCATGAATTTGACTAAAAATTGCACACATGCAGCCTCTGATGTTATATTAAAATATAATAATTGGAGGTGTTCTATGTATATCGCTCGCCTTAAAAAGGTTGGAGGATCCGTCATGCTGGCGGTTCCTCCTGCCGTATTGAAAACCCTGGGGCTGTCGACGGATAGCGAAGTGGGTATGACCATTGAGAATGGCTGCCTGATTATTGAACCCCAGAAACGGCCACATTACTCGCTTGAGGAATTGCTGGCGCAGTGTGATCCGCACGCCGAAATAAGCGAAGAGGATCGGCAATGGATTGATGCGCCTGCGGCGGGCAAGGAGCTTCTGTAAATGGACAGAGGGGAGATCTGGCTCGTTTCACTGGATCCGACCACCGGGCATGAACAAAGCGGAAAACGTCCAGTGCTTATCGTTTCTCCCGCGTCATTTAATGCACTCACCCGTTTGCCCGTTGTTGTTCCGGTCACCAGTGGCGGAAACTTTGCCCGAGCGGCGGGTTTTGCCGTCTCACTGGACGGTGCGGGAACGAAAACCACGGGTGTGATTCGCTGCGATCAGCCCAGAACCATTGATATGGACGCCCGAAACGACAAGCGTCTGGAACGTATACCCGATGCTGTCGTGAATGAAGTGCTGGCCCGACTGGAAGCCATTCTGAGTTGAGATTTTGCGGCAAGGCAGGGAAGTTTGCTGAGCGTTACATCATCGAAGCGAAATGCCAAAAGCCCGACGCTCGGTACAGAAGAAATATCAGGGACCAAAAAAGCAAAAAGCCTGCTCGTAAGCAGGCTTCTTAAATTTGGCTCCTCTGACTGGACTCGAACCAGTGACATACGGATTAACAGTCCGCCGTTCTACCGACTGAACTACAGAGGAATCGGTGTGGAGTCGTATCTTAGCGGCGAAAAAACTTTTGTCAAACCTGATTTCAGGCGGTTTTGTGCAACTGCCGCAAATCACGGCAGTTTGCTGTAATTAACAACAATTTTTTGGAAATGCTTTGCAGGATCACGAATTCTACCCCATCATTTGAAATGAAGTTTCATCTTTCTCACTAAGGTCAATTTTGAACGTCGTCGCCCCGATACGCCAGGCTATCATGCGCACGCCATGGTACGCCAAACGCAAGAGCTACAAGGTCCTGTTCTGGCGCGAAATCACGCCGCTCGCCATCCCTATCTTCCTCGAAAACACCTGCGTCCTGTTAATGGGTGTGCTCAGTACCTTCCTTGTCAGTTGGCTCGGTAAAGAAGCCATGGCGGGAGTGGGGCTGGCCGACAGCTTTAACATGGTCATCATGTCGTTTTTCGCCGCGATTGACCTCGGAACCACCGTTGTCGTGGCATTCAGCCTCGGCAAGCTCGATAAAAAGCGGGCGAGGGCGGCAGCGCGGCAGTCGCTGGTGATCATGACCCTGTTCTCCATTATTCTGGCGGCGGTTATTCACTACTTCGGCACGCAAATCATCGACTTTATCGCCGGGGCGGCCACGCCGGAGGTCAAAGCGCTGGCGCTGACCTATCTGGAACTCACCGTGCTGAGTTATCCGGCGGCGGCTATTGCGCTCATCGGTAGCGGCGCGCTGCGTGGGGCCGGGAACACCAAGATTCCGCTGTTGATAAACGGCGGGATGAACATCCTCAACATCATTATCAGTAGCATCCTGATTTACGGCGCGTTCTCCTGGCCGGGGCTGGGTTTTGCCGGTGCCGGGCTGGGGCTCACTATTGCCCGTTATATCGGCGCGATTGCCATTATCTGGGTGCTGATGATTGGCTTTAACCCGGCGCTGCGCATCCCGCTGAAAAGCTATTTCAAGCCGCTGAACTTCGCCATTATCTGGGAAGTGATGGGGATTGGTATTCCGGCGAGTATCGAGTCGGTGCTGTTTAACGGCGGGAAATTGCTGACACAAATGTTTGTCGCCGGGATGGGGACCAACGTTATTGCCGGTAACTTTATTGCCTTCTCCGTCGCCGCGCTGATTAACTTGCCCGGTAACGCCTTGGGCTCGGCGTCGACCATCATTACCGGTAAGCGACTAGGCAAGGGGCAACGCAGCCAGGCCGAACGACAGCTACGCCACGTGTTCTGGCTGTCGACCATTATACTGACGCTTATTGCGTGGGGCACGGCGCCGTTCGCCGGGCTGCTGGCGTCGTTCTATACCCATGAAGAAGATGTAAAAGAGGTGGTCAAGACGCTTCTCTGGCTGAACGCCGCGTTTATGCCGATCTGGGCCGCTTCCTGGGTGCTGCCTGCGGGGCAGAAAGGGGCGCGCGATGCCCGTTTCGCCATGTGGGTGTCGATGCTCGGTATGTGGGGTTGTCGCGTGGTGGCGGGCTATACGCTCGGGATTATGCTCGGTATGGGCGTCGTCGGCGTTTGGCTTGGGATGGTGCTCGACTGGGCGGTGCGAGGCGCGCTCTTCTACTGGCGAATGGTGAGCGGCCGTTGGCTGTGGAAATACCCAAAAGTACCGCGAGATCACACGTAACCGCTTCATTTTCCCGCAGAGTGGAGAATAAATCGGCAAACGGACATTTTTGTGAAAACAGCCTTTGACAAGGGCAGGAGGCCTCGTTAATATGCGCCTCGTTCACACGATTCCTCTGTAGTTCAGTCGGTAGAACGGCGGACTGTTAATCCGTATGTCACTGGTTCGAGTCCAGTCAGAGGAGCCAAATTTGAAAACCCGCTTAAGGCAACTTAAGCGGGTTTTTGCTTTTCCTGCTTCCTCCACTTCGCGTTTATCTGCGCCGTTCCAGCAGCACGAAATAGACGATGGTCATCGCCAGCACAATTAACAGCAAAATCAGCGCGGCGGCGGCCCCTTCGTTGAGCGACAGCCCCAGAAACGCCCGGCGATAGGCAAAGAAGCTCAGCACTTCGGTGGCATTCCCCGGCCCGCCACGGGTCAGGATATAGGGCAGGTCGTAGGTGCGAAGTTCGTTAATTAACTGAATCACAATCGCAATTGCCGAAACCGGGCGCAGCATCGGCAGGGTGATATACCAGAACTGTTGCAAGCTATTTGCACCGTCAATTTCGGCCGCCTCGTACGGGTCTTTAGGCAGCGACGCCAGCCCCGCAGCGAGGATCAGCACCACGAATGACATCTGCTGCCAGACATCAATAAACACCATGCTCCAGAACGCCAGCGTAGGGTTACCCAGCCAGTCGACGCCCGGCAGGCCAACGCTTTGCAGCATATGGTTGATAATCCCAAGGTTCGGTTGCAGCAACATACGCCAGATCAGCGCCACGCTCACCGGCGACATAGCCATCGGGATGGTCAGTAAGGCGAAATAGACCGGGCGGGTTTTCACCACCCGGTTGAGCATCAGGGCGATACCCAGCCCGACAATAAACTCACCGGTTACCGTCAATAATGAGTAACGGATAGTCAGCCAGGCAGAGTGCCAGAAGGTATCGCTGCTCAGCACGCTGATAAAATTGTCCAGCCCTGCAAAAGGGAAGATCTCCGCATGCATCAGCGTATAGGACGAAAAAGCCAGTACAACGGAATAGATAACAGGGAAGCCGAGCACAATCGCCAGAGCCAGCAACCCAGGCAGGGCGAATGCCCAGCCTGTCACCCGGAATCTGTCTATTGTTAAACGGTACTTCGGTTTCACGCTAAATTCCTCAGCTAAAGCCATCTGCCGGCCCCCTTTGTCTTATTTCACCAGCAACTTATCCAGTTGGTCGGATGCATTTTTCAGCGACTTGTCGACGGTATTTTCGCCACTCGCCAGCAGGGACAATTGTGTCCCCAGAACATCTTCATACTGAGCGGAATAGGAGAAGACCGGGAAGGACTTACCGGACGCCACAATATTTAGAGCGTCTTTATAGTAAGGATACTTTTTCAGTACCTCGGCGTTTTCATAGACATCGGAACGAACAGGCGCGTGCCCCTGCAATGCGCGTGCGGTAGTGACCTCTTTACTCTGCACCCACTGAATAAAGGTCCAGGCGGCCTGTTTCTCTTTATCTGAGACGTTTTTCGGAATGCCCCAACCCCAGCCGCCGCTCTCCCCGTGACCACCAGGAACGGTTGTCAGCGCGAGTTTACCGGCCACGGCAGGGCAGGCGGTGGCGTTATCCAGTTGCGGCAGCATCCACCAGTAGGTCAACATACTGAACGCTTTACCGCTGCACATCAGACGCACGGTATCGTCGAGGGTGGCGGAAAGCGCACCGGTTTGCGCGGCATTCTTGATGGCATCCGCATACAGCGTCATCGCTTTGTTCCCCGCCGGGCTGTTCAGTGCGGATTTACCTTTGTCGTCTACGTAAGCGCCGCCGCTGGAGAACAGGTAATTCGAGAACTCCATGCTGTTCGGATCGCCGCGCTGCCCCTGCATAGCCGCCCCGGCCATGTCAATGTTCTTCTTGATAAATTTGGCAAGCGTAACGTACTCCTCCAGGGTTTTGGGCTGCTCAAGCGGTTTTTTAAACTCGGCCTGATAGGCGCTCTTTATTTTCTCATCCTGCAACACATCCGTGCGGTAAATCAGCCCCATGGAATAGTTGTACATCGGGATCAGCGTGGTTTTATTAGGCGTCACATTAATGAGCGACACGGTGGCCGGAATAAAGGCCGACATATCAAAGTTAGATTTTTTCACATCCGGCGTGAGATCAGTCAGCCAGCCGGCTTTACTGAATTCCCCCGCCCACAGAAAATCCACTTCCAGCAGGTTGTAATAGCTCTGCGACTGAATCAGTTGCGATACCAGCTTGTCATGCATATCGCCGTAACCGATTTTCTCGAACTGCACTTTGATGTGGTACTGCTTCTCAAAATCAGGCAGCATTTTTTCAATGATTTTCGTTTCCGGAACATCTTCCATCAACGCACGCAGCACTACATCTTCCGCCCGAACGGACGCCGAAAGGCTAAGGACTATCAGACCCGATAACAATGTGACTTTCTTACGATTCAACATAATTAACTCCTGGAGAAGGTGCCGGAGTGTTAACGGCGACAATTTTCTGTCTGGATGGCATGACTTTACTTAACACCGCCGAAGGTGAGACCTTTGACGATGTAACGCTGAATAAAATGTGAGGCGACCATCAGTGGCAGCACGGCCAGCACAATGCCTGCCGAAACCTTGCCAATCTGTACACCGTTCGAGGTCTGTAGCGCGGCAAGCGACACCGGGACCGTGGCGGTCTCTGGCCCGCTAAGCACCAGGGCAAAAAGAAACTCATTCCACGACAGGATGAAGCCCAGCACGGCGGAGGCCGCAAGACCCGGCAGCGACACGGGCAGCACCACATGCCAGAAAGCGCCCCAGGCGGTGGCGCCGTCGGTCATCGCGGCCCACTCCAGATCCACCGGGATCCCTTCGAAAAAACCCATCAGGATCCAGGTCAGAAATGGCAGATTTAACGCGGCATAGACCAGCGTCAGCCCGAAGAGCGAGTTGGTCAGCCCAACGGTTCGCAGCATGGCAAAGGCAGGTAACACAAGTGCTACCGCTGGCAGCATCTGGGTCGCCAGCATAATAAAGCGCGCCGCTTTACCGCCCGTTTTAAAGCGGGCAAAGGCATAGCCGGTGGCGGCGGCAAACGGCAGGGCGAGGACAACCGACCCGGTGGCGACAATCAGGCTATTGGCGTAATGACGTAAAAAACCGTTGTTCTCAATCAGCGAGCGGAAGTTTTCCGCGGAAAACTGCGGGAAAATATCGCTGCTATAGGCCATCGATTCCGGCACCAGGCTGGTTCTCACAATCCACAGCACCGGCAGTAAAATTGAAAGACAGGCCAGCACCAGCCCGGTATGCAATCCAATTTTTCGTAGCATGTTCGCTCCTCACGCGCCTGGGGTGTCAGCGTTGTCCGGTGTTTTACGGCGCTCAACCACATCTCCGCTGCCAGGGTGAAACAGATGCAGTGAGTTGGGATCCAGCCAGATGCTGAGCGTCTGGCCCACCTTCGGGTGCGTATGATGATCAAGGCGGATCACCACCGGCACTTTACCGAGCGTGCCGCTGACAATGTTTTCCGCGCCCAGCGCTTCCACCCCGCTGACGGCAATTTCCAGCGGGATCCAGTCTGGTCTGCGTGGGTGGGCGTGAAAATCTTCCGGTCGCACGCCGAGGGTCATCTGTTTTCCCGCCAGGCTTTGATAGTCGGCGGCCATCCAGCCCGGCACCGGGAGCTGTGGGCCGTCGGACAGTTGCAGGCTGACATCCATGCCCGTTCGTTGCACAAGACAGGGAAGAAGGTTGATGGACGGAGAGGAGAGAAAACGGGCAACAAACGTATTTACCGGGTAGTTATAGACTTCCAGCGGAGTCCCGCACTGGATCAAATGGCCATCACGCATGATGCAAATGCGATCCGCCATTGTCATGGCCTCTACCTGGTCATGGGTGACGTAGACCATGGTTTTGCCCAGCCGACGATGAAGCTTGATCAGTTCACTACGCATCTCGCCGCGCAACTGAGCATCAAGGTTTGAGAGGGGTTCATCTAACAAAAAGGCCTGTGGTTCACGCACGATAGCGCGGCCCAGGGCGACGCGCTGGCGCTGCCCGCCGGAAAGCGCGGCCGGTTTGCGGTGTAATAGTTTATCCAGCCCCAGCATTGCAGCGCTCTCGGCCACTTTACTGTTGATGACGTTGCCCGGCACGCCACGCATTTTCAGGCCGAAGGCCATGTTTTCGGCGACGGTCATGTGCGGGTAGAGCGCATAGCTCTGGAATACCACGGCGATATTGCGATCGCGCGGTGCCACATGACTCACGTCGCGCCCGTCGATTAACAATGTGCCATCGGTAATGCTTTCAAGTCCGGCAATCATGCGGAGTGTGGTGGACTTTCCGCAGCCGGAAGGGCCAAGGAAGATAACAAATTCACCATCCCGGATGTGCAAATTCACATTACGGACGCTGTGCTGATTGCCGTTGTAGGATTTCGACACGTTCCGTAATTCAATGGAGGCCATATTGGGTTACCTCTGTTACGTGTTGCCCGTCCTGGGACTGGTGACATCCATGTTCGGTTTTGTTCGAAATGAAGCAGCTTTGTTCACAACGGCGTGTTGTCAGCCCGTATACACCCCGCCGGTCACGTTGACGCCCTGACCTGTCATAAAACGAGCGGCGTCGGAACTCAAAAAGGCCACCACTTCGGCGACATCTTCGGGCGTTTCCAGGCGGCCAAGCGGCGTCTGGCGAATGTAATCATCAATGACCTGTTCAGGCGTCATGCCGCGCAGTTGTGCTTCCCACTGTACTTCGCGGCTCTGCATGCCGGTTTTAACGAAACCCGGACAGACGGCATTCACGCGGATCCCGTCAGCGGCCAGTTCCCGTGCCAGCGCCTGAGTCCAGCCGAGGACGGCAAACTTGCTGGCGGAGTAGTGGGCCAGCAGCGGCGCGCCAACTTTGGCGGCAAGCGACGCTGTGTTCACGATAGTACCGGATTTGCGCGCCACAAATTTGCGTGCGGCAATCTGATTAGTAAGAAAAATACCCCTGGTGTTGACGTCAAAATTAAAATCCCACTCATCATCTGTTATCGCCAGGGCTTTTTGCATCGTTGATACGCCCGCGTTGGCGATCAGCAGATCATAGTCCCCCAGCGTTTTGTCTACCCAGCCAAAGCCTTCTTCAACGGACGCACGTAAACGAACATCCAGATGAAACGCCACCGTGTTCGCGCCGAGTTCGGTGGCGGCTGCCCAGGCGGCTTCTTCGTTGATGTCTCCAATAGCGACCCGCATGCCCTGGCGAATCAGATTGCGGGCGATGGCATAACCAATACCCGTAGCGCCGCCGGTAACAATCGCCACTTTACCTTGCAGGTCCGGATAGTGTCCGGACGTCAAATGTGATGTGTGCATGTTCTTTTCCCCTGTGTTGATGATTATTTTTTACACCAATATAACGAACACAACAAAACATATTTCTTATGATAAAAACAATTGCGATCACAAATTTTGTTTTGTATGTTTGTTTTTGTTAACTTCAATGTTCGGAGTCAGCCGATGACGCACAACGACGCTCTGCCTTTTCAGCCTGACGCCCCCGGATCCGGTGCGCGTTTACGCCGTTCGGCTGCGTCGCGTCAGAGTGAAGTCATGCAACTGTTGGTTCAGCAAGGTGCGGTATCTGTGCCGGATCTGGCCGTGAAGTTCGCCGTTTCCGAAATGACTATCCGTCGTGATTTGATGGAGATGGAGCAGAAGGGCAGCCTCTGCCGTACGCATGGTGGGGCGGTTTTGCCGCAGAGCGCAAGCGCAGTGGCGATTGACAAAGTGGAACCGAGTTTCGAGTCCCGCCTGTTGCAAAACCATGAGGCTAAGTTGCGCATCGCGGCGGCGGCGGCAGAGCTCGGCAAGAAATTTCGCACACTGGCACTGGATGTCGGTAGCACGACGTTTCTTGCCGCACGTTACCTCAGCCAGTGTTCACATTTGAAAATTTTTACGAACAGCCTTCGCGTGGCGCATGACATTGCCCCCGCGAAGGCGGAAATCTACCTCGCGGGCGGGCGGATGCGCCCGGATGAAATGTCGACCGGCGGTTCTGCGGCGCTACAGCAGTTTTCCAGCCTGTGGTTCGACATCACCTTTATTGGCGTCTCTGGTCTGACCGCCGAGGGAATTTATGACTACGCCTTTGAGGATGCGGAACTCAAACGTCTTTATCTCAACCGTTCCAGCCTGAAAGTGGTGCTGTGTGACGCCAGCAAGTTTCAACGAATGTCGCTGGTACACCTCGCCACGCTGAGGCAATTCGACATCCTGATCACCGAACAGGCACCACCGCCCGCGCTGGCGGCGATGCTTGAGGCGGCAAATATTGATGTGATCATCGCGCCTGCGTTGCCGAAAGACGCGTGATCGCTTTTTACCATGACATATCAGCCAACACCGGAGAAAGTTATGATCTTTGAATTTTTGGGTAATAAGAAAAAAGCGGTTATCGCAATGGCCCATATTGGCGCGCTGCCTGGCGCGCCGCTGTACGACGCTAAAGGTGGACTCAATAAGCTCATCGACGATGTTCTCAGTGATGTAGAGAAACTACAGGCAGGTGGCGTGGATGCGATTATGTTCGGCAACGAAAATGACCGTCCTTATGTGTTTAAAGCGTCGCTGGAAGGCGTTTCGGCCATGTCGGCTGTGGTACAGGCGGCGAAATCGATATTGAAAGTGCCGTTCGGCGTGAACTACCTGTGGGATCCTAACGCCAGTGTCGCCATTGGTGCTGCCACCGGGGCGAGCTTCGTGCGTGAAATTTTCACCGGCGTGTTTGCTTCTGATATGGGGATCTGGGAGCCGGATTGTGCCAGCGCGTCTCGCCTGCGCCGCAACCTGGGCCGTGAAGATATGAAATTGCTCTTTAACATCAACGCCGAATTCGCCCATTCTCTGGATGCGCGCCCCATCGAACTGCGTGCGCGCAGCGCCATTTTCTCGTCACTGGCAGATGCCATTCTGGTGTCCGGACCGATCACCGGTGAACCGGCTGAACATTCTAATCTGCGCAAAGTCTGTGAAGCGGTAGAGGGCGTTCCGGTTTTTGCCAACACCGGCACCAACATCGATAACGTCACCGACATTCTGAGCATTGCCAGCGGTGTGGTCATCGGCACGCACTTTAAGGTCGACGGGCACACCTGGAATCAGGTCGACGGGGATCGGGTAAAACGCTTTATGGATGTGGTCGAAAAGCTGCGCTAAACATAACCCCTGGAACGGGAGGATAAGATGCAGTATCTGTTAGGCATTGATATTGGTACAACCTCAACCATTGGCATCCTGATCGGCCTGCCCGATAAGGTGCTCGGTACGGCCTCCCGCCCGGTCACGCTTTTCGCCCCGCACAGCGGCTGGACGGAGGAGTCGCCGGAGCAGTGGTGGGCGAATGTCGGTGAAATTTGCCAGCAGTTGCTCGCACAAAGCGGCATTGCGGCGAGCGAAATCTGTGGCATTGGCGTGACCGGGATGTTGCCTGCCGTGGTTTTACTGGATAGCGAAGACTGCCTGCTGCGTCCGAGCATTCAACAGAGCGATGGTCGCAGCGGCGCACAAGTGCAGCAGATGCGCTGCGAAATGGACAGTCAGCAGTTTTTAGAGCGCGCCGGAAACGGTATTAACCAGCAACTGGTGGGAGCGAAAATCCGCTGGATTGAACACCATGAGCCGGAAGTGTTTGAACGTATTGCCACGGTGTTCGGTTCCTATGATTTTATTAACTGGAAGCTCACGGGTGAGAAAATCATCGAGCAGAACTGGGCGCTGGAGGCGGGTTTTGTTGATATCAGCAACAATACGCTGGATGACGAACTGATTGCCTTTGCCCATCTTCCCCGCTATGCAGTCCCCCGTCTGGTCCGCTCTCATGACATTATCGGCGCGGTTACCGCGCAGGCGGCGGCCTGGACCGGGCTCAGTGAAGGCACACCGGTGATTGGCGGGGCGGCGGATTTGATTGCCTCCGCGCTCGGCGCGGGGGTGACTTCGCCTGGCGAAGTGCTGCTCAAATTCGGCGGCTCGGTGGATATTCTGACCGTAACGCAAACCGCTACCCCTGACCCGCGTCTGTATCTGGATTATCACCTTGTGCCGGGTTGCTACATGCCCAACGGCTGTATGTCGACCGGCGGTTCGGGGCTGAACTGGTTTGTGCAGAACTTCGCGGCGCAGCATGAAGCGGCAGCACGTGAAAAGGGCATGAGTATCCATCAGTACCTGGACGCGATGGCGGAAAACCGCCCGGCGGGCAGTGACGGCCTGATTTTCCTGCCCTATTTTCTGGGGGAGAAAACCCCGTTACATGATCCAAATGCCCGGGGCATCCTGTTTGGCCTGACGCTCAGCCACGACGCGGGGCATATCTGGCGCGCGCTGCTCGAAGCCTACGCCTATGCCATCAAACACCATATCGACACACTGGTTGACATCGGCTATCCGGTAAAACGCTACATCGTCTCTGATGGCGGTTCGGCAAGCAAACTGTGGATGCAGATTGTCGCCGATGTGCTGGGCGAGCCGCTGACTCGCCTGGATGGGCACCCCGGTTCTTGTCTGGGGGCCGCCTGGACGGCGGCGATGGGTGTCGGGGTATCGACAGACTGGAAGGGAGCCAGCGCGTGGGTCAACCTCAAAGATGTGATTACGCCACGGCCTGAACATGCCGATGTTTACCATGAGGGATATCCGCGTTTCCGCCAGCTCTATGAAGCCTGTCGTCCACTGACCCGCCAGGAGACACCATGAAATTTACTGCCATTGCCTGGGACGTTGACGGCACGCTGGTCGATAGCGAACCACTTCATCACCGGGCACTGCTGGCTGTCTGCCATCGCTTCGGGTTGGATCTGAGCCATATTCCCGAGACGCGCTTTTACGGTGTGCACATTAACGATGTCTGGCTGGCCTTGTGCGCAGAACTGCCCGCCGATTTGGACCAGTCCGTGTGGCTGGCGGCGATTGAAGACTACTACCATGACCACCGCCACGAACTGGTTGCTATTCCCGGCAGCCGCGAAACCATCCGCAAGCTGGCGGCGAAAGGTATCAAACAGGCCTGCGTGTCGAATTCGTGCCGACGGATAGTCGAGGCGAATCTTGAGGCGCTGGGTGTGCGTGAGTTTATTGATGTGGTGGTGACGCTGGATGATGTACACCATGGCAAACCGGCGCCCGAACCTTATCAACATGCGCTGGGGGCGTTTGGATTGCCTGCGGCGGCGGTACTGGCGGTTGAAGACAGCACGACCGGGATGCGCTCGGCGCAGGCCGCCGGAATGCACGTCGCGTTTTATGGCGCGTCACCCGCCTCTGAGCAGGGGGTAACAGAAATCACCTCGCTGACGCGGATCCTCGACTGGTTTTGATTCGCACAGTTTCGCGCGGGAAAGGGATGTTCCGCGCAAGGAAATGAACACATTCGAACAAATTGGGTTTTAAATGACACCACTTCCCCTTAATATTGTGAGCTATATCGTTTAAGCCCCTCCACCCGAAACAGAGTATCTATCGTTATGTCAGCTAAACCCGAGATTCAGGCCCGTTATCTTCCTCAGGAACGCAAAAAGCGGATCCTTAACATGCTGGTCGAGCAGGGGCGCGTGACAGTGGTGGATATCTCAGCGGAGCTGGCGGTCTCGGAGATGACAGTACGCCGCGATCTCGCCGAACTGGAAACCGAGGGTAAACTCAGCCGGGTACACGGTGGTGCGGTACTGACCGAAACGGTCAGCCAGCCGATTATGGACCCGCTTCCGGCGCATTTTGACGCTCGTCTTTCCCTTCATCGGGAGAGCAAAATGCGCATTGCCCGCATGGCTGCTGAGGTGGCCGGGCGCTACCAGAGCGTTGCGCTTGATATCGGCACCACAACCCTGTTTATGGTCGACGAGCTGGTGAAGCATGAGCGTCTGAAAATCTTCACCAACAGTGTGCGCATTGCCCATGCGCTGGGCCGCTATGCGCAGGCACCGGAAGTCTATCTGGCAGGGGGGATGATGCGTGATGACGAGATGGCGATTGTCGGGCCGTCTGCCATTGAGCAGTTCCAGCAGTTCTGGTTTGATATTGCGTTTATTGGCGCATCGGGCATTACCAGTCAGGGCATTTACGATAGCGCACTGGATGAGACGGAAATGAAACGGGTATTGATTCGCCGTTCCGGCTTTAAAGTGCTGCTCTGCGACTCTGCAAAATTCCAGCATATGTCGCTGGTGCAGGTGGCGCAGTGGCAGGATATCGATCTGCTAATAACAGATAGCGCACCGCCTGCGGTACTGGCGACCGCCCTTGAACTGGCGAATGTGCAGGTGATGATTGCACCCTGACCGTCAGGCCAGGCGTTGTATGACGGCCTCGGGTGAGGCTTCGTTCAGTAACGCCCGCACGCCCTCTACGGGCAGCGCTTTTGAGAAATACCAGCCCTGCGCACGGGCGCCGGGAAACTCTCGGGTGATACAGGCCAGTTGTTCCGCGAACTCAATCCCTTCAAAGATTAACCGGTAAGGTCGTTCATACAGCGCCCTGCACATACGCAGGGTTTTTTCTCCGTGTAGAGTCTTTGCGCACAGTGCCTGAGTCAGGGATTTATCTATTTTGACATCCGTTACGGGAAGGCTGAGCAGCCTTTCATGATTCGAACAACCTTTACCAAAATCATCCAGCGCCAGGTGGAAGCCGTGCTGTCTGAACTGTGTCGCGTTAGTCATGAGCGCCTGGGTATCGTTGCAACTGACCTCGGTTATCTCCAGCACGATGGACGAGGCATTGAGCTGATGACGCGCAAGTTCATTAAGCAGCGTGTTCTTAAATGAGATTGAATTCAGATCGCCAGGTGTGATGTTCAGGTTTAATAACAGTCCGTGCCGGGCTAATAATGTCGCCATTTCGGCAATGGCTTTTTTAATTACGTAGAGCGAAACGGTACTCATCAGGCCATTTTCAACGGCGAGCCCGATCAACGTTTCCGGGCAGACTCGTCCGAATCGCGCATCACGCCATCGCAATAATGCTTCAAACCCGACAATCTTTTTTGTGCAGGCTGAGTAAATAGGTTGGTAGTAAAGGTTGATATTATTGGCAAGTAAGGCATGCTTTAATCGGCAAAGCATCGTTAGCTCCATATTAAGCACTAATGCTTCTTTTTGTGATAACAGGCAATAAATTCATACAGTTCCAGTTTACTGTTCAGGTCGAATTTATTCATAATATTCTTTTTGTGACTAATGGCCGTTTTGTAGGTAATACCAATACGATCCGCGATATCGTTCATGCCCATGCAGGCATGTAAGCCATAGGCAATTTTCTCCTGGGTAAAAGAGAGGGCTCTATAGTTACAGTTAATACAGGAATAGGCGCATTTTCCCGCACCTTTGGCGCGCTCTTTTGCCGCAGGGTTGCCATGAATCGCTTTGACGATGGCGTCGTAAACCACAGCCGAACGCTCTTTGCGGAGAAAGAATTGTGCGTCTTTGATGCAGTCAGGCAGGATATGTCTCGCTGGAATCGTATCGCCGGCGACAAAGATAAAAATCTTCCCTGACTTTTTCCTGTTAATTAAGTCTCTAAAACATAAGTAATATTCTCCCGCACATACGGTCATGAAAATAAAATCTGCTTTATGAATATTCTCAACGCTAAAATCCCAGGAAAGAGAAGGCGAAGAGACATTGCATTCTTTAATAGCGTCACGAATTAAACCGACGATGCCAGTAGAGAATAATGTGTCATTATCAATATTTATTAAAAATTTCATTCCCTTGTAACCTCGGGGCATCCTGGTATTGGCTGGTTTATTCTATATACCTGAATAAAACAAAAGCAATAACTCTCTCATAATCTTAAGGAAAATGAGAATTTGTTAATTTGACTTAGGAAAAATCCTAATGAATATTTAAATATCAGTCGAGGTGTTAATGCGGAAACACAATACCATGCTATTAGTAAGGCTATGTCAAGAAAGGTATGTGATTGATGTATTTTATACGCAATATTAAATAGTGGCGGTAAAGGAGACGTGCAAATAACCTTTGAATAAAAATAAGGATAATTCTTAAAACGGTTAAACCTGCCATTACATTAAAGCCTGCATATTAAACATATGCAGGCTTTATATTGTTTAACCCATATATGTGCACACGGGGGCCGTCGCGGCATCCAGCCATGCTCGCGCATCACTGTCGACCAGCGGTGAAAGCGTGTCGCGAACCTGCTGATGGTAGGTATCAAGCCACTGTTTTTCTTGCTCCGAGAGTAGCGACCACTCCACCTGGCTAAGATCCACAGGCACCAGCGTCAGCGATGTGAAGCGGCAGAATCCGGGTTGGCTTTCTACGACTTCCACCTGGTTTTCAATGCGAATGCCGTAGCGATCGGCCAGGTAATAGCCCGGTTCGATGGTCATGATATTCCCGGCGACCAGCGGCCATGGGTTGACCTTTTTGGCAATGCGATGTGGCTGTTCGTGAATCAACAACTGGTGTCCCACACCATGCCCGGTACCGTGGTCGAAATCGAGGCCTAATTCCCAGAGCGCGCGGCGGGCAAAGGCATCGATCTGGTGCCCCTGCGTGCCGCTCGGGAACTGCAGCGTCAGCATCGACAAAAAGCCTTTCAGTACGGCGGTATAGTGCAAACGCTGTTCATCAGACAGGGGGCCAAACGACAATGTGCGCGTGGTATCGGTTGTGCCATTGCGATACTGACCGCCTGAGTCATTCAGGTAGAAATTACTGCGGGTAATGGCGGCGTTGGTGGCTTCGCTGGCGTGATAGTGGCACATTGCGGCGTTGCTGGCAGAGGCGGAAATGGTACTAAAGCTCTGCTCAATGAAACCGGCCTGTTGCTGGCGGAAAGTGAGCTGTTTTGCCTGTGCTTCCAGTTCGGAAAGCGGGTTGCCTGCGGCCTCACGTGCCGGGACTTCACGCGCCAGCCATGCCAGGAAGTTAACCCACGCCGCGCCATCCTGACGGTGGCTGTCGCGATAACCTTCCAGCTCAACGGGGTTTTTGTGCGCTTTGATAAGCGTAATGGGGTCCGCGTGCCAGACCACTTCGCCGCCATTGTGCTCGATAGCAAAACGCAGGGCGACCGGGGCGTAATCGGCGTCCAGCATCACTTTCTTGCCAGCGGCCGCTTGCTGACAGTGGGGCAGAAAATCGGTCCATGCGGAGATCCGCAGGGAAGATTTCAGGTCATCCGATAAGGCATGCGTTTTCGCCGCATCGATAAACCACTCCATCTCTCCGTCACGGCTGAGCAGGGCGAATGAGTGAGCGACCGGGTTCATCGCCACATCCGAACCCCGAATATTTAAAAGCCAGGCGATGTTATCCGGCTGGGTGATAGCCAGCAGATCGACACCTTCTTTAGCCAGCACCTGAGCAATGCGTGCACGTTTCGCCTCGCTGCTTTCACCGCTGATTTCCGGTGGCATTTCGCGGATTGCACCGCAGGGGGCCGGCGGGCGGTCGTGCCAGATGGCGTCAAAGGGATCATTATTCAGCGCCACCAGTTCACAGTGGGTCGCCTCCAGTGCGGTAAACTGGCTGTTGACCATCAGCAACGGTTCAAAGGCGATACGACTGCCAGCGGGCAGCGAGTCGTTAAGCCACTGCGCCAGCGGCTCATTGTGCAGATGGTGGATCTCAAATGCGTTGAGATCGACCTCCTGGCGAACCTGCACCTTGTAGCGTCCGTCGACAAACATCAGCGCCCGGTCACGGAGGATCAGCGCCAGGCCCGCCGAGCCGCTAAAGCCGGTCAGCCAGGCCAGTTTATTATCGTGCGGCGCGCAGTCTTCACTCTGGTAGGCATCAGCGCGTGGCACAATCATGCCGTCGACATCCATGGCCGCTAGCTGTGTACGCAGTGCTGCCAGCGGTGTTGGGGTTTGCATAAGAATCCTTCCTTATTGTTAGCGGAACGGGGGTTCGTTAAAGGTGCGCAGTTTACGTGAATGTAACCGATCACCTTCTGCCCGCAGCAGGTCAATGGCGCGAATACCAATCTGCAGATGCTCGGAAATCGCCCCTTCATAAAAACGGTTGGCCTGACCCGGCAGCTTGATTTCGCCGTGCAGCGGTTTATCCGAGACACACAGCAGTGTGCCGTACGGCACGCGAAAGCGGTAACCCTGGGCGGCAATGGTGGCGCTTTCCATGTCAATTGCCACCGCGCGACTCAGGTTAAAACGCAGCGCAGACGCGGAATAACGCAGCTCCCAGTTACGGTCATCGGTAGTGACCACGGTGCCGGTACGCAGGCGCTGTTTGACTTCTTCGCCGGGCATGCCGCTCACCTCTTTGGTGGCATCGTACAGCGCACGCTGCACCTCGGCGATACTCGGAATGGGGATATCCGGGGGCAGTACGGCATCCAGTACGTGATCATCTCGCAGATAAGCATGCGCGAGCACATAGTCGCCAATCGACTGGCTTTCACGCAGGCCGCCGCAGTGGCCAATCATCATCCATACATCCGGGCGCAACACCGCAAGGTGGTCACAAATGGTTTTCGCGTTTGACGGACCGACGCCGATGTTAATCAGGGTGATGCCCTGACCGTCGGCGGTGATGAGATGCCAGGCCGGCATCTGGTGTTTTTTCCACGCCAGATCGGAGATGGCCTCTTCCGGGGCATCGGTATCAGCGGTGACCCAGTGGCCACCCGCACAGGAGAGGGCAACATAGGGACTTTCCGGGTCCAGAATCTGGCTGCATCCCCAACGGACAAACTCGTCTACGTAGCGGGTGTAGTTGGTGAATAGCACGAACGGCTGGAAGTGCTCCACCGGGGTGCCGGTGTAGTGGCGCAGACGGGCCAGTGAGAAATCCACGCGGCGGGCATCGAAATGCGACAGCGGATAGAGCTCGGTAGGATGGAACAGACCGTCGGCGGTTTCATCGCCTATTTGCGCCAGTTCGGTGGTGGGGAAATGGCGGGTCAACCCGGCGCTCATTGAACGGTCCAGCGTCAGTTCCGAGCCGTCAATAACATACGGATACGGGATCTCATGTGCTGATAGCCCTACTTCAATATGTGCGCCATAGTCCTGGCATAGCAGCGTGAGTTGTTCGTGTAAATAGCTGCGAAACAGGGCGGGGCGGGTGACGGTGGTGGTGTAACAGCCAGAGTGGGTGAAACGGGCGTAAGCGCGGGTTTTCGGTGGGTTGGTGGCGCTGCCATCCCAACTTACCGACAGCTCAGGGTAGACGAAAAGGCCGTTGGCGCGTGCTTCATGCGTGGGTAGCGTGCCATCCTCGATATAACGGCTGATGGCTGCACGCAGGTTCGACACTGACTGCTCATACAGGGCTTCCAGTTGATCCAGTGCCTGTTCCGGGGTCAGATGTGCACCCTTTTTATTCATCATTAACTCCTTGTTTCACAGGTGTACGGCTGTAGACGATAGTATGTCACAGCTTTATGAAACAATAACTCCGGATGATGGGTTTCGGAGGATGCCTGTCTTCAATACCATTGCCGCGCGTTGAGTGCGCAAATCTAATGATAATGAGGCGTATGGCGAGAAGCCGGCGCGACAGGGCGCGCCGGGGTAACAGTTAGCCGTTGATTTTCACCAGCGTACGGCCCTGAATCTTGTTACTCAGGAAATCGGCGGCAAACGCCGGGGCCTGCTCCAGGCCGATTTCAGTGGACGCCTGCTGGTAGTAGCTCTCCGGCAACAGACTGGCCAGACGCGCCCAGACCGCGGCGCGTTCAGCGGTCGGCACCATCACGGAGTCCACACCCTGCAGGCGGACGTTACGCAGAATAAACGGCATCACGGTGGTGGGCAGATCGAAGCCACCCGCCAGGCCGCAGGCGGCAACGCAGCCACGGTAGTTTGTCTGTGCCAGTACTTTTGCCAGCACTTTACTGCCGACGGTATCGACGGCACCGGCCCATAGCTGTTTTTCCAGCGGACGGGTCTCTTCGAAATCGCTGCGCGGCAGAATTTCATCGGCACCTAACTGGCGCAGGAAGTCGTGGGTGGATTCACGGCCAGAGACCGCGACAACGGTGTAACCCAGCGCTTTCAATAGCACAACGGCGGTACTGCCAACGCCGCCGCTGGCCCCGGTGACCAGCACTTTACCGCTTTCCGGTTTCACGCCAGCTTCAACCAGCGCATCCACGCAGAGCATGGCGGTAAAACCTGCGGTACCGATAATCATTGCGTTGCGGGCGCTGAGCGCGTCTGGCAGAGAAACCAGCCAGTCGCCTTTTACACACGCCTGTGCGGCCAGACCGCCCCAGTGGTTTTCACCCACGCCCCAGCCGGTGAGGATCACCGACTGGCCGGGAACAAAGCGCGGATCGCGGCTTTCGCTGACGCGCCCAGAGAAATCGATACCCGGTACCATCGGGAACTGACGAACGATCTTCCCTTTGCCGGTGATCGCCAGCGCGTCTTTGTAATTAAGGCTGGACCAGTCGATGTCGACCAGCACATCGCCATCGGCGAGGGCGGGCAGAGCGATATCTTTTACGGCTGCCAGGGTTTTGTTTTCAATCTGTTCCAGAACTAAAGCTTTCATGACTGAGTTTTCCTCGTCTGACTGTGGTTTTCGGCGCAGGGCCGTGCTGTGCAGGTGTTATTTTTGAGTAATGCTGTACAAAAAGAATTCCCAGTACTGATTGAGCGGGTCGGCAGACTGGAACAGTTTGGCGCGCATCACGGCGCCTTCCCAGCCGGACCAGAACACCCGCGCCAGTTTTTCCGGCGAAGCATCCTGCGGGATAACGCCTTGCGCTTGCGCCTCTGTAAAGCAACGGGCGACGCGCGTTTCCCACTCTTCGAGGATCGCTTTTAATCGTTGGGGGAACGCTTCGGGTAAGAGGGGGGACTCCTGTAGTAGGTTGCCAACAAGACAACCGCGGCGAAACTGATATTTCGCCATCCCCTGACCCGCATGAAGCACAAAAGCGGCCATCCGCTCAAGCGGCGGAAGGGTACCATCAAGCAGGAATTTGTCTAATTTATGGGCAAAAAAGGAACCGTAGGCTGCAAGCACCGCCATGCCAAATTCCTGTTTGCTCTTAAAGCAGTGGTAAAACGATCCCTTCGGTACGGCGATATTTTTAATGACCGCATCGATACCCGCCGACAAATATCCCGTCTCCGTCAGCACCGCCAGACCCGAACGAATCAGTTCCTGGCGGGTGTCAGTAAACGCGCGTTCGACCTTTGGAGGCCTGCCACGCCGGGGTTTTTGCGCAACGACCGTTTCGTTACTCATAATTTAGACCGATTGGTTTTAATTGTCGCCAGCCTACGCGCAATCGGAATGCTTAGCAAGCGAAGCGAGGGGAATGGCTTTACGGTACATGAAGAAAGTCTGGAACCTTGCTTCCGGTTTTGGCTGTGATTAAGTGCGCTTCACCTGATTTTCTTTCACCTTGCAGATTATCACTTTGCGGCTATATAGCTTTTGGCCTATATTTATAAGGAAATCTTGTGTGGGAAATTAAAACAACGGACAGGTTTGATGAGTGGTTAATCGCTCAAAATGATCACACGCGTGCGAGCGTTTTGGCGGCGCTGATCGTGTTGCGAACGAAAGGCCCCGGATTGCCCAGACCCTGGGCCGACACGATAAAAGGGGCGCGCTACAGCAATATGAAGGAGCTGCGAATTCAGTGTCGTGGGGAGCCGATACGCGCTTTTTCGCTTTTGATCCCAGACGGGCGGCTATTGTGCTGTGCGCAGGAAGTAAAGCTGGAAATGAAAAACGTTTCTACGCCGAAATGATTTCGCGAGCTGAGCAGGAATATGCAAACTATCTGAAAATACCAGAGAAAGAGGAGTAAATATGGGCAGAACGCTGGAACAACTGCTTGCGGATGAAAAACCAGAGGTTGTGGCGCAGGCTGAGTCGATGGCGACTGAGACTCTCCTGAACATTCACCTGGCCGAACTGCGTGAGAAAGTGCAAAAAACGCAGGTGGAAATGGCGCATGCACTGGGGATACGGCAACCTACGGTGGCGGGAATGGAAAAACCGGGTCGCGATGTAAAACTGTCGACGCTTAAGCGCTACGTTGAAGCCACTGGCGGTAAGCTTCGTCTTGATATCGAACTGCCTGATGGGTCGCATTACGCCTTCGTTGTATAACCTGTGAGCATTAGCGAGACAGGGACAAAAAAGACTATGATTAGGCTACGCCTGTCGCGTCTGAGGAAAGGAAATCATGCGTCGTATTAAACTGTTTTATGGCCTTTTTATTTTGCTCGCCAGTCAGAGCGTGCTGGCGGTGAGTTACCCATTGCCGCCGGAGGGAAGCCGCCTGGTCGGCAGCGTGCAGGTCGTTACCGTGCCGCAGGGTAATACGCTGCCGCTGGAGGCCTTTGCCGCGCAGTACGGCCAGGGGTTGAGCAATATGCTGGAGGCCAATCCCGGTGTTGATCCTTTCCTGCCAAAAGCGGGTTCCGAACTGATTGTGCCGCAGCAGATCATTTTGCCCGACACGGTGCGTCAGGGCATCGTAGTGAATGTCGCTGAAATGCGCCTTTACTACTACCCCAAAGACAGCAATACCGTTGAGATCCTGCCTATTGGCATTGGTCAGGCCGGACGCGAAACGCCACGTAACTGGGTTACTGCTGTTGAACGTAAGCAGGAAGGCCCCACCTGGTCTCCTACGCCGAACACCCGTCGCGAATATGCCAAAGAGGGGAAAACCCTGCCTGCGATGGTGCCTGCCGGGCCGGATAATCCGATGGGGCTGTATGCTATTTATATCGGCAAGCTGTATGCCATCCACGGGACCAACGCCAATTTCGGCATCGGGCTGCGCGTCAGCCAGGGCTGCATTCGCCTGCGGAATGATGACATCAAATATCTCTTCGATAATGTGCCGGTGGGCACCCGTGTGCAGTTGATTGACCAGCCGGTGAAAGCGACCGTAGAGCCGGATGGCAGCCGCTGGGTTGAAGTCCACGAACCGCTATCGCGCAATCGCGCCGAGTTTGAATCCACCAATAAAGTGCCGTTGCCTCTGACGCCAGCGTTACATGCCGTCATTAAAGGCGAGGGTGTGGATGCGTTGAGGGCGGCTGAGGTGCTTGAACGCCGCTCCGGGATGCCAGTTAACATCAGCGAGTCCGCGCACAGCGCTGGTTTGAGTAAAGAACGGTTGTAAATCACAGATAAAAAAGCCCGCATCTGGGCGGGCCTGGCAGCATAGGTACTCAGGAATGCCCAATAAACGCAAGCGTAATTGGGCAAACTTGCTTATGCGGTGGTATTCACGTGACGACCAATTGACGGATTTGCCGGCACCTGAGGTATCTGATTAATGATACCGGTTGCCGTTGCCTCCTGGTTATCCAGCGCTTTTCTCAGGACAATGGTGCTGACCTGGTTCTGGAGGTTATAAGCACTGAGACTGGTCGATAATGATGCGATTTGCAATGTATCCATTTCGATCATCCTATTGTTAACAAACAAAAAATCTAACAGTGCGAGGACAAAGCCTCACAGTATCATCGGCATGTTCCGGTAAAACCTTAGAAAAGAATAAGTGCCCACTGCGGATTTGTCGAATGAACGGCGTGTGCTGCGCTGGAAAGCAAAAACCCGCTTAAGTTGCCTTAAGCGGGTTTTCAAATTTGGCTCCTCTGACTGGACTCGAACCAGTGACATACGGATTAACAGTCCGCCGTTCTACCGACTGAACTACAGAGGAATCGTGTGAACGGGGCGCATATTAACGATGCCTGATCGCCTTGTCAAAGGCTGCAATGCCTTTCTCGTTCTGTTTGTCGACTATTTCGACAATGCGCCTGCAAGATAGTCAGTCTGCCGCTTGTTTGCACCATCATGAGGCAGAGGAGTCTCTTATGGGGCATCGGGCAAACCACTGTTTCAGTAATCATATCCCCCCTGGTTATCAGAATCTCTTATTATCCAGCCTGTTAGCGATGGTCAGATGACTTATCTAAAACTGGCAAGCATATTGCAACTCCTCCGACAACATGACTGCCGGCGTTGGCACTGGTATTCCGAACAGGAGGCAAAATGAACTTAAGACGCCTGAAATACTTCGTAAAAATCGTCGATATCGGCAGCCTGACTCAGGCCGCTGAGGTACTTCATATCGCGCAGCCCGCGCTGAGCCAGCAGGTGGCTACGCTGGAGGGCGAACTGGATCAGCAGTTGCTGATTCGCACTAAGCGCGGCGTGACGCCGACCGAAGCGGGCAAGATCCTCTATGCCCATGCGCGGACTATCCTGCGTCAGTGCGAACAGGCACAACTGGCGGTGAACAACGTGGGGCAATGCCTGCGTGGACAGGTCTCCATCGGCCTTGCACCGGGCACGGCAGCCTCTTCTGTAACGATGCCGTTGTTGCAGGCGGTGCGCTCAGAGTTACCGGAAGTGACCGTATATTTGCATGAAAATAGCGGTACGGTACTGAACGACAAGCTCCTGAGTGGTCAACTCGATATGGCTGTGCTGTATGAGCGCGCACCCGGTTCCGGCATCAACAGCTTACCGCTGCTGAAAGAAGATCTGTATCTGGTCGGCACGCGCGATTGCCCAGGACAAAGCGTTGATTTGACAGCCGTTGCAGAGATGAACCTGTTCCTACCACGTGACTACAGCGCGGTGCGTTTGCGGGTTGACGAAGCGTTCTCATTGCGTCGCCTGACGGCAAAAATCATCGGCGAAATCGAATCGATCGCCACCCTCACGGCGGCGATTGCCAGTGGTATGGGTGTAACGGTGCTGCCGGAATCCGCCGCGCGCTCGTTGAGCAGTGCGGCGAATGGCTGGATGGCGCGTATTACCACGCCGTCGATGAATTTACCGCTCTCTCTGAACGTTTCTGCCCGCGGTACGCTCTCGCCGCAGGCACAGGCGGTAAAAGATATTCTTATGTCTCTGGTAAGCCGCCCGGCGATGGACAGCCAGGAGTTACAGTTGGTAAGTTAAGCGTTATTCCATTACGGAATAACATGCTGGTTTTTATTATTTGTTCTGCCAGGCCTCAGACTTTAACAATAGCGTCATGTCTGATGGCCCTGGAGGGAAGGGTGAATTTCCAGCAACTGAAAATTATCCGGGAAGCGGCGCGCCGGGATTATAATCTGACCGAAGTCGCCAACATGCTCTATACATCGCAATCCGGGGTGAGTCGTCATATCCGCGAGCTTGAAGAAGAGCTGGGGATTGAGATTTTCATCCGTCGGGGCAAACGGCTGCTGGGTATGACCGAGCCGGGTAAAGCGCTGTTGGTGATAGCCGAACGTATTCTCAATGAGGCGAGCAATGTGCGCCGCCTCGCTGACCTTTTCACGAATGACACATCCGGCGTGCTGACGATTGCGACAACGCATACACAGGCCCGCTACAGCCTGCCTACGGTGATTAAATCGTTCCGCGCGCTGTTCCCCGAAGTTCGGCTTGAGCTGATTCAGGGGACGCCGCAGGAGATTGAGACGCTGTTGCACAATGGCGGCGCGGATATTGGCATCGCCAGTGAGCGACTCAGCAACGACAGCACTCTCGCTGCTTTCCCCTGGTTCCGCTGGCACCACAGCCTGCTGGTTCCTAAAGATCATCCCTTATTGCAAACCTCTCCTCTTACGCTTGAAGAGATCAGCCGTTGGCCGCTGATCACCTATCGGCAGGGGATCACCGGACGTTCGCGTATTGACGAAGCGTTTGGTCGCAAGGGGTTGCTGCCGGATATTGTGCTCAGCGCGCAGGATTCGGATGTCATCAAAACCTACGTTGAATTGGGGCTGGGGGTTGGGCTGGTGGCCGAGCAGTCGAGCGGGGAGAACGAAGAGGGCAAGCTGGTGCGGCTGGATACGCGTCATCTGTTCGATGCCAATACCGTCTGGCTTGGGCTTAAACGCGGTCAACTGCAGCGCAATTATGTCTGGCGTTTTATTGAGCTCTGTAATGCAGGGCTGTCGGTTGAGGATATCAAACGTCAGGTGATGGAGCCGGACGAAGAGGTGATTGATTACCAGATTTGAAAACAGCGTCCCCCGCATACGGATGCCGTCGGGGGATACGCGCGTTGCAGGCTACTCCGCAAATTTGAGCAGCGCATCGCCATCAAGACGATAGCGTACCCACTCGCTTTGCGGCAGTGCGCCGATGCTCAGGTAGAAATCAATTGCTGGTTTGTTCCAGTCGAGCACGCTCCATTCCAGACGACCACATTTGCGCTGCACCGCGCATTGCGCAATGTATTTCAATAAGGCTTTGCCTGCCCCTGCGCCGCGATAATCCGGGGAAATGTACAAATCTTCCATATAGATACCGTTGCGTCCGAGCCAGGTAGAGTAGCTGGTGAAGAAGACCGCATAACCCGCCACGTTACCGTCGATCTCGCAGATTAACGCTTCGGTTTTACTGTCGGTACCAAACAGAGTGGCCTTAATTTCGTCCGGGGTGGTCACCACTTCTTCCGGGGCTTTTTCGTACACCGCCAGTTCATAAATCATGTCATAAATTGCATTTGCGTCCGTTGGGCGTGCCTGGCGAATCGTGATGCTCATTTCTCTTCCTGTCTGTTATGCGTGGGTTCAAATTGCTGGCGTTAAGCATAAGGGGTATTGTTAAAAGAATTAAGTGCAATGAAATCACTGGTTGATGAATATTATGCATCATGCTTTGCGACGTCTTGATCTAAACCTTTTGCCCGTTTTTGACGCTATCTATCGGCATCGTTCCGTCAGAGCGGCCGCCGAGGAGCTGGCGATGAGTACGTCTGCCCTCAGTCATGCGCTGTCGCGGCTACGCGTCACATTGAACGATCCACTGTTCTACCGCGAAGGTCACCGGATGTGCCCCAGCGTGTATGCGACCCAGCTCGCACCTGCGATCGCCCCGGCGTTGAAGTCCCTTAATCAGGAGTTGACGCCACAACCTGCGTTTGACGCGGCCAGCAGTACCGATTGTTTTCAGATTGCTATTACGGATTTCACCGCATTTTGTATCTTTCCGGCCTTAATGAATCGGTTACAGGAGACTGCGCCAGGACTGCGTTTTGAGTTGCGTTATTTACCGCATAGCCCGGCGTTGACGGAATTGCTTGCAGGCGAGATTGATCTGGCGCTGGGGTTCAGTGCGCCGGATGATGTGGCGCATCCAGAACTGGATGAGATTGTCTGGTTTGAAGATGAGTATGTCGTCATCAGTAACAGCCAGCGCACGCGGCTCACGCTTGAAGATTATCTTGCGGCCAGGCATCTGGTGGTCACCCCCTGGAATGAGAAGCAGGGTATTTTGGATCTGCAACTGGAGCGGATGGGGTATACGCGGCAGGTGACGATAAAAACACCCTCGATGCTCAGCGCGCCGTTCATTATTGAGCAGAGCGACCTGCTGCTCGCTATTCCGCGTTTTGCTGCCGGCAAGATGAAGCTGGCGGCGCAATTAGCGCTTTTTGAACTCCCCTTTGCCGTGCCACCGTTTGAGGTAAAAATTTATTCGCATAAGCGCAGTGGTAAGCGTGCAGCAACGGACTGGCTGAAAGGAGAATTACAGGCGCTGGCAGATAAAGGGATGTGAGGCCAGAAAAGCAAAAACCCGCTTAAGTTGCCTTAAGCGGGTTTTCAAATTTGGCTCTCTGACTGGGATCGCCTTAGCCATTAAGTGGCTGATTGGTAAGCTAAAACTAAAAATGAGGGTTGTCAAAACCACCAGAATGACCACCTTTTCGTAACCCATGTTTATATATTTCATCATGTCTTTATAAATCAGTTTGCATGAGGTCTCATTCAGCATAATACCATACGGCCTTAAGATATTTTCCGTTTGTATTTTTATAAATAACAATCAACCAAGAATTTGAGAATTGATTATCAATAACAATTTTTTTATCATAAACTTCACTTACATTTACTGAGGTGTAAATAAAATTGTTATTTTTCTTATATTTTATTGGGCGATCAATTTTATTTCCCAAGTTATCAATGTATGTGAGGGTTATTGTGGCTAATTCATATCCATCAACTCTAAATGGGAATTCTATATTATTTTTATCTGGTATCGGTCTTCTTAACGTTGAACTGGATCTTGGATATATCCTATCAGTCCAATCCCAGTCAACACGGTCTTTTTTCAGACATAGGTTATTGCTGGAAATACTATCACAATCGTAAATATTACTTGCTTTAATTTTATTGCCTTTGATTTTATATGAATACATTTTATTTCTGAAATCATAAAGGTCCTCTCTGGGTTTTTCATAACATGTCTCAAGAATTTTAATTTGTTGCTCTAGTATATGATAAATCTTTTCATTTGATGTGTGACTATTTTCTAATTCTTGCTTGAGGTGGTAATATTCCAAATATTCTGGTTCTTTTTCACAGGTTTCTTCTCCTGACACATCGATAGAGAAAAATAGTAAAAGTAATAAAATATAATATCTCATGAGTATTACCTCACTACAACCAATTTACCTACGTACGTCCCATCCGTTCCCGGCGTTCTGTGAGAAATAAGATAGTTATAAACAATATTCCATTTCTCCACATCATAGACAGTTACACACCCATGCGAAACACTTCCGGTGCATCGTCGCCCTGTACCTTTATCTCCAGACCCGGCATCAGCAGCGAGCTGGTGCTCTCTCCTTTCAGGATGGCCCGCCCGTTCAGGTAACGCTCATGGCGGATACGCGCATAGAACGCGCCGCTTTCCGGTGTGTCTTTATCACCCGTTTTTAGGAAGTTGTCAGCGTAATGGTAGGCTTCCCCGTAGGTGGTACTGTCCCCGCCCGTGACGTCAAGCTGGCCGGTGGTCATCTCTGCCGTCGCGTCGCGGTAGTTGTAGTCCCGCGTTGTGACGCTTTTCTCCACCACGCTGTATGCCGTGTTCAGCCCCCACACCGCTTCCGTTCCGCTGTCGCTCATCCCCGAAGGATTACGCAACGGCAGCGTCAGCCCGCGCTCATAGCCGCTCTGGTCGTCGTAAAACTCGATAACCTCGATTTTCAGCCGAGCATCGGTGCTGAACCGGAACCAGATACCCACTTCCGACAGCAGCCGCGAGATAAACGTCAGGTCATCCTCGCCGTACTGCATCACCTGCTCGCGCGACGGGTACTCGCTTTTGAGGGTGAACACGAAGTCCTGACCGCGCATCCCGTGCCGCTCGCGCAGTATCTTCTCCACAATCTGTGGCACCGTCTGGTTCTGGTAAATCGCGTTCTGTCGGCTGCGGGACAGCAGCGCCAGACGCGGTTCCAGCCGCACTTCATACCGGGCCTCATCGCGTGACGACGAAAGCAGCTTAAAGCCGGTGATCACCCCGTACAGGGTGCGCAGCGGCGTCTGTACCGGCATTCCCTGCATCGGCGGCGCCGTCAGGCTGAATGACCCGTCCTGCATCAGCACCGACTCCGGCGCTATCGCCTTATCACTGCTGGTAAACTGAATGTCGTAGCGGAACGGCGTGCTCAGCTGTTCGCTGCCTTCAAAGGACAGCACGTCCGTTGCGCTGCTCAGGCCGCGAATTTTTAGCTTGTGGTGCGAGTGGTCGAAATTCAGTGTGGGTACAGAATTCATTGCGACAGGTTCCCTGAAATAATTTATCCATTTCCCCTCAGACTATTCACTCAGGTAGAGGCAATATTATCTATAACTGTATTTGTTAATATCGCCTGATGCCAGAGAATGCTGCATAAGGATTTCATATAATAAAAGTACTGTTATTAATTGGAAGCCATTTTCCTTATAGGGATTGTGATAAAGATCTAATTTATGTATTTACTCTAAGGTAAGAGTGTTATTCGGCATTACCAATAATTTCGGCAGAGAGGCTGGCTTTAATAGTTTTTGTGCATATGTCCCGAGTGAGTAATAAATTGACGTGATGGGATGTGAGAGTAGTGTATGTAAGAAACTTTGAAGAAAGGCAGGATGAACAATGTGCCGAAATAGTAAGAGGGAATAGTTCTTTTCATGGTTTTTGTATTCAAAATCAACAGATGTAATTTGTATATTCATTGCATGAGTGGTAATATGTTATTAGTATGATATCTCTCATTATCTTTATGTGATATAATGGATTTTTTATAATCGGAGGCTAGTATAGTGAATGGTGCTGATAACTTTATCTTTGAAACACTAAATTTACCTTCGCATTTTTTTCGTTCATTTTCCCTGATACGTTCTCTGTCTCTTCTTTCCCATGAATACTCTTTTTTAATTTGTGAAGAGGAAACAGCTTCTGGGCTGAACCATCGCTCAATGACAGACAGAAGGTTATCATTTTCCTCGACAGAAGAAATCAGTTGCTCTCTATATTTAGCAATGATATTTCCGGATAAAACGAAGCGCAATATAAATTTCAGTAAAGCCATTTTAGATGATTCTTTGCTCTCCTGATGAAGTAAGCGATGCATCCATGTAAAATCTTCTTCGGTGAATGATGAAAATAATGTATTTGCTGAAATACTTCCTGTATCAATATCCCCTTTACTGACTTTTTTATTAAACCGTATTCTGTTTTAAAGATATACTCACATAGAGTTGGTATGCTATTTGGTGTTGAAAGAGTTGTTGTTATATCATTTTGGCAAAGATAAGCTTCTCCTTTCATAAATAAACAACTAACCAGGCATGAAAGGATCATATTTTTATCATCTGGCTGCACATGATTCATAATTTGTTTTGGGCGAATCTTCACCAGAGCACGGCATAAATAACTAAAACGACCTTTTTGATAATACCTTTTAGTGTCAGGCCTGATATTGTCAACGATTAGTCGAGTTAGCATATTACGGAATGCTATAGATGAGTCAGATAATGGGGGGATCTCTTCGGCTACATTATATAGTACCCATTTAAAGCCACTCGTAGCACTTTTAGGTTCTGGTTCTCTTTTCATTATCAATAAATTATATTTTCGCTGGCTCAGGCCGCCTTATGCCGCTGTGCATAAATGTACGGCGCAACGTACCCTTCGCGGCTCACGTCCAGAGAATCTGACCACCACTGCATCATGGCTTTGCGGGCGTCGAGGTGTTCAGCGCAATGGATATATGCCGCCCGAACGCTGTTGCGTTCCTGATGGCTCATCTGCTGCTCCACGGCATCCCGCGACCAGAGTTCAGATTCCACCAGTGCGCTACAGGCCATAGCCCGGAAACCATGCCCGCAGACGTCGGTTTTGATATCGTAACCCATCAGACGCAGCGCCCGGTTGATGGTGTTTTCACTCATCGGCTTATACGGATTATGGTCGCCAGGGAACACCAGTTCCATATGGCCGGAAATTTCGTGTATCTGCTTCAGAATGGCAATTGACTGCCGGAAAAGCGGCACAATGTGCGGAGTACGCATTTTCGCGCCGCGACCAGAGAAACGGACCTTCTCTATGGTTTCGAGAGTGGCGGGGATGGTCCAGATTTTGTCTGAAATCAATCTCGCTCCAGCGGGCAAAGCGCAGTTCGCTGGAACGGATAAACAGATGCAGAGCCAGCGCTACCGCCAGACTTGTTAACTGCCGTCCCTGTTGATAGTCACCGATACGTGCCAGCAGCTCGGGCAACCGCTCCAGCGCAGGGCCGGATAGTGATTTTTAACTGGCGGCGCGGCGACGCCTTCCAGATGCAGCGCCGGGTTGTTTTCGGTCAGTCCCTGCTGAATGGCGTAACGCATAAAGTTGCAGAGTTGCTGCCGGTAGGGGACGCGACTTCCAGAAAGCCCTTATCCTCGATGACTTTAAGCAATGCCGTGAAATGCTGCGTTTTCAGCAGAGTGACAGGTATATGACCAATTGCCGGAAAGATATGATTTTTCATACTGGCGAGGATGCGCTCTGCATAGTCAGCCGACCATTTCTTGTTGGTTTTGTGCCATGCCACCGCAACGGCCTCAAAGCATTTTTCCGGTGACGCGGCGGCTTTTTCAGCGACACGCTGTTGCGCGGGATTGATATTCTGCGCCAGCAGTTTACGGATACCGCCAGCGCTGCTGGCGGGCTTCAGCGAGAGAAACCAGCGGATATGCGCCCAGACTGACGCGGGACTCTTTGCCATTGAAGCGATATTTGAGATACCAGATACGTGAACCGCCGGGATTGACCAGAAGATACAGGCCGTGCGAATCAGAAAATTTTACGGGTTTGGAAAGGGACTTTAAGTTGCGGATTTTTGAATGATTTAAAGACATTTGGGGGTCACTCCAGAATCGAACCAACCTGACCCCAAATCTGACCACCAAAGTAACCGAATGCGGAGGGAAAACTGAATACGCAATGGGAAACATTTTTACGCTAACTTATTGAATAATAATCAAATAAGTACTCATAAGGAAGCGTATGAATCGGAATTTGGCTCCTCTGACTGGACTCGAACCAGTGACATACGGATTAACAGTCCGCCGTTCTACCGACTGAACTACAGAGGAATCGCGTGAACGGGGCGCATACTACTTGCCACGTTCATATGTGTCAATACCTAATTTAACTTGCTGATTCAATTGGTTAATTAAAGTGCAAATTGCCTTTTTAGTGCACACGGCTTACGGGATCATTTGCTGAATAAGGCCGATCGCGCAGACGCGATAACGGATCCTGACCATAGAAATGACAGAAACGTTGCCATAACGCCGGGAAACGTGGGGCGAACAGTTCAGGTGCGCTGAAAAAATACTCCGACAGCACGGCAAAACACTCAGCAGGATCGGTTGCAGCATAGGCATCGATACTGGCCGCGCTTTCCCCTACCAGGTCGATTTCATCCTGAATATTGTCCATCGCAGCGTGCAGATCGTGCTCCCAGCCAGCCACTTCACGCATAGGGATAAGTGGAATACCGCTTGCCCTGTCGCCATTGCGGGCGTCCAGTTTGTGTGCGACTTCGTGAATGATCAGGTTGAATCCTGATGCATCGAACGAATCCTGGATGTCGAGCCAGTTCAGGACTATGGGGCCCTGCTGCCAGCTTTGCCCCGACTGGACGAGACGCTGACTATGGACAAGGCCAATACCGTCTTCCCATTCATCGTCAACGACAAACGGGGCAGGGTAGATGAGCACTTCATGGAAACCATCCAGCCATTCAAGGCCGAGTTCCAGTACCGGCAGGCAAAAGAGCAGGCCGATACGCGCGCTCTTTAGCGCATCCAGTTCGAAACCTTGCAAGGCAACCAGCCGCTTTTGTTGCAAAAAACGGTCTGCAAGGTGAACCAGTTTCTCTTGTTCATCTAAAGAAAGGCTCGCCAACACGGGGATGCTTAACGCTTCTTCCCATGGGAATTCCGCACCGTGAGAGGCTTCCTTTGTTTTCCAGGGCCACTTAATCATCGCTTTGCTCGCAAACTCGCCACTTGAACCAAATTAACGGGACAGGGTCTGTTAAAATGCCAAATTACCTGGCATCATGGCAACCATTGAAACGGAGAGATGCCGGAGCGGCTGAACGGACCGGTCTCGAAAACCGGAGTAGGGGCAACTCTACCGGGGGTTCAAATCCCCCTCTCTCCGCCACTATTCAAACAGTTACGCGCTTTGCTTTCAACGACTCTTGTCACAGATGTTTTTCTCATTACTCCCGTAAATTTTATAACTGCATGCTATATCATGCGACCGGCCTGTGCTTTTGCCACAAAAAAGCCCGCTCGCGGCGGGCTTTGAAAGAAAAGTATGCTTAGAACTGGTAAACAATACCCAGTGCGAACTGATCGTTTTTATTGGTGCCTGTTTCACGAACGTAGCGCGTGTCGTCCAGCAAGTTGAACTGGTATGCCGCGTAAACGTTCATGTTTTTATTGAAGTAGTACCAGGTACCGAGCTCGATGTAGTTTACGCGCGCAGCATCGCCGCCTTTAAAGCTACCGCGACGGCTCAGGTCATCGCCCTTAGAGTAGACATAACCGAGAGAAGGGCGTAAACCGAAATCAAACTGGTACTGAATAACGGCTTCGAAGTTCTGCGTTTTATTAGCAAACTGACTGTCTTTCTCAACGGTCATGTTACGGGTTTCGCCGTACATCATTGCAGCGTAAACATTATTTGCATCGTATTTTGCCGCGATGGACCAGATTTCGGCGTTATCGCCTTTACGGTCGGCAGCTTGCTCGTCAGTACGGTCCGCTTTACCGTAGGTTGCGGCAAATCCAAATCCATCGAACTGATAAGAAGCAGACATGCTGTAGCCGTCGCCGTTCTGTTTTTTTACGATACGGTTGTCGTTTTTGCCTTGATATTGCAGCGCCAGGTTCAGGCCTTCAACTTCACCGAAGAAATCAGTGACACGGTAAGTAGCAACGCCATTGGTACGGCCATTCATAAAGTTGTCGGCGGAAGCCCAGGAATCACCACCCCATTCAACCAGCATATCGGTGTATGCCGCGACATCATAAGCGACACCATAATTACGGCCATAATCGAAAGAACCAAAGTTGCCAAATTTCAGACCAGCGAAGGCGAGACGTGTACTCTCATCCTGGCCGCCTTCAGGATGGCTGGCATCCATATTGTATTCCCACTGACCAAAGCCGGTGAGTTCGCTGTTGATCTGGGTTTCGCCCTTAATGCCGATACGGGCGTAAGAGGTATCTTCATTTTCGCTGTTGTGTTGATCAGTGTCAGACCAAATGCGTTCGCCGACCATTTTTCCGTAGAAATCGACTTTATTACCGTTCTTGTTATAAATTTCCGCCGCATTTGCTGCGCCTGCAAATAATAACGCAGGCACTAAAATCGCCAGTACTTTTCTTTTCATAATCTATTCCCTTGAGATCATAATTTATATGAATATGTGCAATTTCATCCGAAATTACAAACTGAATACTATTCTATTAAGTTCATTAATTTTTACGTCAAATATGTAAGCAAATTATTTAAAATATTGCAAAATGTTTCTTTTGGTGGTGGTATTTCTTCTGTGAATTTAAAGTGGTCTGATGTATTCATTTCATTGATTTTATTGTATTTGTTGTGTTTATTGATGGGTTAAAAATATAATTGAAGTGTATTTTATTTTGCGTTTTTATATGTGAGTGGATTGTATTCTATCGGTGCATATAAAAGGCAAAAAAAAAGCCCAGGCATTCCCCCGGGCACATCATTGAAAAAGGATGATAAATAAAATAGAGCAACTCAATGCTGATAGCCGCTAAATACTACCACAGAAGTGAAATGAATAAACTGGCCTTTAAAGATGGATTTTATTGCGTACGTTGCATTAGAGGATGATTAATTATTTTTAAAATGAATTGAAGTGAGCAAAAAAGCTGCAAAAAAAGCAAATTTTCAATATAAATATAGGACGGAGTTGGTATTTGCAACGGCATAAAGTTTTTTGAACTGATTGCTCAGCCAGTGTAATACGATGATTTCGCATTTTTTGTGAAATGATATGTGTTGTTGCAGTGGCGATGATAGTGCAACGGGGCTTCTGTTGAGGGCATGGCAGGGTCTACCCCGACCATAAAGGAAGGACGCCTAAGCAATGAAATAAAATAGTGCTATGGTTACGGCTTTCCCTGGAAGGAGTGACAATGACCTTAACTGAATGGCAACAACGCTTTGACGCGTGGGTCGCGCAACATTATACCCAGGCGGACGCCGCCCATGATGTCGCCCATTTTCGCCGGGTCTGGCGTACCGCACAGTCCCTTATGGCGGGCCAGGAGGTGGATGGGCTGGTGATTCTGACGGCCTGCTACTTTCACGATATTGTGAGCCTGGCAAAAAATGATCCGCAGCGGTCAGTAGCGTCACGCATGGCGGCGGAAAAAACGACAGCGATCCTGCGCGAAGATTTTCCACTCTTCCCGGAAGAGCGCTACCCTGCGGTACGCCACGCTATTGAGGCGCACAGCTATAGCGCCGGGATTGTGCCACAAACGCCGGAAGCGAAAATTGTCCAGGATGCCGACAGGCTTGAAGCCCTGGGGGCGATTGGGCTGGCGCGCGTTTTTGCGGTAGCCGGTTCGCTGGGGGTGGCGCTATTTGATAGCAACGATCCCTTTGCCGACGAGCGCGAGCTCAATGATAAACGTTATGCGCTTGACCATTTTCAGACCAAGCTGCTGACGTTGCCTGCCACCATGCAGACGGAAAAGGGGAGGGCGTTGGCGCAGCATAATGCCGATTATCTGGTCCAGTTTATGGCGAAAATCAGCGCCGAATTGCAGGGTGATTATCACGGGCTGGACAGAGATGTCTTACATCGTTTTGGTCATCACCAACCAGACTGATTGCGTGAGGGGGAGCGAATGGCAGATGTCCACGATAAGGCGACGCGCAGCAAAAACATGCGTGCCATTGCCACCCGTGACACAGCAATTGAAAAAAGGCTTGCTTCGCTGCTGGAAACACTGGGCCTGACGTATCGTGTCCAGGATGCGGCGTTACCGGGGCGCCCTGATTTTGTGCTGGATGAGTATCGCGCCGTCATTTTTACCCATGGCTGTTTCTGGCATCACCACGACTGCCATTTATTTAAAGTCCCCGCGACGCGAACTGAATTCTGGCTGGAAAAAATCGGCAAAAATGTCGTGCGTGATAAGCGTGATAACGCACTATTGTATGAACAGGGGTGGCGGGTCTTAATTGTCTGGGAGTGTGCGTTACGCGGGCGGCTTAAATTAACGGACGATGCGCTGGGGGAGCGGCTTGAAGAGTGGATCTGCGGGGGCGGCGACACCGCGCAGATCGACACACGTGGCATTCATCAATGAACGCTACTTTTCCGCTTCACAAGGGGTCACGACAGGACGGGCAGGGAAGAGATATTTCCCCAGCGTCACCAGTACGACAGCCATAATAATAATCCCGAGCGCGAGCCACTCGATGCTGGAAAGATGTTCGCCGCCAAAACCGGTACCCAGCAAAACGGCCACAACCGGGTTAACGTAGGCATAGCTGGTGGCGATAGCGGGGCTGACATTGCGTATCAGATACATATAGGCATTGATGGCAATCACTGAACCGAAAATCGCCAGATAACCGACAGCCATAAAGCCCTGCACCGTTGGTAATGTAGTCATCCGCTCGCCGCTGAGAACCGAGGTGACCAACAGTACGATGCCTGCCGCCAGCATTTCGATTGCCCCAGCCATCATACCGGTGGGTAATTCAATGCGGGAGCCATAGACGGAACCGAATGCCCAACTTAACGAGCCGATGAGGATCATCAGCGCGCCCCATGGGTTACCGCTCAGGTTGCCGCCGCTATTCAGCAGGATGATACCTGCCAGACCAATAGCAATACCCATCCATTCCAATTTGCGGGTCTGGATACCAAAAAAGTGGCTAAAGCAGAGTGTAAAGAGCGGAACGGTCGCTACAACGACGGCAGCGATGCCGGAAGGGACGTTCTGATGTTCTGCAACGGTAACAAAACCGTTACCAACGGCCAGCAGTAACACGCCAATCAGTGCCGCATTAAGCAGGGGACGTAAAGCGGGAAGTTTATGACCGGTAATGAGCAGGAACGCCATTAACAAAATGCCGGCAGAAAGGAAGCGTACGCCAGCCATCATAAACGGTGGCCAACTTTCAACACCGATGCGAATTACAAAGTACGTGGAACCCCAAATAATATACAGCGCGAAAAGTGCACTAATAAGCGGTAAAAGCTGCCTGAAACGCATACTCCCTCACAGCAAAATAAAAAGGAAGCATATAGTAAACGCCAAAACTATCGCCCTGGCGAGCGGTTAATTGTATTTTATCTGTTAAATTTTTGTTGTATTGCTCTGGAGGATTTTCGCTGCCGCCTTTTTACATCATACTAAGAGAATCAATCGGTAAAAAATCACAGACAATCAATAAGGAAGACCATTTTGGCAGGCAGTAGCTTATTAACTCTACTCGATGACATAGCCACATTGCTGGATGATATTTCGGTGATGGGTAAACTGGCGGCGAAAAAGACAGCAGGCGTACTGGGAGACGATCTCTCCCTCAATGCCCAGCAGGTTACGGGCGTACGCGCAAACCGCGAATTACCTGTCGTCTGGAGCGTGGCGAAAGGGTCACTGCTCAATAAAGTAATTCTGGTGCCGCTGGCGCTGTTGATAAGCGCCTTTATACCCTGGGCTGTTACGCCGTTATTAATGATTGGCGGGGCATTTCTGTGCTTTGAAGGTGTCGAAAAAGTCTTGCACACCTTTGAGGCCCGTAAGCATAAAGAAACGCCGGAAGCGCGCGAGCAGCGGTTGAACGCGATGGCCGCACAAGATCCGCGCGAATTTGAACGTGATAAAGTGAAAGGCGCAATCCGCACCGATTTTATTCTATCGGCGGAAATTGTCGCCATCACTCTGGGCATTGTAGCCGAAGCGCCGCTGTTAAATCAGGTGCTGATTCTGTCCGGAATTGCGGTACTGGTCACGATTGGGGTGTATGGCCTGGTGGGCATTATCGTCAAGCTGGATGATATGGGTTACTGGCTGGCAGAAAAACGGGCTGCTCTGGCGCAGGCGCTGGGTAAAAGCTTGTTATTTATTGCGCCATGGCTGATGAAAATATTGTCAGTCGTCGGGACGCTGGCCATGTTCCTGGTCGGCGGTGGCATTGTGGTGCATGGTATCGCGCCGTTACACCACGCCATTGAACATATGGCGCAAGGCAGTAATAGCATCGTTGCGGCGTTGCTCCCTGTGCTGGCTAATCTGGTCCTGGGTTTTATCATCGGTGCGATAGTACTGTCGGCGGTGAAACTTATTGCACGGCTGCGTGGTACCCATGCCTGAATTCTCGATTTTGCCACTACGCAAAAGGTTGAAACTTCGTCTAAGGTGAAATCGTTTCACCCTGATACAGGAGGCAAAGATGGTCTTTTTGGTCAGTGATGAAGTAAAAGCAAAAAATGGTGGGCCACGCATGATTGTCACCGGTTATTCCAGTGGAATGGTCGAGTGCCGCTGGTATGACGGTCACGTCGTGAAACGTGAAGCCTTTCGGGAAGATGAATTGGTTCCCGGTGAAGGACAAAAGCTTTGCGAAGAGGCATAGCCATTAAAACGCCCGGCATGTCCGGGCGTTTTTCTTCTTACAGTTTTTTGCCATTGGCGATCGCATAACGCTTCCGCGTTGCGTTTATTCAGGGAGTCTTTGTGGGGCAGGAAAAAGTCGTAAAAAGTCCTCCGCGACTTGCGTTTGTCAAAACCTGGTTTGTACCCAGCCGGGTCGTGAATCTCTGTTTTGTTATTGTACTGGTCTGTTCTACGGTACTTACGTGGCGTGAAGTTATTGTGATGAAGGGCGCCTATGTCGTTAGTCAGCGAAACGCGCTGGATAACGTTACCAATGTGCTGGACAGGCAGATGCAGGTGGGTATCGATCGTCTGCTCTTTTTCCGCAATGGTATGCAGTCTGCGGTACAAACTCCGCTGGCTTTCGATGTTTTGCGTAACATCCAGGCGGAGTTCGAAAAGCAGCGGATACTTCCTTACTGGCAAATAGGGTTGGATAACCGTCGAACGTTACCGTTATATGGCGTGTCGGACTATTTTGTTGACCAAAGCGCCTTGCTAAGCCGTGACAACCCGTTGTTGCACAATGAGCTGACCGCAGCGATGGAGCTTGGTTATCTGTTCCGTTTTTCTTCCAGTGCCTCGATGTTTCCGCGCCGCGCGCTTTATGTCTCCCGGGCGGGGTTTTTTATCTCCACTCTGCCTGTCGGGAACAACAATGAAATCGTACAGCAGTACTACCAGCATCTGACCAGCCCCTGGTTTAGTGGGCAAAGTGAGCGCGAAAACAAACTGCGCGGGGTACGCTGGTTTAGCGACGAAGCACACACACCGAATATTGCCGATTCGCTGGTGACCGCCAGTGTACCGTTGGATTTTCAAAACTACTGGTATGGCGTGCTATCAATGAGTTTTCCCGTGTCGTCAATGAAGGCATTGCTGACCGAAGCACGACAGAGTCAGGATAAAGGAGAATACCAGCTCTATGATGCGCAGTTTACGTTGCTAACCACTACCGCAGACGCCGGAACGACGAGCCAGCAATTTTCCTCTGATGAACATGCGCAACTGCAACGGGAGATGGCCAGAGATACAGCAGGCGGTCTTCGTTTGGGGACGCGGTTTGTAAGCTGGGTAAAACTGAAACATTTCGAAGGCAGTGTGCTGCGTATCCAGACCTTGCATGAGGGACTGCGCGGTGATTTTGGAAGTATCAGTATCGCCCTGGCTTTATTGTGGCTGCTGTTTACCACCATGCTGCTGCTCTCCTGGGGAGTGATCCGCCGGATGGTCAGCAATATGTTCCAGCTCCAGCATACCTTGCAATGGCAGGCCTGGTATGACCCATTGACGCGGCTAAATAATCGCGGCGCGTTGTTTGAACGCGCCCAGGTGCTGACAACTGAGTGTGCGGCGCAAAATCTCCCGCTCTCGGTGATTCAAATCGACCTCGACCATTTCAAGCGGGTTAACGATCGGTTCGGTCATCAGGCGGGAGATTTGGTCTTGTCGTATGCCGCGGGCTTGATTGGTAAATCGATTCGCGAACAGGATGTGGCCGGGCGCGTCGGGGGCGAAGAGTTTTGCGTCTTGCTCCCGGGGGCAACGCTTGCGGATGCAACCGCCATTGCTGAAAAAATCCGCCAGCGTATCAGTAGCAAAGAAATTTTTGTGCAAAAGAGCAAAACCATTCGCGTTACCGCTTCACTCGGCGTGAGTAGCGCCCTGGAAAGCGGCAACTATGATTTCGAGTATCTCCAGTCTGTTGCCGACAGCCGGTTGTATCACGCAAAAAATAACGGCCGTAATCAGGTTTGCGCCGAAGACGGCGTGACACCGTTACCCAACACATAATCCATGCCTTCACGCCACCCCGCTGCGCCTTCAAGGGCGCAGTGATATACCCGCTCTGGCGTATCATGTTGTAAATGGATCCCCTGACGGTTCAGCCCTTTTACCACAATCGCGAAATTGACGGTGTCCAACAGAGGGGCATCGTTAGGACCATCGCCCAATCCTATAGTGACGTGGCTGCCCCCATCGTAATGGCGATACTGGCGCAGTAACCAGTTTACGGCCTGATCTTTCCCGCTACGCTCATCAAGGACATGCCAGAACCGCGCCCCCTGCACAAAACGTAAGCCGAGCTGGGCCAGTTCGGCGTCGAAAGCCTGCATGTGTTCATCGCTATCCCGCCAGATTAAGGTCTCAGACGCTTCCTGTAAGCGGGCCAGCGAGGCTTGTGCCGGGGTAAGACCGGTGACATCGGCCAGGACATGTTCATCCATTTCGCTAAAGGTCGTGAACTTATAGCCATTACGGCTGCGCAACTCGATGAGTACTTTAGCAATCTCCTCGTGGGAGGAGCCGGTAATGATACGCGGATAGTTTTCGTGATCCTGCCAGCGTTCATCAAGCTGAGTGACAGCACCGTTTTCGGCGATAAAGGGCAGCCCTTCCAGACCCACCATGCGTTGCACGGCAAGCATTTCGGCGGCAGTTTTACTGCTACAGAGGATCAGGGGGATACGATGTTCACGCAGGCGGGCAAGCCACTCAGCCGCGGGCTGCCAGTCGCCGGTGTGGCTATCCTGGAGTGTGCCGTCAACATCGGAAAACACCAGCAGTGGGTCGTCAAGTGTTGGCATGGTCTGCTCCTTGCAGTCAGGTAAGACAAATCTCATTTATTCGTAAGGCCACTTAGCGAAAAGTTCGCAACAAAAGCAGGTAAGCGGCATGGTGCGGGGGTTAGGGATATGCCCGCGATGAAAATATTACGCATCTAAATTATTCAGCAAAGAAATATTACCTTGTCATGCAATAAGTTTGAGGATATGGTGCCAGTTACATCAGATTCCCTGGTGTAACGAATTTTCAAGTGCTTCTTGCGAGAGCAAGCTTTATCCCGGTCACCCCATGACCGGGATTTTTTCTTTCTAGCGATTCACTTCTGTCACGCTAAAGTCGTGAATATCAAGCTCGAACGCCTCCGCCAGTTCACGCCAGGTATGGTAATCCCGCCCATCGACGCTAACGCGCTGACCCTCGCCGTCATCAACACGATGGATTTCGCTCTCACAAATCTCGTTTATTGCAGCCAGCAGGGCATCAACGTCGACATTGACGTCCCGCTTTGCGGTGTCGCTGTACTCTTTAACTGTACTCATCCGTTTCACCTCATCGTCAGGCCCACGGGTAAGTATAGTCGGTAGAAAAAATAGCCAGCCAAACGCCCGGGCGCTGCTAGTTATTGAGAATTGTTCTACACTGGCACAAATGAAACAGGAGGGTGAATATGAAGGTAAACGATCGGGTTACGGTCAAGACGGACGGTGGTCCGCGCCGTCCGGGTGTTGTGCTGGCTATTGAAGAATTCAATGAAGGTACGATGTACCTGGTGTCACTTGATGATTACCCGCTCGGTATCTGGTTCTTTAATGAAAAAGGTCATCCGGACGGGGTTTTTGTTGAATTGCTTGATTAGTTTTTTCGCCCTCCGTTCCGGAGGGTGATCCCTCAATTTTTATCGCATATTCACAAAGATACCGCTGGTCACATTGTCGGTCAGACGCACGACATGATAGATCACTTGCTTATTATGCGTTTTGATTTTCCTTTTTATATTACCTTTATGTGATGATACTGTTTTCGCTTTAATATTCATCTGATCGGATATTTGGATGGTATCCTGCCCCGACATCCACATTTTAAGCATGCTGGATTCCGTCCGGCTCAGTGATAGCGTGGGTAAATTAATGTGCCCAATACTTTTTTTCTCTTTACTAAGATAGTCAGCCAAAATATCGTCTAGGGACTCAGGCTTTATTGACTTGGAACTGATCAATAAATTCTTGCGAACTAACAAATATTCATCGAAGTGAATATTAGCTATTGCCATAAATACAATAAATAACGTCCGGGGGTGTTGAGTAATGATTTCTTTTATATGCTGACTGCTTACAGGATCGTGAATGAAGCAGTCCTCATTAATAAACACCACCGTGGGTTGTAACGCCACACATGCCGATTCGAGTTCATCAACCGTTGTTACGTCGTTGATTTCTCGTTTCTTTACCCCCCGGCTTGCCAGATACCCCGTTAGTCCCAACCGGGTATAACTGCATAAATCCATAATAATCGTTGACATGGCATACCCTCACTCAATGCGTAACGATAATTCACCCTCGCCAGAGGTCCCCGAACCACCAGGCAAAAAAGTAATAAACAATGAGCAGGACGACCTCAGGCGAAACCACTATCCCGTAAAGTTACGTATAATTTGCCAGGAATCATCTCAAAGTAAAGTAAATGTTGTGTTCTGTGAGAACCTTAAAAACAATTAACCCGCGCCAGGTATATCGTAGGGGGTGATTTCCTGAATTGATTTTAGGAATTTCCTTAGGAAGGCTATATAAAAAGTGTGGGTTGTTATTTCTTCGGCAGTTCACCGACTATATCGGCTAATAGATTGAAAACCTCACCAAATACACGTTCGGTATAGGGCGCGATTAACGGCATCATAGCGACCATCAGCAAAATACCCACCGTCAATGTTATCGGGAAACCAATAACAAAAAGGGAGAATTGTGGAGACATACGGTTCAATAAACCCATCGCCAGGTTAATGGTCAGCAGCAGGGTAATGATGGGTAATGCCAGCATAACGCCATTGACGAAAATCATACTCGCGGAGCGGGTAATGGCCATAAACGCGTCGCTGTTTACCGGGTCTGCGCCTATTGGCAGCGTATGAAAGGTGTCTACCAGCATTGAAATCAGCCATAGATGGCCATTGAGCACTAAAAACAGCAGCATCGCCAGCATGTCCATAAACCGGGCAAGGACAGGCATGTTGAGGTGGCTGGTAGGATCGACAAAGGTCGCGAACGACAGGCCCATCTGTAAGCCAATCAGTTCTCCGGCATAACGAATCGTCGCGAAGGCAAACTGCATTGTAAAACCAAGCGCGATGCCTATCAGAAGCTGTTGTATCGCCAGCCATAAGCCATTAGAGGAAAACATCGACGCGTCGACTGGCGGAAGAGTCGGGGCGACGATAAAGGTAATCACCAGCCCCAGCCCCATTTTTACGCGCCGGGGGATTGAGCGCTCACTCAGGATAGGGGCCGTCATGATCAGCGCCATAATGCGCAACAAGGGCCAGAAATACATGCTGAGCCATTGAAGCCATTGATCGCTGGTGACATGAAACATGCGGGGCTTATCCAATCATATAAGGCAGGTTACTGTATAACGTGCGCATATAATCCAGCAGCAGATTGAGCATCCACGGCCCGGCAATGATGATAGTCACAAATACCGCAATGATTTTGGGAATGAACGAGAGCGTCATTTCGTTAATCTGCGTGGCGGCCTGCAAGATGCTGATAATCAGACCCGTTACCAGGGCTACCAGGAGTAACGGAGCGGCAAGCGCGAGGGCAACTTTCATCGCCTCGGTGCCAATCATCATGACCGATTCAGGTGTCATCTTTCACTCCTAACTGTAGAAACTCTGTGCCAGCGAACCGACCAGTAACTGCCAGCCATCCACCAGCACGAACAGCATTAGCTTGAACGGCAGGGCAATAGTGGCAGGTGGCACCATCATCATCCCCAGCGCCATCAGGACGCTGGCGATCACCAGATCGATAATCAAAAACGGAATAAATATCGTAAAACCAATCTGGAAGGCGGTTTTGAGTTCGCTGGTCACATAAGCTGGCAGCAGGATGCGCATGGAGACGGCTTCCGGCCCCTGAATTGGCGGGCTATTGGCCAGGCGGGCGAAGAGGGCGAGGTCGGCTTCGCGCGTCTGGCGCAGCATAAACTCACGCAGCGGTTGCGCACCGCGCTCCAGCGCCACATCGACGGATATCTTGTTTTCGCTAAAAGGCTGATAGGCGTCGGCGTAAATCTTATCGATGACCGGCGACATAATAAAAAAGGTTAAAAACAACGCCAGCCCCAGCATAACCTGGTTCGGCGGCGCGGAAGGCGTACCCAGGGCATTACGCAGCAGACCAAACACGATGATGATACGGGTGAAGCTGGTCATCATCAGCAGTACGGCAGGCAGGAAGGTCAGCGACGTGATAAAGACCAGCGTCTGCACCGGCAGAGACCAGCTTTGTCCGCCGTTAGCCAGCGGTTGACTCACCAGACCCGGGAGTTGAGCAAATGCGGCAGGGGCAGCCAGCCATAATCCGGCCAGCGCGAAAGGTAACAAACGGCGCATCAGGTTCTCCCGGAACGCTTAAGCAAATTCTTCATCACGGACTGAAAGTCCGGGGTCTTCTCTTTCATTTCTTCATTTTCGGCGGGTGCCGGAGGAAGCGTGTGCAGTAAATTAATCTGCGAAGGGGTAACGCCCAGCACCAGACGTGCATCTTCCACGTCCACAATGACCACGCGCTCACGTGGCCCTACAGAGGTGCTGGCGCTGACTTTTAGACCGCGGCTACCCGCAGATTTCCCGGCGAATCCCAGACGCTTCGCAAGCCAGGCGACAATAAAAATTATCGCCAGAATCAACACCAGTGCGCCACTGACTTGCAGCAGTGGCGAACCCGGTACATTTGACGGCTGGCTAACCGTGGCCTGGGTTTTCATTCATTGGCCTCAGCGGCTCAGGCGACGCATGCGCTCAGATGGGGTAATGATATCGGTAATACGGACGCCGTATTTATCCGCAACGACCACAACTTCGCCTTGCGCAATAAGGTAACCGTTGATCAGGATATCCAGCGGCTCACCGGCCAGGCCATCAAGGGCAACCACAGAACCCTGCGTCAGACGCAGCAGCTCTTTAATGGTCATGCGCGTACGGCCCAGCTCTACGGTCAGTTTGACCGGGATATCCATAATCAGATCGATATCCTGCAGGCTACCACTGACATCACCGCCGCCCAGTTGTTGGAAGACAGCGTCGGCTGCACTTTTGCTGGTCGTGGTTTTTTGTTCGTTCAACGCGTCAGCCCACAGATCGTCCATTGCGCTACTGTTTTCATCGGACGGATTGTTCATATCACTCATTTGGGCTGTTCCTCATTCAGCGAATTCAAAATCGGGTTAATCAGATGCTCGACACGCAGGGCGTACTGACCATTTAGCGTGCCATACTGGCTGGTGAGTACAGGCACTCCGTCCACATGCGCAATGATGCGATCGGGTTTATCGATCGGCAGAACATCGCCGGGCTTAAGTTTAAGTATCTGCGACAGCCGCAGCGAAATATCAGCAAAGTTAGCAATCAGTTCCAGCTCGGAGTGCTGAACCTGGCGCACCAGGTTATCTCGCCAGTTCTGATCTTCCGAGCGGGAGTTCTCCAGCGGCGGGTTGACCAGCACTTCACGCAGCGGCTCTATCATGCTGAACGGCAAACAAATATTAAACTCACCGGTCAGGTTGCCAATTTCCACATGGAATGGCGTATTCACCACGATATCGTTAGGTGAGGTCGTAATATTGGTGAACTTAACCTGCATCTCCGAACGGACATACTCAACGTCCAGCGGATGGATAGCTTTCCATGCATCGCTGTAGCCCTCAAGCGCCAGCTTCAACATGCGGTTAATGACACGCTGTTCAGTGTGCGTAAATTCGCGGCCTTCTACCTTCGTCGGGAAACGTCCATCACCACCAAATAAGTTATCTACGGCAATAAACACAAGGCTTGGGGAGAAGACAAATAATCCCGTGCCGCGCAGTGGCTTAAGGTGGATAAGGTTAAGGTTGGTCGGAACCGGTAAGTTACGCGCAAACTCGTGATAGGGCTGAATGCGGATCGCGCCGACGGTAATATCCGGGCTACGACGCAACAGGTTAAACAACCCCATACGGAACTGGCGCGCGAAACGTTCATTAATAATCTCCAGCGCCTGCAGACGTTCACGTACAACGCGGCGCTGGGTATTCGGGTCATAGGGACGAATATCGCTATCGCCACTTGCACCTGGCTTCGGAGCATCGCTCGTATCGCTGTCTCCATTGAGCAGCGCGTCGATTTCGGCCTGAGAAAGAATGCTATCGCCCATGTCTTTACCGCAGAATGAAAGCTGTATAAAGAACGTCAGTGACTTCTTGTTTCGGTTGCCCTGCCACTAACGGTGTTGCGATTGCTTCTTTAATCGCTGTAGCCAGTTGTTGCTTACCATCGTCAGTGGCGAGCTTTGTGGCATCCTGACGTGAGAACAGCAACAGCAAACGGCTACGCACTTCTGGTAAATATTCGCTCAGTCTGGCACGCGTGGCGTCATCTTTCAGACGCAGCGTGATGCCGATGTACAGCACACGATCCGCATCGCCCAGGTTGACCGTAAAGGTATCGAGTGCGAAAAATACAGGCGCCGGCGGCGGTGGCGGGGCTTCTGCCTCCGCTTTCGCTTCCGTAGACGGATGCTGTTGCATACGCCAGTAACTATAGCCAGCAGTCGCGCATGCAGCGAGGGTGATTAACACCAATAGCGGGATCCAGATTTTACGCTTACGTTTTTTTTTGTTGATAGCGGTGTCAGTCATCTGATACGTGCTTCCTGTTAGGTACTGCTCATAGTCTGATTATCCCGTGTCCTGTCCGCGTCAAAGCGCGGAAAAGACGGAGATAATCATGCTACCTCTGGCGTTTAGGCAAAGATATCGACCGCACTATTACCACGCGCCGCCGATTGCAGGCTTGCAGGCACGATCAGCGGCTCATCCTCTTCAGCCGCCAGATTGCTGCCGCCACCGGTACGTGAAGACTGCTGCTGCTGAGAAAAAGACTGTTGCTGCCCGGCAAAACTTTCGCTGCTGATGCTGCTTTGCCCCAACTGGATGCCGTTTTCAGCCAGCGATGTCCTGAGCGTAGGCAGCGCCGCTTCCAGCGCCTGACGGACGTGGCTGTGCGGTGACACCATCTGAATTTGCGCCAGATTGTCATCGAGTTTCAGGGAGATCTGTACCTGGCCAAGATCTTCCGGATGCAGATGCAACTCAGCGCTTTGCTGACCCTGGCGGGTAAACATAGTGACATGCTGGCTGAGCGTCTGTTGCCATTCGCTGCTGCCTAGCGGTGCGCTCAGAACCGCAGAAGAGATCGGCGCGCTGGCTTGTGCTGATGACGCATTACTGATAACCGGTGCGATACTGGCGGTTGTGTTGATGGTCATGGTGGCGTTATCCGCATCTTGCTTCGCGGCGGGCGCCAGTGCGCTACCAAAAATGCCTGCCTGCTGCTGCGCGGTATCATCACCGGCAGAAGGGGTGGTCACATGCAGCGCGGTATTGGCGTTATCGCCTTTTTGTGCATTGGCTGCGAGGCTCGCCAGATCAACACCGCTACGTTTTGTCGCACCCAGTGCGCTGTTGGCTGCGGTAGAAACATCGGCGGTGGATTTCGTCGGCGCCAGTTGTGCGGTTTGCTGATGCGGCAGCATAGCCATCAAAGCGCTAAGCCCCGCCAGCTCTTCTTCGTTTAAATCACTGCTGTCATCGTCAGTGGCTGATTTAATGGCGGTGTCAGTGGCGGTGTTCGTTTTTCCGAGCGCAGCAAGAACACTGCTTTTGGTTTCCGGCGTCAGGCCAGATAACAGCGTTTGTACCTGGGTTTTACTGTCGGTGGTCAGTGTATCGGTATCGGTTTTCGCCGTCTGACGCGCCAGTAAATCTGCCAGTTTCTGGGCAGGGCTCTGCGCATCGTCAGAAGACAATGCGCGCAGATTTTTCAGTGATTTACCGCTGGCGGCTTGCAGGTCAGCAAGGGTTAAGGTTGTCTTACCCTCTGCGTCGGTACCGGTTAGCGTTTTTCCGCCAAGGGCGCCTGCCAGCAGGGCCAGAAAATCTTGCGCCGTATCGCCGCTGGTTTTACCGACACCCGTTTGCACACCGGAGGTTGCATCCACATCTGTCGTAAGCAATTTCTGCAAGTTGATCATTCATGTTTCCTCTGGGATGCGCGTTGTGCAAATTCATCCATTTTCTTTTGATCGAGGCGGTTTTCCGCCTGTAGTGCGGCCGCGTTTTGTCTTTCCTGCAAAGTTTGCCATGCCTGCAGTCGTTGCTTTTTCTCTCGCCAGCAATTCAGTGCGGTATCAACCTTTTCATTCCACTGCATCAGTTGTTGTCGATGCTGCTCGATGGCCTTCTCCAGCGTTTGAATAAACTGCTGATAGTTTTGCCAGCGCTGGGCTCCGATGCCCTGGCTCATATCGTTATTCAGGTTGTTGCGGTATTCATGCTGATAATCCATCAGCATCTTTAGCTGTTCTTCCGCTTGCTGGCAACCGCGGCGCATTTCACCCAATCTCAGGGCTGCGTCGTCAACTTCTTTCTCTGCCAAATCCTTTAGCGTCGTTAATGCGCTATTTTGCGTCATAGTCGTCGCTCTCCCACTGCGTTATGCGTTCGGGAAAATGAGTTCAAGGGCTTGTATTGAATCTTCCCACCCGGCACGTTCGAAAATGCCTTGTTGTAAAAAAGCCTCAAGCTGCGGCCACAATGCGATAGCTTTATCCAGCATCGGGTCGCTGCCTCGCGCATAGGCGCCAACGCTCACCAAATCGCGGTTACGCTGGAAGCTCGACAACAACTGTTTGAAATTTCTTACTCTGGCGTAATGCTTTTCCGTAATCAGGGCCGTCATCGCACGACTGATAGATGCTTCGATGTCGATGGCAGGGTAGTGCCCCGCCTCTGCCAGTCGGCGAGACAGTACGATGTGTCCATCCAGGATGGCGCGCGCGGAGTCGGCAATAGGATCCTGCTGGTCATCCCCTTCGGTCAGGACGGTATAAAATGCGGTAATAGAACCACCGCCGCTAATACCGTTGCCTGCGCGTTCCACCAGTGCCGGTAGTTTGGCAAAGACGGAAGGCGGATAACCTTTGGTGGCTGGCGGCTCGCCGATAGCCAGCGCGATTTCACGCTGGGCCATCGCATAACGCGTCAGGGAATCCATAATCAGCAACACGTGCTGACCGCGATCGCGAAAATCTTCCGCAATGCGGGTGGCGTAGGCAGCACCCTGCATACGTAATAACGGCGAGACATCCGCAGGCGCGGCGATCACAACCGAACGTGCGCGGCCATCGGCGCCGAGGATATTCTCGATAAAATCTTTAACTTCACGACCACGCTCACCGATAAGACCGACCACGATAACGTCAGCCTGGGTATAGCGGGCCATCATGCCTAACAAGACGCTTTTACCCACGCCGGAACCGGCAAACAGCCCCATACGCTGGCCGCGGCCAACCGTTAGCAGGGCGTTGATGGCACGCACGCCGGTATCGAGTACATGCTCGATAGCGGTACGTTGCAGCGGGTTAAACGGTTGGGTGATCAGCGCGCCCGTTTCACCAGTATCCGGTGCGGGCATGCCATCAAGTGGTTTGCCGCCGCCGTCCAGCACACGGCCGAGGAGGGCAGGGCCCAGTGGCAACTGTTTGCTGCTTTGCAAACCATCGCCAAGAATACTTTTCGCATACACGCGTGCGCCAGGCAGGATGCCTTCCACTTCTTCGAGCGGCATCAGGAACAGGCGCTGCCCGTTAAAACCGACAACTTCGCTTTCAACTTCACGGGTTTCGCCGTTTTCCTGACGTTCAATAACGCAGGTCGCACCCAGCGGCAGTTGCAGACCCGTCGCTTCCAGCACCAGACCGGTAGCGCGAGTCAAACGACCATAACGACGCACGGAGGGCAGTTGTGCCATTCGGGCTTCGAAATTGTCGAGCGAAGTCAGCCATCGGGTCAGACGTGCAGTCATCAGACGACTCCCGGTGCCGCAAGACGGCACAGTTCCTGCCAGCGCGTTGCCACGCTGGCGTCGAGATCGCCCTCATCCGCAGAGACTTTACAGCCACCGGGGTGCAGGGTCGGGTCACCGCGCAGCCGCCAGCCGTGCAGGCTGAGCGTTGCGCCAAGCATCTCTTCTACGCGCTGCAAATCATCCGGATGCACGCGCAGTTGCGGTTTACCGCTGAACAGGGGTTCCTGTTGCAGCAGCATCTGAATTTGTTTAATCAATGCGCCATTGTCCACGCAGGCGGCCTGGCCAATCACCTGACGCGCGGCTTCAAGCGCCATCTGCATCAGACGGGAGGCAATAACGCTGTCCAGCGCATCCAGGGTGTACTGAAATTCGCTAACCAGTTGTTGCATACGGGCATGGATAGGTGCCTGCTGCTGGCGTGCCTGGTTCATACCATTTTCGTAGCCCTGAGAGAGGCCTTCCTGGTAGCCTTGCTCGTGGCCTTTTTGTCTGCCTTCCGCCAGACCTGCATTATAGCCTGCTTCATGCGCCTGCATTTGTATCTGCGCCAACTGCTGTTGACGCTTTTGCTCAGCAGATTGCTCGTCTTCAACTTCTACGCGCGGCTCATCGCTTGTGGACAGTGCCGCGATAAACTCAGGTACCGGTAGAGCGAGATCTTCTGGAGTCCAGATCTTCCACGGCAATTCATTAGACATAGGTATCCTCGCCGCTGCCAATTACCATCTCGCCGGTTTCGGCCAGACGACGAACAATAAGCAGGATGGCTTTCTGCTCGTTTTCCACCTGAGACAGACGGACCGGGCCACGGTTGGCAAGGTCGTCGCGCAGGATATCCGCCGCACGCTGAGACATGTTGCGCAGGAACTTGTCGCGCAACGGCGCTTCGGAGCCTTTGAGCGCGATAAGCAGGGATTCGGAATCCACTTCCTGCAGCAGGCGCTGGATACTGCGGTCGTCCACATCCACGAGGTTTTCGAACAGGAACATCTCGTCGATAATTTTTTGTGCCAGCTCGCCGTCGAATTCGCGAACCGCAGTAATAACCGCTTCTTCCTGCTGCGTTTTCATCAGGTTGATGATCTCCGCCGCCGTTCTCACGCCGCCCATTTTGCTGCGTTTGAGGTTCTGGCCGTCGAGCAGGTTGTTGAGTACCTCGGTCAGTTCCGCCAGTGCGGCTGGCTGTACGCCGCCGAACGTGGCGATACGCAGCATCACGTCATGGCGCAGACGCTCATCAAACAGGGCAAGAATATCGGCAGCCTGACCACGTTTGAGGTGGACGAGTATGGTGGCGATAATCTGCGGGTGCTCGTCGCGAATAAGGTCGGCGGCACTCTGCGGTTCCATAAAGTTGAGCGTTTCGATACCGCTGGTGGTATCGCGGGTTTCGAGAATATCCTCCAGCAGGCTGGCAGCACGCTCTTCGCCAAGCGCTTTCACCAGTACCGTACGCAGGTAGTCGTTGGCGTTGATGTTCAGCGCCGCAAATTGCTCTGCTTCGGCTTCAAATTCCTGCAGCACTTCCACCAATTGCTTATTTGAAAACTGACGCATGCTGGCCATCGCAGTACTAAGGTGCTGCACTTCCCGCTGGGACAGATGCTTGAACACTTCCGCTGCGCGGTCTTCTCCAATGGTCATTAGCAGAATGACGCTTTTATCGGTACCGTTAAGGCCGGTTGCATTATTGCTCATTTTCAGTACTCATCCACTGGCGAATGACCAGCGCCACAACGCGCGGATCGTTGTCTGACATTTCACGAATGCGTTGGCTCATCACCTCGGCACTCAGACGCTGGTTATTACGACGCTGCTGGAGTTGCTCGTCTTTGCTCAGACGAACTTCCACGGATTCTTCAATTTCAGCACGGGCACGCTGCGCTTCCTGTACCGCTTTCGCCTCTTCCTGACGGCGAACCAGTTGCGGGCGAACCGCTTTACGCCACAGCAGCCAGGCGACAATAAGCACCAGTAGCCAGCGACCTGCATTCAACATCTGATCGATGAAGCTCTGCTGTTGCCAGAACGGAAGCTGACCACCTACATCGTCGGTTGCGTTGAACGGTGAGTTCACCACGTTCAGGGTATCGCCACGTTTTTCGGTGTAGCCCATGGCTTCGCGGGTCAGGTCTTCAATTTGTTTAAGCTGGTCTGCGCTCAGCGCTTCGGTCTTGCCATCCGCCAGGGTGCGATAGTTCACCACGACGGCAACAGAGAGACGCTCAATATCGCCGACATTCATCTTGGTATGACGAATGGTGCGATCGACTTCGTAGTTTGCCGTTTCGTTACGGGTGGTGTTGCGCGGCACCGCGTTGCTGGTGGCAGAAGAGGCCGCCTGCTGACCATTCTGATTTTGCTGTCCGTTCTGCTGGCCATTTTGTTGGTTTGCAGGCGGTGTGGTGATCGGTGCAGCATTAGCCGGGGCAGGCTGATTAGACAGCGCACCTGGTACGCCGCCCGGATAACTTCCACCAATCTGCTCGCTTTCGTTGGTCTGGCGAGAACGCAGTACCGCCTGAGAGGCGTCGCCGTTTGGCTGGTATTGCTCTTCGGTCTGTTCTTTATTCGCAAAATCAATCTGCGCGGTTACCTGAGCGTGGACGTTACCGTTACCCACGATTGGCGCGAGGATGGACTCAATACGACGCTGTACCCGGCCCTCAACGTCTGCGGCGTATTTCAACTGTGCATCGTTCAGGTCACGACCGGCGGTATTAGACTGGGTTAACAGACGACCGCTCTGATCAACCACGGTCACGTTACCCGGCGGCAGGCCGGCGACGGCGCTGGAAACCAGGTGAACAATCGCCGTGATTTGACCATCGTCCATGGCGCGACCCGGCGCCAGGTTGACTGTGATCGAGGCAGACGGTGATTTTTGTTCACGCACGAACAAAGACGGTTTCGGCATCGCGAGATGGACGCGTGCGGTTTTCACCGGACCCAGTGTTTCAATGGTACGAGCCAGTTCGCCTTCCAGCGCACGCTGGTAGTTAACCTGCTCGCTGAACTGGCTGATGCCGAATTTTTCCTGGTCCAGTAATTCGAAACCGACAGCGCCGCCTTTCGGCAGACCCTGTTGCGCGAGGCGCAGACGCAGTTCATGGACTTTATCTGCCGGAACTTCAATAGCCCCACCGTTCTCAGAGAAACGGTAGGGAATGTTCATTTGGGTTAACTGGGTAACGATGGCCCCGCCGTCCTGATCGGAGAGGTTGCTGTAAAGCGTGCGGTAGTCCGGGCTTTTTGCCCACAGTACCATGGCGACGACGATAGCAACGGCTGCAGCCGCCGCCACCATTAATGGGATCTTGGGGTTCGCGCGTAAGCGGTTGAGCCACTCCAGAGATTTATTCTGTGGTGCAGAAGTTGCAGTCGCACTCATTGCGCACCTCGTAACTCAGGGTGGATGTTGTTATTTGAGTAGTGAAACAAAACAGACTCCCGGATCGGCAAACTCGACATTTGTCCATTAATATGGCTATGCCATTATTTGATGATTCAGAATTTTCTATGCCTCAAATAACCTGGTTTTTTATCGTTATTTACCGCCATTATCTTATTGACGAACTGGTAACCTTATCCGCGTATCAAACCATCCGGGGATAATCCATGGCAATTCAGGGTATAGAAAGCGTTGTCAGCCAACTGCAGGCAACGGCTAGTCTGGCGAAAAATCAAAGCGTTAATAACGCTGACAGCGTTCAGACGGTGAGTTTTGCCGGGCAATTGCATGCCGCGCTGGACCGAATCAGCGATACGCAGACTGCAGCGCGTACACAGGCTGAAAAATTCACCCTTGGTGAACCGGGCGTGGCGTTGAATGACGTAATGACCGACCTACAGAAATCATCCATTTCCCTGCAGATGGGTGTCCAGGTACGTAACAAACTTGTGACGGCCTATCAGGACATCATGAATATGCAGGTTTAGTGTGTTTGATGACTGCCCCGTGCGGGGCAGTCACTTTTTTTATCAAACCTCTTCCGCTGAGCCATTTCCTGGCCGCATTTCCCCTATTTCTGAATCATATAGCGAATCGTTGGCCCATCCTGCTGGATATCCAGCACCGTATAGCCATGGTTTTGCGCATCGACGGGGATGTTATTGATTGACTGCGGGCAGTCACTGACGACCTCCAGAATCTCGCCTTTTTTTAGCTGAGGCAGTGCTTCCAGCGTCGCTACCGCCGGGTAAGGGCAGGGTTCACCGGTCATATCCAGACGGTAATCGGGTACGATATTCATGCGGTCTCCTTAATTGCCGCCCGCGATACGCGGCGGAAAAACTGTTTTTCCCAGCCAATAACAAAGAGCAGGGCGAGAAGCAGCAGCGCGTACGTCACCAGCAGGCCGCCGAGCGGACCAAAAGTTTTCAGCAGGTTCACTTTATCCCAGCTTGTGGCGAGTGCAGGGGAGATGTCATCCCAGAAGTAAGCCAGCAGGGTTGAACCTATAACATTACCCAGACCGACCCACCAGTAATGTACCTGCCCTTCAACAGCACGGTACATCCAGCCAGTTTCACAGCCACCCGCCAGCACAATGCCAAAACCAAACAGCAAGCCACCGAGCACGGCGTTCGGGCCTGCCCACATGATTTTGGCTTCCACACCCAGTTGTATGTAACTGAAAATACCGATCGCGCTGGCCGCCATGCCGAAAATAATGGCTTTCGCCATCAGCGTACGACCCGTTATCCACATATCGCGGAAGGCAGAAGTGAAGCAGATTTGCGCCCGTTCAATGAGCAAACCAAAGCCAACGCCGAACAGCATAGCCAGCCCCAGCTTCGGCTGGTTCATGGCGGTCAGCAGAGCCCAGCCAATCATCCCGGCGAATATCAGCATACCCAGACGGAAGCGACGCCGTGCCTGGTCCACGTTTTGGGTGAGTGGCGATGCCGCTGAGACTTTCTGCATTTTTACCGGAATGCGAAACAGGGGAAGGAGCGTAAAGCGGGCGCCCATCCACGAACCGATGGCCGTGGCGACGGCAAAAAACCAGGCGTGTAGCGAGAACTGTGGAATGCCGGTAAAGAAAGCTGCCAGATTACAGCCCATTGCCAGACGCGCGCCAAACCCGGCGATAATCCCGCCGACGATAGCCTGGGCAATGCGGATACGATGTTGCGGCAGGCGTAGCTTTACGTTGTTTGCCCATAAGGCTGCTGCGAAGCAACCGCCAAACATGCCGATAATCATCATGCCGTCAATTCGGGTCAGCGGCGTGCCATCAAGATGAATGAGTTTGAAGTAACCCCACTCCTCCGTATGCACGCCCGCCAGTTGCAGGAGCTGCCCGCCCCAGCGGGTAAATTCTCCCGTAACGGCCCAGAAGGTCCCGGTAATGCCGAAATAGTAGGTGGAAAGGATCCCGGCTGCGATAACTGCCGGAACGGGCGACCAGAATTTAACCAGGAAGGTCGTTTTAATGTGTTGCCATGACATGGTATTAGCCTCTGAACTCAGAAGGAGCCAACAAAACAGGAACCGGACGGTGCCCGGGACGCGCATATTACCTGTGTTTAATGAATGGAAACCTGTACTCAGTCAAAAATCGGGTCTGGTATGATGAAACCCTGGTGGCCGAGGGCGTTTAGTGCCACACTCATTCTGTCGCGAAAAGCAGGAAAGATGATGAAAAAACAACTGATTATTGGCGCAATGCTGGCATTGAGTGGTTGCGTTCAGGTGGATGATTTTACCTCTGTGGTCAAGCACCCGGCCCCGGAAGGGCTGGCGGGTAACTGGCAGACGGTGGGACCGCAAAGCAGTCTGGTCAGTCCTGAGGCCATTGCCTCGCTGATCATTACGCCAGAAGGGGATACGCTGGATTGCCGCCAGTGGCAACGTGTGATTGCGGTACCGGGCAAGCTGATGCCCAGAGGAGATGACTGGTATAACGTGACGCAACAGCGCGATATCTATCGCCTTGAGCGCGACGGTAGTCAACTGGAGTATGACGGCATGACCTTGCGTCGGGTTGATAAGCCGACCGTCGAGTGCACGCAGGCGTTGGCAAAGAAAACGGTTATTGGCGTTAAACCCTGAACGAAGGCGCTGAGGGAGTCCTTTCGCTCAGCGCACTCATCACAGCACCTCTTCCAGTACCCAGACGCTGACACTCCCGCCATCACAGCAAAATGTGCCTTCACCGTTTTCATCGGTGGTGACACTCTCCTGGCGGTATCCCAGATAATCACGCCACACTTTATTGCCGTAATTCGCACCGAGATTCAGCGTTTTCTCGCCGTCGTCACCGTTTGACATGACGACCACACAGCCGGGATTGTCTTGCGTCCCGCTACGGCTAAAGGCGATACAGTTAGGGTGATCGAACCAGAGCGTCTGCACGCCATGGGCAAAGCGCTGGCGGGCGAGGATGAGCTGGTCCAGCTTTTCGATAACCGGCATATCGACATGATGTTTTTCACCATCGCCGCCGGTATCTTCATAACTTGCGCCGAACAGATCCGGGTAAAACACGGACGGCACGCCGTTTTCCCGTAGCAGGATAAGGGCATAGGCCAGGGGCTTAAACCAGGCTTCTACCGGCGCTTCCAGCGCCTGAAGTGGCTGGGTGTCATGATTGGCGACCAGCGTCACGGCATGAAACGGGTCAGCTTCTACCAGGGTACCGTTAAAAATCTGGCTCATATCGTAGTCGCGCCCCTGCTGTGAGGCCTCATGGAAATTCATCTGCAGCGGTGCGTCAAATAACAGGGTTTTGCCATCGACCTGGTCAATATACTGCTGCAGTTTATCGACGTCGTGTGACCAGTATTCGGCGACGATAAATAACGGCTCAGGCGCCACATCCTGGACATGTTCTATCCATTCTTTGTAGAACCAGGCGGGAATATGTTTTACGGCATCAAGGCGGAAACCGTCACATTGGGTCTGGTCCATCACCCAGCGCGCCCAGTATTTGATCTCTTCGGTCACAGCATGGTTACGAAAATCGATATTCGCCCCCATCAGATAATCGAAGTTACCCATCTCGTCATCCACCTGATCGTTCCAGCCTTCGCCGGTGTAATCATTGATGATTTTAAATACACCGTCTTCTGCCGGATTTTCGATATGGTCGATGCCGCTAAAGCATTTGAAATCCCAGATAAATTTCGAGTATTTGCCCTGGCGAGCAGGGAAGGTGTAGCGCGTCCAGGCTTCGCACTCCAGCACGGTGTCATCGATTTGTGTCCGGTCTTGCTCGTTCACACGATTGACGCGAATGGCCTCTTTTTCATCGGCGCCCATTTTATGGTTCACCACCACATCCAGAAGAACAGCAATGCCGTGGCTGTGCAGCGCGTCGATAGCGGCATGAAGCTGAGCCTTGTCGCCGTATTTTGTGGCCACGGATCCTTTTTGATCAAACTCACCTAAATCAAAGAGATCATAGGTATCATATCCCACAGAATAACCACCGGAAGCGCCTTTATACGCGGGCGGTAACCAGACCATGTTGATGCCAAGATCATTGAAGCTGGCAGCACGGGCCTTAATTTCGGGCCACAGTTTTCCGCCATCGGGGTAATACCAGTGAAAGGTCTGTAATAAAGTGGGGTTTTTCATCTTCCTTGCTCCAGAAGTCGCGTCATTGGACTTCTGGAGTATGGAAGAAAACCATAGGATTGGTGGTTACTGATTTAAATTATTTGGGAACAAGATTTTACCGGACAAATTGCCATAGGCTGAGGTCAGGGACTGTTGCTTACCCGTTTTATCAATCAGGTGGCGCAGCTCTTCCATGCGGTTATGCAACAGCACCTTGAGTTCAGCTTCGTTTGACAGCACCATACCCAGCAGCTCTTTAGCCTGCTGAGTTTGTACTTTATTGCCGGGTGAAATCGGGTTGCGAGCAATACTCTCTACAAGCTGTACGTAGTTGACTTCCTGTTCAATCAATTCATCCCATTTACCTGAATGGGCGAGATTTAGCATGGTGATGCTTAGAGCATGCAACGCATGCCAGTCGGTAAGAGATGGGATGAAGTTAGTCATCAACGCATGTCCTGATGAGTAGAAGCCGATGTGCTAATTTGTTTCCACGCATCGGCGATATTGTTCAGCAGTCCCTCTACCTCGATGATGCCTTCTACGTCGTTATGCAAGTTTGACTGTAACAAACGGCGCACCATATAGTCGTAAAGCGATGCCATATTTTGAGGAAGATCTCCCTCAACATCCATGTCCAGCCCTGCCTTGAGACCATTATCTATAATGCTGATAGCATGTGAAAGCGCCTGGCCTTTAGACACCAAATCCCCTTGTTCGAGGAACAGTCGCGCCCTGACAAGGGCACTGTGTGCCCCGTCAAAAAGCATGACAATAAGTTGATGTGGGCTTGCGCTCATTACTGCGCTTTCCAGCCCAACTTTTTGGTAAGAATTAGCACCACTTTGGCTATACATATCAAATCCTTAACTGCCGGAAGAACTAAACTGCTGCGTTAAGTAAGTTGCGGTACTGTTTAACTTACTGACCAGCGTGTCGAGCGCAGTGAACTGAGACTTGTAACGCGCCATGGTTGCTTCAATCGTTGCTTCCATATCGGTATAACGTTGATCCAGAGTCTTAATGGTCTTGTTAATACCGTCTTGCGCGTTCTGGATAACGCCCGTTTTACCTGTCGCGGTGCTCAGCATCGTCGTCAGGGTATTGTTCATTTTGGTCGCTAAACCGGTCTTAGTACCGTCACCAATAAAATAGGCCTGAACTGCTTCCGGGTTATCCGTTAACGCTTTCGATAACTTCGTTGAGTCCACGGTTAATGTGCCGGTTGAACCATCGGAACCGGTTACCGGGTTTTGGGTAATCCCAAGCTGAGCCAGAATTTTGTAATTCCCGCCCTGGCTTTGTACATCAGTCAGCAGCGAACGCAGTTGAGACTGAATCGAACGTACGTTCGAGTCGCCCAATAGCGCACCGTTACTGGAGGACTGGCTATCAGCACCTGCATCCACAGCAACATATTTCGTCACGCTGGCGATAGTGGATTGCAGCGAGTTATAGGCGGTAACCCAGTTATTAATTGCCGTGGTGTTCGCATCTGTTGCACGGCCAATACTTAACGTTTCATCTGCCGTGCTTTTTGACTTGAGCGTCAGCGTCACACCTGGCAATGCGTCAGTAATGGTGTTGCTTGCACGTTCAATCGCAACATTATTGATGGACACCTTCGCATTCTGTGAGGCTGTCTGCACGGCAAGTGCGCTACTTGTGCTGTCATGACCAATCTTCTGCTGCAGGGTATCATCGCCCGTTACAGTGACCGTCATGTCATAATCGGTACCGGTCGATTTTGAGGTCAGCATCAGGCGGTAGTCGCCGTCCGTTGCCTTCATTACTGTTGCGCTGACGTTGCCGCCCGCTTTGTTGATCGCATTAGCGATACCGGTTAATGACGTATCAGAATCTGCTAATTTTACCGTCAGCGGCGTTTTTGTCCCCGCCTGGGTAATGGTAATGGTACGCGTGTTGTCAGTTGTCGTTCCGCCAAGCTGCGTAGTGTTGCTGGCAATACTGGAGGACATCAGTACTTGCGCTTTCGCAACCTGAGTTACGTTAACAGTATAATTCCCGACGGTTGCATCACTGGTCGTGGCCGCAGAGAATGAGGTGTTCGTACTATTAACGGTTGTTGAGTTCCATGTAGCTGCTTTACCCAACGCCGCTGTCGCGGTTTGAAGGCTGGTTAAGGCACTTTGCAACTTACCATACGCACTTAATTGAGCGGTATATGTGGTCTTCTGGTTGGTAATCGTTGTCAGCTTGGTGTTTTCAGCTGCTTCCAGGTTGTTGTACAACGTGGTTAGATCCAGACCGGAACCTACACCAAGGTTACTAATAGAAGCCATGTCTGTTTTCCTTTGCGTCTTGTGTGTAACTTGACTCTCTATCGGCAACCCGAGAAAAAAGTTTACACATCGTATGAAAAAATAATCGACAGAAAAGCGGGAGCAGTTGGTGGTAAATAAGAGGATTGTAGAAGACAAAAATCGCTATGAACAGGTGGTTTTTTAAGCAAAAAAGATGCTTTAAGAAATTTAAATGTTTTAAAAACAAATAGATAAAAGTTTTTATCGATTATTTCTAAAGTCCTTCGAAGATGCGCCGATACCCTTGTTGACGGTGAGAGACGCCGTAAGTGTTAGGCACCGACCCTAAATCAATTTTTGAAGGAAAGTAATTATGGCAGTTATCAATACTAACCTGTTGTCACTGACTACTCAGAACAACCTGAACAAATCTCAGTCTGCGCTGGGCACTGCTATTGAGCGTCTGTCCTCCGGTCTGCGTATCAACAGCGCTAAAGATGATGCCGCTGGTCAGGCAATCTCCAACCGTTTCACTGCAAACATCAAAGGCCTGACTCAGGCTTCTCGTAACGCGAACGACGGTATTTCTATCGCTCAGACTGCCGAAGGTTCTCTGAACGAAATCAACAACAACTTGCAGCGTATCCGTGAGCTGGCAGTTCAGGCTCAGAACGGTACCAACTCCGGTTCCGACATCGACTCCATCCAGTCTGAAGTTAACCAACGTCTGGACGAGATCAACCGTGTTGCAAGCCAGAGCCAGTTCAACGGTATCAAAATCCTGGCTGGTTCTAACTCTGCAACCACTATCTCTATCCAGGTTGGCTCTAAAGATGGCGAGAAAATCGACATCACCATCTCTGGCAACAGCGGCTGGAACAAATACAACGCAACTGGTACCACCGGTGTTACCACTGGTCTGGCTTCTGGTGAAACTCGTAGCGTTCAGACTAAAGGCTTCGACGTTCTGGCAACCAACGTGCTGTCTTCTATCGACGATGCACTGAAAGCTGTTGATACTCAGCGTTCTTCTCTGGGTGCGATTCAGAACCGTTTCGACTCTACTATCTCCAACCTGAACAACACCGTGACTAACCTGTCCGCAGCACAGTCCCGTATTCAGGATGCCGACTACGCGACCGAAGTGTCCAACATGAGCCGTGCGCAGATTCTGCAACAGGCAGGTACTTCTGTACTGGCTCAGGCGAACCAGGTTCCGCAGTCTGTACTGTCCCTGCTGCGTTAATAATACGCTTCAACGTGACATTGAAAACCAACCCTTCGGGGTTGGTTTTTTTTTGCCCTCACACCGGCTAATTTCATAAACAGAATGTCGATCCTCCGCCTTTTTGCTCTATGGTGAAAACAGCGCAATGTTACGATAATTTTTCTTTCGCGCGCTGGTGGTAATACTGAGGATAAAGGGAGAAGGAAGATGAATGTTGCCATAATGCAGCCCTATTTTTTTCCATGGATAGGGTACTTCCAACTTATCTATCAGTCAGATGTCTTCGTGCTGTACGACGATGCCAACTTTATTAAGCAGGGATATATCAATCGCAACAGCATTCTTGTTGATGGGCAGGCGCAGAGATTTACGTTACCTGTACCCTCAGCTTCATCATTTAAGCGAATTGGTGAACTGACGTTCTCTTTGCAGGTTGAGAAAATCGCGCGGACCCTTGAGCAGAGTTATCGCAAAGCGCCTTTTTTTCCTGACGTCATGCCGCTGGTGGAAAGCGCATTATGGAATGAGGATCGCGATATTACTGCGTGCTGCCACGTCGCGATTAACGGCATATCACGTTACCTTGGACTGGAGCAAAATATAGTCCGATCCTCCAGCCTGACTTATGATCGTAATGAAAATGCTGAGAACAAGGTGATCGGTATTTGCAAAGCGCTGGATGGCGACAGGTATGTAAACAGCACCGGGGGACGGCATCTGTATAATGCAAAAACTTTTGCTGAACACGGTATCAGGCTGCAATTTTTGCAGGCAAAAAATACCGCGTATTCACAAGGCACGCACGATTTCGTGCCTTATCTGTCGATGATTGATGTTTTGATGCACTGTGAGCCTGAGCAGGTGAGGCAGGCGTTAAAGAATTTTAGCTACGTTGACTGAATTCAGAATGGTAAATAAAACATTCGGTGGTTACTTCCCGTTAGAATTACCGCCTGCCGGTGCGCATTATTATCCCCACGCCAGAGCATACCGTTCTGCGCGCAGTGCCCTTTATCATTTTTTAGCCTGCGTGCGGCCGCAACGCCTCTGGTTACCCAGACTGATATGCCAAAGTGTTATTGATGCCGTCGTTGCCGCAAAGGTAGAAATTGTCTGGTACAGACTCACAGATGATTATCTGCCATTGTTATCTTTACCGTTTGAAAAAGCAGATTGCCTTCTGTATGTCGATTATTTGGGGCAGGGCGGGGAGCAGAAAGAAAAACTTTCGCGAATGATCCCCGCGCAGCGGATCATCTTCGATCACTCTCAGGCATTTTATCAGCAGCGCAATCCGGCACTGGCCAATCTCTATTCACCACGCAAATTTTTTGGCGTCGCCGATGGCGGATTTCTGCAGACGCAGATTGATTTACCGTTCCCTGAGACTCAGGATCGGGAATCGCTCCATCATTCTGCACATCTTTTAGTGCAACATGAGCATGGCACCTCTGCCGGTTATGCTGATTTTCAGCAGGCGGAGTCTGCGCTGAACTCCATCACTGCCATGAAAATGTCAGCATTGACAGAACGGATTTTGCGCTCGGTCGATTACGAACGTATCAGGGCGGTCCGCGAGCGGAATTATGCGCTGCTGAGTGAATCACTTGGCTCGCTCAATGCGTTTCGCTTTTCAAAGGTTCCTGTCCCGGGACCTTTTTGTTACCCGTTTTTCTACCCGGCGCACCCATTACATCAGCCGCTCATTGCCCGTGGTGTGTTTGTTGCCACCTACTGGCGTGAAGTCCTTGAACGTGTTGAGCCAGATAGCGTCGAGGCGAACTTTGTCAATTACATGATCCCCTTGCCGTGCGACCAACGCTATAGCGAAGACGACATTCAGCAACTTAGCGAGATTGTCAGGTCTGTGGTTACGGATGAGGCTGAGGAGTAAAAATAATGAAAAAACTCAATGTGCTCGTTTTTCCCTGTGGATCGGAAAACGCAGGAGAGATCGCGCAATCGCTTCGTTATTCGCTCCATATCAACCGGCTGATAGGCGCATCAAGCTGCGAGGATCACGGGCGTTTTCATTTCGCGGATTATATTGGTGATGTTCCCTATATCAATGCGGCGGAATTCGATGCTTATTTCAGAGATATGCTGGTGACCCATGACATTGACGTGATTTTTGCTACCCACGATACGGTATGCGAAAAATTGTCTGAGATGGGCGATTTATCCGGGTGTTATCTCGTTAATGGCGATCGGGAAACCACGCGAATTGCTCGCCGTAAGAGCCTGACATACCAACGTTTTGCTGGCGCAAACTGGGTTCCGCATGTCTACGCTATGGGGGAAACGCCAATAAGCTGGCCGGTTATCGTAAAACCCGACTGTGGACAGGGGGGGAATGGCATTGCACTTGTGGAGAGTGAGGAGCAACTCACGCAAACTCTTGCCCGCAGTGATATGCCCGTGGTGGTTGAATATCTGCCTGGCCGGGAACTGACGGTGGATTGTTTTACCAACCGGCGCGGTGAACTTGTCTGGGCGGGGCCGCGTACACGTGAACGGGTGAGGGCAGGTATCACGATGCGTTCGCAAAGTGTCCCCCTGAATGATGAGATAGCCGCTATCGCCAGCGAAATCAATGCCGGGTTGACCTTACGAGGGCCCTGGTTTTTCCAGCTAAAACAAGACCGTAACCAATGCTGGAAATTACTTGAAGTGTCATGTCGTGTCGCCGGGACCATGGTTGCTCAACGCGCTCGGGGCGTTAACTTGCCGCTTATGGCGTTACATGATTTTATGGGGAGGGATGTGGTTCCGCTGGTGACGCCGCACGTGACGCTCATTGAACGATCGATCCGCACTCGCGCGGCAACGACGTTGTCATACCAACGCGTCTATGTCGATCTGGACGATACGCTAATTATTCGTCAGCAACCTAACCCTGTTGTTCTGGCTTTTTTATATCAAAGCCGCGCCCGTGGTAAATCATTGCATTTAATCACCCGCCACGAGAAAAAACCGCTTGAGACATTAAATCAGGCGGCGATTTCACCGCTGTTATTTGATGAAATCATTCATTTGCAAGACACAGCCAAAAAATCAACACATATAAAAGGGCCCGCTATTTTCATTGATAACTATTTTCCAGAGCGGCTGGATGTTGCACAACTTGATGATGTGCTGGTATTGGATGTCGATGCCGTCGATTTTTATCTGGAGTAATGGAATTATATTTTCAGAAAATATCTTATCCCATTGATTTTATATCATAAATTTTCTTCGTAATCTTAAGTGGCGCAGCGTATTGGTTGCGCCACTTTGCCTCGCTTTTTGATAGATAGAATTACCCCTATTATTGACGTTTACTCTGCCAATGGACACCACAGCGCGCTGGTAGGATGAGGAAAATGGTTTCCAAACTGTAAAGGATAGCGCTGTGTTCTCTTTAGATTTACCGCAAAATTTCAATTTAGCGTCAGTCAGTTCCGCTATACCTAAGTCGAACACTGTTGCTCCTTATCTCAGCGCAACACGTATTCAGGCTAGCGCCTGGTTATATGGTATTGACGGCGCTGCGCCAGACCGCGCACGTATCCTTGATATTGGTTGTGGCGATGCTTCGCATCTTATGCCCTTTGCTCTCGCCTATCCGCAGGCCGAAATTATCGGTATCGACCTGTCACCGGAGAAAATTGATGCCGGGCAGTTGCAGTTCAAATTAGCGGGCATTAAGAACACACAACTGTTTTGCGCTGACCTTGAAAATTTGCTGGCAGGTCTTGGCGTTCAGTTTGATTACATCATTATCCACAATATTTTCTCGCTGCTGGATAGCCAGACACGTGAAGCGCTGTTCGCTTTTTGCCAACAGCACCTTACGGCTCAGGGTGTGGTAGCGACCGAGTGGCTTACCCAGCCTGGTGCGGGTGTCAGCCAGATTATTCAGGACGCAATTGCCCTGCATACGCGCGACGCCAACAGTGACGAACTGCGTTTAAGCAGCGCCCGCGCTGCATTAACCTGGCTTTCGTTGGGGATGAGTCAACACCCGGCTCGTGAAGCGCTGCAAGAGTTAATCCGTGAAGCCGAAGCGATGGATGATGACACCTTCGCTTTGCGCTATTTACACGGCATGAACAATGCCAGCTACTTTGTTGATTTCCATGACAGCGTTACACGTTCCGGGCTGTGCTATGTTGGCGATCTCTTTCCCTGGAAGGAGTGTCCGGCGCATTACGGCGACAAAGTGGCGGAGCTTTCAGAGGCTGTTTGTCCTCACCAGGATAAATTGCTGGTTCAGCAATATCTCGATTTCTCTGTGAACCGCCGTTCGCGCTTTAGCTTGCTCACAGCCGCTGAGCCATCACAGGTTATTTCCGCCCAGCCCGATCTTGCCCGTTTGCAGGATTTCCACTGGGCGGCGAGTTTCCGTCGCGAAATCGATGGCAACGGCAAGATTTATAATCGCCTGCGTTCTGAATCCGGCGCCTTTATTGCGACCGATGATGTAGTCACGTTGTCCGTGCTCGATGCATTGGGGGAAGCCTGGCCGCTTAGCATGAGCTTTGAGCAACTGGCCTTCCATACACGTTCCCCGGAAGCCGATAAAGCAGAGCATGAAGAGAAGCTCCTGTTATCTTTAGGCGCATTGTTCATGCAGGGCGCAGCAGGGTTATATTTCCAGCGCGTCCCTTCTGTTTACAATCAACAAAAAACGCCGCGTTTGACCACCATCTTTGGTCAGGCTTTCCAGCAATTAAAATCGGGCTTTAACTTCTGGAACGAAGCCATCGAGCTGACCGCGCAGGAAGTGTCGGTGCTGGAAAAAGATAATCTGACCTTCGCTGACGTTAAGCTGGTAGACGGTTTGCGCCGCAAAGGGGTTTTGACGGGTAGTGTTGCCAGTTGGATTGCGCATTACCAGTCGTTAATCAAAGTTGCTACGCTGCCAGAAATGGCGGGTACGATCCTGCCTCTCATTCTTTTCTCCAGCGCGCCGCAAAATGGGGGCTTCGAAGGGGCAAGTCTGCGTGCGGATATTATCCCGCTTGATAAAAAGAACATGCAGCCAGTCGACCATAAAACTGTCGATCGCCTCGATTCGCTTATTCTCAACAGTGAGTTTGATAAAGCGAGAGAACTGGCGCTGGACGTGGTCAGTAAGATGGAGGCGAATCCGAATGCATGGCTGGAACTTTCACGCGTATACAGCCGCACTTCTGAATACGGAAAAGCGATTGGCGCCATTAACCGTACGCTGAGCATTACTACTGTTAGCTGGGACATCTATTTCGAGCTGGCAGTTGCGCTGTGGCATTTGCAGCAAGACTGGCTGACCGGTCGCGTGGTGCGCGCCATCCTGCGCGCAGACCCGCGTAATGCACTTGCCTGGGATGCGCTGGGGCGCCTGTATTCTGATTATGAAGCCGTGGCCAGTGCTGAATATTGCTATAAAAAAGCGTTATCCATTACGCCAAATAACGCGGGCATGGTCTCTAACCTCGCCGTGTTAGTGGCAGAAAACCTGCGGGTAGAAGAGTCTATCAGCTTACTTCGCCAGGCCATTAAACTTATGCCTTCCGACCAGGGCAATCACAGCCGTTTGAATTTTGCACTGTCCCATAGCGCGAATATAGAGCCAGCCGCGCTGTTCGAGGAACACCGCGTATATGGTCGTCTGACAGAGAAATGGGCTAAAGAACAGAAAACTCACTTTAAGTGGACAGGCAGTAAAGATCCGAAACGTCCACTGCGGATTGGGTTCGTGTCCGGCGATCTTTGCCATCACCCGGTCACCTGGTTCCTTAAACCCTATTGGGCGAATTTCAACCGTGAACAGTATGAATTGTACGTCTACAACACCTCGCCAATTTATGACGATGTGAGTGAGTATTTCGAGAAAACGTCAACGAAATGGCGCAATGTCTTCACGAAGAGTGCGCTGGAGCTTGCCCGCATCGTTCATGAAGATGCCGTGGATATTCTTATCGACCTCTCCGGCCATACAGGCTACAACCGCCTTGCGACCTTTGCGCTGAAACCGGCACCGGTGGCGCTTGGCTGGATTGGGTATCCCTGCACGTCCGGCCTCAACGCCATGGATTATCATATTTGCGGTACGGGGATGGCGAAGCCCGGAGAGCTTGACGATCAGTTCACTGAAAAACTGATCTTTATGCCAATGCCGGTTCAGTATGAGCCGCCGAAAAACGTGCCGGATGTGAATCCATTGCCAGCCCTTTCCAATGGCGTATTTACCTTCGGTAGCCTTAACCGCCCGAAAAAAATCAGCGACGGTGTGGTAAACACATGGGCCAAAATACTGACGGCTGCGCCGAATGCCAGAATGTTAATTGGTTACATGCCCTCAGAAGAGGTTTCCGCACGTCTGCGTGAGAAATTTGAGGCGCTGGGTGTCAAACCCGAACAGCTTATTTTCCGTGCTAAAACGCATTTTGCAGAATATATGCGCATGCACCTTGAGATCGACCTTATGCTTGATACTTTCCCGTACGACGGCGGCACGACCAGTAATAACGCCGTCTGGATGGGGGTACCGATGCTCACCCTGAGCGGAAGAACCATGGCCGGTCGTCAGGGTAATGAGATCATAAAAGCCTATCAGCTCGAACAATTCCTTGTTAAAGACGAGGAAGCCTATATTGAGCATGCTCTTGCATGGATAGACAAAAAAGAAGAGTTGAATGCCATCCGTCTAAACATGCGTGAACGTTTTGTGCAGCGGAAAAACGAGGTTGTCGATCCTTCGCGAACCTTTGAAAAATTGCTCCGTACCATCTGGCAGAATTACTGCGATGGTAAGAAGCCGCAAAGTTTTGTCCTCGATATCAGTGATATCGAGGCGAGCCAGGAGTAAATCCATGCGCGAAAACATTTATGTAACCAGCCCGTTACTGCCGCCACTTGAGGAGTTTATTCCTTATCTCGAGCAGATCTGGCAGAGCAAACACCTGACTAACTCAGGTCCGTTTCATCAGCAATTTGAAGCGGCACTGGCTGAATATTTGGGCGTTGAGTACCTGTCGCTGTTTTCAAACGGTACGCTGGCACTGTTAACGGCCCTGCAGGCTTTGAGAGTAAAAGGGGAGGTGATTACCACCCCCTATTCCTTCGTGGCAACGGCGCATACCATCCTCTGGAACTCGTTGAAACCGGTGTTCGTGGATATCGATCCAAAAACCTGCAATATGGATCCGCGCAAAATTGAAGCGGCGATAACCCCGGAAACGACGGCCATTCTGCCAGTCCACTGTTACGGTATTCCGTGTAATGTGGATGAGATTCAGCGCATCGCGGATATGTATGACCTGCGTGTTATCTATGATGCTGCCCATGCCTTTGGCGTAAAAGAAAATGGCAGGAGCATTCTGACGCATGGGGATCTATCCATCCTTAGTTTCCACGCGACGAAAGTTTTTAATACTGTCGAGGGTGGCGCCATTATTTGTCAGGATGCGAAGATGAAAAAGCGCATCGACGATCTGAAAAACTTTGGCTTCGCAAATGAGACTACGGTTGTGGCGACGGGGATAAACGGCAAAATGAACGAAGTTCAGGCCGCTTTTGGTATGCTCCAGTTGCAACATATCGATCAGGCTTTACTTAACCGTGAAGTCATTTATAAGCGCTACGTCGAAAAACTCGCGGGTATTAAAGGGTTGCGGATCCTCGATAAACCGCAAAATATCGAGTGGAATTATGCTTATACACCGATCTTTATTGATCAAGATTTTGCATGCTCCCGCGATGAACTCTATGAAAGCCTCAAGCCGCATAATATTTTTACCCGACGTTACTTCTACCCGCTGATTTCTGAATTCCCGATGTACCGTGGATTACCCAGTGCGCAGCCGGGCCTGATGCCTGTGGCTGAAAAAGTATCTGCTTCGGTACTTTGTTTGCCGATCTATCCAACGCTGACGCTTGATGAAGTCGATATGATTACCGATCTTATTCGCGAGAAAAGTTTGGGACACTCGATCTCTCCTGACCACTGTGACCTTAAATTAGTATTGCCGGGGATATGATATGAAAAGAGTGATCACCTTCGGTACTTTTGACGTTTTTCATATTGGACATGTGAATATCCTTGAGCGAGCAGCTCAGCTTGGCGATTATCTTATTGTGGGTGTTTCCTCTGACGCGCTGAGCTTTAAAAAGAAGCAGCGCTACCCGCTATATAGCCAGGATGACCGCGTTAAAATTATCAGTTCAATGCGCTGCGTGGATGAAGTGTTCATTGAAGAATCGCTGGAAGATAAAGCCCGATATATCGAGATGAAAAACGCTGATTTGCTGGTAATGGGCGATGACTGGGAAGGGCGTTTTGACTGGGTTAAGCCTTGGTGTGAGGTTGTTTACCTGCCGCGAACCCCGTCGATCTCGACGACCGAAATTATCGAGATTGCCCGTCTGCGCTAAAAGTAAAAAACCCATCTTTACGATGGGTTTTTTTATCTCTGTGCTTAACCGACCAGACTGTTTTTGTCAGCAATCCACTGTTGTAATAGTGATGACATCTCTTCAAACGCCTCCACAATTACCGTTTCACAACCTGGGTATAAGAAGTACTGAACATGCGGATGCGCGCCTGCGGCTCTGCCTGCTCCAAGGCGTTCATAATCGATAGAAGCCTTACCATTTTCGGTTTTCAGGTAATCCAGTAAATTGAACTGGTTCGCACTATCCGCTTGCCATGCATACATCTTGTACTCGCCATTCACATACAGCAGATGGAAAAGTTCAGAGGTGATGGAGTAGCCTTTACGAAGCGGGGTATGGCGCGTTTCACCGGTCTGCGCGGCAAACAGGTTACGGCTGTAACTGTATTTCCTGTCTCCCGAAAGCGCTGAGAAACTGGCAGGGTTATCTTCACCCGTCACCGGAATGTTCAACATATCAAAGACCGTTTTTTTCAAATCAATCATGCTAACCAGGTGATTGATATCACGTGCTTTATAGTTGCTGTCATAGATAAATGCCGGTGTATGAACCAGGGAGGTATAAGGTTCTATAGCGTGGGCAAACCCCCCGTTAAGGCCATGGTTCCAGAAATCGTCGCCATGATCGCCGAAGATAACCAGCGTGGTGTTTTCCATCTGTTTATGGTTCATCAGCAGACGCAGGATATCGCCAACCGTATTGTCCATACTTTCATAACCGCGTTGCCAGCGGATGAAACTATTTTCACTGGCGCCTTTATAACCGTCCTGATAGCACAGGTGGCTACACAGATTCCAGATATAGAGCGCGAAGGGCTGCGAATGGTCAGAAATAATTGACTCGGCGTTATGCAACATCTCGCTGGATGTGTCGAACCATTTGAAGCGATCGCGTTCGCTCCAGATCATATCGAAACTCACCACGTTTTGTGGGAAACCCAGACCGGCAGTACGATAGCCGGCGTTATGCAGATCATCAAACATGGACGGCGACTTACGGTGCGGTACCAGTCCGATCTCAAAATTCACATTATGCTCAAGGATGTCGTCATCACCATGCAGTAAGTCGCTGACGGCCATAAACGACGAGGTTGCGGATGAGATAAAGTTATTAAAGCGTAATGTATGTGGCGTCAGGCTGTTCAGGCATGGAAACCACTGGCGACGGCTATATATCGCCTGGTTAAGGCTTTCGAGGTGAATGAAAACGACATTTTTTTTCATGATTATTCCTTGAGAATAAGGTCTGTCATAATGACATCAAGGTATAAATACCCGTTGTTGAAAGCCTTCCGGATCGTTCATAAATGCCACGCTTTTGGATGACGTTTGTATGGTCGATGCACCGCAATATCTTATCATTGCGGTTTAAATGGTTGGCTCTGCCAAAAAAATCTCTGCGCTGCCGTTTTACGCGCTGACCTTTAACGGTCGGAATGTGCATAACGGTAACAGGCATTTTGTGAGGTTCGTAGATAAAAGGCGGATAAAGCGATAATCCGCCGTGAATACCTTTTTGAAAAGGGTGCTGACAAAAAATATCACCATATTTTTCATGAGCAAAACCACCAACCCGATATTCATAACCGCAGCGGTTGGTTCGAACAGGCAAACCCTTCCTGGCGCTTAATTGTATTTCTGGCGTCTGCTTGTCATTAATTGTCAGCGCACGACACTTATACTTTTTACCGTTTGGCTTAATAAATAGCTGACAATATTCAGTCACTTCCACTGCGGTATCATTAGCGGATGAGAAAATGTTATCCGGGGTATTAACCCGGTAGCGGAATTTATAATACAAATGCGAGTCGGGGTAGCTATCCAGAACTGCTTTTTTTGCTGTTTTTTCAGCCAGATACCACGCGCCGGTGACTTGATTTACGCTATGCGCAGGAAAGAAAAATGGGATGTCGTATAATAGATTTAACGCCCGGTAGGCCTGTCGGCAGCGCACTTCCCCGGCGTCTGGCAATATAGGCCCCCCATTATTATCATGGGTATGGTTGTCACAATGGGAGCCTGCGAGAAATAGCTTTACCGCTTTTTGATAACGGAGCGATAGCAAAATCTCACGATCGATTTCTGTTCCAGCAGGTGAAATTAAAACATTGATCATGCGGCGCCCGGGCGGATGGGAGTGTACATTTACAGTATGAGATGAACTCTGATACACAACCCTGCAAATAACCCCCCATTTCACCCACTATTCATCCGATTAAAAGTGCTACAGAATCGGATAATCATGCCGATAACTCAAACTAACGCAGGGCTGTTTATCGTGAATTCACTCTATACCGCTGAAGGTGTAATGGATAAACACTCGCTGTGGCAGCGTTATGTACCTCTGGTGCGTCACGAAGCATTGCGCCTGCAGGTGCGTTTGCCGGCGAGTGTGGAACTGGACGATCTGCTACAGGCGGGCGGGATCGGGTTACTGAATGCAGTGGACCGATACGACGCTCTGCAAGGAACGGCATTTACCACTTACGCAGTGCAGCGCATTCGTGGGGCTATGCTGGATGAATTGCGCAGCCGTGATTGGGTACCGCGCAGTGTCCGGCGTAACGCTCGCGAAGTAGCACAGGCTATGGGGCAACTTGAGCAAGAGCTGGGACGTAATGCGACCGAAACAGAAGTTGCACAACGCCTCGGTGTTCCGGTTGAAGAATACCGTCAGATGTTGCTTGATACCAATAATAGCCAGCTTTTCTCCTATGACGAATGGCGAGAAGAGCATGGTGACAGTATCGAAGTGGTGACTGACGATCATCAACAGGAAAACCCGTTATTCCAGTTAATGGAAAGTAATTTGCGTCACCGTGTAATGGAAGCCATTGAATCCTTACCGGAGCGCGAACAACTGGTTCTGACGCTTTATTATCAGGAAGAGCTTAATCTCAAAGAGATTGGCGCTGTTCTTGACGTCGGAGAGTCTCGGGTTAGCCAATTGCATAGTCAGGCTATTAAGCGCTTACGTACAAAGCTGGGTAAGTTATAGGTTGGTGAGACTGTCTGTACTGGATCGCCCCTGAAAAATGCCGCACAACGCATTGACAACCAGGAGTTATCATGACGGTGCAGCAACCTAAAAGACGGCCACTAAGCCGCTATTTAAAAGACTTTAAACACAGCCAAACGCATTGCGCACATTGTCACAAATTACTCGACCGCATCACCCTGGTGCGTCGAGGCGAAATTGTGAACAAAATTGCAATCTCACGCCTGGATATGCTTCTGGATGAGGCAGCCTGGCAGCAGGAACAAAAAGAATGGGTGGCACTCTGCCGATTCTGCGGGGACCTGCATTGCAAAGAGCAAAGTGATTTCTTCGATATCATTGGATTTAAACAATTCCTGTTCGATCACACTGAAATGAGCCATGGCACGGTGCGTGAATACGTCGTTCGTCTTCGCCGCCTCGGAAATCATTTGAGTGAGCTTAATATCTCCCGTGATCTTCTTGACGAAGGGTACCCTGATGAGAATCTGGAACCCTGGTTACCTACCACCAGTACCAATAATTACCGTATCGCGTTGCGTAAGTACGCACAATTTAAAGCACAATCACGCTTTAACGTTGTGCAAAAGATCGCTGTCGGTGCTCGATCTGATATATATTAAAAATGAATAAAATGTGACGCACAGGTGCCTGAAAATGATTCAGGTACCGTGCGTTACGCTCTTCATTTTCTGGTCGGAGTCACTATGAAACTTGCACTTTTGGGTCGTCAGGCGCTGATGGGGGTTATGGCTGTCGCGCTGGTTGCGGGGATGAGCGTCAAAACGTTCGCCGCTGAAAATCTACTGAATAAAGTTAAAGAGCGTGGCACCTTGCTGGTTGGACTGGAAGGCACTTATCCGCCGTTCAGTTTCCAGGGGGATGATGGCAAGCTCACCGGGTTTGAAGTGGAGTTTGCCGATGCGCTGGCGAAACATTTGGGCGTGAAAGCGGACCTGAAACCCACCAAGTGGGATGGCATGCTGGCGTCGCTGGATTCAAAACGTATTGATGTGGTGATTAACCAGGTCACTATCTCTGACGAACGTAAGAAAAAATATGATTTCTCCACTCCCTACACCGTCTCCGGGATTCAGGCGCTGGTGAAAAAAGGCAATGAAGGAAGCATCAAATCCGCAGCCGATCTGAAAGGCAAAAAAGTGGGTGTGGGTCTGGGTACCAACTATGAAGAGTGGCTGCGTGCCAACGTGCAGGGCGTGGATATCCGCACCTACGATGATGACCCGACCAAATACCAGGATCTGCGTGTAGGCCGCATTGACGCCATTCTGGTGGACCGCCTGGCCGCCCTCGATCTGGTGAAAAAAACCAACAATACGCTGGCCGTTGCGGGTGATGCTTTCTCTCGTCAGGAATCCGGTATCGCATTGCGCAAAGGTAACGAAGACTTGCTGAAAGCCATTGATGCGGCGATTGCCGACATGCAGAAAGACGGCACGCTGAAAGCGCTATCGGAAAAATGGTTCGGCGCTGATGTAACGAAGTAATCTCTCCGTAAGAAAAAAGGCGCTACCTTCAGCGCCTTTTTTATTTACGCGCGGTATACGTGCATAATAAAAGCCATTCCTATCTCGCTACCGGAGGATCGATGTCCTTGCAAAATCTCACCCGTTTTCCCCGCCTGGAATTTATCGGCGCGCCGACGCCGCTTGAATACCTGCCGCGATTTTCTGATTTCGTCGGTCGTGACATCTTTATTAAGCGCGATGATGTTACCCCCATGGCGATGGGGGGGAACAAGCTGCGTAAGCTGGAGTTTCTCGCCGCAGACGCGCTACGCGAAGGGGCCGACACACTGATTACCGCAGGGGCTATTCAGTCTAACCACGTGCGCCAGACGGCGGCGGTGGCGGCAAAGTTGGGGCTGCACTGCGTGGCGCTGCTGGAAAACCCCATTGGCACGACCGCGGAAAACTATCTGACCAACGGTAACCGCCTGTTGCTGGACCTGTTTAATACGCAAATCGAAATGTGCGACGCGCTGACCGATCCCAAACGCCAACTGGATGAGCTGGCAACACGTATTGAAGCGCAGGGTTTTCGCCCTTACGTGATTCCGGTTGGCGGCTCAAACGCGCTGGGGGCGCTGGGTTATGTCGAAAGTGCGTTAGAAATTGCCCAACAGTGTGAAGGTGCCGTGGGGCTCTCTTCGGTCGTGGTGGCGTCGGGCAGCGCCGGAACGCATGCCGGGCTGGCGATTGGTCTGGAACAACTGCTCCCGGATGTCGAGTTAATCGGCGTGACGGTATCGCGCAGTGTGGCTGACCAAAAACCCAAAGTAGTGACCCTGCAACAGGAGATCGCGCAACTGCTGGAGGTGAAGGCCAGCGCAGAGATTACCCTCTGGGATGACTATTTTGCGCCGGGATACGGTCAGCCGAATGATGAAGGCATGGAGGCGGTTAAACTGCTTGCGCGCCTGGAAGGTATTCTTCTCGATCCTGTCTATACCGGCAAGGCGATGGCAGGGCTGCTTGATGGGATTGAGCAAAAGCGTTTTAAAGATGACGGCCCGATTTTGTTTGTCCACACCGGTGGCGCTCCGGCGCTGTTTGCCTATCACCCACATGTTTAATTGCCGGGCAGAACAACCATAATGCAAGAAAGTCTACAACTGGTGATCGACTCTGCGCCGTACCTGCTTAAAGGGGCGGTATTTACGCTGCAACTGAGCATCGGCGGCATGTTCTTTGGCTTGCTGCTGGGGTTTGTGTTGGCGTTAATGCGCCTCTCCCCGCTGCTCCCTGTGCGCTGGCTGGCGCGCATCTATATCTCGATTTTCCGTGGTACGCCGCTCATCGCCCAGCTTTTTATGATCTACTACGGGTTGCCGCAATTTGGCATAGAGCTGGACCCGATCCCGGCGGCGATGATCGGTCTGTCGCTCAATACCGCCGCTTACGCCTCGGAAACCTTGCGTGCGGCTATCTCGTCTATCGATAAAGGGCAGTGGGAAGCCGCCGCCAGTATCGGGATGACACCATGGCAAACGTTACGGCGCGCAATATTGCCACAGGCCGCGCGTGTGGCATTGCCGCCGCTCTCTAACAGCTTTATCAGCCTGGTGAAAGATACCTCGCTGGCGGCGACGATTCAGGTGCCGGAACTGTTCCGTCAGGCGCAACTGATCACCTCACGTACGCTGGAAGTGTTCACAATGTATCTGGCCGCTTCGCTCATTTACTGGGTTATGGCGACGGTACTCTCTGCGTTGCAGAACTATTTTGAAAACCAGTTGAACCGGCAGGAGCGCGATCCGAAATGAGTGCCATCGAAGTGAAAAACCTGGTGAAACAATTCCACGGCCAGACGGTGCTGCACGGCATCGATCTGGACGTGGCGCAAGGGGAAGTGGTGGCTATCATTGGGCCCAGCGGATCCGGTAAAACCACGCTATTGCGCAGTATCAATCTACTGGAGCAGCCTGAAAGCGGTACGATTCGGGTGGGTGACATAACCATCGATACGGCAAAACCGATAGGACAACAGAAAAACCTGATTCGCCAGTTGCGCCAGCATGTAGGCTTTGTGTTCCAGAACTTCAATCTCTTTCCGCATCGTACGGTGCTGGAAAACATTATTGAAGGCCCGGTCATTGTGAAAGGCGAACCGAAAGAGGAAGCGACAGCGCGGGCACGAGAGTTGCTGGCTAAAGTCGGGTTAAGTGGTAAAGAGACCAGCTATCCGCGGCGTTTATCCGGCGGACAACAGCAGCGTGTGGCGATTGCGCGCGCGCTGGCAATGCGCCCGGATGTCATTCTGTTCGATGAACCGACCTCGGCGTTGGATCCTGAACTGGTAGGGGAGGTGCTCAATACCATCAGGCAACTGGCGCAGGAAAAAAGGACGATGGTGATTGTCACCCATGAAATGAGCTTTGCGCGCGATGTGGCGGACCGGGCCATCTTTATGGACCAGGGGCGCATTGTCGAACAGGGCGCTGCAAAGTCGCTATTCGCCAATCCGCAGCAGCCACGCACACAGCAGTTTCTGGAAAAATTCCTGATGCAGTAATGATTCACCGATTCGGCAGCAACTCGCTTTCCGAATCGGTGATTAATGCTAACTTAAGCTAAATTTATTCGTGCGCTTTTAATCATATGCATTGCCAATAAAGATATTTGACCACACTTTGCCGTCGCGTTTTCCCACAAAAAACAGTGTTTTCTGCCTTATCTGCTCGCCATAACCTATGAAAATTTTTACTGATTTTCGCTGATACCGATATTTCACACTTATAAAAAAGATTTATGTGTTAATTTAATGTATCCATAATAATGATTATTATTGTCAGGGGTGATATCGGTCAGTATGCAGGATAATGACTTTTTCTCGTGGCGCAGGGAGATGCTGCTACGTTTTCAGGAGATAACGGACAAGGAAGAGGTATATTCAACATTAGAGCAGCAAACGCAGCTGCTTGAATTTGATTTTTTTGCACTGTGTGTCCGACATCCGGTGCCGTTCACGCGCCCGAAAATCAATGTACACACCACGTATCCGGATGCCTGGATGGCGCATTATCAGTCCGAAAATTATTTCGCTGTCGACCCGGTACTCAAACCAGAGAATTTCCTGCACGGGCATTTGCCGTGGAATGACAAATTATTTCACGAGACGCCGGAATTATGGAATGGTGCGCGGGATTTTGGATTACGCAAAGGGATTACGCAGTGTTTGATGCTGCCAAACCACGCAATGGGATTTTTGTCCGTGTCCCGCACAAGTATTCTCCATCATCCACAGCATGATGAAGAGATTGAGTTGCGCCTGCAAACGCTGATTCAGCAAAGCCTGATCACGCTTTCCCGGCTGGGTGACAATATGGTCATTGCGCCAGAAATGAAATTCAGTAAGCGCGAGAAAGAAATTCTGAAATGGACAGCGGAAGGGAAGACATCGGCCGAAATCGCTATGATTTTGTCCATATCTGAGAATACGGTGAATTTTCACCAGAAGAACATGCAGAAAAAATTCAACGCACCGAATAAAACGCAGATTGCCTGTTATGCGGCTGCGACGGGAATTATCTGACCTGAACCTTCGTTCTGCGTGCCAGACGTATACCGGCTGCCAGCTTTTGTAGGCTGCCAGCCGGATTCACTTACTGGCGATAAGCCTGTTTGATCTGCTTCACCGTGTTGGTGAACACCGCCGCCTGGGTTTCATCTTCCAGCGCTGCGATCTGTTTTTCCATTTTAAGGATGACGCGACCTGCATCGGCCTGTCCCATAGCCTGCAACATCAGCGTGATCATCATTTTCAGGCATGAGACTTCCTGAGCCAGTTCCTGGTTATTATCAGCAGTGGAAAAATCAGGTGTGCTCATTTATTTACCTCGTTAAGTTACCGTGCTTAGCGTGACGGTGAATGTCAAAGCGGCGGAGTATACCACAAGCCAGGGGAAAAATAGCAGTGGTTGTTTTTTGCACGTACCCGCTGTCTGGTTTATTAAATTAAACATTAGTCATATATTTAATTTGAATAGCGTAGGCAAAATATATGTTTAATAGAGGTAGAATGACGGTTAATTATTGTTACAAAGTGCCGCTTTAAATTCCCCATCAGAATAAAACTGTGCGTTCAGGCAGCTTTCCGAAAAGTACTTTTAAACTCGCAAACCTGATATGGCGCGGGGTGTGAAAGTTTCCACAAAATGTACAGGTTAATTTCCAAAAACGAGACCGAAATCGAATGAGTGGCATTTTTTAACTTTCATTAACGCAGCAAAAACCGTTAGTATGTGAAGAATTAGCTTGCAGCAGCGTCATCCCTTTTCTGGAGATATTCCATTGATCAACGTACTTCTTGTTGATGACCACGAACTGGTGCGCGCAGGGATACGACGCATTCTCGAAGATATTAAAGGCATAAAAATTTCTGGCGAAGTTTGTTGCGGCGAGGATGCCGTAAAATGGTGCCGGGCGCATTCTGTCGACGTTGTGTTGATGGACATGAACATGCCGGGCATCGGTGGCCTTGAAGCCACACGCAAGATTGCGCGCGCTAATATCGACACCAAAGTCATCATGCTTACCATTCACACAGAAAACCCGCTTCCGGCGAAAGTAATGCAAGCTGGCGCGTCAGGTTATCTCAGCAAAGGCGCTGCCCCGCAGGAAGTCGTCAATGCGATTCGCTCCGTTCATTCCGGGCAGCGATACATTGCGTCCGACATTGCTCAGCAGATGGCTCTCAGTCAGATTGAACCGGAAAAAACCGACTCACCGTTCGAGAGTTTGTCTGAACGCGAATTGCAGATTATGCTGATGATCACTAAAGGTCAGAAGGTCAATGAGATCTCTGAGCAACTGAATCTCAGCCCCAAAACGGTGAACAGCTATCGTTACCGCATGTTCAGTAAATTGAACATTCATGGTGACGTGGAGCTGACTCACCTGGCGATTCGCCATGGTCTGTGCAATGCGGAGACGTTAGCAAGTCAGTGAATGAAGTTTTCGATTCAAAAGCCTTTCTCAAGACAGTAACCAGCAAGCCGGGTGTCTACCGAATGTATGACACCGGCGGCACAGTTATCTATGTAGGCAAAGCAAAAGATCTTAAAAAGCGCCTCTCCAGTTATTTTCGCAGCAATCTCGCCTCGCGAAAGACAGAAGCGCTGGTTGCACAGATCCAACAGATTGACGTCACGGTAACCCATACCGAGACGGAAGCGTTATTGCTGGAACACAACTACATCAAGCTCTATCAGCCGCGCTACAACGTGCTGCTGCGCGATGATAAATCCTATCCTTTTATTTTCCTGAGCGGTGATACCCACCCGCGCCTGGCTATGCACCGTGGTGCGAAGCACGCTAAAGGGGAGTACTTTGGCCCGTTTCCTAATGGTTATGCTGTGCGGGAAACCCTGGTGCTCTTGCAGAAAATATTCCCGGTCCGCCAGTGCGAAAATAGTGTCTATCGCAACCGCTCGCGTCCGTGTCTGCAATACCAGATTGGCCGCTGTCTTGGCCCCTGCGTGGCGGGGCTGGTGAGCGAAGAGGAGTACGCACAGCAGGTGGACTATGTGCGGCTGTTCCTTGCCGGTAAAGATGATCAGGTGCTCACGAAACTGATTACCCGGATGGAAAAAGCCAGCCAGGCGCTGGAATTTGAAGAGGCGGCGCGTATTCGCGATCAAATTCAGGCCGTACGCCGGGTCACCGAAAAACAGTTTGTCTCAAATACCGGGGACGATCTGGATGTGATCGGCGTGGCGTTCGATGCTGGCATGGCCTGTGTGCATGTGCTCTTTATTCGTCAGGGCAAGGTGCTGGGTAGCCGGAGTTATTTCCCGAAAGTGCCGAATGGCACTGAACTTGGCGAGGTGGTGGAAACCTTTGTCGGGCAGTTTTACCTGCAGGGAAGCCAGATGCGCACGCTGCCAGGTGAGATCCTGCTTGATTTCAACCTCAATGACAAAACGCTGCTGGCGGATTCGTTGTCTGAGCTTGCCGGACGCAAAGTTAACGTGCAGACCAAACCACGCGGCGATCGGGCGCGTTATCTGAAGCTGGCACGTACGAATGCCGCGACGGCGCTCAGTACGAAATTGTCGCAGCAGTCGACCGTCCATCAACGCCTGACCGCGCTGGCGACCTTGCTCAAATTGCCGGAAGTGAAGCGTATGGAGTGTTTCGATATTAGCCATACAATGGGTGAGCAGACGGTGGCGTCCTGTGTGGTGTTTGATGCCAACGGGCCGGTACGTGCGGAATACCGGCGATATAACATTACGGGCATCACGCCTGGTGATGATTACGCCGCCATGAATCAGGTGTTGCGTCGTCGTTACGGGAAAGCGATTGAAGAGAACAAAATTCCGGATGTGATTTTGATTGATGGTGGGAAAGGGCAGTTAGGGCAGGCCAAAACGGTATTTGCCGAACTCGACGTCCCATGGGATAAACATCATCCGTTGCTGTTGGGCGTGGCGAAAGGAACAGACCGTAAAGCAGGGCTCGAGACCTTATTCTTTGAACCTGAAGGCGAAGGGTTTAGTCTTCCGCCAGATTCCCCGGCACTGCATGTGATTCAGCATATTCGCGATGAGTCGCACGATCATGCCATCAGCGGCCACCGTAAAAAGCGGGCAAAGGTGAAGAATACCAGTACGCTGGAAACCATCGAAGGTGTTGGTCCAAAACGCCGCCAGATGCTGTTAAAGTACATGGGTGGTCTGCAGGGTTTGCTGAATGCGAGCATTGAAGAAATTGCAAAAGTGCCGGGCATCTCGCAAGGTCTGGCAGAAAAGATCTACTACTCGTTGAAACATTAAGGGCTCTGTAGCAACATAGGGTCAAAATTTACTGACAACAGATAGTTACCGTCATTATGCGATTTAATATCCCTACGTTGCTTACCCTGTTTCGCGTCATTCTTATCCCGTTTTTTGTTTTGGCATTTTATCTGCCTTTTCAATGGGCTTCGTTCGCATGCGCGCTGATTTTTCTGGTTGCCGCCGTAACCGACTGGTTTGACGGCTTCCTTGCGCGTCGCTGGAACCAGAGCACGCGATTTGGCGCATTCCTGGACCCGGTAGCGGACAAAGTGATGGTCGCAATCGCAATGGTGCTGGTAGCAGAGCATTACCATACCTGGTGGGTGACGTTGCCGGCGGCTACTATGATTGCCCGTGAGATCATTATTTCGGCCCTGCGTGAATGGATGGCGGAGCTGGGGAAACGCAACAGCGTTGCCGTCTCCTGGATCGGTAAAGTGAAAACGACCGCGCAGATGACTGCACTGGTCTGGATGCTGTGGCGTCCAAACGAGTGGGTAGAGTGGGCGGGGATTGGTCTGTTCCTGGTTGCTGCGGTACTGACATTGTGGTCGATGTTGCAATACCTGAACGCGGCACGCGGAGATTTGCTTGAACAGTGATCGTTTCGCGTTAATTTTCAGCAAACGATCCGGGTTTTGAAAAATATCGTTGACTCAGTGCGTCAGGTAAGTAGAATGCATCGCATCAGACGGCAGCGTAGCTCGCCAGAAGATAACAAAATCAAGTGATTAGAACAAAACTTGATATTGCGGGAATAGCTCAGTTGGTAGAGCACGACCTTGCCAAGGTCGGGGTCGCGAGTTCGAGTCTCGTTTCCCGCTCCAGTTTACAAGCATCGGCATATTGCGGGTGCTGGTCGAAAGGCCTGAAGAATCTGGCGCGTTAGCAAAGCGGTTATGTAGCGGATTGCAAATCCGTCTAGTCCGGTTCGACTCCGGAACGCGCCTCCAATTTCTTCCCGAGCCCGGGTGGTGGAATCGGTAGACACAAGGGATTTAAAATCCCTCGGCGTTCGCGCTGTGCGGGTTCAAGTCCCGCCCCGGGTACCATGGGAAAGATAAGTATAATCAAAGCAATAAGCAGTGTCGTGAAACCACCTCCGGGTGGTTTTTTTGTTTTTATACACTCCTTTCCGAAGATGCGACATATGGTGGTTTTCCCCTGACCGCGTAGCCATTCACGTTTTCTGATCCCCGATAACAGTAACAGTTTTCACTTTTCGGTCTTCTATTGTTGCCTGAGGTGTGTCCTCTGGCCGCAGTTTGGCGGCCAGATGAAAGCGTCCATAGCTGATGACATCAACTCACTGAAAATGGGCAACGATATGCTGCTGAGTTTTAGTCGCTTGCGAAAACTCAGAGGATCTGCTGGAGATCTGCGGGTTCAGCATTCCATTGCCATCAATTCCCAGAGATTTAAGAATGGGAAAGGGTTGCTTCCTCGCAGGCTCGTCATCTGTCCACCCGGCTGGCGCCGGTTGTCGAACCCGGGCGGGGGTTCTCATCCCCCCTGGTATGGGAGACTATAAAAAGAAAAAAGCCCGTACTTTCGTACAGGCTCTTATCTGAAATGATGGCGGTGAGGGGGGGATTGACTCGCTTCACTCGCCCTGCGGGCCGCTTCCTCGCAGGCTCGTCATCTGTCCACCCGGCTGACGCCGGTTGTCGACCCCCGGTCGGGGGTTCTCATCCCCCCTGGTGTGGGAGATTATAAAAAGAAAAAAGCCCGTACTTTCGTACAGGCTCTTATCTGAAATGATGGCGGTGAGGGGGGGATTGACTCGCTTCGCTCGCCCTGCGGGCAGCTTCCTCGCAGGCTCGTCATCTGTCCACCCGGCTGGCGCCGGTTGTCGAGCCCCCGGTCGGGGGTTCTCATCCCCCCTGGTATGGGAGATTATAAAAGAAAAAAGCCCGTACTTTCGTACAGGCTCTTATCTGAAATGATGGCGGTGAGGGGGGGATTCGAACCCCCGATACGTTGCCGTATACACACTTTCCAGGCGTGCTCCTTCAGCCACTCGGACACCTCACCACATTGTTTTGCTGCCACACCACTGGGGGGCAACGGGGCGCTACTATAGGGAGTTGCGCTAAAACGGTCAAGCATATTTTCGGTATTGATGATTGTTCGCTTAAGGTATGAGCAACGGCAGGGAAATGATGGCTGGCAATGCGCAGATTCGTCTTGCGGTATCAGGCCCGGTTGTCTGATTTCCCCCGGATGCGCTGGCGCTTATTCGGGCTACCGGATAACGGTGCACACTGAACCGATCAGAGGGGCGAGGGGAAATAAAAGCACATTGCTGGCATTTGAACTTTCATTGGGTTCTCATCCCCCCTGATATGGGAGATTATAAAAGAAAAAAGCCCGTAGTTTCGTACAGGCTCTTATCTGAAATGATGGCGGTGGGGGGGGATTGACTCGCTTCGCTCGCCCTGCGGGCAGCTTCCTCGCAGGCTCGTCATCTGTCCACCCGGCTGGCGCCGGTTGTCGAGCCCCCGGTCGGGGGTTCTCATCCCCCCTGGTATGGGAGATTATAAAAGAAAAAAGCCCGTACTTTCGTACAGGCTCTTATCTGAAATGATGGCGGTGAGGGGGATTGACTCGCTTCGCTCGCCCTGCGGGCAGCTTCCTCGCAGGCTCGTCATCTGTCCACCCGGCTGACGCCGGTTGTCGAGCCCCCGGTCGGGGGTTCTCATCCCCCCCTGGTGTGGGAGATTATAAAAGAAAAAAGCCCGTACTTTCGTACAGGCTCTTATCTGAAATGATGGCGGTGAGGGGGGGATTGACTCGCTTCGCTCGCCCTGCGGGCCGCTTCCTCGCAGGCTCGTCATCTGTCCACCCGGCTGGCGCCGGTTGTCGACCCCCGGTCGGGGGTTCTCATCCCCCCCTGGGGTGGAAGATTATAAAAGAAAAAAGCCCGTACTTTCGTACAGGCTCTTATCTGAAATGATGGCGGTGAGGGGGATTGACTCGCTTCGCTCGCCCTGCGGGCAGCTTCCTCGCAGGCTCGTCATCTGTCCACCCGGCTGACGCCGGTTGTCGAACCCGGTCGGGGGTTCTCATCCCCCCCCTGGTATGGGAGACTATAAAAGAAAAAAGCCCGTACTTTCGTACAGGCTCTCATCTGAAATGATGGCGGTGAGGGGGGGATTCGAACCCCCGATACGTTGCCGTATACACACTTTCCAGGCGTGCTCCTTCAGCCACTCGGACACCTCACCACATTGTCTTCCCGATGTTGTCGGGACGGGCGCTAATGTAGGGAAAACCGGCACTTCCGTCAATCTTCTTTTTCAATAAATTAGCGCGTTTAGACAAACTTCAATCAACTTGCTTCTTAAATGTTCTGAAACTGGCTTTTTTCCCCGCGAAACACTTTTATGAAGACTTTCAGTGATATTTGCTAAGGTGATGTGTGAACATAATCATCTAACAAAACGGCAAGTAAACCCGACATTTACCGGGAAACAACACCATCAATCTGGAGCAGAAATGGAGATTATCTTTTATCACCCGACCTTCGATCCCGCCGCCTGGCTGCCAGCATTGCGCAAGGCATTACCCGGTGCGAACGTACGTGAATGGCGCGAGGGTGATGATGGCCCTGCCGATTATGCGCTGGTCTGGCATCCGCCTGTTGAAATGCTACGCGGTCGTGAGCTCAAAGGGGTGTTTGCGCTGGGGGCCGGCGTCGACTCTATTCTGAGTAAGCTCAAGGCGCATCCGGAAATGCTGGCGCAACACATCCCGCTATTTCGCCTGGAAGATACTGGCATGGGATTGCAGATGCAGGAATATGCGGTGAGCCAGGTACTGCACTGGTTCCGTCGGTTTGATGATTACCAGGCATTAAAACAGCAGGCCAAGTGGCTGGAGCTGGAAGAATATCGGCGCGAAGATTTTACCATTGGCATCCTTGGCGCCGGAATACTGGGGGCGAAAGTGGCCGCCAGCCTGAACGCCTGGGGTTTTCCGCTACGCTGCTGGAGTCGGTCACGTAAAGATCTGCCGGGCGTGGTCAGTTTTGCAGGGGCGGAAGAGTTTGGCGCGTTTCTGCACGGAACACGCGTATTGATCAATTTATTGCCTAACACCCCAGAAACGGTGGGGCTCATTAACCTGAGCGTGATAAACCAACTGGCGGACAATAGCTATATTATGAACCTGGCGCGCGGTGTTCACGTTGTTGAAGACGATCTTCTGCAGGCGCTTAATAGCGGCAAAGTGAAAGGAGCAATGCTGGATGTCTTTAGCCGCGAGCCGCTGCCAGCCGACCATCCGCTCTGGGCGCATCCCCGCGTTGCCATGACGCCACATATTGCGGCCACCACCCGTACAGATGAGGCTATTGCTTTTATTGCTACTGCGATCGACAAACTTGAACGTGGCGAAAGGGTGAAAGGTCGTGTCGATCGCCTTCGCGGTTATTAATGACACTTACGTGTCAGGCCGGGTTTTTCATTAAAAATGGCGGCGATAACTGCTATCCTTGCACAAACAACTACAGGAGAGTTTCATGTATCCCGTTGACCTGCATATGCATACCGTCGCCAGCACCCACGCCTATAGCACCCTGCAAGACTACATTACCGAAGCAAAGCATAAAGGGATTAAGCTTTTCGCTATCACCGATCATGGCCCAGATATGGATGATGCGCCGCACCATTGGCACTTCATTAACATGCGTATCTGGCCACGCGTTGTGGATGGCGTAGGCATTCTGCGCGGCATTGAAGCCAACATCAAAAATATTGAAGGGGAAATCGATTGTAGCGGTCCTATGCTGACGTCGCTCGATCTGATCATTGCGGGTTTTCACGAACCGGTGTTTGCCCCACAGGATAAAGACACCAATACTCAGGCGATGATTGCGACAATGGCGAATGGTTATGCGCATATCATCAGCCATCCGGGTAATCCAAAATATCCGGTGGACATCCCGGCGATTGCCGCTGCTGCCGCGAAGTACAACGTGGCGTTGGAAATCAACAACTCCTCTTTCCTTCATTCGCGGAAAGGCAGCGAAGCGAATTGCCGTGCGATTGCTGCCGCCGTGCGTGATGCGGGCGGATGGGTTGCGCTGGGTTCCGACTCGCATACAGCATTTACGCTGGGTGAATTTGCGCAGTGCCGTGAAATCCTTGATGATGTCGACTTCCCGGAAGATCGTATTCTGAATGTCACACCGCGCCGGATGCTGAGCTTCCTTGAAGCACGTGGAATGACGCCCATTACTGAATTTGCCGACTTTTAATTAGCCACTGGAATCATTGCATGAACGAATTTTCCATCCTTTGCCGCGTACTGGGTTCACTGTTTTATCGTCAGCCACAGGATCCCTTACTCGTGCCGCTCTATACCCTCATACGTGAAGGGAAGCTGGCGCAAAACTGGCCGCTGGAGCAGGATGAAATGCTGGAGCGTCTGCAAAAGAATTGTGACGCGCAGGGGTTGGCCGCTGATTTCAACGCGCTGTTTGTCGGCAACGAGTGCCGCGTTTCCCCGTATCGCAGCGCATGGGTGGATGGGGCTACGGAAGCCGAAGTGCGAGCATTTCTCTCGACTCGCGGTATGCCGCTGACAGACGCACCTGCGGACCATTTTGGCACGTTGCTGCTGGCCGCCTCCTGGCTTGAAGATCAGTCAGCAGAAGATGAAAGTGAAGCGCTGGAAACGCTCTTCGCAGAATATCTGCTGCCGTGGTGTGGCACCTTCCTCGGTAAGGTGGAAGCGCATGCGACTACCCCATTCTGGCGTACTATGGCGCCGCTGACGCGTGATGCTCTCTCTGCCATGTGGGATGAGTTGCAGGAATCCGCAGAGGAATAAAGTGTGATTTTAATCACATTTAATATGCAACGGGAAATGTGATATTGCAATTATTGCGTTTCCTGTCACATAAATAAGGTGCGTATCTGCTAAGATGCGCGCCATGAACATACTCCTCTCTATTGCATTAACAACAGGTATTCTCTCCGGTCTCTGGGGTTGGGTTGCCGTCTCTCTCGGTCTGATCGGCTGGGCCGGATTCCTTGGCTGTACCGCCTACTTTGCCTGTCCGCAAGGTGGCCTTAAAGGCCTGTTAATCTCTGCCTGCACGTTAATGAGCGGGGTGGCCTGGGCGCTGGTAATTATTCACGGTAGCGCGCTGGCTCCGCATCTTGAGATTGTAGGGTATGTCATGACCGGGCTGGTGGCGTTTCTGATGTGTGCCCAGGCGAAAAATCTGCTGCTTTCTTTCGTTCCGGGTACCTTTATTGGCGCGTGCGCGACTTTTGCGGGGCAGGGCGACTGGCGCATGATAGTGCCTTCGCTTGTGGTCGGGTTGTTGTTTGGTTATGCCATGAAAAACAGCGGCCTGTGGCTCGCAGCCCGTAACGCTGGTGATATGACAAAAGAACAAAAAAAAGCGTGACGATTTAACCCGTCACGCTTTTTCTGCGTTTGCCATCAGGATTCCGGAGGCATCGCCGCCATCTCGCGATATTTAACCAGCACTTCGTTTTTGTTTTCTGCCTTGTTTTGCAGATCCCAAAGCCCACGGTCGATACCGTCGTTAATCAGTAAAATCACCCCTGTCTCAATCGCTGACATCAGGCAAAGCATGACCGGTTCGTTAGCCGTGTAGCCCACTTCGCCTTCCAGCAGACGCTGATAATCAATAAAGCGGAATACCCCGGCCTGCACTTCATAGGACAAAATAGTCTTGCTGGTATTCACTGACGAAAGCACTTCCCCGGTACTCACGTTGACCACTCGCAGGTTAACGGCAATCTGGTCGAGCTGATATTGCGTGTCCGCACCTATACCAAAATATCGCGCGCCAACGCCCCCCGATTTCACGTTACTTTCATAACCGATAATCGAGCCCTCAATCATGACATTTGCTGCGGTCAATGACTGGAGCGGGAAGCGGTTATTAATTGCAACCGTGCCATTTTCCTGCGCCGCGCGAATGATTTTGCGCTCATTCAGTAAATTCTGCAGCCCCTGGCGTTCCAGTGGAACAAACCAACGTGAATCTTTTAGTGCCGTCACCAGCATGGAGGTCGCACTCTGCGGAACGGCGGTCGAGAAGTTACTGGCCGGATAGGGTTTAAACTGCCCGGTTTCATCCTGAATGTTATACACCGACACATATATTTTACCGGAAGGCAGTGGCAAATGTGTCAAATCATTGTAGCTTTGTGCCCGAGGTAATAACGTAGGTTTGGCGGCTTGTTTTGGCGGCGCAGTTAAGCATCCGCTTAATAAACACACGGCCAGAAGTATGAATAAGCGCTGCATGATTATTGTCCTGTAATGGCGATGCTTTAAAAATCGGTTGAACCGTTTTGTAAACCTGAAACCTGAATAGTCGACGTTTTGCCTGTTTTTCTGTCAGTTACATTTAATTGTAACTGTCCATCTTTGTTGGCAATATCAACAATAAAGTCGCTGGTTACCATTCGACCTGGTTTACCGGAATTTATATTTGTTAATAACCCACCCAGTATTTGTGATTGAATAGCCTGAGTAAAATTATCAAGCGCTGATGTGCTCTCAACGCCAAGATCTTTATAGCTGGGATCTTTATAAGAGTTTTGAGCCTGTGCGCTATTTAATAAAAAAGCGCCATTATTAGGGTTACCACCGAAATTAGGATTACGGAACTGAAATGTCATTTGTCCCGCCCAACTTAATGGTGTTATCAACATTAATGAAATGACGGCATATGCGATACGCATGTTACCCTCCGGATATTTATCGTGTTTTAGAATTCATCTGTCGCTAAATCGCGGGTGCTCAGTAGTGCCTGATCAATTTGGCGACGGTCGAGTGCTTCGTGTGTCTGTGCAAGTGCAATATCAACGTTCTTTTCAAAATCGCGCCGCGTTGGGAACATAAAAGTCTGATAAACAACACTTTGATTAATCGTGATAGTTATCCAACTTCCCCAGCGAGCACTTGGTCTTTCATTGATAGTTAAATTCCCTGTCCAGGTACTTTCCCATTTATCACTAAAAGCACGATAAAAATCGTGTCCGATCGAAGAAACCGTATGGTCGGTTAATAAACCGGGAATCTCCACTTCGACAGCGTGCAGATTCCCGGCGGCGAGCAATAATGTTGCTGCCGCAAGGTAATACGATGCGCGTTTCATGGCGTTAACGCCTGAGATTATCGTTGGCCCAGGAGACTGCCTGAGTTCGGTTTTTAACCGCTATCTTTTTGAAAAGATTATAAAGATGCGTTTTTACCGTATTCTCGCTGATAAACAGAGAGCGGGCGATTTCAATATTGGATGCGCCAATGCGCAACTTATTCAAAATCTCTTTTTCTCTGTGGGTCAGCAATGCCGACTCCGAACTGCTATAACGATAATTTCCAGAGTGGGTAATTAAGTAGCTGGCAAGCTTTTGTGAAAAGTAACACTCGCCGCGCTGGATCCCTTGTAATCCCTCAACCATGCGGGATTCGTCTTCCGAGACGTAAAATACCCCATTGATATGTGGCCAGTTTTCGATTTCACGGAACGGATAGTCATCAGGCGTATTCATTAACAATAACTTTAGGTTATTGTTTTTTCTGGACAAAACGTCCTGCCAGTATTGAATGATTTTCTTATCCGCCTCCATCATATCGAATAACACCAGGCAATCACTGGGAATATCATCCAGAGAGCGTTGAATATTATGCAATTTTCCTGTCATCGACAGAGAATGTTTCAGATGCTGCAACAAGGCTGTTGCCTGCAGAGAGGGTTTGGTAATTAACAACAATGCATGATTGTACGAACTTTGGACTTCACTGAACATGATGAAACCCCGCGTTTAGGACATCCGCAGCTTCCCCACCCAAAAGGTGGGGAACCAGAGGTACTGACAGATGTTGTGTTGCTGTGTGTAGTAATAAATACTTAATCCCTAACAATTAAGGGAAATTAATAAATCAAAATGAGTGCTGCTAATTCCAATCTAGTCATTGCCATTCTTAAAGCAAGTGTTAAACATGTAACGTAATGTAAAAATAAATATTAAAATATTTCTTAAGTGATTTTTTATTGTTTATTTTTGATAGGTAAGTTGTACACGAAATCATACTTGCACAAATTTAAAAAATCATACAAATTATTGTATGTCATTGTATTGTAATTATATTTATAGTAATTAAAAAGTAGCATTATTCATACCATAACAAAGATTTTGGTATGAGAGGTGATGTCCAATTTGTGCATCGAAAAAAAGGAGGCATTGTGAAGGTCGAACGAAGAAATGTTATCTCCTTCGCAGAACATACTTACTGATTACCTCGTTACAACCAAATTGTTATAAGCAAACCCGCCTGTTTAAAATGGTTTAAATACGCTCTCTATATACGCCTGACTGTAACAATACGAATATTCATACTTTGGTATTAATTAGGGAGTAAAAAATACGAATCGCGGGTGAGATATTTTATTTTACGACCTGACCATACTGATTTCCGTAACGCAGCGTTAACAAATTAATTGAGTGTGTTATCGCCAGCGGAACGAATATTTAAACTGTTTTTTAATAAACGACCAGGTCCAGGGTGACAACATGAAAAACAAGTTGTTATTTATGATGTTAACAATGCTGGGTGCACCTGGGTTCGCCGCCGCTACAGGTTATGATATGGCAAGTTCGGAATATAACCTGGCGGTGAATGAATTAAGTGCCGCTGCCTACAATAAAGCGGCCATTATTGGTCAATCCGGTGCAAATAATAACGCACAAATTAATCAAACTGGCTCGAAGTTATTGTCAGTTATTTCCCAGAACGGCGGGAGCAATTCGGCAAAAATTGACCAGTCAGGAGCATATAACCTTGCATATATCGATCAGTCAGGCAGTGCTAATGACGCGAATATTACACAAGGCGCTTACGGCAACACCGCAATGATTATCCAAAAAGGGTCGGGTAACAGGGCGAGTATTACTCAGTACGGTACACAGAAAACAGCAGTCGTTGTCCAGAGACAGTCGCAAATGGACATACGCGTTATACAACGTTGATGCCATTGTGGCTTTAAAATCAATCCGATGGGGGTTTACCATGAAACTTTTCAAAGTGGCAGCAGTAGCAGCGATCGTCGTTTCAGCCAGTGCTTTTGCAGGCAGCGTCCCGCAGTTCTCAGGTCATGGCGGCCATAACTATGGCGGTCCGGATTCTGAACTGAGCATCTACCAGACTGGTAGCAGCAACTCCGCGCTGGCACTGCAATCCGATGCTCGCGATTCTACAACGACAATTCGCCAGAATGGCTCAAGCAACGGTGCTGATGTTGGTCAGGGTTCTGATGACAGCACCATCAGCCTGTCACAAAACGGTTTCCATAACAGCGCAACCATTGACCAGTGGAACAGCAGAGACTCTACAATTTCTGTCAGCCAGTATGGTGGCGGCAATGGTGCGTTGGTCAACCAGACTGCTTCTGGCTCTACCGTAAACGTTCATCAGGTTGGTTTCGGCAACAACGCCACTGCCAACCAGTACTAACAGACATATCGTTTGAAGAAACAGGGCTACGGCCCTGTTTCTTTTTGGGAGGCGTTATGAATACGTTGTTATTACTTGCCGCGCTGTCCAGCCAGATTACTTTCGACACGACCCGCGTCGGCGATATGTACACGATTACCCCACAGGTTTTACTCACTGAAAATTGCCTCTGTCAGGTACAGATTCTGGCAACACGACAGGGGGAGGGCGGCCAGAGTCGCACCCAGCAACGCAAGACGATTCAATTTATCGCAAATCAACCGACATCGTTGATGCGCTTAAGTATGAATATTGAAGCGCAGGATAGTGTCGACATCGTGGTTACCGTTACGGATGGCCAGTCAGTGAATTTGTCTCAGCGCTGGACATCACAGCAAACGCTGTAACCTATTCATTTAATGAATGTTTCTCTGAAAAATAATTTGTTTCATTGCTGTTAAATTTGATTAATTAATGTATACATAAAGTTGACATCTTGTTTTAAAAGGTGTCTGCGCGGTGCCCCTCTCACCACCTGCAAAGACCATTCATTATTGAGGTATATATGTCAACTTCGCATATGCTGCTTATTCCAGCAGCCCTTTTCTGTGCCGCTGTATGCAGCTCTGTTGTGATAGCGGCGACCGGCGGTGTTATCTATTTTGAAGGGGCTGTTGTCGAAACCCCGTGTGATGTCCGTGTCGACGCCCATCGTGCGACGGTAGCCTGTGACCGCCAGGGACAGGCGAAAACCCAACAATTCTCCCTGAAAAACCTTGCTCAGGAGCAGAGTGGCTTCGACAACCTTGTGACGATGAAAATCAACTACCTCAACCCCGCGCATACGCTGGCTGTAATGGACATCACCTATAACTGATCTTTTTACAGGCTCAATGTGCGAAATAATGCAGACTGGGCCTGATCAATTTTCATACCTGGCTGCGCTACACTTGAGAGAAGAGAAAGCCACGAGGCAGAAACATGCAAGCGATAATGCAGGTTATTCAGGGGGATATCACCACCGTCAGCGTGGATGTTATCGTTAATGCGGCGAATTCATCACTGCTCGGCGGTGGTGGGGTGGATGGTGCTATTCATCGGGCGGCTGGTCCGGCATTGCTGGAGGCCTGTCGGCGCGTACGTCAGGAGCAAGGGGATTGTCCGCCTGGGCATGCGGTGATCACCACCGCCGGAAAGTTACCCGCAAAAGCCGTAGTACATACTGTCGGTCCGGTATGGCATGGCGGAGATGACCATGATGTTCACCTGTTGGAAGATGCCTATCGCAACAGCCTGATGCTGGCCGAAGCCAATAACTACGAATCCATTGCTTTCCCGGCGATCAGCACTGGCGTCTATGGTTATCCGAAAGCCGCCGCCGCAGAAATCGCCGTCAATACCGTCGAGGCATTTCTGGCTGACCATCCGCAAATACGTCGGGTGGTGTTTGTCTGCTTTGATGACGAAAACACCGGGTTGTATCGGCGACCGCTGACACAGCGTGGAACGCAGACGAATGCCGGCGGATAAGATGCCGAGGTTGCTAATTATCGCCTTTACGAAAATCATTCTGGTCATGGTATGCAGCTTGGATAGCCACGCTTTATGGAAAATGGGATGGCCAGCGCATCGCCGCGATACTTTTCCTTTTACCTGCCCATTTTCTTGTTAACGAACGCAGGCGTAGAACGCCTGCAGCGATGCGTTTCGGATTATCTACCCCACCAGACGCGGCGCGGGCAGATATACTTTGACAGCTATGACAATAAAAATATTCGATGAACCTGATTTCCCCTCGCAAGAGCCTGCGACCCCGCCGCCAGATACGCGGCTGGGGCGCGCTGTCACGCCGTTGTGCGCGGCCCACCCGGGCCTGTGCGGGCTGGTGGCGCTTGATGACAGCCTGGATGCTTTTGTGGCGCGGTATCGACTGGCGGAAATGGCCCAGCGAACCCTGGATGTGCAGTATTACATCTGGGAGGATGATATGTCCGGGCGGCTACTGTTACTTGCGCTCCTGGAGGCCGCGGATCGCGGTGTTCACGTCCGGTTGCTGCTTGATGACAACAATACGCTTGGCATGGATGATGTTTTACGCCAGCTCGACGCCCATCCGCATATTGAGGTTCGCCTGTTCAATCCCTTCTCATTTCGCACGTTACGAGCGCTAGGATATCTTACCGATTTCGCTCGCCTCAACCGTCGTATGCACAATAAAAGCTTTACTGCCGATGGTGTGGTGACGCTGGTCGGTGGCCGCAACGTCGGAGATGCCTATTTTGGCGCCGGGGAAGAGCCATTATTTACCGACCTTGATGTTATGGCGATAGGCCCGGTGGTACGTGATGTCAGCGAGGATTTTTCCCGCTACTGGCACTCTGAGTCCGTGTCGCCGCTGCATGCGGTACTGGATTTGCCACGCGAAGAGATCGCCGGGCGCATCCGTTTGCCGGAGGCCTGGTATCAGGATATCACCGCAGTGCGCTACCGGAACAAGCTGGAATCTACCCCTTTTGCCAGTCAGCTCGAGTCCGGGACGCTCCCCATAGTCTGGGCGAAAACCCGGCTACTGAGCGATGACCCGCGTAAAGGGCAGGGAAAAGCACGTACGCACACCTTGTTACCGGAGCGTCTGAATAATGTGATGGGTACGCCGCAACGGCAGGTGGATATTATCTCGGCCTATTTTGTTCCAGGACGTCGGGGGGTTGCCCAGCTTATTCGTCTGGCGCGCAAAGGTGTAAGTATCGCTATTCTTACCAATTCTCTGGCGGCGAACGACGTCTCAGTGGTTCATGCGGGCTATGCGCGCTGGCGCAAGAAGCTGCTTCGTCACGGAATAGAACTGTATGAACTTAAGCCAACTCGTGATGAGGCACACCCGGTCCATGATCGTGGGCTGACCGGGAATTCTGGCTCCAGTTTGCATGCCAAGACATTCAGTATCGACGGTGAAAAGGTCTTTATCGGATCGTTTAATTTTGACCCGCGCTCGGCCATGCTGAACACCGAGATGGGTTTTGTGATCGACAGTGCCGATCTGGCGCAGCGGATTCACCACCGTTTTTTGCGTAGTCAGCGTGCGGCAGCCTGGCAACTACGCCTTGATCGCTGGGGACGTATTAACTGGGTGGCGTTGCAAAACGGCAAGGAGACTGTATTGAAAAAAGAACCGCAGACGCGGTTCTGGCAACGGATGCTGGTACGGCTGGCGTCACGCCTGCCGGTTGAGTGGCTGCTCTGATTAGGCAGCCACTCTGCGATTAACGCGCTGTCGCATGTGTGTTGCTGGTTTTACCTTCCGGCTTACCCGAGAAGAGGAAACGCAGCACCGGAATACGCAGGTGCGCTTCATAGAGCAGTAGCGCAGAACCAATGACAAACACCAGGCCGGTGGTAAATCCAAGCAAGTTAGAGTGAATGTGTGGGGTTATCCACGCACCGAACAGCAGCGTTAACGGATGATGTACCAGATAGATAAACAGCGATGCGTTAACGAAATAGCTCACGCGGGCAGACTGGAAATTCAGCATGCGATAACCCAGCGAAAAGACCACATTCACCATCCACAAACCCAGCAGCATGGTAATCACCGATTCGGTTTCATACATCCAGCCATCGCCGCTGCCATAGTGTTGATTCAGCAGATAGGCGGCAAAGCCGATAAGCGAAGCAACAAAACAGGCAGGGGAGGGGTTAATAAAGAGCGATTTGAGGCGCGGATTAATGAAGGTCAGCGCGCCCAGCAGGAAAAAGGGAATATAAAACAGCGATTGCATGACGGCGAAATTGAACAGCGCGTCGCGCAATATATCAGGGTAAATAATGAATACGAGTCGGCGGAATGCCGCGTAAATGATGCCGAATGCCAGAAACGCCAGGGAGAGTTTGCCCAGCGTAATGTTGTCGAGCAGACTGGCCGCATTGCTTTTAATTCTGCGGAACAGCCACATGCTGACCGTCGTGAGAACGACCAGTACCAGCAAAAACCAGAGATGAGAAATCAATTCCCATACCAGGGTGTTAAATTTGTCGTACAGCGATAACGTATGCCAGTCCTGCGCGCGTCCGTTGACATATTGCAACATAATAAATTGTGGAAGCGTGAGCAGAGGAATGGCGGTCAGCATCGGGATGCCAACACGCTCAACGCGTACCGTCCACCAGCGTTGTAGCGGGTAGCGCAGATAAAGCATATAAGAGAAATAGCCGGAAATGACGAAAAACACCTGCATACGGAAGGCGTGGATCGCGTCATTGAACAAGGTCAGCCACCACGAGGGGTGTGCGCTGTTCACGTGCCACATATGACTCGAATAAATCAGCGAAATGTGAAAAGGGATCCCAAGCAACATTAACCACGCGCGGATGGAATCAAGGAAATATTCACGTTGTGCGGGTATTCTGCTCATATGACTCCTTTAACTCTCAGACTTTTCGTCTTATCCATAAGACAAATAATGATTACATTCCTAATCAACCCTACACTATGACCGATAGACTGTCTCCAGGATAAGTACGCAAAACGATAAAGGGTTAGTTTCATTTGCTTATTCACTGAGCCAGCGCGCTGAACAAAGCGGGGATTCAGTTGTCGGAATGCCAAAGTTTCCATTAAAATGGATCGGATCGATTTAAGCACACAAAGGGGGAAGTGCTTAGTTATTATGAAACCTAAATTACGAATGATGAAAATGCGTTGGTTGGGTGCTGCGGTACTGTTGTCACTTTATACGTCATCAGGCTGGGCTTTTTCCATTGACGATGTCGCAAAACAGGCACAATCCTTAGCAGGCAAAGGTTACGAAGCGCCAAAGAGCAATCTGCCGTCCGTATTCCGTGAGATGAAATATGCGGATTATCAGCAGATTCAATTCAACCATGATAAGGCCTACTGGAACGCCATTAATACCCCATTTAAGCTTGAATTTTATCACCAGGGCATGTACTTCGACACGCCGGTTGCTATCAATGAAGTGACTGCCACCGCTGTTCGCAAAATTAAATACAGCCCGGATTATTTTAACTTTGGCAATGTGCAGCACGATAAAGACACGGTCAAAGATCTCGGATTTGCCGGTTTCAAAGTCCTCTACCCCATTAATAATAAAGATAAAAACGATGAAATCGTCAGTATGCTGGGTGCCAGCTACTTCCGTGTGATTGGCGCAGGCCAGGTATATGGTCTTTCCGCCCGTGGTCTGGCGATCGACACGGCTCTACCGTCAGGGGAGGAGTTCCCTCACTTTAAAGAGTTCTGGATCGAACGTCCAAAACCGACGGATAAACGCCTGACCATTTTTGCACTGCTGGATTCCCCGCGTGCGACGGGCGCCTATCGTTTTGTGATCATTCCAGGGCGCGATACTGTCGTTGACGTGCAGTCTAAAGTCTATCTGCGTGACAAAGTGGGCAAACTGGGCGTAGCGCCGCTCACCAGTATGTTCCTGTTCGGGCCGTCTCAGCCATCACCGGCAACCAACTACCGTCCGGAATTGCATGATTCCAACGGCCTGTCGATGCTGGCCGGAAACGGCGAGTGGATTTGGCGTCCGCTGAATAACCCGAAACACCTGGCGGTAAGCAGTTATGCCATGGAAAACCCGCAGGGCTTTGGTCTGCTGCAGCGTGGTCGTCAGTTCTCCCGTTTTGAAGATATTGATGACCGCTATGACCTGCGTCCAAGCGCCTGGATCACTCCGAAAGGCGACTGGGGTAAAGGGAAGGTAGAGCTGGTGGAAATTCCGACCAACGACGAGACCAACGATAATATCGTCACTTACTGGACGCCGGATCAACTGCCGGAACCGGGTAAAGAGATGAATTTCAAATACACCATCACCTTTAGCCGCGATGAAGACAAACTGCACGCGCCTGATAACGCATGGGTAATGCAGACCCGTCGCTCTACTGGCGATGTCAAACAATCCAACCTGATTCGTCAGCCGGATGGCACACAGGCTTTTGTGGTGGACTTCACCGGTCAGGATATGAAGCAACTGCCGAAAGACACCCCCGTCACCGCGCAGGCCAGTATCGGTGATAATGGCGAAATTGTTGAAAACACCGTTCGTTATAATCCTGTCACGCAAGGCTGGCGTTTAATGCTGCGCGTTAAGGTTAAAGATCCGAAGAAAACCACCGATATGCGTGCCGCGCTGGTCAATGGTGACAAGACCCTGAGTGAAACCTGGAGCTATCAGCTACCTTCCAATGAATAAGACAACTGAGTATATCGACGCGCTGCCGCTTCCGGATGCGGAAAAGGCAGCGCTGCCGACAGAGAGTCTTCGTGCCGTGCATGAAGCCCTGGACGAGGAACGTCATAGCTGGACTCGTGATGATGATTCGCCGCTGGGTTCAGTGAAAGCGCGTCTTGAACACAGTTGGCCTGATTCCCTCGCGAAAGGTCAACTCGTTAAAGATGATGAAGGGCGTACACAACTGGAGGCGATGCCAAAAGCGAAGCGCTCATCAATGTTCCCTGATCCATGGAGAACGAACCCGCTTGGGCGCTTCTGGGATCGGCTGCGCGGTCGCGATGTTCAGCCGCGCTATATGTCGCGTTTAACGAAAGAAGAGCAGGCCAGCGAGCAAAAATGGCGTACGGTGGGTTCTATTCGCCGTTACATCCTGTTACTGCTGACTCTGTCGCAAACCGTGGTCGCTACCTGGTACATGAAGACCATCCTGCCTTACCAGGGCTGGGCGCTGATTAACCCGTCGGACATGGTGGGTCAGAATCTGTGGGTTTCCTTTATGCAGCTACTGCCGTATGTGCTGCAGTCCGGCATCCTTATTCTGTTCGCCGTCCTGTTCTGTTGGGTGTCGGCCGGTTTCTGGACCGCGCTTATGGGCTTCTTACAGTTGCTGATAGGGCGGGATAAATACAGTATCTCCGCTTCCACTGTCGGTGATGAGGCGCTCAATCCTGAGCACCGTACTGCGTTGATCATGCCTATCTGTAACGAAGATGTTGATCGCGTTTTTGCGGGCCTGCGTGCGACCTGGGAGTCGGTTAAAGCGACCGGTAACGGTGAGCATTTCGACGTTTACATCCTGAGTGATAGTTACAACCCGGACATCTGCGTTGCCGAGCAGAAAGCCTGGATGGAATTGATCGCCGAGGTGCAGGGCGAAGGGCAAATTTTCTACCGCCGCCGCCGCCGCCGCGTGAAACGTAAAAGCGGTAACATCGATGATTTCTGCCGTCGCTGGGGTAGCCAGTACAGTTACATGGTGGTACTGGACGCCGACTCCGTGATGACCGGTGATTGTCTGACCGGGCTGGTGCGTTTGATGGAAGCGAACCCGAACGCGGGTATCATTCAGTCGTCGCCGAAAGCCTCTGGTATGGATACGCTCTACGCACGTTGTCAGCAGTTTGCGACACGCGTGTATGGCCCACTGTTCACCGCGGGACTGCACTTCTGGCAGTTGGGGGAATCGCACTACTGGGGTCACAACGCGATTATCCGCGTGAAGCCGTTTATTGAGCACTGTGCGCTGGCACCGCTGCCGGGTGAAGGCTCCTTTGCCGGTTCGATTCTTTCGCATGACTTCGTGGAAGCCGCACTGATGCGTCGTGCGGGGTGGGGCGTCTGGATTGCCTATGACCTGCCAGGTTCTTACGAGGAACTGCCGCCGAACTTGCTTGATGAGCTTAAACGTGACCGCCGTTGGTGTCATGGCAACCTGATGAACTTCCGTCTGTTCCTCGTCAAGGGGATGCACCCGGTACACCGCGCGGTGTTCCTGACGGGGGTAATGTCCTATCTGTCTGCGCCGCTGTGGTTTATGTTCCTGGCCTTGTCGACTGCGCTGCAGGTGGTACATGCATTAACGGAGCCACAGTACTTCCTGCAACCGCGTCAGCTCTTCCCGGTGTGGCCGCAGTGGCGCCCGGAACTGGCTATCGCGCTCTTTGCCTCAACAATGGTCCTGCTGTTTTTACCGAAACTGCTGAGTATCATTCTGGTGTGGTGCAAAGGGCCGAAAGAGTACGGTGGATTTGTGCGGGTGACGCTCTCCCTGCTGCTGGAAGTGCTGTTCTCTGTACTGCTGGCGCCGGTGCGTATGTTGTTCCACACGGTGTTCGTGGTCAGCGCATTCCTCGGCTGGGAAGTGGTCTGGAACTCACCGCAGCGTGACGATGATTCGACTCCATGGGGCGAAGCCTTCATGCGCCACGGTTCTCAGCTATTGCTGGGGCTGGTATGGGCAGTGGGTATGGCATGGCTGGATCTGCGCTTCCTATTCTGGCTGGCGCCGATCGTCTTCTCGCTGATCCTCTCTCCGTTCGTGTCGGTCATTTCCAGTCGTTCAACGACGGGCCTGCGTACTAAGCGCTGGAAACTGTTCTTGATCCCGGAGGAGTACTCTCCGCCGCAGGTGCTGGTCGATACTGACAAGTATCTGGAACTGAACCGCGGCCGTTCACTGGAAGATGGCTTCATGCACGCGGTGTTCAACCCGTCGTTTAACGCGCTGGCAACGGCAATGGCAACGGCACGTCACCGTAGCGGGCATATTCTGGAGATCGCCCGTGAGCGTCACGTTGAGCAGGCGCTGAACGAGACCCCGGACAAGCTTACCCGTGACCGTCGTCTGGTGCTGCTGAGTGACCCGGTTACTATGGCGCGCATGCACTACCGCGTATGGGCATCGCCTGAGAGATATCTCTCCTGGGTTAACTTTTATCAGGATGTGAAGCTTAATCCGCTTGCCCTGAAAACAAAGTAAGCCGACATTAAGGAAAATACCGGCCCCAGGGCCGGTATTTTTTTACGTAAATAATGTATGTGAGGTAATCAGTGAGAATAGTCATTGTGGCGCTTATGGCATGTCTGCTGAGCGGATGTGGTAGCATCATCAGCCGGACGATCCCAGGCCAGGGGCATGGCAATCAGTACTACCCTGGTGTCAAATGGGATGTCCGCGACTCCGCATGGCGCTATGTCACCGTACTCGATCTGCCATTCTCGCTGGTGTTCGATACGCTCTTACTGCCCATTGACGCACATCATGGCCCATACGAATAATTAACGCTCGTCCCACTCATCCGCAGCAGCCTGGCCTTCTTCGGTATCAAGTGGAGGCTCAAGCTGGAATTCCCCTTCATCCCATTCGTGCAGCGTGTTCTCTTCCAGCCACTCCTGACGTAGCTCTATCTCATCAAAATCGCCGTCAAACACACTCTGTGCGGCTTCACCCGATAACATTGGCAGACACTCGCCTTCCTCTTCGTCTGTGGCGAAGAATTCTGCCTGCCACATAATGTCTCCATCCTGGAGAACGTATTTCTGGACGTTGAATTGCTGCACATTCGCATCTTCTTCCTCAACGCCTGGATTATTGGCGAGGAACTCTTCGCGAGCAGCGTCAATTGCTTCTTCGAGCGTAGCGTACATAGTCATAAGTTTCTCCCTGTGGTTTGACGAGGTATTCAGGGAAAGAATAGTTGAATATGAGGTTTTGCAAGTACCCGAACAAAAAAATCAGTCATCGGTGTTAATCATCAATGACCCGGTCAGCGACCCTCTGGCGCGCAGGGCGTTGTAAACTGACCCAGGAGTAAAAGGCGTTAAACAGAACAATGCCCGCCGTGACGCAGAATACCGCACGAAAACTGTAGTTTGCCGAGACCGCCGCGCCGAGCAACGGGCCGGTTACGTTACCGATATCGCGGAATGACTGGTTGTAGCTGAATACGCGGCCTGCAATTTGTTGGGTTGTGTTATAGACCAGCAGCGTTTGTACCGCAGGCAGTAGCGCGCCATCGGCAGCACCGAGTAAAAAACGCAGTAGCCCAAGCTGCCACGGCGTTTGTACGAAGGCCATCGGTACCAGCAGCAAGACGGAAATCAGCAGTGCGGCAACCAAAATCTTTTCCGGACCGATACGATCGCCCAGGCGGCCAAGTCGCGGGGCACTCATCAGCGCCGCCACGCCGGGAACCGACGCTATCATGCCGCTGATAAACGCGATATTACCGACATTCCCCGCCAGTTCACGGACATAGAGTGTCAGAATAGGCGCGATAGATCCGGTTGCGACCTGGATTATCATCGTTGTGACAAACAGGCTCAGCACCAGACGCGGACTTTTCAGTGAAGCTAAAACCTCTTTGGCGTGAAGCATCTCTTTTTTCGCCACCGGAGTGAAATTTTCCCGAATGCAAAAGAGCGTCAACAAGAAGCAGATAAACAGAACCGAGGCGGTGATAAAAAAGACCATCCGCAGCCCATATACATCGGCCAGCAGACCGCCTGCCAGCGGTCCAAGCAGTGCTCCGGCTACACCGCCCGTCGATAGTGTTCCCATCGCCCAACCACTGCGGTTTCGTGGCATCTGTGTCGCGATCAGCGCGTTGGCATTAGGTATAAAGCCGCCGAGTAAGCCGAGCAGCGCACGCAACACAAGGAATTGCCAGATATTTTGCGCAAAGCCCATCAGGGCCATGACAATCGCCATCCCGAGTGCAGAACGCAGGAGCATAATTTTACGCCCTTTACGGTCAGCGAGGCCGCCCCAGAAGGGGGAAGCCATGGCGGAAAAAAGAAAGGTAATACTAAAGACCAGACCGGACCACATGTTGAGCGCGCTATGCCCGGTAACGCCAAGTAGCTCAACGTAGAGAGGTAAAAAAGGCATGACCAGACTAAATGCCGCGCCAGTTAAAAAACAGCCGACCCAGGCCACGGTCAGATTACGTTTCCAGTTTATGGGAGCAGGAGATGACATTACCGTTCACGTTACGCGTTTCACACGCGGAGAATTAGCGATTGAAAATAATAAGCCTGCTAATTATGCGCCTGGGTGATGACACCTGCAACGGAAAGCATGTGTAGAAATGCAACAAACGTAGCCCGGCGTACCGGGCTACGGGGATTAATAGCGCGAAGGGACACCGTCCGGGCGGGTTTTGAAGCGACGGTGCAGCCACATATATTGCTCCGGGGCCATCAGAATACAGCGCTCAACAACCTTATTCATCCAGGCGGCGGTCTCTTCTGCGGTCTCCAGCGGTGGGGTGGTTTCACCTTCCAGCATGATCAACTCATAACCTTTACCGTCCGGTTTACGACGCGGTACGAAAGGTACCAGGCAAGCTTTAGACATTTTCGCCAGCATCCAGGTACCGGTCGTAGTCGCGGTCTGCTCGACCGCGAAGAAGGGCACAAAGACGCTGGAACGCGGGCCGTAGTCGTGGTCTGGCGCGTACCAGACGACATCGCCGCTTTTTAGCGCACGTACCATTCCTTTCAGGTCTTTTCGATCTATCATCGTCTTGTTTGAGCGTAACCGTCCCCACGTTTGCAGCCAGTCCAGCAGCGGGTTGTCATTAGGACGGTACACGCCAATGCCCGGAATATGCATGCCAAAGACGCGAGCACCCAGTTCGAGCGTTAAAAAATGTACGCCAATTAGCAAAATGCCCTTACCTTCGGCGAAGTGCATTTTGGTATTGTCCATGCCCGTAACATCAACCCAGCGATTGATCCGGCTGTCCGGCCAGAACCACGCCATCCCGGTTTCCATCAACCCCATCCCAACCGACTCAAAGTTCTTTTTGACCATTTCCTGACGCTCTTGCTCAGGCATCTGCGGGAAACAAAGCTCAAGGTTGCGATGTGCGATACGGACGCGGCGTTTCATCAGGCGCATTGCCAGTCGCCCCATACCGCAACCCAGGCGATAGAGGACCGGATAAGGCAGTTGTACCACCAGCCACAACAGCCCAATTCCGCACCAGGTTAGCCAGTAACGCGGATGGAGCAGTGACGGGGAAAATTTTGGTAAATGCGTCATATCGTTCCTTACTCAGCAAAAATCTCCTGCATTGTCGCATTTTTATCGAATCAACCAAAACCTCTACCAGTTGAATGCGTAATTGCCAGGCTATTGTTATTGAAAGATGATTTTAATGAGGGAAATGTAGCGCAAATTGTGTGGATGTAAATTGCCACTAATTGCTTTATGATGCCGCCCGATTTTATTGACTACCGCATTGCAGGATACGTACACCATGCCAGTGTTACACAACCGCATCTCGAATGATGAACTGAAAGCGCGCATGCTCGCCGAAACCGAGCCGCGCAAGACCGTCTCATTCTATAAATATTTCTCCATCGTCAACCCGCAGGCCACTCGCGACGCACTCTATACCGCCTTAACAAAGCTGAATGTGTTCGGTCGCGTATATTTAGCTCATGAAGGGATCAACGCGCAAATCAGCGTGCCGGAAAGCCAGTTCGAAGCGCTGAAAGCCTATCTGTACAGTTTCGATCCTGCTCTGAATGGCCTGCGTATGAATATCGCCATTGACGATGATGGTAAATCATTCTGGGTACTGCGCATGAAAGTGCGCGATCGCATTGTCGCGGACGGGATTGAGGATGCCTCGTTTAATGCCAGTGACGTCGGTGAATACCTGAAAGCCGCCGAAGTGAACGCGATGCTGGACGATCCGGAAGCGGTCTTTATCGACATGCGCAACCACTATGAATACGAAGTGGGCCATTTTGATGGTGCGCTGGAAATTCCTGCCGACACCTTCCGCGAGCAGTTGCCAAAAGCGGTCGAAATGATGCAGGAACATAAAGATAAAAAGATTGTCATGTACTGCACCGGCGGGATCCGCTGCGAAAAAGCCAGCGCCTGGATGAAGCACAACGGTTTTAGCAAGGTCTGGCACATCGAAGGCGGGATCATTGAATATGCCCGTCGCGCCCGTGAGCAGGGGCTGCCGGTACGCTTTATCGGTAAGAACTTTGTGTTCGATGATCGTATGGGGGAGCGTATCTCTGACGATGTGATTGCCCATTGCCATCAGTGCGGTGTGCCTTGTGACAGCCATACTAACTGTGTGAATGACGGCTGCCATTTGCTGTTTATTCAGTGCCCGTCGTGCGCTGAAAAGTTCAAAGGATGCTGTAGCGAAGCCTGCCTTGAAGAGAGCCAGTTGCCGGAAGAAGAACAGCGTAAGCGGCGAGCCGGGCGGGAAAACGGCAACAAGATTTTCAACAAATCACGCGGACGTCTGAATACAAAGCTCGGTATCCCGGACCCTGAGTAAAAGATTTTCGCCTGCGTAAGCAACAGGCTCGCAGGCGAATCATCAGGGGCGGATAATCATGTATGATCCGCCCCTGCTGCGTGCGTGGTTTTACTTCTGCTGTACGCCTTCCACAGAGATGATCAAATCGACTTCCTGCGATGCAGGACCAAGGTCGGTAGTGATATTAAAGTCTTTAAGTTTAATTTTCCCTTCTGCTTCAAAACCGGCGCGTTTGCCACCCCAGGGATCATCACCCTTGCCCATCAGTTTGGCTTCCAGTTTCACGGGTTTGGTTACGCCGTTTAAGGTCAGATTGCCGGTGATATCCAGCTCATCACCATCTTTTTTTACCTCAGTAGAGGTGAAGGTTGCCTGGGGGTGTTTCGTCACATTAAGGAATTCGCCACTGCGAAGGTGTTTGTCGCGTTCCGCATGGTTGGTATCGACACTGTTGGTATTGATGGTGACGTTGACTTTATCGGCAGCAGGATTTGCCTCATCAAAAGTAAAAGAGCCGTCAAAATCTTTAAATGTGCCGTACAACCAGCTGTAACCGAGGTGCTGGATGCGAAAATTGATGAAGGCGTGTTGGCCTTCTTTGTCGATTTTATATTCCGCTGCCATCGCGGAACCCGCAGAGAACAGTAACGAAGCGAGGGTGAAACCCAGCAGGCTTTTCTTCATATCATACTCCAGAGTCAGATGACGATTTACCCAGCATGCGCTTTAGGGTGTCGTCTTTATCGATGAAATGGTGTTTAAAGGCGGCAAGGCCGTGTAAGACCGATAGGATAACGACCGTCCATGCCAGCCACAGGTGAATATCTCCGGCCAGGTCTGCCTGCGAGCCCGCATCAGCAAAGGTGGCAGGCACCTCAAACAGGCCAAAAACGCTGATGGGCTTGCCATCAGCCGTGGAGATGAGGTAACCGCTGAACAGGATGCCGAACAGCAGCAAATAAAGGGCGATATGTGCAACAACCGCGCTGACGCGGGTCAGTCGCGAGTAGCTTGCGAGTGGCGCGGGCGGTGGAGAGAGGCGACGCCAGATAAGGCGAACCACCAGGACCAGCATCAGGACAATGCCAATGCTTTTATGCAATTCGGGCGCCTGGTGGTACCAGCCATCATAGTAGCTAAGCGTGACCATCCATAAACCCAGTGCAAACATGCCATAGACTGTAATTGCGACCAGCCAGTGCAGGGCAACAGAAATTGCGCCATAGCGAAATGGAGAATTACGGAGTTGCATAATGTGAACCGCAAGAGTGTAAAAGTTAATTTAAAATGGCGTCAGAAAAATAATATTGCAACTTAAAAGTAACAATTAATAATCTTATTTTTTGTATATCAAAAATTTTGAATTAATTTTCAAAAATATGTTCAGTTCATTAGAGGGTATGGAAGTTATAGAAGCTTTGAAGGGCTAAAGGCAGAGGCGGTAAGGAGATTTTTTTATTTCAAAAAATCTGTCGTAATTTTAAGTTTTTTTAAATAAATGTCAGTAAATGTCAATGTTCGTCATTCAGCCCAGACAACATAAATTAAGTCCACAAGAGCGATGAGTGACCATAAAGCGATATATACCATTAAATGCTCGCGGACGTTATTAACAAGAAAGAAGAACAAGCGGCGCATAATCTCTCCAGATATTCGGCCAAAAGAAAAGGCGACCCAAAAGGAAAAGGGTCGCGGGTAGGAATTATCCTGCAAAGCGCGCTAAAGAGAAGGGGGTTAAATCAAATTTACTGCTTTCACCCTGGGCGAACTGGGCCGCAATTTCCCCAAGCACTGGCGCAAATTTGAAACCATGCCCACTCAGCCCGGTGACCAGTAGCGCATGAGGGCAATCGGGAAGGGTATCGATGATGAAGTCTTCATCAGGCGAATTATCATAAGTGCAAGAGGACCCGTACAGGCAACCACCGATGCCCGGTAAGAACTGGCGCAGGAAGGGAAAACACTCTGAACCATCTGAGGCTACTGCGCCAAACGGTACGCGTTCACTGGCCTCGTTGATACGTTGTCCGCCGTTATGCTTGCCGATTTTTAATGCATTATCCTCAGCGGGGAAACCATAGTATTGAGATCCATCCGCCATTTCGCCGGTAAAGGCCGGGAAGCGATTCTTGGTGCTGTAACGACCATCAGCCTGGAACCAGGCAAAGACTTTTCGTACCGGCTGGACAGGTAAGCCGGGAACAAGATTAGCAACCCATGTACCGCTACTAATGAGGATCTTTTTCGCGCTGAATGTTCCCTCAGATGTATCAATACTCACACCATCATCGGTAGTATGCAGGGCTGTCACCGGGCAGTTAAACAGTTGGGCGCACCCGGCTTCTTGCGCCAGGCGAATCCAGGCCTTAATTGCCAGTTCGCTGCGAAGTATGCCGGAGTCCGCTTCGAACAAGCCGATGTAGTCATCCGGGACGGTGATTTCTGGCCAGCGTGCCATCAGTGACGGCGCATCAAGCTTTTCCACGGCCAGATTCCAGTGCAGCGCACTTTGCGCGACATTTGCCAGAAAAGAGGAATGTGCCGGGCCAAGATTAAGTACCCCGGTGCGCTCAAAGACGGCTTCGCCGCTGTCAGCAACCAGTTGATCCCACAACTCCTGGGCGCGCAATACCAGCGGAACGTACTTTTCCCCCTCCCCATAAGCATGGCGGATTAAACGAGTATCGCCATGGTGGCTCCCTTCCTGATGCGGTGGCAGGTGCGCATCGGTCATCAGTACGTTGAGACCGGCGCGGGACGCATAGTAGCCCGCCGCCGCACCGACAGAGCCGCTGCCAATGATGATCAAATCGTATTTCATGTCGTTCTCCATCAAGTCGTAATCGGGAGGGTAAATAACCGGGAGGCGTTATACAAGACGGGAAATAAATAAGGCACCACATGGGTGCCTGTTGAGTGATTATTGAGCATTATCGCTAATGCCTACGATACTCATTTTCCTGGTACTCGCCTGATTCTATTTTGGCGATACCCGCTTCTAAAATCGAAATAAACTGGCGGGCAACTTCGGTCGTTAACCACAACGTCTGGCCTACTTCGGTGTCCTGAGAAGCGGCTCTGTTTGGGGTCTGGTAATGTAAGCGCAACATCAGTGCATCGTAACTGTCCACTGTGCTGATATCCCATCCAACCAGAGGATGGGTCTGGATGACTTCATTATTCTTTTCCATCATAACCCCCTTATGGCGTGTTAACTGACAACGACTTTCGAGGTTCAATGCGTGTTTTTGTGAAGCCTTTTCAGTATACCAATATTTAACCTTGCTGATCGAATAAATAACACTCTGCAACATAATTTTATTTCAGTTGGATTTTTTTGAACAAGAAAACGCTAACTTACGCGTGATTTTTAAGCAGGTCAGGAGGAAAGTAAGATTTTTGCTTAAAAAAACAAAAAAGCCGGGGCGACCCGGCAAAAACATGCACAATACAAACTCTTTTTAATCGCGGATAAACCAGTCGTCGGCGCTTTCCCACGTTTCTTGCAGAATTTCACTGACGCGCTCTTTATCTTCTTTTGCTCCGCCCATCACCGATAAGTTATTCGCTGTCGCATAACGAACCGTAATTTTATTTTCGCTATCAGGATAATAATTATTCAGTCGGCGGGATAACTCGCTCGCCAGGGCATCAATAGCACCTGGCGGGAGCGGTGTAGTTTTGGCAATAGTCACTTCGATGCGCATGGCAACCCCCTGTGTTATTTACTGTATGTTTATACAGTTACCTTGCAAGATTTACAACAGGGGGGTGAAAAAAATCAGGATTTCACTGTCCAGCGGACTGTCTCACCGGCGAGGAATGGGATAATCGCATCTTCCGGCAAAGCAATACTGTCGATGACCGTTGAATCTTCACGCACCAGTTCAATGAAGGTTTCATTCACCGGCAGGCCATAAAAATGCGGACCGTTGAGTGAACAGAACGCTTCAAAATGCTGCAGGGCATTCATCTCTTCAAACACGGTGGCATAACTTGCCAGCGCAGTCGGCGCGTTGAAACAGCCTGCACAGCCACAGCTTGCCTCTTTACGATGGCGGGCGTGTGGCGCAGAGTCCGTGCCGAGAAACGCGCGGGTAAAGCCGCTGGCGACCAGTTCACGCAGCGCCTGCTGATGCACGTTACGTTTCAGGATAGGCAGGCAATACAGATGCGGACGTACACCGCCGACCAGCATATGGTTACGGTTGAACATCAAATGCTGCGGTGTGATGGTGGCCGCTAACAGCTCATTGCCGTCACGGACATATTCCGCGGCATCTTTGGTGGTGATGTGCTCGAACACCACTTTCAACCCCGGCAGACGCTGGCGAAGTGGCTCCATGACCGTCTCGATAAAGCGGGCTTCGCGATCGAAGATATCGATCTCTGCCTGGGTCACTTCACCGTGAACCAGCAGTGGCATCCCCAGTTTTTCCATGCGCTCAAGTACCGGCATGATGGCATCAATACTGGTCACCCCATGACTTGAATTGGTCGTGGCATTCGCCGGGTAGAGCTTGGCGGCGGTAAAGACATTCTCGCGAAAACCGCGTTCCACTTCGTCGGGATTGAGTGAATCGGTCAGGTAGCAGGTCATTAGCGGAGTAAAGTCATGTCCGGCAGGTACGGCATCAAGAATGCGCTGACGATAAGCAATTGCCGCCTCAACGCTGGTCACCGGCGGGACAAGATTGGGCATGACGATGGCGCGAGCATAAATTTCGCTGGTCCAGGGCACGACGGTTTTTAACATATCGCCGTCACGTAAATGAACGTGCCAGTCATCAGGGCGGCGGATTTTTAAAACCTGGGAATGTGCTGTCATGGGAGTGCTCCGGCTGGGTGAGAATCAGTCAATATGGCTGGTTTTTTGCCGGGCACTAAGCATAAGCGTATACCCATCATACTTCAAGCTGCATCTGAGCCACTTCGCGCTTGTCCCGGTCACGAACGTGAATAAGCTCCCGGGTGTTCATGGCGTCTTCGCTTTCCCGCAACGCGAATGATGGTGGGTATAAACGCTTCGGCTTGCTTGTTTTCCAGAGAAAAAGCCCTTACGGGCTTAATCGGTGAGCGGGATGATAATTTCACCCGGCTTCACTTCGATACCCCTGGCATATTTCTTCGCCAGCGCTTCGCCTTTACTGCTGTCTTCACGCAGAATGTAAGCGGGGCGCTGATTAAAGTAGTTACGCAGGGACTGATTCAGGTAGGGCAGAAGGGTTTGCAAAATGGACTGCATTTTCTCCGGTGTGACGGTTGCGTCAACCACTTCCATCTCCTGGAGATAAATTGCCCCTTTTTCTTTATCGAAGACCGGCAGCGCCTTCATTTTGAGCTTCATGGTCGCTTTCTGATTACCGAAAAGAGAGTTCATCTCCAGATTGGCATCGCCGGAAAGGGTAATCTTATTCGGTTCCTCACGGCCAATCTGACTGACCAGATTACTGAGGACGATGTGCGCGTCCGCCACGCCGGGCAGGCCGATGTCTTTGGCGAAATCGTTGCGTTTTTGCAGTGACTGGTTAATTTCCTGCTCGCTGATGCTGTACTGTGTTAACTGGTTACAACCCACTAAAACGCCGCTTAAAATCAAAGCCGCGGCGAAAATAATCTTTTTCATTATGTTCCTCAAGAGAGTGCCTGTGTATTCATCCTTGTCTGTAGCATCAGTCCAGGGCAGAGGATAAGCCAGCAGAAAAAGCTGAAAGCGGAAGCGTACGCTTCCGCCTGGGGCATTATATCGCCATTGATGAGAGCAGGTTAATCTGCGTTTGTTTCGCCATGTTATCGCGGTAGTCGGCCACGCGCGTCGGCCAGTTAATCCCCGCCACAATGGTCAGATTACGCAGTAAGGGGAACAGGTGAATATCATCATCCGACAGCTCTCCGTTTACCGCATTAGGCTGAACGATAAGCTTATCCAGTGCGCGTAAATCATCGCTGATTTTTTTGATAAGCCCGGCTGAGTGGGCCATGTGCTCGTCAAAATTGCCGATCGCCGCCTCTTTCTTCGCCACAAAATAGGCTCTGGCTTCAGGCGTAGCGAACTCGTCGAAGGGGCTTTTGGCAAAACGCGGAATGAGCAGACGATTGACATAGCCATTGACTTTTCTCAGCCAGGCGTCGAGGGCTGGATTCTGCTTTCCGGTCAGCAACGGCTTACCGTCAAGTTTGTCCACGTAATGGACGATATCCATGCTTTCAGGTAGATAGCGGCTGTCGTCTTTTTGGAGTATCGGCGCCATTTTTTGGCCGATCATTCGGGTCGGCGTTGCTTCGTCATCATTGAGCAACACGTTGAGTTCGACGGGGATATTCTTGAGGCCGAAAATCATGCGGGCCTTAACGCAGAACGGGCAGTGATCATAAATGTAGAGTTTCACGGTTCTCCTCCATACTGATTGTCCATCACAAAAAAGTATGGAAGAGATTAAAAGGGCTGGCAAATCATGCGCCCGGTTCGAGCAGGCGAGACGGGGTGCGTTTTAGCGCGAATTGCCACAGCAGGGCGAAAAAGGTGATAAGGCCAATCAGCGCCAGCATCATCCAGGGTAACGTCGGCTGACTCAGTGCTTTACCCACGTCAAACAGCCAGCCCCCGCCGGCATAACCCAACGCACCGCCAAATGCCAGCCCCAGGCGACTGAACCCCATATAACTGCCGCGGGCACGGGAATCTGCCAGCGCCGCGCTTAACGTTTCACGTGCCGGTTCAGCAATAATGGAGCCGATATAAAAGGTGCAAATCAGCGTAAACAGTTGCTGCAGGCTGTTGACCAGGCCTATCGGCAACAGACTGAATGACATAAACAGCAGCCCGGCCATCAGCCGATGTTCCAGGCGAAAACGTTTTTCACTCCAGCGGGCAATAGGGTACAGCAGCGTCAGCGACAGGCTGGCTTCAATGGCATACATCCATTTTACTGCCGCAGGCGAACCGGCGATATCATTCACCATGATTGGCAGCATCAACATTACCTGAACCGCCAGCATGTAATAGCCGGTAAGTGTCAGTACGTAGGTGACAAAACGTTTATCACGCAAAACGCGGCCCAGCCCTTCACGCACCGGCGTTTTTACCGTCGATAATTTCCATGCAGGCAGCAGCCAGGCGTTAAAGCCTGCACAAAGAACAAACACGGCGGCACCGACAATACAGACCAGACGGAAATCGTATTGCAGTAACCAACTGCCAATCAGTGCGCCGATCACCGCCCCCGCGCTGTCCTGCATCATCAATAGCGAGAAGAAGCGGCCGCGCTGCGATGGGCGAATCAGTTTAACCACCAGCGCCGTGCGCGGCGGATCGAAGAGCGTACCGCCGAGTCCGGATAATATGCAGGAGCACCACAGCAGCCAGGGTTCATGGGCGATACCCATGGTGGCAAAACCGGCAGCACGCATTAGCATGCCGGTGACGATCAGTGGTTTAGCACCAAAACGGTCCGCGATGGCGCCGCCGAAAACGCCCAGCCCTTGCTGCACGAATTGCCTTAACCCAAGGGCAATACCAACCATCAAGGCAGCCCAACCGAGTTGATCAACAAAACGTATAGAAATAAGCGGGAAAACGACGAAAAAGCCCAGCACCACCAACATATTATCGACGAGCAGGAAATATTTACCCAGGCTCCTTGCCTGCGATACGCGTGACATTTCCCCTCCCGGGAAATAAAAGTAAGTACGTTAATATTCTGCCGGGTCGTCTGATTTTTTCCCATCGTTGGCGCGACAATATTTTTTTATCAAAAGCGGGCTTTAATTCAGACTTCTCATCGAAAAAGCTTATGTATTGCGAAAATGCAGGTTGTTGTTTTCACAGAGTGGCTGCGCAAATGTATAGTAAAGGGAAGGGGTTGAGAGTGGTAACCGGAAGGAGAAGGAATGAATGTTTGGCTATCGCAGTAATGTGCCGAAAGTACGCCTGGTCACAGACAGGCTGGTGGTTCGCTTAGTTCATGAGCGGGACGCCTGGCGGCTTGCGGACTATTACGCTGAGAACCGTCAATTTTTAAAGCCCTGGGAACCGGTTCGTGACGAGAGCCATTGCTATCCATCTGGTTGGCAGGCTCGCCTGGGGATGATTAACGAATTCCATAAACAAGGAACCGCTTTTTATTTCGCATTACTCGATCCAGAAGAAAAAGAGATCATCGGCGTCGCGAATTTCTCCAATGTGGTACGCGGTTCTTTCCATGCCTGCTATCTGGGGTATTCCATCGGGCAAAAATGGCAGGGGCAGGGGTTAATGTTCGAAGCGCTGACGGCAGCCATTCGCTATATGCAACGAACGCAACATTTGCACCGCATTATGGCGAATTATATGCCGCATAATAAACGCAGCGGCGATTTACTGGCGCGCCTTGGTTTTGAAAAAGAGGGCTACGCAAAAGCGTATCTGCTGATTGACGGGCAATGGCGTGACCACGTGTTGACGGCGTTGACCACCAAAGACTGGACCCCGGGTCGTTAAGGAGAAAACATGAAGTACCAACTCAGCGCCACGGAAGCGCGCGTTATCGGATGCCTGCTGGAAAAACAGATCACTACCCCTGAACAATATCCATTGTCGGTCAATGCCGTGGTGACCGCCTGTAACCAAAAAACCAACCGTGAACCGGTAATGAACCTCAGTGAGCATGAGGTGCAGGAGATACTGGATACGCTGGTAAAGCGCCACTACCTGCGCACAGTCAGTGGTTTCGGTAACCGTGTCACTAAATATGAGCAGCGTTTCTGCAACTCCGAATTCGGCGACCTGAAACTCTCCCCGGCGGAAGTGGCCATTATTACCACGCTGTTGCTGCGCGGCGCTCAAACGCCGGGTGAACTGCGCGGGCGCGCGGCTCGGATGCATGAATTTAACGATATGGGTGAAGTGGAAAGCGCGCTGGAGAATCTGGCGCAGCGCGAAGATGGCCCGTATGTTGTGCGTTTACCACGCGAGCCTGGCAAACGGGAAAGCCGCTATATGCATCTGTTCAGCGGTGATGTGGAGACGCTGATTAACGTTGTGGAGACAGTAAGCCCGCTGGATAGCGACAACGATCTGGCTTCGCGGGTTGAAGCGCTGGAAAACGACGTTGCCGAACTGAAACAGCGTCTGGCTTCACTACTCGAACATCTGGGGGATTAATCGTGGCGGCATTACGTATAGGGGTTGTGGGATTAGGCGGTATCGCGCAAAAAGCCTGGTTACCGGTACTGGGGGCGGCAACTGACTGGACGCTGGCGGCAGCCTGGTCACCCACGCGAGAAAAAGCGCAGCGTGTGTGCGACACCTGGCGTATTCCTTATGTCGGCTCGTTAGGTGAGCTCGCCGCGCAGTGTGACGCGGTTTTTGTTCACACCTCTACCGCCTCGCATTATGCGGTGGTGAGCGAACTCCTCAATGCAGGTGTTCATGTTTGTGTCGACAAACCCCTGGCAGAAAATCTGTCGGATGCGGAAAAGCTCATTGAACTGGCGGCGCGCAAAAAGTTGACGCTGATGGTGGGGTTCAACCGCCGTTTTGCTCCGCTGTACCGTCAGTTAAAAAGTCATTTGCCGCAGGCAGCATCACTGCGAATGGATAAACATCGCAGCAACAGCGTTGGTCCGCACGATCTGCGCTTCACCTTACTCGATGATTATCTGCATGTTGTGGATACCGCTCTCTGGCTGGCCGGTGGCAGTGCGTCGCTTGCCAGCGGCACATTGCTGACTAATGACCAGGGTGAAATGATTTATGCCGAGCACCATTTTGCGCAGGGCGCGTTGCAAATCACTACCAGTATGCATCGCCGTGCCGGTAGTCAACGCGAATGGGTACAGGCGGTAACGGACGGCGGACTGTATGACGTTACCGATATGCGTGAATGGCGTGAAGAACAGGGGCAGGGGATTGTGACTCCGCCCATACCCGGCTGGCAGAGTACGCTTGAGCAACGAGGCTTCGCCGGATGCGCGCGCCATTTTATCGAATGCGTGCAAAATCAGACGGTTCCGGAAACGGCGGGTGAGCAGGCTATCCTGGCCCAGCGTATCGTTGAAAAACTCTGGCGCGAGGCGATGAGCGAATAACCCTCTGTAACATATGGCGGTAGAAATTCGCGTTATTCCAGGTAGACTAAGCGCTTCGCGATACCAACGCCTGCTTTGTGCAGGCGTTGTGTTTATGGAACCTTAAATGAACTTATTAAAATCGCTGGCGGCCGTCAGCTCAATGACCATGTTTTCTCGCGTGCTGGGTTTTGCGCGCGATGCCATTGTGGCGAGGGTATTTGGTGCAGGGATGGCGACCGATGCCTTCTTTGTCGCCTTTAAACTGCCAAATCTCTTACGACGTATTTTTGCCGAAGGGGCATTTTCTCAGGCCTTTGTCCCCATTCTTGCGGAATATAAAAGTAAACAGGGCGAAGAGGCGACGCGCGTTTTTGTCGCCTATGTATCGGGGCTGTTGACGCTGGCACTGGCGATTGTCACCGTTGCCGGCATGCTGGCGGCGCCCTGGGTGATTCTGGTGACGGCGCCGGGGTTTGCCGACACGGCTGATAAATTTGCATTGACCTCTCAACTTCTGCAGATAACTTTTCCCTACATTTTGCTGATTTCACTGGCGTCGCTCGCCGGGGCGATCCTCAATACCTGGAACCGTTTCTCCGTCCCGGCATTTGCGCCCACATTTCTTAATATCAGCATGATCGGTTTTGCTCTGTTCGGTGCGCCGTATTTCCATCCGCCGGTGCTTGCGCTGGCATGGGCGGTGACGGTGGGCGGTATCCTGCAATTGGTTTATCAACTGCCGCATCTGAAAAAAATTGGCATGCTGGTGCTGCCACGTATCAGTTTCCGCGATGCGGGCGCGATGCGGGTGATGAAACAGATGGGGCCGGCGATCCTTGGCGTATCGGTGAGTCAGATCTCCCTGATTATCAATACCATTTTTGCCTCCTTCCTGGTCTCCGGTTCGGTCTCCTGGATGTATTACGCTGACCGCCTGATGGAGTTTCCATCCGGGGTACTGGGTGTGGCGCTGGGGACGATTTTGCTGCCGTCGCTCTCGCGAAGTTTTGCCAGCGGTAATCATGATGAATATTGCCGCCTGATGGATTGGGGGTTGCGGTTATGCTTTTTGCTGGCGCTGCCCAGCGCGGTGGCGTTAGGCATTCTTGCGAAGCCGCTGACGGTTTCGCTTTTTCAGTATGGTAAGTTTACCCCGTTTGACGCCCAGATGACTCAGCGAGCGCTGATCGCCTATTCGGTTGGCCTGATGGGCCTTATTGTGGTGAAAGTATTGGCTCCAGGGTTCTATTCACGACAGGACATCAAAACGCCGGTCAGGATTGCCATTGTCACGCTGGTGATGACGCAATTAATGAACCTGGCATTTATTGGCCCGCTAAAACATGCCGGTCTGTCACTCTCGATTGGCCTGGCGGCCTGTCTGAATGCCAGCCTGCTCTATTGGCAGTTGCGTAAGCAGAATATCTTTACCCCACAGGCCGGCTGGGGCCGTTTCCTGACACGTCTGTTTATTGCGGTGATCGTAATGGCAGCCGCACTGCTGGGCATGCTGTATGTGATGCCTGACTGGGCGCAGGGCAACATGGGGCATCGCCTGGCTCGGCTCATGGTCGTGGTGGTGGTAGGCGTTGTGGCTTACTTCGCGACGCTTGCGGTGCTGGGGTTCAGAGTTAAAGATTTTGCCCGCCGGATAGCGTAAGCGCAAAAGGGAGTCGACCATGACAGTCGACTCCCGCATAAAAGAATGTGAACGCGTTAGCTAAATGGAAATCTTTTTTCCGCCCCTGCTACCCGTAAAGGTCTGACCGTCCGCACCATAAAGCCCTGGCTCCTGGTGAGGTTTCAGTACCTCGAGCGCTTTTCGGTTAAGGGCAATTTGCCCTTCGAGCAACCAGCCGTTGTGTTGGTTCAGATCACGCAGGTGTTGCGTTTTTCGTGTGATTATCTGCCAGCGATCGGCGATATCGTCATTCGCGCTACTTTGCACCTTTTGCGCTTCGCGGCGTTGCTGCTCAAGATAATCCAGTGTGGCAAGCAATGAGCTTTTCTCTTCCGTAATGCGTTGCAACGTGCTGCTATGCACATGGCCCACAGAGAGTTGTTTTTGCTCAGCATCCATCACGTCTTTTAATGCGTTCAGGATAACTGTCATCTGATCAAGAATGTCTGACAGTTGATTCATACATTATTTACTCAAGTAACTCTGCACTTCGTTAATCAGGGCATCGGCGATTTTACCGGTGTCCATCTTTAGCTCACCATTACGGATTGCCGTTTTCAGTTGTTCAACGCGTTCCATATTGACGTCGCTGCTACCCGGCTGCATCAATTTGGATTGGGCATCACTAAGCGTTACGCTCGTGCTGTTGGCGGTTTTCGATTTTTCCAGACGTACTTTCGTTGCCTGGGTGTCGCTGGTTTCACGTGGTTGTACGGTGCTAACCGGCTTTAAAGGCGATGTACGATCAATGCTCATAGTGTGTTGTCCTCATAGAGGTTTTCCGGCGTTTTGGGTCTGCCATCTTCAGTCGTTGCTTATTTATCGGCAGATGCCGCGAATTCTTTAAAAAGATTATAGGTTAATCAGAATATTCCCATCAGCGCCGACAATTCCACTTACAATTTGTCCAGAAGACATGCGTACCCGGGCACTTTGCGACACCGCCGCATTGTTCAGCGCCTGGCCTTCACTATTGACACTAAAGCCTTCGCCATTGGCTACAACCATCACTCGCTGGCCGGCTTTTACTCGCCAGGCCTGGCGCAGCATCGAGAGCTGAACCGGTTGATCGGGTGAGAGATCGCGCAGGCTTACGGCATCTTGTGCCTGAGAAATATCGAGCATTGTTTTCGGCGGTAACTGATCGAGCCTGCCGCGTTTGAGCTTTAAGCTTTCCGGCGTCAGTACACTACCACGGGTAATCGCCTGAGCGGCGACAACATAATTACCCGTCGCCTGGACGTTTACCTGCAAATAGCGCTTTTCGTTACCGCAGTTTGTCAATACGTTGACGTTCCCCCAAAGCTGAGCGTAGCCCGTCAAACTTAAAGCCGGTTGCTCACAGGTGGGATAAAGATTTTTCGGCGTACGTATTGTTACCACCACCTCGTCACTAAAGCCAGCCAGTCGTTGTGCAAAAAACGCGGTGAGCTGCGCCTTTAAGTCTTGCGCCAACACTTGCGGGCTTAAAATCAAAAACAGCAATGCCGCGGCTAAACCGCTTTTCAACGTGTTCATCGCAGACCCCTGCCTGTTGTTTGTTGAAGAGATGACAGGATTCTACCCGTCACGCAAATCTATCAACGCAATAAATAGCGACGCATTTTGCGCTTATTCCGTCGATAAGGCGCGCGTAAGGAGATTTAAGCTGTTGACTAAATAATTGTCATCAGCGGGGAAGCCATGCTCGATAAACTTGATGCCGCGTTACGGTTCCAGCAAGAAGCACTGAATCTGAGCGCGCAGCGCCAGGAAATCCTGGCCGCCAATATTGCGAACGCCGATACCCCGGGGTATCAGGCGCGTGATATGGATTTTTCCAGCGAACTGAAAAAGGTGATGGAACGTGGCCGTGCAGAGAACACAGGCGTCTCGCTGGCGTTAACTTCCAGTCGCCATATTCCGGCGCAAGCCATTTCCACCCCGTCTCCAGACCTGCTTTATCGTATTCCGGATCAGCCATCTGCCGATGGCAACACCGTGGATATGGATCGCGAGCGTACGCAGTTTGCGGATAACAGCCTTAAGTATCAGACAGGGCTGACCGTGCTGGGCGGGCAGATTAAAAGCATGATGTCCGTGTTGCAGGGGAATAACTAACCATGGCATTGCTGAATATTTTTGATATCTCCGGCTCCGCGCTTGCCGCGCAGTCCAAACGTCTGAACGTGGCTGCCAGTAACCTGGCGAACGCCGACAGCGTCGCCGGACCGGACGGTCAACCTTATCGCGCTAAGCAAGTCGTTTTCCAGGTGGATGCTGCACCAGGCCAGGCAACGGGTGGCGTAAAAGTGGCTGGCGTTGTTGAAAGCCAGGCACCCGACAAGCTGGTTTATGAACCCGGCAACCCACTGGCGGATGCGAAGGGCTACGTCAAAATGCCTAACGTTGATGTTGTCGGGGAAATGGTGAACAGCATGTCCGCGTCTCGCAGCTATCAGGCGAACGTCGAGGTGCTCAACACCGTTAAAAATATGATGCTCAAAACGCTTACTCTCGGCCAGTAAAAGGAGACATAAATGTCTATCGCCGTAAATGTGAACGACACGTCCAGTAGTAGTGTCAGCTCCACCAGCAGCAGTAGCAGCTCGTCTCAACTGACTACGAGTAGCGCATCAGACCTACAGAGCAGCTTCCTGACCCTGTTGGTCGCACAGTTAAAAAACCAGGACCCAACCAATCCGCTGCAGAACAACGAACTGACCTCGCAGCTTGCGCAGATCAGTACGCTGAACGGGATTGAAAAACTGAACACCACCCTGGGATCTATCTCCGGGCAGATCGATAACAGCCAGGCGCTGCAGGCCAGCAATCTGGTAGGTCACGGTGTAATGATTGAAGGTACGACGATTCTGGCTGGCAGCTCAACCACAACGCCGTTTGGTGTTGAACTGACCCAGGCCGCAGATAAAGCGACCGCGACCATCACCAGCAAAGACGGCACCGTGGTACAGACCGTCAACCTGGGGCCGCTGACCGCTGGCGTCCATACCTTCAGTTGGGATGGAAAGCTGTCGGACGGCACCACCGCCCCAGATGGCTCTTATAAAGTTTCTATCGCCGCCAGTTCAGGCACTACGCAACTGGTTGCTCAGCCGCTGCAATACGCTCTGGTTCAGGGGGTAACGCTGTCGGAATCAGGCAACAAGTTAGATTTAGGTACCTACGGCACCACTACGCTCAACGAAGTTCGGCAGATTATTTAAGCCTTAACACTTATCAGGAGTAAGTCATGGCCTTTTCACAAGCGGTCAGCGGTCTGAATGCTGCGGCCACCAACCTCGATCTTATTGGTAACAACATCGCCAACTCCGCTACGTATGGCTTTAAATCCAGTACTGCGTCCTTCGCTGACATGTTTGCGGGTTCTAAAGTAGGTCTGGGTGTTAAAGTCGCGGGCGTTACCCAGGACTTTAACGACGGTACCACCACCAATACGGGACGCGGCCTCGATGTCGCAATTAGCCAGAATGGCTTCTTCCGCCTCGTTGATACCAACGGTTCTGTTTATTACAGCCGTAATGGCCAGTTCACGCTGGATGAAAACCGCAACCTGGTAAACATGCAGGGTCTGCAAGTAACGGGTTTTCCGGCAAGCGGTACGCCTCCGACCATCCAGTCGGGCGCGAACCCAACGGGGATCAATATCCCGACGACGCTGATGTCGGCACAAATCACCACCACCGCAACGATGCCGGTTAACCTGAACTCGTCTTCTAAGACGCCGACGGTGACCACGTTCGACCCGACTAACGCTGACAGCTACAACTTAAAAGGGCCGATCACTGTTTACGACAGCCAGGGTAACGCTCACGACATGAACGTGTTTTATGTCAAAGCAGCAGACAATACATGGGATGTCTACACGCAGGATTCCAGCGTAACGGGTTCTACGGCGACCAAAGCGGCGCGAATGATCTTTAATCAGAACGGTAGCCTGGAGAGTGTTTACAACTGGACCCCGAATGCTACGACCGGTGGCTATGATCTGGCCACAACAGCAAACGCTAACCCGGCCATTACGGTAACTTCCGGTACGCTTAGCGGCGCTACAGCGGCGACATTCTCCCTGAGTTTCCTGAACTCCATGCAGCAGAACACCACCAGCACAGTCGTGAGCACCTCGCAGAACGGCTACAAGCCGGGTTCTATGGTGAGCTACACCATTAACGATGACGGTACCGTCGTGGGTTCCTACTCCAACGAACAGAAACAGGTGCTGGGTCAGATTGTCCTGGCGAACTTCGCCAACAACGAAGGCCTGAAATCTGAGGGTGATAACGTATGGTCTGCCACTAACGCGTCTGGCGTGGCGCTGTTGGGTACGGCAGGTACGGGTAACTTCGGTTCGCTGACCAATGGCGCACTCGAAGCCTCTAACGTGGATCTGAGTAAAGAACTGGTCAATATGATCGTCGCGCAGCGTAACTATCAGTCGAATGCGCAGACCATCAAAACCCAGGATCAGATCCTTAACACGCTGGTTAACCTGCGTTAATCGGCTGACGGGATGGTCTAATGGATCACGCAATATACACAGCGATGGGTGCGGCAAGTCAGACGCTGAACCAGCAGTCTGTCACCGCCAGCAACCTGGCCAACGCTTCAACACCGGGCTTTCGTGCGCAGCTTAGTGCGCTGCGTGCGGTACCGGTAGAAGGGTTGTCGCTGCCGACCCGTACACTGGTCGCCGAGACCACACCTGGCGCTGATATGACGCCAGGCGATCTGAACTACACGTCACGCCCACTGGATGTTGCCCTGCAACAGGATGGTTGGCTGGCGGTGCAGAGCGCGGATGGTTCCGAAGGGTATACCCGTAACGGTAACATTCAGGTCACACCGACCGGGCAACTGACCATTCAGGGGCATCCGGTCATGGGTGAGAACGGGCCGATTGCTGTTCCGGAAGGTTCACAGGTCACCATTGCCGCGGACGGGACCATTTCCGCCCTGACCGCCGGTGATCCGCCGAACACGGTCTCCCCGGTTGGCAAACTGAAACTGGTGAAAGCGAACGGCAGTGAAGTGGTGCGTGGCGATGACGGTCTTTTCCGCGTCAGCCAAAGCGCGCAAGCCACACGTGGCCAGACGTTACAGCCGGACCCAAACATCCGCGTCATGTCAGGTGTGCTGGAAGGCAGTAACGTTAAACCTATGGCGGCTATGGCCGATATGATCGCCAGCGCGCGCCGCTTTGAAATGCAAATGAAAGTTATTGGTAACGTTGATGAGAATGCGCAGCGTGCCAACCAGTTACTGTCCATGAGCTAATAAACAGGATTTCCTATGATAGGTTCATTATGGATCGCTAAAACCGGCCTCGACGCCCAGCAAACCAATATGGACGTTATCGCCAACAACCTGGCGAACGTCAGTACCAATGGTTTCAAGCGTCAGCGCGCGGTATTTGAAGATCTGCTTTACCAGACGATTCGTCAGCCTGGTGCGCAATCTTCTGAACAGACTACGCTGCCTTCTGGTCTGCAGATTGGTACCGGTGTTCGCCCGGTGGCCACCGAACGTCTGCACAGCCAGGGTAACCTCTCCCAGACGAACAACAGCAAAGATGTGGCTATCAAAGGCGAGGGCTTCTTCCAGGTCCTGCTGCCGGACGGTACCTCTGCTTATACCCGTGATGGTTCATTCCAGGTTGACCAGAATGGCCAGTTGGTAACGTCGGGCGGCTTCCAGGTTCAGCCTGCCATTACCATTCCGGCTAACACCCTGAGTATCACCATTGGCCGTGACGGTGTGGTCAGCGCCACGCAGCAGGGGGCGACAGCGCCTGTGCAGGTGGGGCAGCTCAACCTGACAACCTTTATGAACGACACCGGTCTGGAAAGTATCGGTGAAAACCTGTACCTCGAAACACAGTCTTCCGGCACGCCGAACACCACCACGCCGGGGCTGAACGGTGCGGGTCTGCTGTATCAGGGGTATGTGGAAACCTCGAACGTAAACGTGGCGGAAGAACTGGTGAACATGATCCAGGTTCAGCGCGCTTATGAAATTAACAGCAAAGCGGTATCGACCACCGATCAGATGCTGCAGAAACTGTCGCAACTCTAAGGCGTTATCCGGTGCGGCGCAGGCTGCACCGGAACCCTGATTTCGAAGATGAATGTAATGCAAAAAAACGCCGCGGGCCGCTACCCCCTGTTAGCTTTACTGGCACTGATGTTGAACGGATGTGCCTGGGTTCCCTCAACACCGCTGGTGCAGGGCGCAACGACCGCTCAACCGATGCCGGGACCCGTTCCGGTCGTCAATGGCTCTATTTACCAGACTGCGCAGCCTATCAACTATGGCTACCAGCCGCTGTTTGAAGACCGTCGCCCGCGTAACGTCGGGGATACATTGACGCTGGTGCTGCAAGAAAACGTGAGCGCCAGTAAGAGTTCATCAGCGAATGCCAGCCGCGATGGCAAAAGCAGTTTCTCAATGGATACCACGCCTCGCTATCTGGAAGGCTTGTTCGGTAATGCGCGTGCAGACCTGACGAGCGAAGGCAGCAACTCGTTTAACGGCAAAGGCGGCGCTAACGCCAGCAATACATTTAGCGGCACGTTGACCGTTACGGTCGACCAGGTACTGATCAACGGCAATTTACACGTGGTGGGTGAAAAACAGATCGCCATCAACCAGGGCACTGAATTTATCCGCTTCTCAGGTGTTGTGAACCCACGCACCATCAGCGGCAGCAATACGGTTCCGTCCACACAGGTGGCGGACGCGCGCATCGAGTACGTCGGCAACGGCTACATTAACGAAGCGCAGAATATGGGCTGGCTGCAGCGTTTCTTCCTCAACTTATCGCCGATGTAACCGGGGTGAATTATGTTTAGATTTCTGGCTGGAATAGCGTTAGTGCTGGTGGCGTTTGTCGCCCAGGCCGACCGCATCCGGGACCTCACCAGTGTACAGGGCGTACGTGAAAACTCCTTAATTGGTTATGGCTTAGTGGTTGGCCTTGACGGAACGGGTGACCAGACCACCCAAACGCCATTCACTACTCAGAGCCTGAATAACATGTTGTCGCAGATGGGGATCACCGTCCCGGCTGGCACCAACATGCAGCTCAAAAACGTTGCGGCGGTCATGGTTACCGCCCAGCTTCCAGCGTTTGGCCGCCAGGGGCAGACCATCGACGTGGTGGTCTCCTCTATGGGTAACGCCAAAAGCCTGCGTGGCGGTACGCTGCTGATGACCCCACTGAAAGGGGTGGATAGTCAGGTCTATGCCCTGGCGCAGGGGAATATCCTGGTCGGTGGCGCAGGCGCTTCCGCCGGTGGCAGCAGCGTGGCGGTTAACCAGCTTAACGGTGGACGTATCACTGGCGGTGCCGTGATTGAACGCGAGTTGCCTTCCCAGTTTGGCAATGGCAACACCATCAACCTGCAATTGAACCAGGATGACTTCACGATGGCGCAGCAGATTGCTGACACTATCAACCGTCGTGGCATGGGTGGCGCAACCGCGCTGGATGCCCGTACGGTTCAGGTCCGCGTGCCGCAAGGCGGCAGTTCGCAGGTGCGCATGCTGGCGGATATCCAGAACCTGGAAGTGGGTGTCGCGCCGCAGGACGCTAAAATTGTTATCAACTCCCGTACAGGTTCTGTTGTTATGAACCGCGAAGTCACGCTGGATAACTGCGCCGTGGCACAAGGGAACCTCTCGGTCACGGTCAACCAGTCAGCCAATGTCAGCCAGCCGAACACGCCGTTTGGCGGTGGTCAGACAGTGGTCACGCCGCAGACACAGATTGACCTGCGTCAGAGTGGCGGCTCCCTGCAGAGTATTCGTTCCAGCGCCAATCTGAATAGCGTGGTACGTGCACTGAACGCGCTGGGCGCAACACCTATTGATCTGATGTCCATTTTGCAATCAATGCAGAGCGCGGGTTGCCTGCGGGCTAAGCTGGAGATCATCTAATGCTGACTGACAGCCGCTTGATGGCGAGCGCGGCATGGGACGCGCAATCGCTTAACGATCTGAAAACCAAAGCCGGGCAGGATCCGCAGACTAACCTGCGGCCTGTGGCGCGTCAGGTAGAGGGGATGTTCGTGCAAATGATGCTGAAAAGCATGCGCGAAGCCCTGCCAAAAGACGGTATTTTCAGCAGCGATTCCACGCGGATGTACACCAGCTTATATGACCAACAAATTGCCCAGCAGATGACGGCAGGCAAGGGGCTGGGACTGGCCGATATGATGGTCCAACAGATGTCCGGCGGGCAGGCGCCGGTTGCTGCGGGTGACCAGATGCAGCAGGTGCCGATGAAATTCGATCCCGAAACCATCAACACTTATCAAAGCCAGGCTATTACGCAAATGGTGCGTAAGGCACTGCCGAAAGCGCCGGAAAATAGTGACGAGCCGCTGAGCGGTGACAGTAAAGACTTCCTGGCTCAACTTTCCCTGCCTGCTCGTCTTGCCAGTGAGCAAAGCGGGGTTCCTCACCATCTGATTCTGGCGCAGGCCGCGCTGGAATCGGGTTGGGGCCAGCGACAAATCACCCGTGAAAACGGTGCGCCGAGCTTTAACATTTTCGGCGTGAAGGCGACGCCTGGTTGGAAAGGACCGACTACCGAAATCACCACCACTGAATATGAAAATGGCGAAGCCAAAAAGGTCAAAGCCAGGTTCCGTGTCTACAGCTCGTATCTGGAAGCGCTCTCTGATTATGTCAGCATGTTAAGTCGCAATCCGCGATATGCGGCGGTGACGACAGCGGCAACGCCGGAACAAGGCGCACAGGCGTTACAGAACGCGGGTTATGCCACCGATCCGAAATATGCGCAGAAACTGACAAGTATGATTCAGCAGCTTAAGTCGATGGGCGAGAAGGTTAGCAAGGCCTACAGCAATGATATTGAAAATCTGTTCTGAAACGACTCAAGTTCAGCTCAGGGTTGCCGATAATCGTTAGCAGGACTTATGTCTCAAAGTTTATAAGGAACCTCAATGGCCAACTTGATTAATACCGCGATGAGTGGGCTCAGTGCAGCCCAGGCGGCGCTTAATACCACCAGTAATAACATTTCAAGTTATAACGTGACGGGCTATACCCGCCAGACAACAGTCCTGACTGCGGCGAATAGCACTCTGGGTGCTGGTGGGTGGATTGGCAACGGTGCGTTTGTCTCTGGTGTGCAACGTGAATATGATTCGTTTATTACGAACCAGTTACGCGCAGCGAATACCCAGAGCAGCAGCCTGACGACCCGTTATAACCAGATGTCAAAAATTGACAACATGCTGTCGGGTTCAACCAATACACTGGCCACTGCGCTGCAAGGTTTCTTCTCCAGCGTTCAGACGCTGGTCAGTAACGCCGAGGATTCATCATCCCGTCAGAGTGTACTGGGTAAAGCCGATGGCCTGGTTAACCAGTTTAAAGTGGCTGACCAGTACCTGCGCGATCAGGACAAACAGGTTAACACCTCTATCTCATCAAGCGTTGATCAGATTAATAACTACACCAGCCAAATCGCTAATCTGAACGACCAGATTTCACGTCTGACGGCAGTAGGTGGCGGCGCATCGCCGAACGACCTGCTGGATCAGCGCGACCAACTGGTAAGTGAGTTAAACGGCATTGTGGGCGTTGAAGTCAGTGTCCAGGACAACAGCACGTTTAACATCACGATGGCGAATGGCTATACGCTGGTTCAGGGCAGTACTTCCCGCCAGTTGGCCGCGGTGGCCTCCAGTGATGACCCTGCCCGTACGACGGTTGCATATGTTGACCCGACCGCAGGGAACATTGAAATTCCGGAAAAACTGCTGACCACCGGTTCGCTGGGGGGCGTGTTGACTTTCCGCTCTCAGGATCTGGATAAGACACGCAATACGCTGGGCCAACTGGCTTATGCGTTCGCCGATGCGTTCAATGCTCAGCATAAACAAGGCTATGATGTCGATGGTGATCCGGGTACAGACTTCTTCACGATTGGCACGCCGTCCACCCTGAGCAATGCGAAAAACACCGGTACTGGCGCGCTGACAGCGGCCATCAGTGACCGTACACAAGTGCAGGCGACGGATTATAAACTGATTAAAACCGATACTGGCTGGAATGTGACCCGACTGGCGGATAACACGGCGTTTGCCGTTACGCCGGATGCCAGCGGCAACCTCAGTTTTGACGGTCTGACTATCAGCGTTTCCGGTACAGCGAACAAAAACGACAGTTTCACGGTGAAACCGGTCGTGAACGCCATTACCAATATGAGCGTGGCCATCACCGATGAGTCGAAAATTGCCATGGCCGCCAGCGCGACTTCCGGTAAAAGCGATAATACCAATGGTCAGGCGCTGTTAAATCTGCAAAACAGTAAAGTCATCGGCAATACAAAAAGTTTTAACGATGCCTACGCGTCAATGATCAGCTATGTCGGTACAACGACTTCTACGCTGAAAACCAGCAGTACGACGCAGGCGAATGTGGTTACGCAGCTTTCTGACCAGCAACAATCGATTTCTGGCGTCAACCTCGACGAAGAGTACGGTAACCTGCAGCGTTACCAGCAATATTATCTCGCAAACGCGCAGGTGTTGCAGACGGCAAACACGCTGTTCGATGCGATACTGAACGTACGCTAAGTAAGGGGTAAGAGATGCGTATTAGTACTCAGATGATGTATGACCAAAACATGCGTGGCATTACCAATTCACAGACTAAGTGGATGGATTATGGCTTGCAAATGTCGACAGGCCAGCGCGTGAATAAGCCTTCTGACGATCCGATTGCCGCCTCCCAGGCTGTAGTGGTTTCTCAGGCACAGCAGCAGAACGAACAGTATAAAACCGCGCGTACTTTCGCTACCCAGAAAGTATCGCTGGAAGAAAATGTGTTGTCGCAGGTGACCACTGCTGTAACTGCGGCACATACCTCACTGGTTGCGGCTGCGAACGGTACACTGAGCGACGATGACCGTGCGTCTATGGCGACAGAGCTACAAGGTGTTCGCGATCAATTGCTCAACCTGGCAAACAGCACTGATGGTAATGGTCGCTATATTTTTGGTGGCTATAAAACCGACACTCCACCGTTTAACGCCGCAGGCGCTTACAATGGCGGCAGTGTTGCGATCAGTCAGCAGGTGGATGCGTCCCGTAGCATGGTAATTGCCCATACGGGTAACCAGGTCTTCAATAGCATTACCAGCAATGCGATCCCGGAGCCGGATGGTAGTACTTCGCAAACCAACGTGTTCAGTATGTTAGATGACGCAATCGCGGCGCTGAAAGTCCCGGTTTCAGGTAACGAGGCAGCTCAGGCTGTTTCTCAGGCAGCCCTGGATAAAGCCAACCGTGGCCTGACTAACTCGCTGAATAACGTATCGACCGTTCGTGCACAGTTGGGTACGCAGTTACAAGAGCTGACCAATCTCGATGAGTTGGGTGATGACCGTTCGCTTTCACTGAAAACACAGATGAGCGATCTCGTTGATGTAGACTGGAACTCGGTCATCTCGTCTTACACCATGCAGCAGACGGCATTGCAGGCATCCTATAAAACATTTAGCGACATGCAAGGCATGTCGCTGTTCCAACTTAATAAGTAATCTTCGCTTTAGAACATGTCTGGAAACTGGAACATGTTCTGTGTGCCTGCACCGGTATCCGGTGCGGGCCTTTTTTTTAGCCGATATTGCGCGATTGTGCAGTAACACGACGGTTATCCACTAAACGGATCACCAGGGCGACTGCGCCAGTCAACGTTGCCAGCGCCACCACGCCAGGCCATGCGGCGATAGTGTAGACCTTACTGCCGAGCGCTGAACCCAGCGCCATCCCAATGAACACGACAGTAAAGAGAAGGGCGTTCAGACGGCCACGCGCCTTTGGCTCCAGGCCATACACCAGATTCTGGTGCGCCACGAGACTGGACTGTAAGCCAAGATCAAAACCAACAGCCGACAGGGCTATCAGTGCCAGTTGTCCATGCGGTGGCAATGCCGGCAGTGCGAACATCAGCGCAAAGGATATTGTGACCAGCCCGGCACCCAGTTGAGTCACTTTTTCAGCACCGACTTTATCTGCCAGCCCCCCTGCTAAAGGTGCCGCCAGTGCGCCTGCTGCGCCTGCAATACCAAACATACCTGCGACGGCGCTTCCGAGCTGATAGTTATCCAGCAACATTACTGCAAGGGTTGACCAGAAAGCGCTAAACGCGATGGATAAAAAGCCCTGCGCAAACGCAGCACGGCGTAGGGCAGGGTAACGCTGCCAAAGATGCGCCATTGTTTTCATCAGCGCGGGATAACCGAGCGTTGAATGCGCGGCGAATCGCGGCAACACAAACCACATCAGAACGGCGATAAATGCAATGCTGGCAGCAGCAAGCTGGAACATAATGCGCCAGCCAAACGCTGCGCCGACAACGCCGCTCACGGTACGAGAAAGTAAAATACCCAACAGTAACCCCGTCATCACTGTACCGACGGTTTTTCCTTGCTTACCTTCGGGTGCAAGAATGGCGGCGGCGGGAACAATATCCTGCGCCATGGTGGCCGCCATCCCGATCAACAGACTGATAAGTAATAACCCCGGTAAATGTGCCATCAGGCTACAGGCCAGCAGCAGTAAAGCCAGCGCCACGCTTTTCGCAAGAATAAGATGACGACGATCGTAACGGTCGCCCAGCGGCAATAAAAAGAGGATGCCCAGCGCGTAGCCTGCCTGCGTCAGCGTCGGAACCAGCCCCATTCCGTTAACGGTCAAATGCAGATCGCTGCCCATCAGTGGTAATAAGGGTTGTGCATAATAAATCGCGGCGACGCTAAAACCCGCCCCCAGCGCCAGCGCAAAGATAATCCACTGCGCCGGATTTAACGATTGAGAACGACGGTTCATAACTTTTCCTCAAACATATTCATAGTTGGTGTGAATGTATTTTTGTCGATTACAACGTGACGCGGTAGCCAGCAGAGTGGTAAAACGGTTATACGTGAAACGTATAGAGGAAATTTAAATGCAGCGTGCAGAACGTATAGACCGCGTTGATCTGATGCGCACGCTGGTGCGCATTGTAGAGGCGGGGTCGCTATCGGCCGCAGCGCGCCAGCTCAATACCACGCAGGCCACGGTGAGTCGTCGTCTGCAGTCGCTGGAAACCATGCTCGGAGTCAAACTGGTTCTTCGTACCACCCATGCGATGAAGCTCACCGACGATGGCGAGCGCTGCTATCAACATGCGAGACGTGTCATTGATACCTGGCTTGCGCTTGAAGATGAACTGAGCCAGACAGAAGATGAGCCCGTCGGGATGCTTCGTGTGCGAGCGCCTCATGCCTTTGGTCAGGAACAGCTCCTGGCCCCGCTGACGCGTTTTCTGGAACGCTACCCGCAGCTTTCGGTGCAATGGATGCTTAACGATAAGACCGTTAATTTTCTCAGCGAGAATCTTGATTGCGCGATTCGCGTTGGGGCCGAAGTGGACCCGGCGACGGTTTCCGTCCTGCTTGCCGAAGTTCCGCGTTCCATTGTCGCATCGCCAACACTGTTAGCCCGCTTTGCGGAAATTCGCACGCCGCAGGATCTGGCGGCGCTGCCGTGGATTGCGTTAAGCACCTTTTACCAGCATAACGTTGCCGTCACCAACGTGTTTAGCGGGGTAACAGAGCAAATAACTATTGCGCCCAGGCTCTATACCGACAGTTTGTATGTGGCACGCAATACCGCGCTGTCAGGGCTTGGTGTGGCCGTTGTCTCAAGCTGGACGGTAGAAGAGGATATCGGCAACGGCAGACTGGTGGCTTTACTGCCTGAGTGGCAGATCCCACCGTTGCCTGTGCATCTGGTGTACCCCTGGGCGCGTTATTATCCGGCACGTTTGCGGATGTTTCTCCAGTTGATGCGCGAGGTCATGCCGGGCCTGAGTGGAATGCGACAGCCTGCGCTGAAAGCGTAAAAAAAGCCGACCCGGAGGTCGGCTTTTTATCAGCAGAGTGCTTATTCCGCTGCGTTCGGTCGTGTAGCTGGCGCCGTTGCGGTATGCGTGGCGCTGTGACCGCCTGCAGAACCTTTGCCGTCAAAGTTGAACTGAGGACGGACCCAGTCACTGTGACGTGGCGCTTCCGGCACATAGGCGGGTGCAGGCGCTTTGGTCATCGGCGCAGTGGCATGATGGACCTCGCTGGCTGCCACAGGAGCTACGCGCTCAATCGCTGCAGCAACCGGTGCTACAGGTTCAACAACCGGGGCTACCGGAGTAGCTTCTGGCTGTTTTTCCTCGACAGCAACAGGCGCTTGCGGTTGCTCTGCAACAACAGGTGCTGTTTCTTCAACAACCGGTGTAACAACCGCAGGTTCAGCGGCTTGCGCCACCTCTTCCGCGACCGGACGGTCTTCCTCTGCGATCAGTTCCGGCTGTGCTTCAACCGGGGCTTCGATCACTTCCGGATGCGTGGTTTCGACCACAACAGGCTCTGGCTCGATAACCGGTGCCTGCGGTGCGACTTCAACCACTTCCTCAGCCGGTGCCTGTACATCAGCTACGACGGACTGCTGCTCTTGCTGAGCGGTGGCCACAACTTGTTCGACTTCGGCAATGGCAGGTGCGACATCGGTAGCGGTGACACTGTTTTGCTGCTCAACAACCGGTGCTTCTTGCACCTCGTCCTGAGGACGCGTAACCGGATAGCGAACCCACACTTTACCGGACGCCATTTCCGGAGAAGCACAGGCAATCTCCAGCGGCATTGCGGACTGTGCCGGGTAACGCTCATCACGGTAGCGACGGCGACGCTGACCACTGACGCGCAGATGACGCGGCGAACGGCGAGAACGACGCGGCATACCTGCGGTATCACGGTTTTCTGCAGTTTCTTCTTGCTCAGCAACGTTCTCAACAACGGCCGGCAGATCCACTTTCGCCAGCTCTGTACGTTGTACAGGGGCTTCTGTGGTACCCGGCTCTACGGCAACAGCCTCTTCACTTGTGCTTGCCGGAGCATCACCGAAACGGACTTTCTGGTTCAACTGACGCTGTTTACGGCGCGGCATCACCTGAACGCGCTCTTCCTGTTCGGCTTCCTGCTCAGGTTGTTCTTCACGGTTCAGCGCTTTCACATCCTGCTGCGCCTGGCGTTTTTCGTCGTTATTACGACGACGATTGCGCTCGCGGCGGGAAGGCTGCTGCTCATCACGCTGTTTCGTTTTTTCCGTCTCTTCCGCAGCTACGGGTACTGGCTGACGGGCTTCACGCGCTTCGGCATTCTGCTGTGGTTTCTCACGGCGATTACGGCGATTGTCATCGCGGTTCTCACGCCCTTCATTACCATCTGCACGCGGTTCACGACGTTCATTGCGGTCACGACGGTTACCCTGGCGCGATTTGCGGCGATCTTGCTGGCGCTCCTGCTTCTCTTCTTTCTTCACTTCCTGAACTTCGGCTGGTGCGGCAGTTTCACTCCCGGCAAACAGGTTTTTCAGGGCGGAGACAAGACGGCTAAGAAGACCCGGAGCAGCAGGTGCGGCTACTGAAGGCTCGTTGCTGACAGCCGGTTGCGCCTTCGCTACAGGGGCTTCTGGTGCCGTTGGCGCAGGCGGAACTTCCGGCATGACGAAGGCAGCCAGCGCAGGCTGCTCAGGACGTTTACGCTCGGCAGATTCCTCGTCTGACGGCATAGCCATCTCTTCTTCATGCAGCTTCGGCAGCATGTAGCTAAGGGTGGTTGTCTCTTCGCCTTTACGCACGCGCAGTACGGAATAGTGCGGCGTCTCCATCTGGTCGTTCGGTACGATTACGCAACGCACGCCACCCTGACGGGTTTCAATAGCGCTGACTGCGGCGCGTTTTTCGTTCAACAGATAGGAGGCGATCGGTACCGGAACGATGGCATGCACTTCCTGGGTATTTTCTTTCAGCGCTTCTTCTTCGATGAGGCGCAGAATAGAAAGTGACAGGGATTCGTTGTCACGGATAGTCCCGGTTCCGCTACAACGCGGGCACACATGGTGGCTGGACTCGCCGAGTGACGGGCTCAGGCGCTGACGGGACATCTCCAGCAGGCCGAAGCGAGAAATATGGCTGATTTGAATACGCGCACGGTCCTGACGAACGGCTTCGCGCAGACGGTTTTCTACCGCGCGCTGATGGCGCACCGGCGTCATATCGATAAAGTCGATAACGATCAGACCACCGAGGTCACGCAGACGCAACTGACGTGCAATTTCGTCTGCCGCTTCCAGGTTAGTGTTAAAGGCGGTCTCTTCGATATCACCGCCACGGGTTGCACGCGCGGAGTTGATATCGATGGCGGTCAACGCTTCGGTGCTATCGATAACGATAGAGCCGCCGGACGGCAGACGTACTTCACGCTGGAAGGCGGATTCAATCTGCGATTCGATTTGGTAGTGGCTAAACAGCGGGATTTCACCGGTGTAGAGCTTAATTTTGCTGCTGAAATCCGGACGGCCCAGCGCGGAGATATGCTGGCGAGCCAGCTCAAGCACTTTCGGGTTATCGATAAGGATTTCGCCGATGTCCTGACGCAGATAATCACGGAAAGCACGAACGATAACGTTACTTTCCTGGTGAATCAGGAACGGAGCAGGGCGGTTTTCAGCGGCCTTCTGAATAGCTTCCCAGTGTTTCAGACGGAAGCTCAGATCCCACTGCAGAGCATCAGCAGATTTACCCACACCGGCGGTGCGGACGATCAGACCCATGCCATCGGGCAATTCGAGGCTGGCCAGCGCTTCTTTCAGTTCGGTACGGTCATCGCCTTCAATACGACGAGAAATGCCACCCGCGCGCGGGTTGTTTGGCATCAGTACCAGATAGCTGCCTGCCAGGCTAATAAAGGTAGTCAGCGCAGCGCCTTTGTTGCCGCGTTCTTCTTTATCAATCTGGACGATAACTTCCTGACCTTCGCGCAATACATCTTTGATGTTCGGACGGCCATGAGAGTTGTAATTGGCAGGGAAATATTCGCGGGCAATTTCTTTGAGGGGAAGGAAACCGTGACGTTCAGCGCCGTAATCAACAAAGGCTGCTTCCAGGCTCGGTTCAATTCGGGTGATTTTACCTTTGTAGATGTTCGCTTTTTTCTGCTCGTGTCCAGGACTTTCAATATCCAGATCGTACAGACGCTGCCCATCAACAAGGGCGACACGCAACTCTTCTTGCTGAGTTGCGTTGATTAACATTCTTTTCATCGTAACTTACTCATTATTCTTACATTGACGACTAAGCTGCGGGCATGATGACGCCTTTCCGGGGGAGAACCGATGGCCTCGTGTCTGTTCACGTCGCCAACCTCACGGTTGTCGTTCGCTTAAGAGGCGCAGTGTGTCGGTTGCCTGTATTTCCTGTGGAAAACACAGCGCAATTATCAGGGGAACAGCCTGGGAAAAACTCTCCAGAGAAGATTCCATCTACCGGTAAGGACTGCAACCCGCAGCCCGCTAACTGCCTGAAAGTCCAATACGTCTTACGCCATTGCTGCGTGTATGGTCGGACAGGCAAAACTGGTCATTCCGCACAATTGCTTGTTATAACAAGATCCAACGCGGAAAACTGCAACATTATTCCTTGCGAACCCTGTTATAGCAAGCTGACTTTTACCTTTTATCACCCGGTTACTCACAGTTTTTTCACTTTTGCCTGGCGATTGGTTTAATAACCGCCAAAACGTCTGTGTCGAACGAAGCAGGCCAGGATCAAAAGTAAATATAAGCATATAAAAATGAGTGGCGCTATTCATCGACGCTATTTAGAATCGCCTCCCATGAAAACTGAGACTCCTTCCGTAAAAATTGTTGCTATCGCCGATGACGAAGCGGGGCAACGCATCGATAACTTTTTACGCACCCAACTGAAAGGTGTGCCAAAAAGTATGATTTACCGCATCTTGCGTAAAGGCGAAGTCCGCGTGAATAAAAAACGCGTGAAGCCGGAATATAAGCTGGAAGCGGGCGATGAAGTGCGTATTCCACCTGTCCGCGTTGCGGAACGGGAAGAGGAAGCGGTTTCGCCGCACCTGCAAAAAGTTGCCGCGCTGAGCGACGTCATTCTTTATGAAGATGAACATATCCTGGTGCTGAATAAACCGTCTGGCACTGCGGTACACGGCGGTAGCGGGTTAAGTTTTGGCGTCATTGAAGGGCTGCGTGCATTACGTCCGCAAGCGCGTTTTCTGGAACTGGTGCACCGTCTGGATCGAGACACCTCCGGTGTGCTGCTGGTCGCCAAAAAACGTTCCGCGCTGCGTTCCCTGCATGAGCAGTTGCGTGATAAAGGCATGCTGAAAGATTATCTGGCGCTGGTGCGCGGGCAGTGGCAGTCCCACGTCAAAGTGGTGCAGGCGCCGCTGTTGAAAAATATTCTCCAAAGCGGTGAGCGTATTGTGCGCGTGAACCAGGAAGGAAAGCCGTCAGAAACCCGCTTTAAAGTCGAAGAGCGTTATGAAGCCGCGACACTGGTGCGGTGTAGCCCGGTAACGGGTCGTACGCATCAAATTCGCGTCCATACCCAATATGCGGGTCATCCGATTGCCTTTGACGATCGATATGGTGATCGTGAGTTTGATAAACAACTGGCAGGCACCGGGTTAACACGGCTGTTTCTGCATGCCGCGGCGTTGAAGTTTACCCACCCCAATACCGGCGAAACTATTCGTATAGAAGCGCCGCTGGACGATCAACTCAAGCGCTGTCTGCAAGTGCTACGCAACAAGAAAGCATAAGTAAGGGCGGTCATGGTGACCGCCTTTATTCTGTCTGATGGCTGTTACCATCCGACTTTCCTTACATAACCTCAGTCATGAGCAGATTTATTAGCGCGATAGCGGGTTACAGCCTTCCCGGCGCAGCATCTGGCACAGTGCAATCAGCGGCAGGCCAACCAGCGTATTCGGATCGCGACCTTCCAGACGGTCAAAAAGCGCAATCCCAAGACCTTCACTCTTAAAGCTTCCCGCACAGTGCAGTGGGTTTTCTTTACGCACGTAGTCTTCTATTTCCTGGGCACTCAGGTGGCGAAAATGCACATCGAAAGGTTCGCACTCGGTTTGTAAATGACCCGTTGCGGAATTAAACAGCGCCAGCCCGGTATAAAATGTCACAATATTTCCGCTGGCCCGGGTTAATTGCTGACGTGCATTTTCTTCGGTCAGCGGCTTGCCGGTAATTTCACCTTCCAGCATGCACACTTGATCAGATCCAATAATCAAATGGTGGGGAAAGCGTTGAGCCAGAGATTGCGCTTTCTCTTGCGCCAGTCTCAGCACGAGGTGGCGGGGGGACTCGCCGGGTTGTGGGGTTTCGTCGGTCAGTGGCGCGGCACATTCAAACGCCAGCCCGAGCTTCTCTAATAACGCACGACGCCAGGGCGATGTCGATGCAAGAACAATATCTGACATATTTTTTTCACCAAATATGGCTTAACCATGACAGGCATTTTAAACTGTAGGCCGCAATGTGTGCGAATTATTGGCAAAAGGCAACCTCAGGCTGCCTTTTTCTTTGACTCTATGACGTTACAAAGTTAATATGCGCGCCCTATGCAAAAGGTAAAATTACCCCTGACTCTCGATCCGGTTCGCACGGCTCAGAAACGCCTTGATTATGAGGGCATCTATCTGCCCAATCAGGTTGAGCGTGTCGCCGAATCTGTAGTCAGTGTGGACAGTGATGTGGAATGCTCCATTTCGTTCGCCATCGACAACCAACGCCTCGCGGTTATAACCGGTGATGCGAAAGTGACGGTGTCCCTCGAATGCCAGCGTTGCGGCAAGCCGTTTACCCATCAGGTTCACACAACATATTGTTTTAGTCCTGTCCGTTCCGACGAACAGGCTGAAGCACTGCCGGAAGCGTATGAACCGATTGAGGTTAACGACTTCGGTGAAATCGATCTGCTGGCGATGGTTGAAGATGAAATCATCCTCTCCTTGCCCGTAGTTCCGGTGCATGATTCTGAACACTGTGAAGTGTCCGAGGCGGACATGGTCTTTGGTGAACTGCCTGATGAAGCGCAAAAGCCAAACCCATTTGCCGTATTAGCCAGCTTAAAGCGTAAGTAATAGGTTTTCCCCGCTCAAACGGGGGTAAATCGTAATTAAGGAGTAAGGTCCATGGCCGTACAACAGAATAAACCAACCCGTTCCAAACGTGGCATGCGTCGTTCTCATGACGCGCTGACCGCAGTCACCAGCCTGTCTGTAGACAAAACCTCTGGTGAAACCCACCTGCGTCACCACGTTACCGCCGACGGTTTCTACCGCGGTCGCAAGGTAATCACTAAGTAATCACGCGCAAGCGTGATCAAACTTAGTGAGGATTTCCCCGTGAAAACGGGGATTTACCGATACCTTGACTCGTCTAACCCTGGCGTTAGATGTCATGGGGGGCGATTTTGGCCCTTCCGTGACAGTGCCTGCAGCTTTGCAGGCACTGAACTCTAATTCGCATCTTAATCTTCTTTTAGTCGGCGATCCCGACGCTATCACACCATTGCTCGCCAAAGCTGATTTCGAGCAACGCTCGCGCTTGCTTGTTATTCCCGCACAGTCAGTTATTGCCAGCGATGCGCGCCCCTCGCAAGCTGTCCGCAACAGTCGCGGCAGTTCAATGCGTATGGCGCTGGAGCTTGTAAAAGAAGGTCGTGCCGAGGCCTGCGTCAGTGCTGGTAATACCGGCGCGCTGATGGGGCTGGCTAAAATGTTGCTCAAACCCATTGAGGGCATTGAGCGTCCCGCGCTGGTGACTGTTTTACCGCACCAGCAGAAAGGGAAAACGGTGGTGCTCGATTTAGGCGCCAACGTCGACTGCGATGGCAAGATGCTGGCGCAGTTTGCAGTAATGGGTGCGGTGATGGCAGAAGAAGTTTTGGAGATCGCTAACCCCCGCGTGGCGCTTCTGAACATTGGTGAAGAAGAGACCAAAGGCCATGACAACATTCGCGATGCTGCAGCGATTTTAAAAGCGGTTCCGACGATTAACTATATTGGTTATCTGGAAGCGAACGAATTACTCACCGGTAAAACGGATGTACTGGTTTGTGACGGTTTTACGGGAAACGTCACATTAAAAACGATGGAAGGTGTTGTCAGAGTGTTTCTTTCGCTGCTGAAATCTCAGGGTGAAGGGAAAAAACGGTCGTGGTGGCTGATTTTATTAAAGCGTTGGTTACAAAAAAGCCTGAGCAGGCGATTCAGTCACCTCAACCCCGACCAGTATAATGGCGCCTGTCTGTTAGGATTGCGCGGCACGGTGATTAAGAGTCATGGTGCTGCCAATCAGCGAGCATTTACCGTCGCGATTGAACAGGCAGTGCAGGCGGTGCAGCGGCAAGTTCCCCGGCGAATTGCCGCTCGCCTGGAATCTGTGTTACCGGAAAAAGACTGAGCGTACATGTATACGAAGATTATTGGTACCGGCAGCTATCTGCCTGAACAAGTGCGAACTAACGCCGACCTGGAAAAAATGGTGGATACGTCTGACGAGTGGATTGTCACCCGCACAGGTATTCGTGAACGCCGTATTGCTGCGCCAGATGAAACCGTCTCCACCATGGGGTTCGAAGCTGCAAAGCGCGCTCTGGAGATGGCAGGTATCAGTGCGGATGAGATTGGTCTGATTATTGTCGCTACCACCTCCGCAACGCATGCATTCCCTAGCGCCGCATGTCAGGTACAGAACATGTTAGGCGTGAAAGGCTGCCCGGCATTTGATGTTGCTGCTGCCTGCGCGGGTTTCACCTATGCGCTTAGCATCGCCGATCAATATGTAAAATCGGGCGCGGTGAAAAATGCGCTGGTGATCGGTTCTGACGTTCTGGCGCGTACCTGCGACCCTGAAGATCGTGGCACCATTATTATTTTTGGCGATGGCGCGGGCGCAGTTGTGCTCGGCGCATCCGAAGAGCCGGGTATTATCTCTACGCATCTGCATGCTGACGGTAGTTACGGCGAACTGTTAACGCTGCCGAATGCCGATCGTGTGCATCCAGAGAGTCCTATTTTCCTGACAATGGCAGGAAACGAAGTCTTTAAAGTGGCGGTGACTGAGCTTTCTCGCATCGTCGACGAAACCCTCGAAGCGAATAATTTGCAGCGCAGCGAGCTGAACTGGCTGGTGCCGCATCAGGCAAATCTGCGCATTATCAGCGCGACAGCCAAAAAACTGGGCATGTCGCTCGATAACGTGGTGGTGACACTCGATCGTCACGGTAATACTTCTGCGGCGTCTGTCCCTTGTGCGCTGGATGAAGCGGTTCGCGACGGGCGCATTCAGCGCGGCCAATTGATTCTGCTGGAAGCCTTTGGCGGTGGTTTCACCTGGGGCTCTGCGCTGGTTCGTTTCTAGTACTAAGGATAAAAACATGACGCAATTTGCATTTGTGTTCCCGGGACAGGGCTCTCAAACCGTGGGTATGTTAGCTGACATGGCAGCAACTCACCCGGTTGTTGAAGAGACATTCCGTGAAGCCTCTGCGGCACTTGGCTACGATCTGTGGGCACTTGTTCAACAAGGGCCGGCGGAAGAGTTGAATAAAACCTGGCAGACGCAGCCTGCATTGTTGACGGCTTCCGTTGCCTTATGGCGTGTGTGGCAGCAACACGGCGGTAAAACCCCTGCGTTGATGGCCGGCCACAGCCTGGGCGAGTACTCTGCACTGGTCTGTGCAGGTGTTATCCCGTTTGCAGACGCGGTGCGTCTGGTTGAACTGCGCGGTAAATTCATGCAGGAAGCCGTGCCGGAAGGTACTGGTGCTATGGCGGCAATTATCGGTCTGGATGATGCGTCCATCGCCAAAGCGTGTGAAGAGTCCGCGCAAGGGCAGGTTGTTTCTCCGGTAAACTATAATTCTCCGGGCCAGGTTGTTATCGCAGGCCACAAAGATGCGGTTGATCGTGCGGGTGCTGCCTGTAAAGCTGCTGGCGCGAAGCGCGCGCTGCCGCTGCCGGTCAGCGTGCCATCCCACTGTGCGCTGATGAAACCTGCGGCAGAGAAACTGGCTGCAGAATTAGAAAAAATCACGTTCAGCGCTCCGCAGGTTCCGGTTGTAAACAATGTTGATGTGAAATGCGAAACGTCGCCGGAAGCAATTCGTCACGCGCTGGTGCGTCAGCTTTACAGCCCGGTGCAATGGACCAAAAGCGTTGAATTTATGGCATCACAGGGCGTTGAGCACCTGTATGAAGTTGGCCCAGGTAAAGTGCTTACCGGTCTGACAAAACGTATTGTTGATACCCTGACAGCGTCTGCGCTTAATGAGCCAGCCGCGCTGTCAGAGGCACTTGCGCAATAAAAGAGGAAAACCATGAGTTTTGAAGGAAAAGTCGCGCTGGTTACCGGCGCGAGCCGTGGCATTGGCCGCGCAATCGCGGAAGCCCTTGTTGCTCGTGGCGCGAAGGTTATCGGTACTGCAACCAGCGAAAATGGCGCTCAGGCTATTAGTGATTATTTAGGTGCCAACGGTAAAGGTCTGATGTTGAATGTGACCGATCCTGCATCTATTGAATCTGTGCTGGAAAACATTCGTGCCGGGTTTGGCGAAGTTGATATCCTGGTCAATAATGCCGGTATCACTCGCGATAACCTGTTAATGCGCATGAAGGATGACGAGTGGAACGATATTATCGAAACTAACCTGTCATCGGTTTTCCGTCTGTCAAAAGCGGTGATGCGCGCTATGATGAAAAAGCGTCATGGTCGTATCATCACTATCGGTTCTGTGGTTGGTACCATGGGAAATGCTGGTCAGGCAAACTACGCTGCGGCGAAGGCGGGTCTGATTGGTTTCAGTAAATCGCTGGCGCGAGAAGTCGCATCACGCGGGATTACTGTGAACGTTGTTGCTCCGGGCTTTATTGAAACGGACATGACGCGTGCGCTGACCGAAGATCAGCGTGCGGGTATTCTGGCGCAAGTTCCAGCGGGTCGCCTTGGCGGTGCTCAGGAAATCGCCAGCGCGGTTGCATTTTTAGCCTCTGACGAAGCGGGTTACATCACTGGTGAGACCCTGCACGTCAACGGCGGAATGTATATGGTTTAACCACGATTAAAATTATTTGCGTTATTAGGGCGAAAGGCCTCAAAATAGCGTAAAATCGTGGTACGAACTGCCGGGATTTAGTTGCAAATTTTTCAACATTTTATACACTACGAAAACCATCGCGAAAGCGAGTTTTGATAGGAAATTTAAGAGTATGAGCACTATCGAAGAACGCGTTAAGAAAATTATCGGCGAGCAGCTGGGCGTTAAGCAGGAAGAAGTTACCAACAATGCTTCCTTCGTTGAAGACCTGGGCGCTGATTCTCTTGACACCGTTGAGCTGGTAATGGCTCTGGAAGAAGAGTTTGATACTGAGATTCCGGACGAAGAAGCTGAGAAAATCACCACCGTTCAGGCTGCCATTGATTACATCAACGGTCACCAGGCGTAAGTGAACATCTCCAGGCGGTCATTCGACCGCCTGAGTTTTATCTTTTATCCCCCTAATCTTAATCTTTTTTCCCTCCCTGGAGGACAACCGTGTCTAAGCGTCGTGTAGTTGTGACCGGACTGGGCATGTTGTCTCCTGTCGGCAATACCGTAGAGTCTACCTGGAAAGCTCTCCTTGCCGGTCAGAGTGGCATCAGCCTGATCGACCATTTCGATACTAGCGCCTACGCAACGAAATTTGCTGGCTTAGTAAAGGACTTTAACTGTGAAGACATCATCTCGCGTAAAGAACAGCGCAAGATGGATGACTTTATTCAATATGGAATTGTCGCTGGCGTTCAGGCCATGCAGGATTCTGGCCTTGAAGTGACGGAAGAGAACGCAACCCGCATCGGTGCCGCTATTGGTTCCGGTATTGGTGGTCTCGGCCTGATTGAGGAAAACCACAGTTCTTTAGTGAATGGTGGCCCGCGTAAAATCAGCCCGTTCTTCGTCCCGTCGACGATTGTTAATATGGTGGCCGGTCACCTGACCATCATGTTTGGCCTCCGCGGCCCAAGTATTTCGATTGCCACAGCCTGTACATCTGGTGTGCATAATATCGGCCATGCTGCACGTATGATCGCCTATGGCGATGCGGATGCGATGCTTGCCGGTGGCGCAGAAAAAGCGAGTACCCCGCTGGGCGTGGGTGGCTTTGGTGCGGCACGTGCGCTTTCTACACGCAACGATAATCCTCAGGCTGCGAGCCGTCCGTGGGATCAGGACCGTGATGGTTTTGTTCTTGGCGATGGCGCAGGCATTATCATGCTTGAAGAGTATGAGCACGCGAAAAAACGCGGTGCGAAAATTTATGCGGAAATCGTTGGTTTCGGCATGAGTAGCGATGCTTACCACATGACCTCTCCGCCGGAAAACGGTGCGGGTGCTGCTGATGCGATGGTTAACGCCATTCGTGATGCGGGCCTTGAACCTGGCCAAATCGGTTATGTAAACGCCCATGGCACATCGACCCCGGCGGGTGACAAAGCTGAAGCGCAGGCGGTTAAATCCGTGTTTGGTGATGCAGCAAGCCGCATTATGGTTAGCTCTACCAAATCTATGACGGGCCACCTGCTGGGTGCTGCGGGCGCTGTAGAGTCTATCTTCTCTATCCTTGCACTGCGCGACCAGGCTGTTCCGCCGACCATCAACCTGGATAACCCGTCTGAGGGTTGCGATCTGGATTTCGTTCCGCACGAAGCCCGTCAGGTAAATGGTCTGGAGTACACGCTGTGTAACTCCTTCGGCTTTGGTGGTACTAACGGCTCCCTGATCTTCAAAAAGGTCTGAGCGTAGCGCTGTTTATTACCCCAGCCTGTAAAAAGGTCCGCACTGCGGGCCTTTTTTATTCAGTTTTCTCCGCTTGTCCTGCGCAGAGTGTCCTGCCACACTAATCAGCCACGCATAAGGAGCCTCTATGTTGTTGATTAATGGTTGCGAGCAGACATTTCTTGCCGCAAATGACAGAGCGACTCAGTTTGGCGACGGCTGTTTCACGACGGCGCGTATCGACAACGGCACTATCAGTCTATTGGCTGAACATCTGCATCGTCTGAAACTCGCCTGTGACAGGCTCTTTATCCCTTTTAACCAGTGGAAAACGCTGGAAGACGAAATGCGTCGTCTCGCCGCGGGAAGGACGAGTGGGGTTCTGAAAGCAATTATCAGCCGGGGCGGTGGTGGACGTGGTTATAGCGGAGCCGGGTGCCAGAGTCCGACACGTATTCTCAGCGTTTCTGCGTATCCGACGCATTACACTCGCTGGCGAGAAGAGGGGGTTACGCTGTCGCTCAGCCCGGTACGTCTGGGGCGCAACCCGCATCTTGCTGGCATCAAACATCTCAATCGGCTGGAGCAGGTTCTGATCCGCCGTTATCTTGAGCAATCTCACGGTGACGAGGCGCTGGTTCTTGACAGTGAAGGGTGGGTTACGGAATGCTGTGCCGCGAATATTTTCTGGCGCAAAGGCCGCGATGTCTTTACCCCAAACCTGAGTCAGGCTGGCGTTGATGGCATCATGCGGCAATTTTGTCTGCGCCAACTGGCATCTTCCGACTATCGCGTTGTCGAAATCAATGCGTCGCCAGATGCACTTAACACTGCTGATGAAGTCATCATCTGTAATGCATTAATGCCCGTGATCCCCGTACGCGCGTGGGAGGGCATAAGCTGGACTTCCCGGGAGTTGTACCAATTTTTAGCCCCTCTTTGTGAGCATCCGATATCGTCATGAAAAAAATGTTGCGCGTTGTACTCCTCCTTCTGCTGGTCCTGGTGATTGCGGCAGGCGCGGGTATATGGAAAGTTCGCCAGTTGGCCGACAGTAAGCTTCTCATTAAAGAGGAGACTATTTTTACACTGGAAGCAGGAACCGGGCGCGTTGCGTTGGGTGAACAGCTTTATAGCGAGAAGGTGATTAACCGCCCACGCGTGTTCCAGTGGTTGCTGCGCGTGGAGCCTGATCTTTCGCACTTTAAAGCCGGTACCTATCGGTTTACCCCTACTATGACGGTGCGTGACATGCTCCAGTTGCTGGAAAGCGGCAAAGAGGCGCAGTTCCCACTCCGTCTGGTTGAGGGGATGCGGCTAAGTGATTATCTGCAGCAACTGCGCGACGCACCCTATATCAAGCATACCCTGAAAGATGATGAATACGCGACGGTTGCGAAGGCGCTGGATTTCGAGCATGCGGACTGGGTAGAGGGGTGGTTCTGGCCGGATACCTGGATGTATACCGCAAATACCACGGATATTGCACTGCTCAAGCGTGCGCACCAAAAAATGGTGCGGGCAATTGATCAGGCGTGGGAAGGGCGTATGGAGGGGTTACCCTACCAGGATAAAAACCAGATGGTGACGATGGCGTCTATCATCGAGAAAGAGACGGCGGTGGCCAGCGAGCGCGATAAAGTCGCATCGGTCTTTATTAACCGTTTGCGAATTGGGATGCGACTACAAACGGATCCCACCGTGATTTACGGGATGGGGGAGCGGTATAATGGTAAGTTGTCACGTGCCGATCTGGAAACGCCAACGCCGTACAATACCTATATCATCAGCGGCCTGCCGCCGGGCCCGATTGCCACGCCTGGCGAAGCCTCATTGAAAGCCGCGGCGCACCCGGCAAAAACGCCGTATCTCTATTTTGTCGCTGATGGCAAGGGTGGTCACACATTTAACACCAATCTCGCGAGCCACAATCGGTCAGTGCAGGACTATTTAAAAGTACTTAAGGAAAAAAATGGGCAGTAAATACATCGTCATTGAAGGGCTCGAAGGGGCAGGAAAAACCACCGCGCGTGATGTCGTGGTCGACACGCTACGTCAACTGGGCGTAGAGGAGATGGTTTTCACCCGCGAGCCGGGCGGTACGCAACTGGCGGAAAAACTGCGCAGCCTGGTACTGGACATTCGTTCTGTTGGCGATGAGACGATTACGGTTAAGGCCGAAGTGTTAATGTTTTATGCTGCCCGCGTTCAATTGGTGGAGACGGTGATTAAACCGGCACTGGCCAACGGAAGTTGGGTGATTGGCGATCGTCACGACCTCTCTACGCAAGCCTATCAGGGCGGTGGACGTGGCGTTGACCAGACCATGCTGGCAACATTGCGCGACGCGGTGTTGGGTGATTTCCGCCCGGACCTGACGCTTTATCTGGACGTGACGCCCGAAGTCGGACTCAAGCGCGCCCGTGCTCGCGGTGAGCTGGACCGCATTGAACAGGAATCTCTGGATTTCTTCAACCGCACACGTGCCCGTTATCTTGAACTGGCGGCGGCAGATGACAGCATTCGCACTATCGATGCCACGCAATCGCTCGAAGACGTGGTGGCGGATATCCGCCAGACCGTCACCGCCTGGGTGCAGGAGCAGGGCGCATGAGATGGTACCCGTGGCTGCGAGCGGATTATGAGCAACTGGTCGCCAGTTATCATGCCGGTCGCGGACATCATGCCTTGCTGGTCCACGCGCTACCGGGAATGGGTGACGATGCGCTGATCTATGCGCTGAGCCGTTATCTGCTTTGCCAGCATCCGGAAAATGCCAAAAGCTGCGGCCATTGCCGGGGCTGCCAGTTAATGCAGGCGGGGACGCATCCGGATTATTACCCGTTAGCACCAGAAAAGGGCAAGACCACGCTCGGGATCGACGCGGTGCGCGAGGTCAGCGAAAAACTGTATGAACACGCCCGTCTTGGCGGTGCTAAAGTGGTCTGGATTCAGGACGCCGCGCTTTTAACAGAGGCCGCGGCAAATGCCCTGCTTAAAACGCTGGAAGAGCCGCCGAAAGAGACCTGGTTTTTTATGAGCTGTCGCGAACCGGCGCGCTTACTGGCAACCTTGCGTAGCCGCTGTCGGATGCATCACCTCGCGCCGCCTGCCGAGAACTATGCCTGCGCCTGGCTTGCTCGCGAGCACAGCGCGTCACAAGAGACTATTGTCAGCGCATTACGCCTGTGTGGCGGCGCACCCGGTGCGGCAGAGCAACTGCTGCAGGCGGACAACCTCGCACCGCGTCAGGCGCTGTGTCAGTCCCTTGGGCAGATACTCAATAATGGCGACTGGCTTTCGCTACTGGCGATATTGAACCACGAACAGGTGGCCGAACGCCTGCACTGGCTGGCGACACTGCTGCTCGATGCCCTCAAGGTTCAGCAAGGCGCAACATTGCTGACGAATATGGATGCGATAATGCTGGTGCGCCAGCTTGCCAGCCAGTTTAATGGCGAACGCCTGCAAGCCTGCCTTCACGCGGCGGTTGAATGCCGCGAACAGTTGATGACCGTAGTGGGCGTCAACCGTGAATTGTTATTGACCGACCTTTTATTACGCATTGAGCGCTACCTGCAACCCGGCGCTACGTTGCCCGGACAGCATTTCTAAGAGAGAGATTATGTTTTTAGTCGACTCCCATTGCCATCTTGATGGCCTGGATTATCAGTCGTTACATACGGATGTTAATGACGCGCTAGAAAAAGCCGCGGCCCGCGACGTGAAATTCTTCCTCGCCGTGGCGACGACACTGCCGGGTTACCGCAGTATGCGCGACCTGGTGGGAGAGCGTAGCGATGTGGCTTTTTCCTGCGGCGTACATCCGCTCAATCAGGATGAAGGCTATGCGGTGGAAGATTTACGCCGCATGGCCGCAGAAGAAGGCGTTGTGGCAATGGGTGAAACGGGTCTGGACTATTATTACACGCCGGAAACCAAAGCCCGCCAGCAAGCGTCGTTTCGTGATCATATCCGTATTGGTCGTGAGCTGAATAAGCCGGTAATTGTTCACACCCGTGATGCGCGGGCAGATACCCTGGCTATCCTTCGCGAAGAAAAGGTGACGGATTGCGGAGGCGTACTACACTGTTTTACGGAAGACAGGGAAACGGCAGGTCAGTTATTAGATCTGGGCTTCTATATCTCGTTTTCCGGGATCGTCACCTTCCGTAACGCGGAGCAACTGCGTGATGCGGCGCGTTACGTTCCGCTCGATCGTTTGCTGGTGGAGACAGATTCACCTTATCTGGCACCGGTTCCTCATCGCGGTAAAGAAAACCAACCGGCGTATGTCCGGGATGTTGCTGAATACATGGCAGTTTTGAAGGGCGTTTCGGTCGACGAACTGGCGCAACAAACCACAGAAAACTTCGCCAGACTGTTCCATATCGATCCGGCCCGCCTGCAATCCCTCTGAATTTTCAGCTTATTTTAGTGCTCGTAATTAATAAGTAATGAGAGTAAAGTTCACCGCCACAAAAGAGGCGGTGAACGCTTTTTTTGACACATTCGGTAATGGGTTTTGTAAATCTATGAAAGTTTTGCCTCTGGCGCTAACTGAAACGTGATAGCCGTCAAACAAACTTATGCGGATTTATTTTACTCTGTGTAATAAATAAAGGGCACTTAGATGTCCTGTTCACAGCACGGTTCTCCCCCCGTGCCAATGCGCAAAAAGCGTAAAAAAAGCACAAATACTCAGGAGCACTCTCAATTATGTTTAAGAATGCATTTGCTAACCTGCAGAAGGTCGGTAAATCGCTGATGCTGCCGGTATCCGTACTGCCTATCGCAGGTATCCTGCTGGGCGTCGGGTCTGCTAACTTCAGCTGGCTGCCAGAAGTGGTTTCTCACGTAATGGCCGAAGCAGGCGGTTCTGTTTTTGCTAACATGCCGCTGATCTTCGCTATCGGTGTTGCTCTTGGCTTCACCAATAACGATGGCGTATCCGGTCTTGCTGCTGTGGTGGCCTACGGCATCATGGTGAAAACCATGTCCGTGGTTGCACCTCTGGTACTGCATTTACCTGCAGAAGAGATCGCGGCTAAACACCTGGCAGATACCGGTGTCCTCGGTGGTATCATCGCCGGTGCCATCGCTGCGTATATGTTTAACCGTTTCTACCGTATCAAGCTGCCTGAGTATCTGGGCTTCTTCGCCGGTAAGCGTTTTGTTCCGATTATCTCCGGTCTGGCCGCTATTATCTTCGGTGTTGTGCTGTCCTTCATCTGGCCACCGATTGGTACTGCTATTCAGGAATTCTCTCAATGGGCTGCCTACCAGAACCCGGTTGTTGCGTTCGGTATCTACGGCTTCATCGAGCGCTGCCTGGTACCGTTTGGTCTGCACCATATCTGGAACGTTCCTTTCCAGATGCAGATCGGCGAATTCACCAACGCAGCAGGCCAGGTATTCCACGGCGATATCCCGCGTTACATGGCAGGCGACCCGACTGCGGGCAAACTGTCTGGCGGCTTCCTGTTCAAAATGTATGGCCTGCCGGCTGCTGCTATCGCGATTTGGCACTCTGCTAAACCAGAGAACCGCGCGAAAGTGGGCGGTATCATGATCTCCGCAGCGTTGACCTCGTTCCTGACCGGTATCACCGAGCCGATCGAGTTCTCTTTCATGTTCGTTGCGCCGATCCTGTACGCAATCCATGCGATTCTGGCTGGTCTGGCATTCCCGATCTGTATCCTGCTGGGTATGCGTGACGGTACGTCCTTCTCTCACGGCCTGATCGACTTCATCGTCCTGTCCGGTAACGGCAGCAAACTGTGGTTGTTCCCGGTTGTAGGTCTGTGCTATGCAGCGATTTACTACACCGTGTTCCGCGTACTGATTAAAGCGCTGGATCTGAAAACCCCGGGTCGTGAAGATGCGTCCGAAGAGTCTAAAGCTGGCGCAACCAGCGAAATGGCTCCGGCACTGGTCGCTGCGTTCGGCGGTAAAGAAAATATCACTAACCTGGATGCTTGCATCACTCGTCTGCGCGTTAGCGTTGCCGATGTGGCAAAAGTTGACCAGCCTGGTCTGAAAAAACTGGGCGCGGCAGGTGTGGTGGTTGCTGGTTCTGGTGTACAGGCAATTTTCGGTACTAAATCCGATAACCTGAAAACCGAAATGGATGAGTACATCCGTAGCAACTAAGCCGTAAAGTCTGGGGAGACTGAGGCAGCCGAAAGGCTGCCTTTTTTACATTCAAGGGTTTTACATTTAAGGCAAATGAGACAAGAAGGTCATCTGTCACGTCAGAAAGGTGAAGGGCAATGAGATATAAAAAAGCCCGTCAGCGAACTAACGGGCAGGGGTTAGCATCTGAACACCGTCATCAGAAGCTATAGCTGGCGCTGAGGGAAAAATTACGCGGTGCGCCGTAGACGGTATAGCTGCCTACATAATCGTAGTACTCACGGTCAAACACATTGTTCAGATTTGCCTGGACGGCGAAATCTTTAGTGACCTGATAGCGCCCGAACAGATTCACCAGTGCATAGCTGCCTTGTTCTGCGCGCTGGGTATCTGACACGTCGGTCCAGACTTTGTTCTGCCAGTTTACCCCTCCGCCGATTGTTAACTCAGGCAGTGCCGGCAACTGATAGCGGGTAAACAACTTCATGGTGGTTCGCGGTTGATCGGAACTGACTGCCTTGCCCTGCTTGTCTTCGGCAATAAAGCGAGTCGCACCGAAGGTTAACTGCCAGTTATCGGTCAGCGCACCGTTCAGCTCAAATTCGATACCTTTACTGACGATGCCATCCAGGGATTCATAGATGGACTCCCCGCCTGGCATGTAAGTGTACGTATTACTGGCGACACCGTCTTGCTCGATACGGAACACGGCAAGGGACGTTGTCAGGCGGGTGCTAAACCAGTCTGCTTTCACACCCGCTTCATAGCTCTTACCGGTGGTTGGATCGAGATAGCGCCCGGATGCGTCACGTTTGTCCTGCGGCTGGAAGATCTCGGTATAGCTGGCGTATGCGGACCAGTCTTCGTTGATGTCATAGACCAGGCCTGCATACGGTGTGACATCGTCTTTGGTGCTTTCAAGCCGGGTAGAAGGTGAACCTGACGGGTTGTAGCGAATATTGTATTCGGTATAACGTGCGCCCACGATCAGGTGCAGTGGATCGGCCAGCGAGACACGCGCAGAGGTGTAGGCAGAAGACTGACGAATATCGTCCTTGCTATACAGCGCCCATGGTGTCCATGCCGGGTCGGCAATATTACCACTCCAGCCGCTGTTGAATGAGCCCACATCGACAATCGTCCCAGGCGTGTCCGGCAGGGAATTGTCATAATGGTTACGCTGGCGGCTGTAGCTTGCGCCGAACATCAACTCATGCTGGCGGCCAAACAGGTCAAAACCGCCACGCATGAAGGCATCAATGGCATCCTGTTTACGCTCACCACGGTTCCAGCCGCCGTAACCGACCATTCCCAGGCCTGTGGCTTCATCCGGATAACCGTACATATACATCGTTTTGGTATCGAAATTGGTTTCCGCATGCATACCGTTAACATGCGCTTCCCAGCCATTGCCAAACCGCTGCGTCAGGTTGGCGAAGACTTTGGTGTTGTCTTTATCGGAATAGGCCCAGTTTGGCGCAACGGTTGTGCTGCGGTCATATTTCGCTTTGCTGCCATCGGCGTACCAGGTCGGCAGACCGCCCCAGGTGGGGCTGTCAGTCTGGCTTTCCTGATATTCATATCCCAGCGATAAGGTGGTGCTGTCGGTTACGTCAGCATCAACAACACCGTAGATGAATTTCTTGCGGTAGTGGTATGTGTCCACCCAACTGTCATTATCCTGGTAACCGGTAATGACGCGGCCACGTACTTTGCCCGATTCGGTCAGCGGAGCCTGCAGATCAAGGATATAACGTTGTTTATCCCAGCTACCGTAAGTGGCGGACACGTTACCTTTGAATTCAGTACTATCCGCATGCTTACGCACCATGTTGACATAGGCCGCCGGGTTACCAGTACCGGACATCAAACCCGTCGCGCCACGTACCACTTCAATGCGGTCATAGATGGCGGTATCGGCGGCGGTGTCGCCAAAGTTCCAGACTTCACTAATGGAGGTTGGAAGATCGTCGTAGGCGTAGTTGCTGACAAAGAAGCCACGTGAATAAAACACGGTGCGATCGCTGTCCTGTACCTGCGCGGTGACGCCGGTGGTATTGGTCAATACTTGCCCGATTGAGTTCAGGTTCTGATCCTGCATACGCTGCTGACTGATAACGCTTACCGACTGCGGGATATCGCGCGGCACGAGCAGCAGTTTTGTGCCGGTGGTGGTGGTCTGAACGCTATAGTCCTGGTCCTGGTGGGTATCGCTTTGGTCGCCGGATGCGCCTTCAACGATAACGGTCTCATCAGTGCCGGATGTGGATGCTGCAAAACCTGCGGCTGGTGTCAACGCGAGCCCAATACAAACGGCCAGCAATGATGGCGCGCTGTTAAACGGACGCTGCTCATTCCTGGCGTTAATGGTGAAAGACATTATTAACCCTTAATGGTATGTGAACGGGATTGTCCGGATCGCGATGCATTGTCGGCGTCCGGTCTGTTTTTATTTTTCAGTTAATAAACGCGCATGAAAATGCAAATGCGAAATATACGCATTCATACTTGAGATGTAAACAGATGTAATATCCGTGGCTGAGTGGTTGATTTAACGCGGTTATGGGTAAGGGTTGGTTATAACACCACCAGCCGGTGGCGAAATCTTGAAGAAAAAGAGCGTTATAGTTGAAACAGCCGGAGAATCTCGCTCATACTCTACACTGTATCTCGTGATGGGGCGGTTTCGCCCGCGCGTATAAAAAGGAAAACGTCATGGCCGAAGAAACCATTTTTAGTAAGATTATCCGTCGGGAAATTCCGTCGGACATCGTCTATCAGGATGAATTAGTTACCGCTTTCCGTGATATCTCTCCCCAGGCTCCGACGCATGTTCTGATTGTGCCGAATATCCTCATTCCTACCGCTAATGACATTACCGAAGCGCATGAACAGGCGATGGGACGGATGATGACCGTAGCGGCAAAAATTGCCCGTGCTGAGGGCATTGCGGAAGATGGTTATCGCCTCATCATGAACTGTAACCGCCACGGCGGACAGGAAGTCTGGCATATCCATATGCATTTGTTGGGTGGTCGCCCCTTAGGCCCGATGCTGGCACATAAAGGCGAGTGATATGATCAACGGACGCGTTGCACTTCTGGTGACGGCCCTGGCGTTAGTCGGCTGTGGCTCGCGTCCTGCGATCCCGGTGGCCAATGATCAAACGCTGGTGATGGAAGCCAATGTTCTGGCCGCAGGTATCACCGCTGACTCCCCCACGCTGAGCACGCAGGAAATCCAGCCCTCTGCCTCGTCTCGCCTGTTCAATGAACGCGCGCAGCCGGTAACCATTAATTACCGTTTTTACTGGTACGACGCCAGAGGCCTGGAAATGCACCCGCTCGAAGAACCGCGTAGGATCACGATCCCGGCGCACTCTGCTGTCACACTTTATGGAAATGCAAATTTCCTGGGTGCGCACAAGGTCAGACTTTATCTCTATCTATAAGGGGTGAAAATTGATTAAAACATTAGGACGTTTCGCGCTGCTGGCCACAGTGGCCGTTATCCTTTCCGGGTGTATTACGCGCGGCGAGCAAGAACCCGCGCCAGTTGAACAAGCGAACCCAACGCCACAACAGCCTGTTCCGCAGCAACCGCAGCCGTCGCAACCTGTACCGACGGTGCCGTCTGTTCCGTCGATCCCGGAGCAACCAGGGCCAATCGAACACCCTGATCAAACGACTCAGCCGACGCCGCGTGAACGTCACTATGACTGGAACAGCGCCGTACAGCCGATGATGGGTAAAATGTTGCAGGCGAGCGGAGCCTCTGCGGGTAACGTACTGCTCGTTGACAGTGTGAACAACCGGACAAACGGTTCGGTGAACACCAGCGAAGCAACTGAAACCCTGCGCAGCGCGCTGACCAACAATGGCAAGTTTACGCTGGTTTCGGCGCAGCAACTGTCAATTGCCAAGCAGCAACTGGGCCTGTCACCGCAGGATAGTCTCGGTACACGCAGTAAAGCTATTGGTATTGCCCGCAATGTAGGGGCCCAGTACGTGCTGTATTCCAGCGCGACAGGTAATGCCAATGCGCCGACGCTGCAAATGCAACTGATGCTGGTGCAGACTGGCGAAATTGTCTGGTCAGGTAAAGGTGCGGTTCAGCAACAATAATCTTACGCGTGACGCGCTGTTGTCACGCTATTTCCCGCATTATGCTCCCGTCGAAGGCCAGGATACTGGCATGAGTGGCGGGAGCTGTCTTATCAGCAACGGTCATCATCGTCTGGTTTTACGTCAACAGCATCAGGCGACATCGTCACCCTTTCTGCGCCAGTATCGCGCGCTTAAACGATTACCGCGCCACATCGCGCCGCAACCGCACTTCTTCGCTAAAGGCTGGATGGCAATTGATTATATTCCTGGCGATGTACAAAGCAGTTTGCCGGATAGCCATAACCTTGCGGCCTTACTGTATGATCTGCATCGCTGTCCTCCCTTTGGCTGGCGTCTTAACCTGTTGCCTTTACTGGAAACGTACTGGCAGCAATGTTTGCCGTCGCGCCGTACGCTGTTCTGGCTGCAGCAATTAAAAGCACGCAGGCGCCAGGGCGAGCCGCTACCCTTGCGACTGGCTCCATTACATATGGATGTCCATGCGGGTAACCTGGTGCACAGCCAGGACGGGTTGCGGTTGATCGACTGGGAGTATGCTGGTGACGGTGATATCGCGATGGAGCTGGCAGGTGTCTGGACCGGGAGTGAGCATCAGCGCCGTGAACTGGTGGCTGAATACGCACGCTGTGCCATGCTCGATGAAACGCAATTATGGCGCCAGGTCGTTCGCTGGCGTCCGTGGATAGCAATGTTGATGGCGGGCTGGTTTGAATGCCGTTTGCAGCAGACGGGCGATCAACAATTTATAACGCTGGCCGATGATGCATGGCGCCAGTTAAAGATGAAAGGAAAAGAGAGGTGAGTGTGGGTCCGGTCATGTTAGATGTGCAAGGCTACGAACTGGATGCGGAAGAGCGCGAAATTCTGGCGCATCCGCTGGTGGGTGGCCTGATTCTGTTTACCCGCAATTATCACGATCCGGCGCAGTTGCGCGAACTGGTACGCCAGATCCGCGTCGCGTCGCATCATCGCCTGGTGGTCGCGGTCGATCAGGAAGGGGGGCGGGTCCAGCGCTTTCGTGAAGGATTTACCCAACTGCCGGCAGCACAATCTTTTGCAGCACTGCTGGGAATGGAAGAGGGCGGCAGAGTGGCAGAAGAGGCGGGCTGGCTGATGGCAAGCGAGATGATTGCGATGGATATCGACATCAGTTTCGCGCCCGTGCTTGATGTGGGCCATATCAGCGCGGCGATTGGCGAACGCTCTTACCATGAAGATCCGGCAAAAGCGCTCTCTATCGCAGGACGTTTCATTGATGGTATGCACAGCGCGGGCATGAAAACCACCGGTAAGCATTTTCCGGGACATGGTGCTGTGACGGCCGATTCACATAAAGAGACGCCGCGCGATCCGCGTGCTCAGGCGGAGATCCGCAGCAAAGATATGGCGGTATTCCGCACGTTGATTGAACAGGGCAAGCTGGATGCGATTATGCCTGCGCACGTTATTTATACGGATGCGGATTCGCGCCCGGCCAGCGGTTCTCCCTACTGGCTGAAAACGGTGCTGCGTGGTGAACTCAATTTTGATGGCGTGATTTTTTCAGACGATTTATCGATGGAAGGCGCGGCGATCATGGGCAGCTATGCTGAGCGTGGACAGGCATCGCTGGATGCAGGTTGCGATATGATCCTGGTCTGTAATAATCGTAAGGGCGCAGTGAGTGTGTTGGATAACCTGTCGCCGATCAAAGCAGAGCGTGTTACGAAATTGTATCATAAAGGTTCATTTTCCCGTCAGGAATTGCTGAGTTCTGAACGCTGGAAGGCTGCCAACCGTGAACTGGAGCAACTCCATGCGCGTTGGCAGGAATACAAGTCGGCTCAGTGAACCTTTGTAGGCGGGGTACTGGAGTAGGGTGAGGATACAATGATCATCTATTTGCACGGTTTTGACTCAAACAGTCCTGGAAATCATGAGAAGGTGTTGCAGCTGCAATTTATCGATCCGGACGTCAGGTTGATCAGTTACAGCACGCGTCATCCGAAGCATGATATGCAGCATTTGTTAAAAGAGGTGGACAAAATGCTGCAGCTAAACGTGGATGAACGGCCGCTCATTTGCGGTGTGGGGCTGGGAGGATACTGGGCGGAGCGCATTGGTTTCCTGTGCGACATTCGGCAGGTTATGTTCAACCCTAATTTGTTCCCGTTTGAGAACATGGAAGGCAAGATCGACCGGCCGGAAGAGTACCTCGACATTGCCACCAAGTGTGTGTCGAACTTTCGCGAGAAAAATCGCGATCGCTGTCTGGCTATCCTTTCTCGCCGTGATGAAGCGCTGGACAGCCAGCGTTCATCGGACGTTCTGCACCATTACTATGAAATTGTCTGGGACGAAGAACAGACGCACAAGTTTAAAAATATCTCGCCGCACCTGCAGCGAATTAAAGCTTTTAAAACACTCGGTTAATCCCCTCAGCCCGACACTCGTCGGGCTTTGTTTTGCTGCCTTTGCCCCCATGTTTTAGCGCACGTTTTCGCCCAGTTTGTTTCATAGCAACTACACTTGTTCATCTTTTAGGCATCAAAACTTGATGCATATCAATTTTGGTATGACCAATGCACCGTTCATGTTATTCTCACTGGCATCATTTGGTTTTCATGATGTAACTTGTTGTTAATTAAGAGTTATATTTATAACCTTTAATTAACAATTGGTTAATAATTTTGAGGGGGTCACGTTGACTACACCATTGAAGAAAATTGTGATTGTTGGCGGTGGTGCTGGCGGGCTTGAACTGGCGACACAGTTGGGTAAAAAATTGGGCCGCGGTAAAAAAGCGAAGGTTACGCTGGTGGATCGCAACCACAGCCACCTGTGGAAACCACTGTTGCACGAAGTGGCAACAGGGTCGCTGGATGAAGGCGTTGATGCGCTGAGCTATCTGGCGCATGCGCGTAATCACCATTTCCAGTTCCAGTTGGGCTCGGTGGTTGATATCAATCGCGAAGCGAAGACCATCACTCTGGCAGAGTTGCGTGACGAGAAAGGCGAACTGCTAGTGCCTGAACGTAAGCTGGCGTACGACACGCTGGTAATGGCGTTAGGCAGTACTTCGAATGACTTCAACACCCCTGGCGTGAAAGAGCACTGCATTTTCCTCGATAACCCGCATCAGGCACGCCGTTTCCACCAGGAGATGCTGAACCTGTTCCTGAAATACTCTGCCAGCCTCGGGGCAAACGGCAAAGTGAACATCGCTATCGTCGGTGGTGGTGCAACGGGAGTAGAGCTCTCTGCCGAATTACATAACGCGGTAAAACAGTTACATAGCTATGGCTATAAAGGTCTGACCAATGAAGCGCTGAACGTGACGCTGGTGGAAGCGGGTGAGCGTATTTTGCCTGCGTTGCCGCCGCGTATTTCCGGAGCTGCGCACAATGAGCTGACCAAAATGGGCGTGCGTGTTCTGACTAAAACTATGGTTACCAGCGCCGATGAAGGCGGTCTTCATACTAAAGACGGTGAATACATCAAAGCCGACCTGATGGTTTGGGCGGCGGGTATCAAAGCGCCGGACTTTATGAAAGAGATAGGCGGCCTGGAAACGAACCGTATTAACCAGTTAGTCGTTGAGCCGACACTGCAAACTACCCGTGATGCGGACATTTATGCCATTGGCGACTGTGCTTCATGCGCGCGTCCGGAAGGGGGCTTTGTGCCACCGCGCGCTCAGGCTGCACACCAGATGGCCAGCCTCGCGCTGCACAACATCCTGGCGCAAATGAAAGGTAAACCGACGAAGTCCTATGTCTATAAAGATCACGGTTCGTTGGTTTCACTTTCCAACTTCTCGACCGTAGGGAGCCTGATGGGTAACCTGATGCGTGGGTCCATGATGATTGAAGGGCGTATTGCACGCTTTGTTTATATCTCACTGTACCGCATGCATCAGATTGCGCTGCATGGTTACTTCAAGACGGGGTTAATGATGCTGGTCGGCAGCATTAACCGTGTGATCCGTCCCCGCCTGAAATTGCATTAATTTGCCTGACTGCTCTCCTGCATAGTGTTGCAGGGGAGCAGTACATCCTTCTGTCATACAGTCAGTATATGCTCGGATAACTCCGAATCATGCTGGATTCTCCCTAATCTCTCCTTTTTTCCTCTCATTCCGATTGGCTTCGTACACTCCCAAGTTGCAAAATTGTTACGAATAGCAAACCAGGGAGGAAATCCTGTGAATAAATCAATGTTAGCGGGTATCGGTATTGGCGTGGCCGCTGCTCTGGGTGTCGCAGCGGTTGCAAGTATGAATGTCTTCAATCGCGGGCCGCAGTATGCGCAGGTGGTTTCCGCCACGCCAATCAAAGAATCCATCAAAACACCGCGTCAGGAGTGTCGTAATGTCACGATGACGCATCGTCGTCCGGTGCAGGATGAAAATCGTCTGACCGGTTCTGTACTGGGTGCTGTTGCCGGTGGGGTTATCGGTCATCAGTTCGGCGGGGGTCGTGGTCGCGATGTCGCCACGGTCGTCGGCGCGCTGGGCGGTGGCTACGCCGGGAACCAGGTCCAGGGCGAAATGCAGGCAAGAGATACATACACCACCACTGAGCAACGTTGTAAAACGGTGTATGACAAATCGGAAAAAATGCTGGGGTATGACGTCACTTACAAAATTGGCGACCAGCAAGGGAAGATCCGCATGGATAAAGACCCTGGAACCCAGATCCCACTGGATGACAACGGTCAGCTTATTTTGAATAACAAAGCCTAAAATAGCAGTACTGTACCCATTGGCTCCTCAATTGCTCAGGCTGAGGAGCCTTTTTTACAGGCCGAAGATTCAGATAAGATCGTGCTGGCGATAGAGCAGAAAGCCGGTAATGACCACAGAGATGAAGGCGAATAAAACCGAACCACCACATACAACCCAGAGCCCGAATAACAATGTTATTACTATTAGCACTTTAAGTAATGGTAATAGCAAAATCATTTCCATTTTCCTTCTGAATGTGAATAGTCAGCCAAAGTACATAAATTCCGTATATACAATAAGATAGCGTAGGGTTAGAACAATAAATTCGCTTATGTCGTCATCCTGACGTTTATGGTTCTTTTACGACTAATGGTTAGCAGCGAAATAATTCCTGTTTAATATTAGCAAAGCGGCAAAAACGACATGCTGTTTTCACCTATTAATATAATAGGTGAAAACGATAATTATTGCTAAGGAGGGCAAATCAGGATGTGGTCAACTGAGGCCATAAACGCAGAGTCGTCGCGGAAATTTGCAGCAATTTCTCACAACTTGCGCCTTCACGTGCGCTGATAGACATGCCCTGCAGCACACAGCTTAAAAACTGCGCCAGTTCCTGAACATCCGCGTGAGCGGGGATTTCCCCCCTTTGCTGACGTTGTTGCAAAAACTTGAGCAACAGTTGTTCCTGCTGCGCATGGCGTGACTTAATGGTCTGCGCAATTGCCTGCGAAGAGGCGGCCAGCGTCGCGGAGGTATTGATCAGAAAACAGCCCGCCGGAGTTTCAGTGCTGGTAAAGCAGTGTGCCACCGCCGTGAAGTAATCTTTTAACGCCTGCCCCAGCGGTTTATCGTCGCATAACAACTGGGCTTCATGTTTTGCTGCAAAAAGCGAGATGTAGCGATCCAGCACTGCGCGGAACAGGCCTTCTTTATTCGTAAATTCCGCATACAGCGTCGGTGCTTTCGCGCCCGTTGCCTCTACGAGATCTGATAATGACGTGGCTTCGTAGCCATGCTGCCAGAATAATGCCATGGCCTTATCAAGCGCCACTTCCCTGTCGAACACTTTCGGTCGGCCACGGCTTTTTTTCATACAAGTGACTTCACTGGTCATAGTGCCGTTCAACCTTTGTTGGTTTGTTGAACAATCATTATAAAAATAAATGCTGTCAGACACCAGAGGCAAAATAGCACAAATTAATAAATTCTATCTATATGATAAATAAGGATTTGTTAATTTAATTAACGTTCGTTATTAAAATGCATTGACGAGTGACATAGATCACACTTATGATTTGTCTATCGATCGTTAAGTAAATGCTTACGACGCTACTTTCATCTGCTACAGGAACAAAATCATGAAAAACGTTAAAACTCTGATCGCCGCTGCCGTACTAAGCTCACTCTCTTTTGCAAGCTTCGCTGCCGTTGAAGTTCAAAACGCACCGGCAGGCCAACAGGAAGTCGCTGTTATTGGTGCTTCTGCGGGTGCTAACCTCTCTTCTGTTGAAGATCAACTGGCACAAAAAGCCGATGAAATGGGTGCAAAATCTTTCCGTATCACCTCTGTGACCGGTTCCGATACTCTGCACGGCACCGCAGTACTGTACAAATAAGTTAAGCCACTGAATTAACCCTCATAAAAAAGCCTCGCAATTGCGAGGCTTTTTTTTGCTCTACGGAAATTAAAGGGATTGTTGTAGCACGCTGTCATGGAGAGTGACATCCACCGGCATACCAGAGCGCACTTCCATTGCACGTTCAAACACATCGCTTGCGCTTTGTGGCGAATCTTTGAAAGTCTGCATAGTGGCATTAAGCACAATCGGCAATGTCTTCGGGTCGTCGTCAATGGATTTTGACAGCGGTTGATGCACTTCCACCAGGCGTGTGCCGTCAGGTTCAACCGAGGCTTTTATCGGCGTGTTGATAATATTCACGCGCGTACCGGGTTTGATAACGCTAAACAATGTGGCGATGTCGTTATCACGCAGACGAATACATCCGGAGCTGACGCGCATGCCAATGCCAAAATCAGCGTTGGTCCCATGAATGAGGTAGACACCACCGTACGCAGCAAGGCGAATGGCATGGTGGCCCATCGGGTTTTCCGGCCCGGCCGGAACGACTGCCGGTAAATCTATTCCCTGGGCTTTATAACGTGCGCGAATGTTGGCCGTTGGTGTCCAGGTAGGATTAGCCCGTTTATCAGAAACGGTTGTCACCATGGTAGGCGTTAAGGTATCTCCACCCAGTTGCCCTATTCCGATAGGGTAGACGGTCACTTCGTTTTTACCCGGCGGATAATAATAGAGACGTAGCTCGGCCAGATTGATGACGATACCTTCTCGCGGCACGTCGGGTAACAGTGTTTGTAACGGGATAGTCAGTACATTACCTGCGCGAGGAACATACGGATCGACGCCGGGGTTCGCCTGCAACAGGGCCAGGAAACCGACATTGTACTTTTTGGCAATCGCCTCCAGCGAACCGCCATCATTTTCTACCACGTGATACCGGTTTTCCCCGACCACCCGGCTACCGGTGGGGGGTAAAGGCCAGGTATTCGCCTTCGCGGGTAAAACGAGCGTGGCGGCGAGAAAAACCGCCCAGAGGACAAAACGGGAATTATTAATCATTACCATAATCCATGTAATTGATAAGGTTATTTGCAGACACAGGTAATGAAATTATGGTGGGAAGGAATGTCGGGAAGTCCTGGAAGAGTGCAAAATGTTTGTAAATATTTCAAAAAAAACGGGCCAGTGATGATAACTGGCCCGCAGAACACTATGCCATCGCGTTTTCTTCAAGCTGCTGCATGAAGTTGCGTACCCACTCCATGCGGGTTTTGCGTTCCGTCAGCTCCTGGAAGAACTTCAGGCGTGTCGGGCCATCGAGGCGGAAATGTTTAGGCTGCTTTTGCAGCAGGCCGATAAGCCATGCGGGATTGACATGGTTTTTTTCATTGAACTCAATCGTGCCGCCTTTTTCATTCCCTTCAAGCTTACGAATCCCCAATTTCTGGGCCTGTTGACGCAGCCGCGCAATATCAAGCAGGTTTCGCGCGGCGTCAGGCAGCAGACCAAAACGGTCGATCAGTTCCACTTTAATCTCATCGAGCTCATTTTCACTCTTCGCACTGGCAATGCGCTTGTAGAAAGAGAGACGAGTATTGACGTCGGGAATAAAATCATCCGGCAGCAGGGAAGGCATGCGCAGTTCGACTTCTGTTTGCTGGCTGGTGAGATCTTCGAGCGATGGCTCTCGCCCGGCTTTGAGCGCATCGACCGCATTTTCCAGCAGCTCCATATACAGTGAAAAGCCGATGGTCTCCATTGAACCGCTCTGATCTTCGCCCAACAGTTCGCCAGCCCCGCGGATTTCCAGATCGTGGGTCGCCAGCGCGAAACCCGCCCCTAAATCTTCCAGCGAGGCAATCGCTTCGAGACGCTTTTGCGCATCGGTGGTCATCGCTTTTGGATGCGGCGTCAGTAGCCAGGCATAGGCCTGATGGTGCGAACGTCCCACGCGGCCACGTAACTGGTGGAGCTGCGCCAGGCCAAAGTGATCGGCACGTTCAATAATGATTGTGTTCGCGGTAGGAATATCGATCCCGGTCTCGATTATCGTGGTACATACCAGCACATTAAAACGCTGGTGGTGGAAATCATTCATTACCCGTTCCAGTTCGCGCTCACGCATCTGCCCGTGTCCGATGGCGATGCGCGCTTCCGGAACCAGTTCCGCCAGTCTGTCGGCGGCTTTCTGAATATTTTCGACATCGTTATAAAGGTAGTACACCTGCCCACCACGCAGGACTTCACGCAGTATTGCCTCGCGCACTACCAGACTGTCGTATTCGCGAACGAAGGTTTTCACTGCCAGGCGGCGCGCAGGCGGGGTGGCAATGATCGACAGATCGCGCATACCGCTCATGGCCATATTGAGTGTACGCGGAATGGGTGTTGCGGTTAGCGTGAGGATATCTACGTCAGCACGCATCGCTTTAATCCGCTCTTTATGTCGCACGCCGAAGCGGTGTTCTTCATCGACGATCAGCAGCCCCAGATCTTTCCACTTCACATCGTTTTGCAGCAGCTTATGGGTGCCGATAAGAATATCAATCTTGCCCTCAGCCGCCTGCTCCAGCACTTGTGTCTGTTCTTTCGCGCTACGAAAACGTGAGAGCATCTCCACCCGCACCGGCCAGTTGGCGAAGCGATCGCGGAAATTGTCGAAATGCTGCTGGGCGAGCAGGGTGGTTGGCACCAACACCGCCACCTGCTTGTTGTTTTCGACGGCGAGGAAGGCGGCACGCATTGCCACTTCGGTTTTACCGAAGCCGACATCGCCACACACCAGGCGGTCCATGGCCAGTGGCTGGCACATGTCACTTAACACCGCGTTAATGGCTTGCGCCTGGTCTGGCGTGGTTTCAAACGGGAAGCTGTCGCAGAAAAGCTGATATTGTTCGCGATCGTGTTTAAATGCAAAGCCGGACTTCGCGGCGCGTTGGGCATAGATATCCAGCAATTCCGCCGCCACATCCCGGACTTTTTCTGCCGCTTTCTGCCGCGCGCGGGCCCATGCATCGCCGCCCAGTTTATGCAGCGGCGCGTTCTCCTCGGCACCCCCGGCATAGCGGCTAATCAGATGCAACGACGAGACCGGCACGTACAGTTTGGCATCCCCGGCATAGGTCAGCATCAGGTATTCGCCTTTTATGCCGCCCGCTTCAAGCGTGGTCATTCCCGCATAGCGTCCAACCCCATGTTCCAGATGCACCACCGGCTGGCCAGGGTGCAGTTCAGCGAGGTTGCGGATCAGCGTATCGGGGTTAATCGTGCGGCGTGTATCCTGGCGACGGCGGGCAACGCGCTCGCCCAGCAGATCGCTTTCGCAAATCAGCGCCCGGTTACGTAGCGTGTCGATAAAGCCATGTTCTGCGGAGCCAATGATCAGATAGCGCCCTGTATCTTGCGCGTCATCCAGCCGGGTAATGCGCTTCGGCGCCACTTTGATGCGTGAGAGGAGTTCTCCCAGCGCTTCGCGACGCCCCTCGCTCTCGACCGAAAAGACGACCGGACCGGTAAAGGATTCGAGGAATTTGCGTAAATTATCCAGCGGCGACTTTTGCTGTGCCTGAACGGCCAGATCCGGCAACGTCCGGTAACCGAGGTTCACATTGGCGGTTTTGTCTGCCAGGTTTTCGGTTTTGAGCTGCACGCGCGGCCAGCGCTTGAGTTCGCTGAACAGTTCATCAACCCGCAGCCACAGTAATTCCGGCGCCAGCAGAGGTCGCATGGGGTCCACGCCACGGTTTTCGAAGCGCGCCAGGGTCTCCTGGCTAAAGCGCTCAGCGCTGTTTTCAAGATCCCCCGTGTTTACCAGTAGCGTATTGTCCGGCAAATAGCTAAACAACGACGGCAAAGGCTCACTGAAAAACAGTGGCTGCCAGTATTCAATGCCGGTTGGCAAAGTGCCTTTGCTCACCTGTTGATAGATATGTTCGGCATCGCGCTTGACGTCGAACTTATCTCGCCACTGGCTGCGAAACAGTTCGATGGCGGTCTTATCCGTCGGGAATTCGTGAGCAGGCAGTAAATTGATGGCTTCGACCTCTTCCAGCGTACGCTGACTGTCCGCATCGAACAGGCGAAGACTGTCAATTTCATCATCAAAGAAATCAAGGCGATAAGGTTGTGCGCTGCCCATCGGGAAGAGATCCAGCAGCGCCCCGCGAGTCGCGTACTCGCCGTGCTCCATAACCTGATCAACATGGCGATACCCAGCGCTGTCCAGTTGCGCGCGCAGCGCGTCTCGGGACAGACGCTGACCTTTTTTCATGACCAATGCGTGACCGTGCAAATAGCTATGCGGGCAGACGCGCTGCATCAAGGTATTCACCGCTACAATCAGCACACCACGTTGCATAGAGGGCAACTGGTAGAGCGTGGAGAGACGGGAGGAGATAATTTCCTGATGCGGCGAGAAACTGTCATACGGCAGTGTCTCCCAGTCAGCAAGATTCATCACCAGGTTGTCGGTAAACTGGGTAATTTCGTCATGCAGACGCAGGGCATTTTGCATATCCGGCGCAATCAATACCACCGGACCTTTATGGCGCTCAATGATTTCCGCGACTTCGGTGGCGCAGGCTGCGCCAGTCAGTTCGCCAAGCTGGCGCTGCTCGCCAGCTTTGGCGGGCAGAGAATAACGGTATTGTTCAGGCATAGATAGGGTCTGGGTCTCTTATGGATATGCCCCTTGTTATGGGGGCATATCACTGATACGCAATCCCTTTATTATCCGCGATTGTGCACTATTCGCCAACCTCAACACATGCGCTTATCGTGCCTGCAGAGGTGAGGCCAGCCTGGCTGGCGGGGTGAAAAGCAGATCGGCAAAGATTGCCGAAGAGATTTTCCGTATACACAAGCCAACCAGCGTACAGATAGCGAGGCTACAGAACGGATAGAGCAAGACGATGGTGAGCTCGAAAGCAGGCGACCAGCGCCCGGCATTCATCGGGGTCAACAACGCAAGGCTGAGCGCTTCAATCAGAATGCGATGCGTGGTGTAGATGGCAAGCGTATTGCTGCCCACGATATTCAGCAGTGCGTTTTCGTGTGAGCCAACGCGCTCTTCCAGCGCGCGGAACAGACGCAAAATCAGCACGATCGACAGCAAGCTCAAGGGTAAGGGCACATTTAAAAACCATAGCGCCACCGCAGCAAGTAACGCCACTGCCAGCATGATGGCGTAGCGGCGAAAAGAGAGGCGTTTAATCGCATCCATAATAGCGCCGCCAAACCATGCCCCCAGGCTGTAGTAGATCATGTTGCGCATTACGCTATTCATACCCCACCAGGGCGAGGGCAAAAAGTTAATCGCCACGCTCAGCAGTGTCATGGCGACCAGTGCTGCAAGCGACCAGCGGCTCAACAATTTACACAGAATAAAATAGACAACCAGCGCGTAGAGATACCACAGGCTGGTACTGGCGGTGAGCATTCCCTGGATAAAGTCTGAGGGTGTATCCGCATAGGCAGCGTTGGACGCATTGCTTAAATCGCGCGTGGGTGCCAGCCAGTCATTAATATGGCTGAGCGCCAGCCACTGCAGCACACCCCAGATGACAAGCACATAAAAGATACTCCAGATACGTTTGTCGATCGCCTCCTTCCATGGCACCTCATCAATGTAGCGTCGAATCAGGTAGCCAGAGAGAAAAAAGAACACGGGCATGCGGAAGGGGGCAAGGTAAAGATTAAAGTAGATCCAGCACTTTGCGAGCGTTTCCGACCACGCGTGACCAAATGTGGTGAGGTGCGGGTAAAACGTAATGACTGAGTGATAGATGACCACCAGGCAGATACATAATCCCTTGATTTGATTAATCCATAGAGTCTTTTTTTTCATCGTCTTTCGCCGTTTCTATTACAAAATTCGGCGTTTATCCTGATGGCGTCGCCGTGGGGTGTAACGGTAAACAGTCTGTATTTCCTCCTTTTTCGGATAAATATCAGAGGGCGCGTGGAAAAAGGATCTCTCTACGGGAGGCGAAATGCGTAAAAGTCGCGCAACTAGCAATTTGATTTATCGGATTTTTTCCTGTCCTCTGAGATGTCCGCTTACCGTTTCACTCATTTACGCTCTACGCTTTCGCTTATATACTTCGGAGTCTGCTAACAGCAACCAGACGGATTTCATGTACCAGCCTGTCACTCTCTTTATCGGCCTGCGCTATATGCGTGGGCGCGCAGCCGACCGCTTCGGTCGTTTCGTTTCCTGGCTGTCGACCATTGGCATTACGCTTGGCGTAATGGCGCTGGTGACCGTGCTGTCGGTCATGAATGGCTTTGAGCGCGAACTGCAAAACAACATCCTGGGGCTGATGCCGCAGGCCGTCATCACCGCGCAAAACGGCTCTATCAATCCTGAACAATTGCCGGCCAATGGGCTCAAATTGCAGGGTGTCAATCGCATTGCGCCGCTGAGTACCGGTGATGTCGTTCTGCAAAGTGCACGCAGCGTGGCCGTGGGTGTCATGTTGGGTATCGACCCGGTGCAAAAAGATCCGCTGACTCCGTACCTGGTCAACGTGCAGCAATCTTCCCTGGAAGCCGGGCAGTACAACGTGATCCTCGGTGAAGGGCTGGCCGGGCAATTAGGCGTCAATCGTGGTGATCAGATTCGCGTCATGGTGCCGTCCGCCAGCCAGTTCACCCCGATGGGGCGTTTACCCAGCCAGCGTCTGTTTACCGTTGTCGGGACCTTTGCCGCCAGCAGTGAAGTCGATGACTATCAGATGCTGGTCAATATTCAGGATGCGTCCCGTCTGATGCGTTACCCCGCAGGCAATATTACCGGTTGGCGTTTATGGCTGGATGCACCGTTGCAGGTTGATGTTCTGAGCCAGCAAACGCTGCCGCAAGGAACCAAATGGCAAGACTGGCGCGAGCGGAAAGGCGAGTTATTCCAGGCCGTACGTATGGAGAAAAACATGATGGGGCTGCTGTTAAGCCTGATTATTGCGGTGGCGGCCTTTAATATCATTACCTCCCTTGGCCTGATGGTGATGGAAAAACAGGGCGAGGTGGCGATCCTGCAAACTCAGGGGCTGACCCCGCGTCAGATCATGGCGGTCTTTATGGTGCAGGGCGCCAGCGCGGGCATCATTGGTGCGCTGCTGGGGGCCGGGCTTGGCGCACTGCTGGCCAGCCAGTTGAATAATCTGATGCCGGTCATCGGTGCGTTTCTTGATGGCGCAGCGCTGCCGGTAGCCATCGAACCGTTACAGGTAGTTGTTATTGCGCTGGTGGCCATGGCCATCGCGTTGCTGTCTACGCTTTATCCTTCCTGGCGCGCTGCCGCCACCCAACCCGCTGAGGCTTTACGTTATGAATAAGATCCTGTTGCAATGCGACCACCTGTGCAAACGCTATCAGGAAGGGAAAGTGCAAACCGATGTGTTGCACGATGTAAGCTTTAGCGTGGGTGAGGGGGAGCTGATGGCGATTGTCGGCAGCTCCGGTTCCGGTAAAAGTACGCTCCTGCATCTGTTGGGCGGGCTGGACACGCCCACCTCCGGCGAAGTGACCTTCGATAACCAACAACTGAGCAAACTCTCCTCTGCGGCGAAAGCGGAGCTACGCAACCGCGAACTGGGCTTTATCTATCAGTTTCACCACCTGCTGCCCGATTTTACCGCGCTGGAAAACGTCGCGATGCCGCTGCTGATTGGTAAGCATAAAGCGGCAGAAATTGATGTCCGGGCGCGGGAAATGCTGCGAGCGGTTGGGCTTGAGCATCGCGCCAGCCATCGCCCCTCAGAGCTGTCTGGCGGTGAGCGTCAGCGCGTGGCGATTGCTCGTGCGCTGGTCAATAACCCACGTCTGGTGCTGGCGGACGAACCGACCGGCAACCTGGATGCCCGTAATGCGGACAGTATCTTCCAGTTGTTGGGGGAATTGAATGCGTCGCAGGGCACCGCGTTCCTGGTGGTCACACATGATCTGCAACTGGCGAAACGAATGAGCCGCCAGTTGGAGATGCGCGATGGCCGCCTGAGCACAGAAATGACCCTGATGGGGGCTGAGTGATGGCGTCTCCCCTGTCATTACTGATTGGCCTGCGTTTTAGCCGTGGTCGCCGCCGCAGCGGCATGGTGTCGCTGATTTCCGTCATCTCCACCGTGGGGATTTCGCTTGGCGTTGCGGTGTTGATCGTCGGGCTCAGCGCAATGAACGGCTTCGAACGCGAGCTCAATAATCGTATTCTGGCGGTGGTGCCCCATGGCGAAATCGAGCCGGTGAATCAGCCGTGGAATAACTGGAACGACGCGCTGGCAAAAGTGGAAAAAGTGCCGGGCATTGTCGCCGCGGCACCTTATATTAATTTCACCGGGCTTGTGGAGAGCGGCACCAATTTACGAGCGATTCAGGTGAAAGGGGTAAACCCTGAGCAGGAGTCCCGTCTGAGCGCATTACCGAATTTTGTTCAGGCCGATGCCTGGCGCAATTTTAAACCCGGTGAGCAGCAGATTATCCTTGGTAAGGGTGTCGCCGATGCGCTGAACGTGAAACAGGGCGATTGGGTATCGATAATGATCCCTAATTCCGACACCGACCACAAACTGCTACAGCCAAAACGCGTCAGATTGCATGTCACTGGTGTATTGCAATTGAGCGGGCAACTCGACCATGCGTTTGCGATGATCCCCATGGAAGACGCGCAGCAGTATCTGGATATGGGCAGCAGCGTTACGGGCATTGCTATCAAGGTGAAGGACGTCTTTAACGCGAATACGCTGGTGCGTAACGCCGGTGAAGTCACCAACAGCTATGTCTATATTAAAAGCTGGATCGGTAAATACGGCTATATGTATCGCGATATTCAGATGATCCGCGCCATTATGTATCTGGCGATGGTGCTGGTGATCGGTGTCGCCTGTTTTAATATTGTCTCCACGCTGGTGATGGCGGTAAAAGATAAGAGCAGTGATATCGCCGTGCTGCGTACATTAGGGGCAAAAGATGGCCTGATCCGGGCTATCTTCGTCTGGTACGGGCTGCTGGCAGGCCTGCTGGGCAGCCTGATCGGTGCGGTGATCGGCGTGGTAGCGTCACTGCAACTGACCGCGATCATCCGCGTGATTGAAAAGATGATTGGTCACCAATTTTTATCCGGCGATATCTACTTTATTGATTTTCTACCGTCGGAGCTGCACGCACTGGATGTGGTGTATGTGCTGGTCACCGCTCTGGTGCTGAGTCTGTTGGCAAGCTGGTATCCGGCGCGCCGGGCAAGCAATATCGATCCGGCGAGGGTATTGAGCGGACAATAATAAGAAGCACAAAGGAGAGGCGATGTATTACGGATTTGATATCGGCGGAAGCAAGATAGCGCTGGGGGTATTTGATGATACCCGACGTTTGCAATGGGAAAAGCGCGTCGCCACACCGAAAGACAGTTACGAGACGTTTTTAACGACAATTGCTCAACTGGTAGCCGAAGCCGATGCGCGCTTCGGCGGCCAGGGCAGTGTCGGCATTGGTATTCCGGGTATGCCGGAAACCGCCGATGGCACCCTCTATGCCGCCAATGTGCCTGCCGCCAGTGGTCGTCCACTGCGCAAAGATTTGAGCGTAAGGCTCGCGCGTGATGTCCGCCTTGATAATGACGCCAACTGTTTTGCCCTTTCCGAAGCCTGGGATGATGAATTTCGCCAATACCCGATTGTAATGGGCCTTATCCTGGGCACTGGCGTTGGCGGTGGCATTGTCGCCAACGGCCAGACGCTTAAGGGCCGCAGCTATATTACCGGTGAGTTTGGTCATATTCGCCTGCCAGTTGATGCGATGGCGCTAATGGGCTTTGATTTTCCGCTGACGCGCTGTGGCTGTGGCAAACTGGGCTGTATCGAAAATTATCTGTCCGGGCGCGGCTTTGCCTGGCTGTACCAACATTACTACCATCAATCATTGTCCTCCCCGGAAATTATTGCGCGTTGGGAGCAGGGCGACGCGCAGGCGAAAGCCCATGTTGAACGCTATGCTGATTTGCTGGCGGTGTGTCTTGGGAATATCCTGACGATAGTGGATCCGGATTTACTGGTTATCGGTGGCGGCTTATCGAATTTCTCTGCCCTGACGTCATTACTGGCGGCGCGTTTACCGCCACACTTGTTACCGGTAGCCCGGATACCCCGCATTGAACGTGCTCGCCACGGCGATGCAGGCGGCATGCGTGGCGCCGCTTTCCTTCATCTTACTGATTAATCCTGAGAGGATGATATGCAGTCTCGTCGGTCACATCGTCTCAGCTGTTTTCGCCGTAACAAACGCCGTTTGCGTGAGCGTTTACGCCAGCGGATCTTTTTCAGAGACCAGGTGGTGCCGGAAGTGATGGAAAAACCGAGAGTAGTGGTACTAACGGGGGCGGGTATCTCCGCAGAATCAGGCATTCGCACCTTCCGCGCCGCGGACGGTTTGTGGGAAGAACACCATGTGGAAGATGTGGCGACGCCAGAAGGTTTTGCCCGCAACCCACAACTGGTGCAGTCTTTCTATAATGCGCGTCGCCAGCAGCTCCAGTTACCGGAGATTGCGCCCAACCCGGCACATCTGGCGCTGGCGAAGCTGGAAGATATCCTCGGCGATCGCTTTTTACTGGTGACGCAGAATATAGACAACCTGCACGAACGCGCCGGAAACCACCATATCATCCATATGCACGGTGAATTGCTGAAAGTGCGCTGTTCGCAGAGCGGGCAGGTGCTGACGTGGACGCAGGACGTGACCCCGGAAGACAAATGCCATTGCTGCCAGTTTCCCGCGCCGCTACGCCCCCATGTGGTCTGGTTTGGTGAGATGCCGCTGGGGATGGATGAGATTTATCATGCGCTCGCAATGGCCGATGTGTTTATCGCTATTGGTACCTCCGGCCATGTCTATCCAGCGGCTGGTTTTGTCCATGAGGCCAAACTGCACGGCGCGCATACCGTTGAGTTAAATCTTGAACCAAGCCAGGTGGGCAGCGAGTTTGAAGAGAAGCATTATGGCCTCGCCAGCGAAGTGGTGCCGGAATATGTTGAGAAGCTGCTGAAAGGGCTGTAAGGCCTGACTCTCTCAAAAAATGAGGGCGTTTTCCCGGGTGCGCTCACGCTTGCCCGGGCCGTTTCGTAGCCCACGGATAAGACAGCGCCGCACCCGGAGGCCGGGAGCGCTAGGGGTTATCTGCGCTATGCCGTTTCCTTGTCCATAGCCATACCGCGAAAAACGTTGCCACCCCTATCATCAGTGCCCACCCCAGGGAGATATTCGCAACCGACACCGCCCGGTTAGCCAACCACAGGCAAAACGCCTGCCAGCCGATATTGCCGATGGTCATTGCCAGGGTGAACTTCATCGCGTAGCGAAAACGGCTGGTGTAGTTAAAAAGCATCATAAAGGCTATCCAGGCGCAGGCCCAGGCCATAAAACCAAAGCTGTTGCCGGCAACGCTGTCCGGCCCGTTCTTTTCCGGCGGCGGATACCATCTCAGCGGCGGCGTCGGCTGGTTTGTCAGCGCCGCTTCCAGCACATCCAGCGCGGTGTTGACCCCCTGGAACATCAGGCCGCGATGAAAGTACGCCAGCGTCTGGTTCTCGACCATCAAGCGCAATATATGGTCCGGCAGTTGCTGCGCCGCCTGATAGCTGCCGACCAGCAGCACCTGCGGCTTTTGGGTGGTAATCACAATCATTACGCTCCCCGTCATCTCGGGCTGGTTTGCCGTTGCCCGCGCCAGCATTCTTTTGCCGTCACGCAGCAGGCTTGCCTCATTCATAGCGGGAACCACCAGAATATAGAGTGCTATCCCGGTGCGCTGGCGGAACAGTTCTGCTTTGTGGGTAAGCATCTCCGCGCCGGGCACCGTACCGGTGACATCGGTAAAAAGGGTTCGCATTATTGGCACCGGCGCGGCGCTGAGCGCCGCCAGCGGCAGGAGCAGCGTGAGCAGAATTAAAAGCCTTTTCATTTGCGCCCCCTCCGTTTCGCCCGACGCTTTTTGCGCGGGGAATCACTTAAGAACAGCGCGACGGCGATGAAAACAACCCCGCCGATGGCAAACAGCCCCCAGGCAAAGGCGTTAACCCACAGGCTGTTAATCTCCGCCTTATGTGGCTGACCCGGCGGGAAGGCCACCCCAACCGCATCGCCTTCGCTATGTTCATAAAAAACGCTGCCAATGGAAGATTCAAAAACCAGGGTATATTGCGGGGTAGGGCGAAAAGCCACCACCGGGAACCAGGCGCCGCTGTTGCCGACGCTACGCGGGTGGTTGTTGCGCCAGACAGTATCGACGATCAGGCCATCAGTATGTACGGCGTCGCGGGCGTCACGAAACTGTGAGTAAACAATAGCTGCGGCGATGAGCAGCAGTATGGCGCCCAGCGCGGTAAAAATGCGGCGAAAAACCTTCGCGTCCTGCTGCATGCGTACCCTTCCTTTGTCTGCGCAAAAGAGGCCGGGCATCCGCGCCCGGCCCGGATGCAAAACTTAACGTCCTGCTTTCAGCTTCTGATAATACTCTTCGTAAATAGCGCTGGCACTGCCGACATCGTTTTGCCATTCGCCTTTGCTGATAGTCTCTGCATCCGGATAGAGTGATTTATCATTTGCCACTTCCGGGCTCAGCAGTTTACGGGCCGCGAGGTTTGGTGTCGGATAGCCAATGGTTTCCGCCACCTGCTTTGCAATTTCCGGGCGTAGCAGGAAGTTGATAAGCTTAAGCGCGCCCGCTTTGTTTTTGGCATTGGCAGGGATAGCAAGGCTGTCCATCCAGAAGATACCGCCTTCCGTCGGCCAAATTACCTGCAACGGCGTGCCCGCCTGACGGGCGACATACGCGGAACCGTTCCACACCATCCCGAGATTCACTTCCCCTTCCATGTACGGGTTCGCCGGATTATCGGAGTTGAACGCCGCCACGTTAGGCATCAATTTTTGCAGCTCTTTGTAGGCCGCTTCAATCTCTTTCGGATCGGTGGTATTACCGGAAAGCCCCAGTTTACGCAGCGCTACCTGGAAGACTTCGCGCGCATCATCCGTTAGCAGCAGGCTGCCTTTATACTCAGGCTTCCATAAGTCTGCCCAACGGGTAACCGTTTTAGGATCAATCGCTTCGCTGTTGATACCTATGGCTGTCGCACCCCAGATATACGGAATGGAGTAGTCGTTATTCGGGTCAAACGGCTTGTTCAGCATCTCCGGATCGAGATTATGGAAGTTGGTTAGCTGCGTTTTATCGATCTTTTGGATCATGCCCTCTTTACGCATTTTGTCGACAAAATAAGTGGAGGGCACCACCAGGTCGTATGCACCATCTTTATAGGTTTTGAGCTTGGCATACATGGTTTCATTCGATTCATAGGTCGAATAGATAACCTTAATGCCCGTCTCTTTGGTGAACTGTTCCAGCAGGCCTGGCGGCACATATTCTGTCCAGTTGTAGAAATAGAGCGTCTTGCTGTCATCCGCATGAGCGGCGTTTATGCCCAGTGCCAGAGCACCCGCAGCAAGCAGGTGGCGTGACCATTTTTTCATTTAACGTCCCCTGAGAGGTTATGCCTGGCGCGCCAGGCTTTTGGTTTTATCACGTGCAACAAGCTGGCTTGCGACGACCATCACCAGCGACAGAACGAGCAGGATGGTTGCCAGCGCGTTCACCTCGGGTGAGACGCCGACTTTCACCATGGAATAGATTTTCAACGGCAGAATTTCATAGCCCGGTCCGGTAACGAAGGACGAGACCACCACATCATCCATCGACAGGGTAAAGCTCAGCAGCCATCCGGCCGCCACGGCAGGCATCGCCAGCGGCAGGATAATTTTGCGCAGGATCACGAGTTCGCTGGCACCCAGATCTTTTGCCGCTTCCAGCATCCGCACATCAAAACCCTTCAGGCGCGAATAAACCGTCACAACTACGAAGGGCAGGCAGAACGTAATATGCGAGAACAGCAGCGACCAGAATCCAAGCTGAACGCCCAGCAGCATAAACAGCACCAGCAATGAGATAGCCATGACGATATCCGGCGACATCATCACGACGAACAGCATGCCGCTGACAAAGGGTTTGCCGCGAAAGCGATAGCGGTACAGCGCCACCGCGGTCAGCGAACCGATAAGCGTGGCGAACGTGGCGGAGAAGACCGCCATCGTGAGCGAGTGCTGTGCTGCCTGCAACAGACTGTCGTTGTTCAGCAGCAGACTGTACCAGTCGGTGGTAAAACCTTGCCAGTTAATCCCAAACCGTGAGCTGTTAAACGAGTTCACAATCAGAATGATAATGGGAATATAGAGGTAGGCGTAAATGGCGGTCATAAAACCGCCGCGCAGCAGTCGACCGATCATTGCAGTTCCACCTTCTTGTCCAGCAGACGCGAGGCGCGCCAGTAAACCAGTAAAAGTAGACCCATCACGATAGTGAGCGTGATGCTGGTGGCCGCGCCAAAAGGCCAGTCGCGAATGTTGAGGAACTGACTTTTAATCACGTTGCCAATCAGCAGGTTTTTTGCGCCCCCCATCAGATCTGAGACGTAAAACAATCCCATCGCGGGCAGCAATACCAGCAGGCAGCCCGCGATAATGCCCGGCATGGTCAGCGGGATAATAATGCGCAAAAACGTCTGTAATTTACTGGCGCCCAAATCTCTCGCCGCTTCCAGCAAAGGTTTATCGAGTTTTTCGATACTGGAGTAAAGCGGCATGACCATAAATGGCATCAGGATATAGACCAGCCCGATAATGACCGCCGCCGGGGTGAACATCACGCGGATCGGTTCATCAATGACCCCCAGCCAGAGTAAAAATGTATTCAGATACCCTTTGGTGCTGAGGAATATTTTCAGGCCATAGATGCGAATCAGCGAATTGGTCCAGAACGGAACAATCAGCAAAAACAGCAATAACGGACGCACTTTTGTGGGTAGCTTTGCCAGGAACCAGGCGAAGGGATACCCCAGCATCAGGCAGGCAAGTGTGGCGATTACCGCCATATTCAGCGAGTGCAGCAGCACGTCAAAATAGAGCGGATCCAGCAGACGGGCATAGCTATCCAGCGAGAAGACCATCGCCACGAAGTGGGCATCGTCACGGGTCAAAAAGCTGGTCGCAATAATCATCAGGTTGGGGAGAAAGACAAACAGCACAAGCCAACCGACGACAGTGGCAATCACCCCATTCTGGAATTTACTTGTGCTCTTCATCAGCCAGTACGACCTCCCAGCTTTCCACCCAATTAATCGCCATCTTTTGGTTCAAAGAGTGGTCAAAATCGGGGTCGTCTTCGTTGAAGAACTCGCTGACCAGCACCATTTTGCCGTTCTCCAGTTCAACTACTGACTCCAGCGTCATCCCTTTATAATTACGTTCACGCACGTAACCTACCAGTCCTTCGACCTCTGCGACATCGTTGATCTCTTCGACCCGCAAATCTTCCGGGCGCAGCATCACGTTTAGTCGCTGATCTTTTTCGACCGGGAAACTGACGTAAATATTGCATTCGCGCCCTTCGACGGTGGCACGCACGCGCTGTGCATCAAGACGCTCAATGACGGTGGCACTGAAAATATTAATCTCACCAATAAAACTGGCGACAAAGAGGTTCTTCGGCTCTTCGTAAATTTCCCGCGGCGTACCGTCCTGCTCTATTTTACCGTCACGCATCACCACGATCCGGTCTGACATCGTCAGCGCTTCTTCCTGGTCATGGGTTACGAAGACGAAAGTAATTCCAAGTTTGCGCTGCAGTGCTTTTAATTCGTTTTGCATCTGCTTGCGCAGCTTGTAATCCAGCGCGGAGAGCGATTCATCCAGTAAGAGGAGGCGCGGCTTGTTCACTACGGCACGGGCAATAGCCACACGCTGTTGTTGACCGCCGGAGAGTTGGTGCGGTTTGCGCTGGGCGAATGCTTCAAGCTGCACCATACGCAGGGCGTCAGTGACGCGTGGAGCAATCTCTGCCGCAGGTGTTTTTTGCATCCGCAGGCCAAATGCCACGTTTTCGAACACGGTCATATGGGGAAACAGGGCGTAGCTTTGAAAGACGGTATTAACGTGGCGATGTTCCGCCGGAACGTCGGTGATATCCCGATCGTCGAGTTTGATATGGCCCACATCAATGCTTTCCAGCCCGGCAATCAGGCGAAGCACAGTGGTTTTGCCGCAGCCGGACGGGCCGAGCAGGGTGAGGAATTCGCCGTGATTGATGGTCAGGTTAAAGTCTGAAATGACTGTTTTACCATCAAAACCTTTACAAAGGTCGACCAGTTGCACCAGCGGAGTGGGCGAACGCGGTTGTGTATTCAATTTTTTACTCTGTCCCTTGTCAACGCATCGGATAACGCTCCGGATGCGGGGTTTGTGATTAACCACCTTAGGGTCTGACACATTGATGAAGGGCTGGCATTCTACGGCAAAGCACTGAAATCGCCAATCATTGATCTATTTACGCGGCCAAAAGTGAATTTTGTCAGCTACGTTTAAGTGAACAAAACAAAAATGAAAATATTCTCGTTTGCGGGATAAAAGTGACCTGACGCAATATTTGTCTTTTCCGGCTTATTGATAATGTTGTCACGTTTAGCGAGGGTGGCTGTATGGATAAATTATTAGAGCGTTTTTTGCAGTATGTTGCGCTGGATACTCAGTCGAAGCCGGGTGTCCGTCAGGTACCGAGTACCGACGGGCAATGGAAGCTCTTGCGCTTACTCCAGCAGCAGCTTGAAGAGATGGGGCTGGAAAACGTCACACTGAGCGAGAAAGGTACAGTGATGGCTACGCTGCCCTCTACCGTTGACAAGCCGGTACCTGCTATCGGTTTTATCTCGCATGTTGATACTTCCCCGGATTGCAGCGGTAAAAATGTGAATCCGCAAATCCTCGAAAACTACCGTGGCGGTGATATCGCGCTGGGTATCGGTGATGAAATCCTCTCACCCGTTATGTTCCCGGTGTTGCACCAGTTGTTGGGGCAGACGCTCATCACCACAGACGGTAAAACCCTGTTGGGTGCCGATGACAAAGCCGGCGTGGCGGAAATCATGACCGCGATGGCGGTGCTGAAACAGAAAAAAATCCTGCATGGTGATATTCATGTGGCTTTCACCCCGGACGAAGAGGTTGGTAAAGGGGCGAAACATTTTGACGTCGAGGCGTTTGGCGCGAAATGGGCATACACCGTCGACGGTGGTGGGGTGGGGGAACTGGAGTTCGAAAACTTCAATGCCGCCTCGGTCACCATCAAAATCGTAGGGAATAACGTCCATCCGGGAACCGCGAAAGGGGTGATGGTGAACGCGCTGTCACTGGCAAGCCGCATTCATGCGCTGGTGCCAGCCGACGAGAGCCCGGAAAATACCGAAGGTTATGAAGGTTTTTACCATCTTACCAGCATCAAAGGCACCGTTGAACGTGCGGAGATGCATTACATCGTTCGCGATTTTGACCGCAAAGCATTTGAAGCGCGTAAGCGCAAAATAATGGAAATTGCCAAAAAAGTCGGGAAAGGGCTGCATCCGGACTGCTACATCGAGCTGGTGATTGAAGACAGTTATTACAATATGCGCGAGAAGATAGTCGATCATCCGCATATTATCGATATTGCCTGTCAGGCCATGCGCGATTGTGATATCGAACCGCAGATGAAAGCGATTCGCGGCGGTACCGATGGCGCGCAGCTATCATTTATGGGGCTGCCCTGTCCTAACCTGTTCACCGGCGGTTATAACTACCACGGCAAACATGAGTTCGTGACGCTTGAAGGGATGGAAAAAGCGGTACAGGTAATCGTGCGTATCGCCGAGCTGACAGCGAAACAGGAATAAAAGCAATTCTCTAAAGAACGAGACAGACAGGCCGGGCAAACGTGATGTTGCCCGGCTTTTTTATGGCTTAGTCTTCAAAGAACCAGTATCCGCTGTTGACCAGCGCGGCAAGCATCGCGAGGAAGGACGGGTCTTCGAGCGCATCGCCAAAGACGCTATCATTCAGAACAATGTGATTTGCCAGGGCGTCGAGTGCCGGGCGGTGTGGGGAGTTAATCCGCTCGCCGTTAACGAACACTTCGCCCGCGATACGTAATACACGCAGACCACCTAAACGCACCAGCTTGTCCCCCTGTTTCAGGGCATCGTAAATCTCATCAGGCTGGTAGGGCGGCTCCGGCGGCGTGACATCCAGTTCATGACGCGACTGGGTAATAAACTCACCGATCCACTCATTGAAATGCTCTGGCTGATTGATCAGATCGAGCATTATCTGGCGCAGGCCGTCCAGCTCTTGCGGTAGCACATCCGCCGGGTGTTCACGTGACGGCACATCCGGGTCGGTATAACGCTGGCTGCCCAGTTCGCGCTGCAACACATAATCGGCAAAACCGCTGATTAATTCTCGTCCGCTGGGGGCTCGGTAGCCAACGGAGTAGTTCATCGAGTTTTCCAGCGAATAGCCTTCGTGCGGGAATCCTGGCGGAATATAGAGAATATCGCCCGGCTCCATCTCTTCATCAATAATGGCTTCGAAGGGATCGACCTGTAACAGGTCCGGGTGCGGGCAGTGCTGCTTCATTGGCGTCTTTTCACCAACACGCCAGCGGCGGCGGCCGGTACCCTGAATGATAAAAACATCATACTGATCGAGATGCGGGCCAACGCCACCGCCGGGCACGGAAAACGAAATCATCACATCGTCGGTGCGCCAGTCGGGCAGGGCGCGGAAAGGACGCATCAGCGCCGCGGTCGGTTCATGCCAGTTGTTCACAGCCTGCACCAGCAGCGACCAGTTGCTTTCACCCAGATGGTCATAACTTTCGAAAGGCCCGTGGCTGACCTGCCATTTGCCATCAAGATGGCTTACCAGGCGGCTGTCGACTTCATCTTCCATGGCCAGACCGGCCAGTTCGTCAGGGGAAATGGGATCGATAAATTGTGCAAAGCCGCGTTTCAGTACCACCGGGCGTTTTTGCCAGTAGCGCTCGATAAAATCCGGCCAGTTAAGGTTGATGTTATAGTCCATGTTTGTTTCCCCAAACGTTAGTTTGAGTCGGAGTATAACGGATGGTGGACGGCCTGCGTGGGACAGGCCGTGTTATTTTGACTGAATGCGTTAATTATCGCCGCTTATCGGCTGCTGGCGGCCAAAGATGGCCTCCATTTTTGCCCCGCCGAGTAAACTTTCGCTGGTCAGGATTTGCCCGTCGTATTGTTCTACGATTTCGCGTGCGACGGATAACCCCACCCCCTGGCCCGGACGTAGCGTATCGGCGCGCTGACCACGATCAAAGACCACCTCACGTTTGGATAACGGGATCCCAGGACCATCATCTTCGATAATGATGTGCACGCTCTCGTCGGTCTGCCTTGCGTATACTTCGACAAATTCGAGGCAATATTTGCAGGCGTTGTCCAGGAGGTTGCCAATCACTTCCATAAAGTCGTTTTTCTCACCGACAAAGCTTATCTCCGGGGAGATATCGAGGCTGATATTCACCCCTTTTCGTTGATACACTTTGTTTAGCGCCGAGGTCAGGCTATCAAGAAGCGGGGCGACCGGGTGAAGTTCACGGCTGAGCAGCCCGCTGCCACCGCGCATGCTGGCGCGATGCAGATAGTAACCAATCTGCTGAGAAATGCGGCTAATCTGTTCCAGCATTACCGGTTCGGCGTCGCTGACGCTCAGCTTTTCACTGCGTAACGAACGCAGCGTACTTTGCAGCACTGCCAGCGGGGTTTTCAGGCTGTGTGTCAGGTCGGTGAGGGTGGTCCGGTATTTGTCGTAGCGCTCGCGCTCGCTTTTGAGCAGGCGGTTGAGGTTACGCACCAGGCTTGTAAGCTCGCGAGTGGTGGCCGGGTTCAGATTCTCACGGTGATGCTCCTCCAGTTCGCGCACCTCTTTCGCCAGTTCTTCGATAGGGCGCAAGCTCCACCAGGCTGCCATCCATAGCAGTGGGATCACCAGCAACAGGTTTGCCGCCAGGACATAGATGAACCAATTCCACACCATCCAGGAGCGTTTGAGTTCGATGGGCACGGTATCGATAACGACAATGGTGAGCTGCGGCATCCGCGCCGTGGCAGGATAGAGATTGACCGCCACCGAGTGGGTCATCTCCGAGGTGTTGTCATCTTCCCGAATCGCATTGAACTGCTCCACCACCGACTCATCGTTATCGACCAGCGTGCTGGAGTCGTCCACATCCGCTTCGATTTCATGGAATCCATCGGCCTGAAGCCAGGCAGGGTCAACACGTTTTGCCAGCCACGGGATATCACGTTGCGCCCAGATAAGTTTGCCGTCTTTGTCATAAATCAGCGTGATAGTCGGGCTTTGTAAATTGAGGCTGTTGGGCAGGTCGACAGTCAGGGTGTTGTTTTCCCAGCGGGCAAGGGTATAGAACAGGTTACTTTCACCGCGCAGCAGGCGAAACGTGGTCTTATCGAAACTGACGCTATAGCCTATAAGGGCAACCATGCCATAGGCGAGGGAGAGCACCAGCACGACGGCGGCGGTCGCCAGAAGGAAACGAACCCGTAGCGAGAGCGGCAGAAAATGCCGCATTAAACGTCTCATTTGGGCAGTTCGAAGAGATAACCCTGGCCACGTACCGTGGTGATCACCTCTGCGGGATAGAGTGCCTGGATTTTCTTACGCAAGCGTCCCATAAGGACATCAATGGTGTGGCTTTCGCGCAGTTCGGCATCGGGATAGAGCTGGAGCATCAGCGAATCTTTGCTGACCACTTTGCCGCTGTTGCGAATCAGGGTTTCCATAATGGTGTATTCAAACGCGGTCAGTTTAACCACTTCACTGCTGATCGACATTTCGCGGCGCGAGAGGTCCACCTGAAACGGCGGCATAGAGATAACCTGTGAGGCCAGACCGCTGTTACGGCGCATCAGGGCCTGAATGCGCGCCACAACTTCTTCTATATGGAAAGGTTTGGTGACGTAATCATCGGCACCTGCGCTCAGTACTTCGACTTTATCCTGCCAGCCTTCACGCGCGGTCAGGACCAAAACAGGCAGAGAGACCTCATGGCTGCGCCAGCGGCGAATCAGCGATAAGCCGTCTTCATCGGGCAGGCCGAGATCGACAATGGCGATATCAGGCACGTGTTCATTAAGAAAATAGTCCGCTTCCTTTGCATCTTCCGCGGCATCGACCTGATGTCCCAGTTCCTGAAGCTGAACTTTTAAGTGGTGACGCAACAGGGCATTGTCCTCCACAACGAGTACGCGCATCGTCTTAACTCTCCTTATATTTTCAATACGAATAGTTTAACGCTGATTCTCGGGCGGCAGGGATAAACATTTGTTAAACCGAGAGGAAGGAAGCCCTCTTTCCTGATGAAAAGAGGGCGACAGGCAGCAGGAAGGGGTTATTTCAGTTCATCGACCATGGTGATGGCACGGCCAATGTAATTTGCCGGGGTCATCGCTTTCAGGCGAACTTTCTCGTCTTCCGGCAGTGCAAGGCTATCGATAAACTGTTTCATGCCTTCGGCATCCACACGTTTACCACGAGTCAGCTCTTTGAGCTTCTCATACGGTTTTTCGATACCGTAGCGGCGCATAACGGTCTGAATCGGCTCTGCCAGTACTTCCCAGTTATGATCCAGCTCGTCCAGCAGACGGTCGCGGTTCACTTCCAGTTTGCTCACGCCTTTCAGGGTTGCCTGATAGGCAATCAGCGCATAGCCCACGCCAACGCCCAGGTTACGCAGTACAGTGGAGTCGGTCAGGTCGCGCTGCCAGCGGGATACCGGCAGTTTGCTGGCCAGGTGCTGCAACACCGCATTCGACAGGCCGAGGTTGCCTTCGGAGTTTTCGAAGTCAATCGGGTTCACCTTGTGCGGCATGGTGGAAGAACCAATTTCGCCGGCGATGGTTTTCTGTTTGAAGTGGTTCAGGGCGATATAACCCCACACATCGCGATCGAAGTCGATCAGGATGGTGTTAAAGCGCGCCATGCAGTCAAACAGCTCTGCAATGTAGTCATGCGGCTCGATCTGCGTGGTGTACGGGTTCCACTGGATACCCAAAGAGGTCACAAACTCTTCGCTGAACTGGTGCCAGTCCACTTCCGGATAAGCGGCGATGTGGGCGTTGTAGTTCCCCACCGCACCGTTGATTTTGCCGAGGATTTCCACCTGATTTAGCTGGCGATACTGGCGTTCCATACGGTATGCCACGTTAGCCATCTCTTTCCCCATGGTAGACGGCGTAGCCGGCTGTCCGTGAGTACGAGAAAGCAGAGGAATATCGCGATACTGCACGGCGAGGTCTTTCACCGCATCAATCACCTGACGCCAGTAAGGCAGGATGACCTCATCACGCGCGGTTTTCAGCATCAAGGCGTGGGAGAGGTTATTGATATCTTCTGAGGTGCAGGCGAAGTGGATAAATTCAGAGACCGCGTGTAATTGCGCGATATCCGCCACTTTTTCTTTCAGAAAATATTCGACCGCTTTCACGTCATGGTTAGTGGTGCGCTCGATAGTTTTGATACGCGCCGCGTCTTCTTCATTGAAGTCGGCGACGATTTTATCGAGGAAACCGTTTGCGTCGTCAGCAAAAGCAGGAACTTCCTTGATCGCTGCATGTGACGCCAGCTTTTGTAACCAGCGTACTTCGACTTGTACACGAAATTTCAGCAAACCGAATTCGCTGAAAATCCCGCGCAGCGCGCTGACTTTATCGCCGTAGCGTCCATCGACAGGGGAAACGGCGGTCAGTGAGGATAATTCCATAGTTCAGAACTCCGGGAGGTTAACAATGAGCGAGAATTTGTTTGGCCTGAGTGGTCAGGCGATTACGGGAAAACATTAATTGCAGGCGGCCACCGCCAACCTGATGCCACAGCACCGCAGCACGAATACCTGCAAGCAGCGTGGCGCGAACTTTCGCCTGGACCTGCGGGCTTTGCAGCACCGCAGGCGAACCGGTCACCTGAATGCGCGGCCCGAGCGGGCTAATCACATCCACATAAATACCGGCCATGGCGCTAAGCAGCGTCTCCGACTGGAGATCAAAATGCTCAAGCTGGCGCTGCAAACCAGCGATACGGTCACCGAGCGTATTCATGGCGTCTTTGTGGCCCGCCAGCTTGCGCTCCAGCACCATCAGGCTAAGAGTATAGCGGGTCAATTCGGCATTCAGCCCCTGACGGCTGCTGGCATTAAGTACGCCGAGTAGCGTTTCCAGCCCGGTGCGCAGGTTTGCTTCGCTGCCACCAAAAACGCTCAGGGTTGAGTCCGGGTTAAGATCGATGACGCTGTTGAGAGAGACATGGAGCGCGTCGGCGTCGCAATGTCCCTGATGCGCCAGTTGCTGCACCAGACGGGCGGACTGGCAAATGCCCGCCAGCGCCAGGGTGATGTCGTAGTAATTCTTAGCCACACTCGCTCCTTGATTCGCTATCTCAGTCTCGTCGATTAAATCGGCAGCGCGATACGCTGTTCGATAATACCGCCGCCAAGGCACACTTCGCCGCTATAGAAAACGGCAGACTGGCCTGGGGTCACCGCAGCAACCGGCTCGTCAAAACGAACCTCAATGCGGTCATCATCCAGGGCAGTAATGGTGCACGGAATATCGGTCTGGCGGTAACGGGTTTTCACGGTGCAGCGCAGCGTACCGACCAGCGGTTCGCGATTAACCCAGTGCAATTGCTGGGCAATCAGCCCAACGGACATCAGACGTGGGTGATCGTGCCCCTGCGCGACCACCAGAATATTGTTTTCCACATCTTTATCGACCACGTACCACGGATCTTCGGTACCTTCTTTGGTTCCGCCAATCCCCAACCCTTTGCGTTGGCCCAACGTGTGGTACATCAGCCCCTGATGCTCGCCAATCTCTTCACCGTCAACGGTGAGGATTTTGCCCGGCTGGGCAGGCAGGTAGCGGCCTAAAAATTCGCGGAATTTGCGCTCGCCGATAAAGCAGATACCGGTAGAGTCTTTTTTCTTCGCGGTGACCAGCCCCAACTCTTCGGCGATTTTGCGCACTTCGGGTTTTTCCAGTTCACCGACCGGGAACAGGCTTTGCGCAATCTGCTCATGGCCAAGCGTATAGAGGAAATAGCTCTGATCTTTGTTGCCATCCAGACCGCGAAGCAAACGGCTTTTACCGTCGACATCAGCCCGGCGGACATAGTGACCGGTCGCGATATAATCGGCGCCCAGGTCTTCGGCGGCAAATTCGAGGAAGGCTTTAAATTTGATCTCTTTGTTGCACAGAATATCCGGGTTAGGCGTGCGCCCGGCTTTATATTCCGCCAGGAAGTGTTCAAACACGTTATCCCAATATTCTGCGGCAAAGTTTACGGTGTGGAGTTCAATACCGAGTTTGTCGCATACGGCCTGCGCATCGGCCAGATCGGCCGCCGCGGTACAGTATTCCTCGCCGTCGTCCTCTTCCCAGTTCTTCATGAACAGGCCTTCCACCTTATAACCCTGTTGCAGTAACAGCCAGGCAGATACGGAAGAATCGACACCGCCGGACATGCCGACGATCACTTTTTTTGGGCTATCAGACATAGAATACTCACGACATTGAACTTCAAGGCGGCGTATTCTATCACGCACTCGCCGCGCAGGCACCCCTGCATATTACCAATCCGCAACAAGTCGGGCGGAAATTACCGCTAACCTGGCCTGCCGTGAGCGCTTATGGCGTGATTGTTCGTCTGGAACGGGGCACGGAACGATAAACCCCAGCGAGGCCGGGGTTTATGTTAACTCATGCGTTTTGACGCGTTGTATCAGGCGGCTCGCTGATCGTCGATGCTGAACTGCTCGACACTCTGGGCAAGCTGCTGTGCCTGTTCTTCGAGGGAGCTTGCCGCCGCCGCCATCTCTTGCACCAGTGAGGCGTTCTGCTGGGTGACGCCATCCATCTCATTAACCGCAATCGTCACCTGGCTAATGCCTTTGGCCTGCTCATCAGAGGCGACAACAATCTCATTAATGATGGTTTGGACGGAATTCACCGCCTGGGTCATTTCCTGCATTGTCTTCCCGGCATCATTAACCAGTTGAACGCCGTTCTCAACGCGCTGACTCGACTCTTCAATCAATGCGGCAATCTCTTTCACCGCGTTGGCGCTGCGCTGCGCAAGGTTACGCACTTCGGAAGCCACCACGGCAAAACCGCGCCCCTGTTCACCAGCGCGCGCAGCTTCGACGGCGGCGTTAAGCGCCAGAATATTGGTCTGGAAGGCGATACTGTTGATCATGGTGGTGATGTCGCTGATTTTTTTCGAGCTGTCATCAATCTGCGACATGGTTTTAACCACCTGGCCGACCAGTGCTTCACCCCGGCTGGCAATCTGCGTTGCATTTGCTGTCAGTGCCGTGGCCTGATGTGCGTTGGTGGCGTTATGTTTCACCGTTGCGCTGAACTGCTCCATGCTGGCGGCAGTTTGCTCCAGCGCTGCGGCTTGCTGCTCTGTACGCGAAGAGAGGTTAATGTTGCCGCTGACAATCTCCCCCGCACCCTGACGTACAGAATCACTGGCATCTTTGATCTGCCCGACGATTTGACGCAGTTGTGCCTGCATGGTCTGCAGCGCGAAGAACAGGCTATGGCGATCGCCAGATTTGACGTTAATCTCGTTATCCAGTTTGCCGTCTGCGACGGCCAGCGCGATGGTTGCCGCTTCCAGCGGTTCGCCGCCAATCGGTTTCAATACTTTGCGGCTAAAGACGATACCCAGTAAGGCGCTAACCAGCAGAATGCTAAGTACCATCAGAATGATAGCGTTCATCAACTGACGGTTGGCCGCTGCCATCACCTGGCTGACCGGTGCGACGACACCCAGATACCATTTGTCGGTACTGTTGCCGATAGACACCGGCTGCCAGGTCACTAAAGCATCCTCACCGAGGATAGCATCAGGCTGTTCCACAACCTGTGAAGAGAAGTTATTGGTGTTGCCCGGAAAGGGTTTACTGGTCATTTTCTTATCAGGATAAGAGATAACTTTGCCTGCGGTAGACAACAGCACGGCGTAGCCGCCACCTTCCCAGGGTTTAATTTGATTTACTTTTTCCTGCAATGAGGCAAGTGAGATATCCGAGGTGATCACAGCATGCAGTTTGCCCTGACTGACCACCGGGGCGGCGACGGATGTCAACAGCGTCGGTACGCCGTTGTAAGCGTAGCTATAGGGTTCAATCAGCGTGTCTTTCTGAGATTTTTGCGGCACCAGGTAATAATCGCCCTGGCCTGGCGTCAGGTAAGAGAGCAGGGGGTGCATCTTGAAATTGCCAGACTGGTCGCGATCAACGAAGAAGGCATAACGCCCCTTCGGCGCCTGATCGGGCTTATCTGCAAAATCCGCATCTTTTCCGTCAAAGGCGTTTTCTTCAAAAATCACCGAGATGGAAAGGTAATCAGGATTATCGCGCAGAGCGGATTCCATCATTTTATCGGCGACTTGACGATCCGTTATCCCGGCTGCCGGTAAGGCAATCAGACTGTGACCGAGGTTATGCGCAACATCGCGCGCATAGTTAAGGTCTTGCTGAATTTTCAGGGCCTCACTCTGCGCAATCTGATGTAAGTATTTTTCTGCTAATGATTTTTGCTCGTTGCTGGACTGCCAGCTCAGCACGCCAATGGTTGCAACAAAGCCGAGAGTGATGGTTAACGCACCTGTGAGCAACATTTGCGCGCGGGTACTCATCTTTTTTTGAACATACTGTCTTGCCATCACCGTACCTCTGATCTCAACGTGTAGCGCCATTACAATCCCGCAAATCGGGGCTGCCTTCCTTGATGTCTATCGGCGTATGTTTTTTGATCTTTAGTTGTTACAAATGCAGCCGCTTTGGCGTAAAAATGCACAAAAAAGGGGATGTGTAGCAGGAGTAATCGCCGACGTGCGCGGAACGTGAAGGAATATAGCGAGTGTAGCGTTACTTCTGGTGGGTTAAGTTGCGGTTAAATATTTCGCTTTGGTATTAATTCAGCCAGGTGTTGTTGACGGGCACAACGGGGAAAACACAACAACCGCGCAGGCGCGGCTGTTGTCAAAACCTGACGCTTAGTTAAAAGGCCAGTTAAATTCGCCAATCACCGATAACGGATAACGTGTACCGGTTTGCCAGCTACGAATACTTTCTGCGACCAGCGGGGAGCGCAGGTTTTTCGCGTTCAGGATCTCATCAGCGCTGACCCACAGGCAACGGTCAATATCACTGTCGTGCGGCTCGGTGGCGCAGATGTCTTCAAGATCGACGGCAAACAGAAAACGCAGGAAAGGTGTTTTGTCCGGCGCTATCCACTGATGCATACGAATAAAGGCATCGGGCGTGGCATGAATACCCGTCTCTTCCCACAGCTCGCGTTTTGCAGCCTGCACCAGCGTTTCATTGGCCTCCAGGTGGCCGGCAGGCTGATTCCACAGTGCCTTGCCGCTGATTGTCTCTTCTACGACCAAAAACTTGCCCTGCGCATGGACGACGCAGGCGACGGTGACATGAGGTTTAAACATACTTTCCTCTTTGTTTATCAAAGTTATTCATCAAAGCCATCGGCCATATCCGGCCAACTGATCTCGCCACTCTGCTTGTTGATACTAATATAGGCCACCGGTGGAGACGTCTCGCTATCCGCACTGCCACGGCACAGCGCCGACTGGTGATCTTCGCGAACGATAATCTGAATCTCTTTTTGCGCGTTCCAGCTTTCATAAAACACACAGTGATAATCGGTGCGCAGGGAAAGCGTGGCGATACGCGTGGCTTTATCGACAGAGAGCGGGTTAATGTCGTCGCGATAGCGATCGCCTTCGTCAATGGGCGCAAGCTGTGATTTTTTAAGCCAGCCGCGAATGATGCGATGATCGGGACCGTACCAGTTCACCTCAAGAAAATCATCCTCGGACTGCTCCTGAGCGGAAACACTATCACCCGGCACCAGGAAGACCGACGAGCTACGGCACTTTTCATTGGGCATCGTGTAAAACCATGCGCGCGCCTGACCTTGAACGCGGTATCGGTTATTGGCCGAGGGGGCTTCGCGCACGCGTGTACGCAAGGTGTCGTCTGCCCACGCCTGGCATTCATGGCTGACCGGCAACGAGGGGGGCTGGGTGGTCAACTCATCGGCCGTCACCCAGCCGGTGACAAATGCGCCGTTGGCATCCCGGTAGCGTACATAGCGAAAAGGATGAGTGGGGGAGACCCCGCCTGATTTCCCGTATAAGACCGAGCTTCGCAGGACTTCAACGGTATCGCCGTTGACTAAAAAAGCGGGAAGCTGGCATTCCGAGCCGGGAGCAGAATAAAAGTGCAACCGGTCTGGGCTGGTCACTTTTGCGACCTCGAAGAGATAATCTGCTTCGCCTGCGGCCCTCCCACCGATGGTCTCGCAAGTTTCATTAGCAAAACATGATGACGAAACAGCGCAGAGCAGCAAAAAAGCCGCAACCCGTAACAACATACCTTCTCCTCATCCATGACAAATTTCAGTTAATGATTAGTTTGCGGAATTATTCAGTATAAACAACGCGTTTATTTCACTTCTCGCCACTGGCCATTGGGCAGCCCATCAAGGGTATATTCACCCAGCGCATAACGGATGAGGCGGAGAGTGGGAAAACCAACGTGTGCGGTCATTCGTCGGACCTGGCGATTGCGGCCTTCATAAAGCGTGATTTTAAGCCAACTGGTGGGAATGGATTTCCGCTCGCGAATGGGGGGATTGCGCGGCCACAGCCACTCTGGCTCACTAACTCGTTCAATGCCGGCGGGCAGGGTAGGGCCATCATTCAGGGTGACACCGTCGCGCAACGCTGCCAGCGCCTCTTCACCCGGCTCTCCTTCAACCTGAACAAAATAGATTTTCCCGGTACGTTTCCCCGGCTGCGTCAGTTTTGCCTGCAATTCACCGTCGTTGGTTAACACCAGTAAACCTTCACTGTCACGATCCAGACGCCCCGCCGCGTATACATTTTGAACAGGTATATACTCTTTAAGCGTACTGCGTCCGGCCTCATCGGTGAACTGCGGCAAAACATCATAGGGTTTATTAAACAAAATCACCCGCTTTGGCTGGTTTTCGCGTCGCGGCTTAGTAGCTTGTCGTGAGCTGAATCGCTCAGGGTGGTGATTTCTAAAAGAAGTTTTCTTCATGGTATTTTCAGTGGTTATCAATTGCCGCATTATAACTGAAACATGATTGCCTTTCATGGAACCCAACTATCAGGTAGTATTGACAGGCTAATTACAATTCATTAACAAAAATCAGTAACAACCAGAAGCGCTCGAAGGAGAGGTGAATGGAAAGCAAAGTAGTTGTTCCGGCGGAAGGTAAGAAGATCACCCTGCAAAACGGCAAGCTGAACGTTCCGAATAACCCGATTATCCCGTTCATTGAAGGTGACGGTATCGGTGTCGACGTTACCCCTGCGATGCTGAAAGTGGTCGATGCCGCTGTGGAGAAAGCCTATAAAGGCGAGCGTAAAATTTCCTGGATGGAAATTTACACCGGTGAGAAGTCTACCCAAATTTACGGCCAGGATGTCTGGCTGCCCGCTGAAACTCTCGATCTGATTCGTGAATACCGCGTTGCCATCAAAGGCCCGCTGACCACGCCGGTTGGTGGCGGTATCCGCTCTCTGAACGTTGCCCTGCGTCAGGAGCTGGACCTGTATGTGTGTCTGCGCCCGGTACGTTACTACCAGGGCACGCCAAGCCCGGTTAAACACCCGGAACTGACCGACATGGTTATCTTCCGTGAAAACTCCGAAGACATTTACGCCGGTATCGAATGGAAAGCGGACTCTGCTGATGCAGAGAAAGTGATTAAATTCCTGCGTGAAGAGATGGGCGTGAAGAAAATTCGCTTCCCGGAACATTGCGGTATCGGTATCAAACCGTGTTCCGAAGAAGGCACCAAACGTCTGGTACGTGCGGCTATTGAATACGCTATCACCAACGATCGCGATTCTCTGACCCTGGTACACAAAGGCAACATCATGAAGTTCACCGAAGGCGCGTTCAAAGACTGGGGCTACCAGCTGATTCGCGAAGAGTTCGGTGGTGAGCTGATCGACGGCGGCCCGTGGCAGAAGATCAAAAACCCGAACACCGGCAAAGAGATCATCATCAAAGATGTGATCGCTGATGCGTTCCTGCAACAGATCCTGCTGCGTCCGGCTGAATACGACGTTATCGCCTGTATGAACCTGAACGGTGACTATATCTCCGACGCCCTGGCAGCCCAAGTAGGCGGTATCGGTATCGCACCGGGCGCTAACATCGGTGACGAATGTGCGCTGTTCGAAGCTACTCACGGTACTGCGCCGAAGTATGCGGGCCAGGACAAAGTGAACCCGGGCTCCGTTATCCTCTCCGCTGAGATGATGCTGCGTCACATGCAGTGGTTCGAAGCCGCAGACCTGATCGTGAAAGGCATGGAAGGCGCTATCGCGGCCAAAACCGTGACCTACGATTTCGAACGTCTGATGGAAGGCGCTAAGCTGCTGAAATGTTCAGAGTTTGGCGACGCGATCATCGCGAACATGTAATCCAGTTTCTGGGTTAACGAAGAACGGGAGCCTGATGGTTCCCGTTTTTTATTTGATAATGACAGGGTTAGCCGCCCCACGATTCCAGACCTCAATCGATGTAAAACCAGGCAGATCTTTTTCGGGCATTGAGCTATGTATGATAACTACAGAGCAGGGTTCCGGATTTGCATTCATCACCTCTGTCGCAGAGGTTGGCAGCCCTTCGTAAACACCACGCATAAACAACAGCGGTGTATACCCTCTTACCCTTGCATCGGAGAAGAGTTCTGCACATCCAAAATTTGTGACCTTTGCTGCTCCAGCAACCAACTCCCTGTTCTTTTTATCTATTGCCGCCCAGTCCGAGAACGAATTCACTTTTGCGTGATACATCATTACGCCCGTAACAATCGACAGAATAACGAGTGCTACCGAAACAACCTGTTTAAATCCGCTCTGTACGCATACAAACGAAATGCTGGCACCGATAAAAAATGCCAGTTTCCAGCGGTCAAACGTATACGCTGTAGCATGTTGCGCCAGGATGATATTTTCAAACATTGGCAGGGCGCATAATACTAACAGGAAGCGATATTTTTTATCTTTCAGGAAAACGACACCAGGAATGATTAATAGCAGATACAACCCGAACGAGACCCAATAGCCGTTCAGTAATGCTATGAAGCTAGCTTTCGATGCGCTTCTTGTTGCAAATCTATCCATTGAGGCTCGCAGAAAATCCTTCAGCGTAATAACCATCTCTATCTGGATTGCAAATATCACAACCGCTATCAGAGATGACATAATGCATAGTAAGGAAATACGCTTCCAGTCAGTCTGTCTTGTTATTAGAGAGTAAAGTGTAAGCAGAGCACAAAAAACGTACCCTGTCCATTCTGTCATTGAGAAGGCAAGCAAGGAAAAGAACAACAACGCATCCACAATGTTTTTATTTTTATCCGTTCTGATGATGAACAGAAGCAATATTACCGATATGATAAGCTGACTTAGGGAGTGCGGCCAGTAAACGAGGCCTGATGAAACCAGAGACTCGCAGGAATATATCAACACAGAACAACCTGCCAGCGCTGCAATGGACCTTCTTATTTCGCTATGGACACCGCATGTCGACAAATACAATACAGTGAAAAAAATAAGCGCTGTTAGCGCCGATAATCCTGAGTTAAAAAAATAGAGATTTTTCAGGCTTAACTCTGCATTAAGGGCCCTGAGGGCTATGTAAGGGGCGACAAATCCTAGCGAAGGAAAACTGGTGTAAACATAGTTGCCGTCATTCGTTTTAATTGCAGCAGCCCATGGGATATTTTTATTATTTTCGCCGTTAAAGTTAACTGTGGGTAAAAGCGCCGACTCGCTAATCGGCAGAGATGATAAAGAATTGATAACCAGTAAGGTGTGATATGTTGCTTCGACATTTTCTTCACCACGCCCATTTTTGAAATCATTATATTTTAGGACGAACGCTCCAATCGAAAACAGGAGGACTAAAATAAATCCACTCCAAAAAAATCTGTTGTTAATGCTCTTCTTTTCCATCTGTAGTCCCTGCTGATTTATCCCAGGCATCATACAGTAAAACCGAAAAATAATAACTATCCACCACCACCTGGGTTACCTGAATGATGCGAAAATACGAAACAGAAGCCTGTTAGCCGTTGCGCGAGCAGAAGTCCACTTCTGCAGCCAGAGGCTAACATAGACTGGTGAGCTGTGGCGCAGACTGTAAGTGTGCCAACGTCCGGTGGACCCATTTGATCATGTACAGTAAACAGTCGGGCATCATGAAGCGATCCTGACGCTAATGATTGAGGTTGACGCATTGGCAAGGCGCGTTACTGACTGACGTATAAACACTGAGCAGGCAGCAGGAAAGCCATTATTTTATTTATGGATATACGTATCTTGGCCTAAGCGGAGATGCTAATTTAGTAACGGAAATCACCGTACTATCCATGGAGGTTTACTGTGAGTGTATATGTTTTTTACTACAACGAATCGGGTGCACGAGTCTTTCCCAAAAGTAGCGTAAATGAGGAAGCAAAGGCGCTTCTCAAACGGAAGGGTTACAAAAAACATCATTTTGAGGTCGACGCTGACAGCGCTAAGGATGCTATCGCGATGATGAAACAAAATGATGATGAATATCTTAAGGAATTAAAAGACTATTCTGACAGCCTGCTTTTTGTTGGCCTGGCTGGGATGGCATCCGTTCTTTAAAAATATGTCAGTGCAACAGCAGAAAGGGGCCTGTGTAAGTTAACGTGGAAGCACAGGCTTTTACCGCTGCAACGATGTCGGCAGGCGTTGTCGCGCTTCACGATGCCGCCGGTCTGGATAGAGGGTCAGACGATAAATATCATTTAAGGCCGCACTGTTATCTTTCGGCGCACCCGGATATCTGATAAGCAGGGATCCAATGACGCCATCATTGGATAAACTACAAATACGAGCAATATGATGGACCATTGGCAGTTGCTCTTTGCGAGGCTGCACCTGCCCGGACACCTTATTTTTGATTAAAAATAAGCCTCAATGTTGATGCAATTGCGATGATACTACCGACAACCATAACAATCGCAATAAACCTTCTGTGGTGCGAAAAGAGATCCATCATCCCATTGACCAGACAGAGTGACATAAATCCTATACTTATCCAGCGAATATGATTTTTATTCAACGCGTCCACCTTTGTTGGCAGGCTAATATCTCTACCATCTTATCTCAATGCGATGTATACATTTTCAACAAATCATCAACGCCAAAAAGTAATAAGACAGGTCGTTGAGGTCTGGGACAAGACAGGAGCGCAAGCTGATATGTGATATGGTTAATGGGCGCTAAAACCCACCCGAAACGACGCTTTACACCTTTTAACCTCAGGCGCATCTCGTGTATCACGAAAATGCGCTGCCTCACGTAAAAGTCTGCCACTTTCGGCTATTCTTTCTCTATCAAATAGTCCAAAGGAGCATTCAGATGAATCAGCGCGGAGTCGTCCTTCATCATGAACACCGGATTGGTTATGTCATCATTCGCGATGAATTCGGCAATCACACCGTCGTAAAACTGCTAACAGGAAGCGATATTGAAAGAGGTGATGTCATTGTTGGTTTCCTGCATGGTGAAGGCGACCAAACCTTCCATAACGAAACCCAGGATGTCTCGCTGGATGTTCATATCCAGGGGCATGGATTATCCGAAGATGCAACAATCCAGATGATTCAAAAAGCCCACTGAGTTACGCGTTATCGCGTGCTCCAGGTGCCGACTTGTCAGAAAAACATTTGGCTGACGGGATCGCGACGCATTTTGCCATGCAGGGCTGTCGCGTCAGCCATTCTGGATATTGACAAGGAGTGATGTAAATAAGACCCCCGTCGATGGGCCTGGTCACAGCGCAAATGTTGTGATTACTGGCCTCCTGTCAATAAATCCGACCGCGTTTTAAAGAATCCATAAAGCGAACATCTGGCGTTGCGCAAGTACTTCAAGGAAATAATTAATCGACGAGGAGAAGAGTATTTGACAATACGAAGTCTGCTAATGATTGTTTAAAATATAATTAAATGGCCGGGGGATTAATTTCGACTAAAGAAAAAGGACAGTTTCGACATCAAAACTGTCCGAGAATGCGGTAGAGAATGTTAAATCGTATTTCCTTCACATGCGTACTTTATATCTTTCCTAAGCGAAATTTACCAACGCATTTTTTTCTCGTTGTGGATTGAGAAAATTGATGATCGGGTTATTAATGTCGGGCTTTATTGGTTAAGGCTTAACATGCGCCCTCAGCAGGAGAGGACGCTTAAGCATAAATTACGAACCATACTGATGCTGATCGTTGTTAATACGTCCTAACACACGATAGGGCTTACAGTCCGCAAGCCAGGCTTTAATATCTTCTGGCGGGATGGGTCTTGAAAAATAATAACCTTGCGCCTCATCACAGCCAAACTCGGTAAGCATTTGCGCCGTCTCATGATCTTCAACCCCTTCGGCCAGCACCACATAGTGGAGTTCTTTAAGCATCATGATGACATTACGGGCGATGATACGACTGCCGGAATCAGTCGTTATCTGGCTGATCAGTGAGCGATCCAATTTAATCACATCAATAGGAATGCGACGCAGGTAACTGATATTACTGTAACCGGCGCCAAAGTCGTCCAGCAGAATCTGGAAACCTAGCAGTTTCAGGCGATCGAGTTCTTCAAGCGCAGCTTCACTCTCCAGAACTTTTTCTGTCTCCAGACACTCAATGCGAATATCAGCCGGATACAAGCCCGCATTGAGAACATTATTTTCCAGCTCATCCGCAAAGCCGGGACGAGAAAAATCACTCACTGTCACGTTAATCGAAACCGGTAGGGTAATACCCTGGCTACGCCAGGATTTCAGTTGCGCGATGACCGTTTTGATGACCCACTGGGTAATTTCCGACATCAGACTGGTTTTTTCTGCCAGCGAAACAATGATTGCCGGAGAAATATTGCCAAGCTGTGGATGTCGCCAGCGCAGCAGCGCTTCCACCCCTTCTGTTTTGCCAGAGCGCAACGATACCTTCGGTTGAAAAACCAGATAAAGCTGACTGGTTGATTTAATCGCCTCACTTAAGTCATACAAGAGTTTGAAGTCTTTATTTCTTTTGTGATCAAGGATGGGATTAAATTGCAGGACCGGAATATTCTGGCGGATTGATTCGTGCAGGGCGCTGATCGCCTGACGCACAATTTCATGGGCATCATCTTCCCGTGGCGAGAACTTGACGTAGCCGGTATGGATAGTGAGCGTAATATCAATGTTTTGCGCCATTTGCGCCCGCGTCCCTGGCAGCGTTTCTGCGCGTTTAACGAGCGTTAAGGCTTGTTCAATCTCAACCAATACCGCAAAACGGGCGGGGGCGAAAGAGTATAAAAGAACATTCTCTTTTAACCGCAGACGCAGACGCAACAGCGGGATAAAGCTGCGCAGCATATTATCCACGGCGCGCAATCCCAGATAGCGGATTAGCTCGTAGGCACGAGGCATATCAATACAGTCAAATATCACCAGACCATAGGTTTTGGGGTCTTTTTCCAGCGTTTTTTGCTCCATTTCACGCAGCAAAAACTGGCGGTTGGGAAGCCCCGTGAGCGTGTCGACGCGACCAATAGAATAGCGCGCTTCAAGATAGACTGCGGAAAGCTCTGCGATGCGGTTAAAACTTTCTATTTGTTGCTGCGTCGGGGTGAAGATACTGGAACTACTGACACAAAGCGTGCCAAGAACCATCCCCTCTTGCGTCATCATCGGCGCAGAAGCATAAAACAGAATATCGCCGTTTTGCACCAGTGGTTGATGAGAAAAACGGGAATCCAGCCTGGCATCAGGGCAGACAACGGTCTGCCCGCTGTCGCGCGAGTACTGGCACATTGTTTTTTCTATCGGGACTTTGAAATGCTCCAGCGGTACATTTTTAACATATTTGATATATTGGTAATCATCATCAAATACGGTAATAAAGCAGCCTTCGACATTCATCACCTCGCAAGCAAGGCAGGCATACTCTGTCAGGGCTGCGTCGCGGGTTTTATCCTCTTTACGCAATAATTCCAGCGCCGCCAGCCGTTTGCTTTCGCTTCTTTTAAGTCCCGTGAACATTGCGAGCTCCTGCTCAGATAAATGAGGCTGTTAGGTTATGCTCTGTCGACAACATCACTGGCCAGGATGACATCTACAATGACTGTTAAGTTTAGCCCACCGTCTACCACCAGCCGAGTTGAGTACCGGCGACGGCAACAACAGCCACAATGAGCATAATGATTGTTGACTTTCTCACGAACTAGCTCCTGAGCTGGCAGCCTTTGCCAGCGATGCAGATAATAATTAAATAGAAGAAAATAAGATAATTCTCAAGCAAAAAAACGCCCTGAAGTGAATTAATTGAGGCGTAAAAACGGCTGTTTGTTTTTTCCGTTTTTATCCTGATACATAGCGCGATCGGCGATGCGCAATGCACTGTCAGCATCAATACTATCGGGATTAATTTCGACCACACCGATACTGGCTCCGGGATAAAATATATTGACGGAACCCAGTCGATATTCTCCAGTGAGACATTTATGCAAATTTTGCTTAAGGGAGGATAATCTTTCGGTCTGTGTTTGATCGCGCGGCCCGCCTGGACAGGCAATCAAAAATTCATCGCCGCCAAGCCGCCCGACCACATCATCTTTATCGCAACCATCCAGAAGACGACGCCCAATCTGAATAAGGAATTGATCGCCTGATTCATGGCCAAGCTCATCATTTATTCTTTTAAAGTTATCGAGATCAATAAACGCAATAATAATCTGAATATCAAGATTCCTGGCAAGAGAAAATAGCATTGTCAGATTATCGAAGATCGCCCGTCGATTAGGCAGGCCGGTCAGCGGATCGGTATAAGAGTGGGCGATGAGTGCCGCGTTAGCTTCTCGCAGTTGTTCCACCAGGTGGTCTTTTTCAATGGAACGCGCTATCAGCCCGGCAAAAAGACGTAAAACGTGTTCACCGCGAACGCTCAACTTACGCGTGTCCTTACTGGCGGCGCATAGCGTGCCATAAAGCGAACCATCCGCCAGATGCACAGGCATGCTTAAGTAAGTGGTGATCCCAATTTTTTGCGCCGCTTCGCAATCTGCCCACTGCGTTGCCACGTCATCGCTAAAAAAACAGCCCTCATCCAGCGCGCGCTTGCACAGGCTGTCACCCCACGGCAGAGAAAAACCCTCTGGAAGATCAAGTTGTTTGCTGTTTCGCGCATACTGGATATGTTGAAAACCACCGTCGTCGTCAATCTTGGTAAGGTACGTCGATTCCATTTCAGTGACCATCTCCAGCATTTCAAGGAGCTGTCGTACCAGGCTTTCAAGGGATTGATCTTTATGGAGTGTTTCGGAAACTCGGGCCAAAATGAAATCGGACATTACGCTCATTAACTCCTGTGCACTGCGCGCTGTATGCACTTGATGCTGAAAATATAAACTCGCCATATTAAAGCATGGCTTAAATAAGTTTTATATATCGGCAGCGTCAAACGGGCGGTTCAGGAGATTGCGTAAAAAAAAGCCCCGTTGATGAGACGGGGCAAAAACTCATTGATTACGGAATGATGTTCTCTGGTCATGGGTGAGAACGAGGCAAATATATCTGCAAAAAGTGGCGTAAGGATGGAGAAATCATGGAGATGTCAGGCGTAACGCATTAAGCTAAATTTCTGGCTTATTATTTCAATATGGATAATTCGATGCGTAATATTTTCTTCCTTTTCATTTGTGCATTAACGGCATGCTCCACGCCACCGGGTACGACTCGTCAACCCGTAGCAGGAAAAGCCAATCCGGCGGCGGTGCATTGTCTGCAGATGGGCGGGCAACGTGTGCCTGTGCAAAGCCCCCAGGGGGTGCGTACAGAATGCAAATTGCCAGGCGGTGAAGTGATAGATGAATGGGAACTGTGGCGACGCGATCACCCTCAATCTCGCTCGTGACACACTACCTGCATCAGGGTAAACTTGGTTAAGAATAATCTTATTTTCCATGATGCATGTGTACGCGAGAGAATTATGTTTCAGTTACGACCGGGTAGCCTGGCGATGGTCATTGGCGCGCAAACGCCTGCCGGGCGCTGTAATATTGGTAAATCTGTAGAGTTATTTGGCCTTTGCCAGCCAGGCGAGATGTTTCTGAACCCGGTCAATGGTGTGATGACGCGCATGCCGCAAAGCGCGAATCGTGCGTTATGGCTGGTGACGGGTGATGTGCGGTCTTTCGATGGGCAACAAGGTTTCGCCTTTGTTCGTGCCGAACACCTGATGCCTCTCGACCCGGACAGCCTGCCTGAACATCATCGCGAGCAGGTGATTTCCTGATTTATAGCGATTCCAGCCATTCTGCCAGCACCAGCGCATGATTTTGCCTGGTGTCTTTGGCGGCATAGAGCAGGGTGAGAACACCGCTTTGACGCTTCGAATTAAGCGTTTGTCCGGCCTCTCGCTTATCCGCAAGTTCCGCCAGGTATGCTTCCCGAAACGCGGCGAAATCCAGTACATCGGCGTGAAAGGCTTTACGTAAGTCGCCCGATGGGGCCAAATCCTTACACCATTCGTCGTAGTTCAGATCGGTTTTTTTAACGCCGCGCGGCCACAGGCGATCGACCAGAACCCGATAGCCATCCTGTCCGGATGCCGGGTCATAGACACGTTTACATTGAATCATCTGTCTGTTCCCTCTCTTCGATAAAGGCGACGAGTTCCGCGATCTGCTGGTGGGAAAACACGCGAATGCCGTTTGCCTCCAGCAGCGCGGCAGCGACACCCATTCCTGGACGTTGAACGCCGCTAAAAGTGCCGTCGTAAATCTGCTGGCTACCACAAGTGGGGCTGCCGTCGGTCAGTAGTGCTGCGCAACAGCCTTCTGACTGTGCGGTTTTGAGGGCCAGCCAGGCGGCGAGCTGATAGTGCGCGGTGACATCCTGGCCACTATCTTCAACAATCTGTGCTGCGCCGCCCATCACATCCTTGCCGTTGCCATCGCGTATTTCTGCGGGTGAACGTGGAACCGGGAGCCCTGCCGCCAGCTCCGGGCAATGGATAACCAGACGCTGTTCCTGCTGTAAGTAGGCCAGCGTTTGCTGTAGTGACCCTTTTTTAGTGCCGTTATAGCGAACGTTGAACCCCATCAAGCAGGCGCTGACCAGAATTTTACTGCGCATTTTTTCTCCAGCTTCGACGCATCTGTTGCCTTAAGCAGCGTTTTTATCGGAATACGGCAAAATATGCCCTGCCATTTTTAATGTGTTGTGATGTAGACGAAAGATCGCTAATGTGAGGTTCCTTATGTTATTCGTTAATTGCTCTGACATAGGGACCCCTTCATGACCCATATTCCCGTTAAAGATACCCTGCGAATTGCCCTCGTTGGTGATTACAATCACGACGTTGTCGCACACCAGGCCATTCCGCTGGCGATCGACGATGCCGCCGCCGTCCTTGAGATTACCGCAGATTACGACTGGCTGGCGACCTCCGAGATTAAAAGTCGCGATGACCTCGTTGGCTATGATGCAATCTGGGTCGTTCCGGCAAGTCCGTATAAAAATCCCGAAGGGGCCTTTATTGCCATTCAGTATGCGCGGGAAAACGCGATACCGTTTCTTGGCACCTGCGGCGGTTTCCAGCATGCCATTATTGAATATGCCCGCAACGTAATGGGTGTGGGTGATGCCGCCCATCAGGAAACCGACAGCGCTGGCCGGATGGTGATTGTTCCGCTGAGCTGTTCGCTGGTCGAGCAGGAGGCGGAAGTTGAATTGCGCCCGAATACGCTGATTGCCCGTGCTTATGGGCGGGAGAAAATCAGTGAAGGCTACCACTGTAACTACGGTATCTCGCCTGATTTTGCTGCCGAGCTGGAGAAAAGCGATATGCGGGTCACTGCCTGGGATGAAGATGGCGAAATTCGTGCGGTTGAGCTGAGCAACCATCCATTTTTTGTCGCCACCCTTTTCCAGCATGAGCGTAATGCCCTTGCCGGACGCCCGGTTCCGCTGGTGCAGGCGATGCTGAAAGCTGCGAAAGATTGAGTCAATGAAAACAGGCCGCACAGGCCTGTTTTATTATGTCGCCATTTCGCGATCGCGGCCGGCACAGGCCCCAAACAGCGCCATCACTACGGACAAGATCGCGCAGGCGATAAGCGGGATTTGCCAGGAACCGCTGGCATCGTGGATTTTCCCCATCAGCGGGGGGCCGCAAGCCGCCAGCAGATAACCTACCGACTGTGCCATCCCTGACAGCGCAGCGGCCTGATGCGCGGAGCGGGCACGCAGGCCAATAAAGGTCAGCCCAAGGATCATTGTGCCACCCGAGCCAAAGCCAAACACTAGCGTCCAGACAACAGCCTGACCCGGCCAGAGCCAAAAACCGGCGGCACTCGCTGCGCACAGCAGGGCAAAGAGTACGGCCAGCGCACGCTGATCACGCAAGCGGTGCAGAATGAGCGGAACCAGAATACCCGGCGCCGCCGTGGCGAGCTGGAGCAGGCCGTGCAGAGAACCCGCACCGGACTCGCTAAAGCCATGGCTGATAAGAATTGCCGGTAACCAGCCAATCACCACGTAATAAATCAGCGAGTTAATCCCTAAAAAGAGCGTTACCTGCCAGGCAAGCGCTGAACGCCAGATCCCCCGACTTTGCGCCAGCGGGCTGCCTGATAAGCTGGCGGGCTTTGCGAAACGCAACTGTGGTAGCCACAGCAGCATCGCAACGAGCGGGAAGGTCATAAGCATCAGCAACGCGCCGTGCCAGCCTGCGCCCGTCAGCGCAATCGGGACAACCAGTGCAGAACCAAGCGCCGCCGCAGCTCCCATGGTCAGCGAATACGCGCCGGTCAGTTTAGCGATCTGGCCTGCATAATCCCGTTTAATGATCCCCGGTAGCAGCACATTCCCCAGCGCGATGCCGCAACCGATAATGGCGGTGCCAATAAAAAGCAGCGCCGGTGCGGGCAGAGAACGGATGGCGATGCCTGCGCTTATCAGCAGCATGGCGGCAAAAAGGCTTCGCTCCATACCCAGGCGCCGGGCAATGCCTGCCGCCAGGGGAGAAACAAGCGCAAAGGCCAGCAGCGGCAGGGTGGTGAGCATCCCGGTTTGCGCGGTGGTTAAGCCATAATCATTACGAATGGAATCAAGCAGTGGTGCGGCCCCGGTAAAGGTGACACGCAGCGTGGTGGCAATCATCAGGATCCCCGCCATAAGCAGTGCCCCTTGTTTGCCCCGTGAGGAAATCGTCGTGGTCATTGTATTCTCAGGATAAATAGCAGAACACTACCATACCCGTTTTTCGCGCTGATATAATCAAGCTAAAATGACAATTTATCGCTAAATTCGGACAACATTATGCAGCACGGTCTTGGCCTGGATGGCTTTAATCCTGACAGTCAGCAAGAGGCGGCCCTGGCGTTTAGTATTACCGTCGAGGCCGATGAGCAGCGGATCCCGCAGCATCGTCACCGTAAAGGGCAGTTAATTCTGGCCCTGAGTGGGGCGATCACCAGTGAGGTGGAAAACGCCCGCTGGATGGTGCCGCCTCATCACGCTGTGTGGATACCGGGGCTTGTTGCCCATAGTAATCTCGCGACGCCGGGGGCGAAGCTGTGCTTTTTGTTTATTGAACCTGAGCGGGTCGATATGCCAGCGCAGTGCTGCACGTTGAAAATCTCCCCACTGGTGCGCGAACTGATCCTGACGCTTTCTGCGCGCAGCCATCGCGAACGCCAGCAACCAGCCACCCAGCGTCTGGTGCAGGTTTTGTTTGATGAACTGCCCCGTCAGCCGCAAATGCAACTGCAACTTCCCGTTTCCCCGCACAGTAAAATTCGCCAGATGGTCGAAACCATGGAGCGGTCACCGGCCCGCTGGCAGACGCTGGCGCAATGGGCGCAGGAGTTTGCCATGAGCGAGCGCAACCTGGCACGGCTGGTGGTGAAGGAGACGGGATTGAGTTTTCGCCGCTGGCGGCACCAGATGTTGTTGATTCTTTCCCTGCGCTTGTTGATAAGCGGCGAGTCGGTACAAAATGTCGCCCAGGCGCTGGGTTATGATTCCACCACCGCATTTATTACGATGTTTAAAAAAGGGTTAGGGCAAACTCCCGGACGTTATCTTGCATCGCTTGGCAGTACATAATTATTTTCTGCTGCCAATTCCCTTTATGCTGTGTGGTTTATGGCTGTTTTCACGGTTGGCTGGCTTATGGTAAGTGATTCATATGGCGAAGCTATTTTTAATAACTTTTTTAGATAATAAATGCACTTTTTGATATTTGTCTGATGATTACGGTTATGTGACTTTAGCCCTGAAATTTTACTAATAACAGGGCGTAAGGATTAGCATGGCAACCACATCTTCTAAAAAAATCGGTGCGCTTACCGCACTGGCATTGCTTTCAACTTTCTCATTTGCCGCTCACGCAGACAAACTGGCCGATATTAAAGCCGCAGGTGTGGTCAAGGTGGCGACTTTTGACGCGAACCCGCCGTTTGGCGCCATCGACCCGCAGAGCCACGAAATTGTCGGCTACGACGTGGATTTCGCCAAAGCGCTGGCGAAAAGCCTCGGCGTGAAGCTGGAACTGGTAGCCACCAACCCGGCGAACCGTATTCCGCTGTTGCAGTCCGGTAAAGTGGATCTGATTGTTGCTGATATCACCATTACCCCGGAACGTGCACAGGTTATTGATTTCTCCACGCCGTATTTCGTGACCGGCCAGCAGTTCCTGGTCCCTGCCAGCGCGTCCGACAAACTGGATAGTTACAGCAAAGCGCGTATCGGTGCGGTAAAAGGCACCACTGGCGAGCAGGCGCTGCATCAGCGTTTCCCTCAGTCCCGCGTGCTGGCCTATGACGATATCCCACTGGCGTTGACCGCGCTGCGTAACGGCAACGTACAGGCGATTACGCAGGACAGCACCATCCTGGCGGGCCTGCTGGCGGAAGCGCCGGATAAAGCCAAATTCAAAATCCTGCCAGACTTGCTTTCTAAAGAGGAGATTGGCGTGGGTGTCACCAAAGGCGAAACCGCGCTGCTCAAAGCGGTGAATGATGAACTGGTGAAACTGGAGCAGAGCGGTGAAGCCGCAAAAATCTACGACGTCTGGTTTGGTCCGCAAACCAAAGCCCCGGCTCCACGCAGTTTTAAAATAGAAGCGAAGTAATATGTTGGCAGGTCTCTTTTCTACCTCCGTGGCGCAAGCCCCGGAGGCTTTTCCCGTGCAAAAAGGAACGGTGGAGTTTCGCCAGGCCAGCAAAAGCTATGGCGACCACCGCGTGTTGAACGCGATTGATTTGCAGGTTGCGGCAGGGGAAGTCATTGCCGTATGCGGGCCTTCCGGTTCTGGCAAATCGACGCTGATCCGTCTTATCAATCAACTGGAAACCCTGACCAGCGGCGAGATTCTGGTGGACGGCAAACCCACCAGTCAGCTTAAGGGGCGCGAATTGCGCAACCTGCGCCGTCAGGTCGGTTTCGTGTTCCAGCAATTTAACCTCTATGCGCATCTGAACGCGCTGGAAAATATCACCCTGGCGTTAACCCGCATTCATGGCAAGTCGGCAGCAGACGCGAAAAAAATCGCTTTGGATCTGCTGGAACGTGTTGGGTTGAGCGACAAAGCCAGCCACTACCCGGCGCAGCTTTCCGGCGGCCAGCAACAGCGGGTGGCCATCGCCCGCACCCTGGCGGCAGGGCCGCATATCATCCTGTTTGATGAACCGACATCGGCGCTCGACCCGGAGATGATTGGCGAAGTTTTGCAGGTGATGAAATCACTGGCCCACAGCGGGATCACCTTGATCGTGGTGACCCACGAGATGCAATTTGCCCGCGAAATTGCTGACCGGGTGATATTTATCGACGGCGGGGAAATCCTCGAACAGGCCGCACCGGAGGCGTTTTTCACCGCGCCGCAGCATCCGCGCGCCCGGCGCTTCCTGCAAAAAGTGCTCAATCCGCTCCATGCTGACGGCAAGGAGCTGTAATGGGGATTCATCTCGACTGGGCGGGCGTTTTTACCGGCCAACCCGCACAATGGCTCACGTCTGGCTTTCTGACCACCATCTGGGTCACGGTGGTGGGGATTATCCTTGCGACCGCCATGACGGTATTTCTGCTGGCCCTGCGTCTGGCAGGCGGTAAGGTGGGGCGAGCGGTAGTGGCGGGATGGGTTTCGCTGTTTCGCAATACGCCGCTACTGGTGCAACTGCTGTTCTGGTATTTCGCTGCCTGGAACGTGTTGCCGCTGGCATTTCGTCAGTACGTCAACGATGACCACGCCTTTAGTATTTTGCCGGGAGATGTCTGGTGGTTTACCCCGGAATTTCTCTCTTCGGCGTGGGCGCTTGGGCTATTCACGGCGGCATTTCTGGTTGAAGAGATTCAGGCCGGGCTGCATGCCGTGCCGCGTGGGCAAATTGAAGCGGCAAAATCGCAGGGCTTTAGCGATCTGGCGCTGTTTCGCTGGGTGCTTCTGCCGCAGGGGCTGGAGAACGCCTGGCAGCCGGTAGTGGGGCAGTATCTGAACCTGATGAAACTCTCATCGCTGGCGACCGGCATCGGTTTTGCGGAGCTCACCTACCAGACCCGGCAAATTGAAAGCTTTAATGCCCACGCGTTGGAAGCCTTTACGGTGGGAAGTGTGCTGTATCTGGCGCTGGGGCTGCTAATGAGCCTGCTGTTTAACCTGCCGCGCGGATGGCGGGCAATGGTCCGCAAGGAGGCACACCGTGATCGATAATCTTACCGTGATTACCGATAACCTCGGTTATCTGCTGCTGGGACGCGCCGCACAGGGCGAACCGGGCGGCGTGCTGTTATCGGTACTGATGACCCTGGGGGCGGCGGTGCTGGCATTCCCCGGCGGCGTGTTGCTCGCCTGCTGCGCGTGGCGTTTTGCGGGCTGGCCGCGCAAGCTGCTCTTTCTGTGGGCAGAGTTGATTCGTGGGATCCCGCTGATTTTTGTCATCTTCTGGCTGTGGTTTTTGCTGCCGTGGCTCACTGGCGCTGACTTGCCGGGGGCGGTTACCGTTACCCTGGCGCTGGCGTGGTTTACCTCGGCATCGGTCATGTACTCGACGCTGGCGGCGCTTAACGCATTACCGAAGGGGCAATATGAGGCGGCGATAAGCGGTGGGTTTGGCAGCCTGGACATTCTGCGCCTGGTGCTGCTGCCACAGGCGTTACGTAATGCCATTCCGTCTTACGTGGGGTTGCTTATTGCTCTGCTGAAAGACACCTCTCTGGCGTTTATCGTCAATGTGCCGGAGCTGACCACGGTGGCCGGGCAGGTGAATAACCGGGTACAGGTTTACCCGGCGGCCCTGTTTATCTTCACCGGTCTGGTCTATTACCTGCTGTGTACTTTACTGGAGCTTGGGGTTAAACGCTGGCAGAGGCGGCATTTACTGCCGACCAATTAACAGCGAAACCAGACCTGCCGCAATCAGTGGCCCTACCGGCACGCCCCGGAACAGGGCCACACCCAGTACGGTGCCCACCAGAAGCCCGGCGACCAGCGAGGGCTGCGCGCTCATCAGTGTCACCCCACGGCCCCCCAGCCAGGAGACAAAAACCCCCACAGCGATGGCTATCAGCGATTTCCAGTTCAGAAAAGAGCTAATCAGCGTTGATGGTGGCAATGATCCGCTGGCGATGGGCGCCATAACGCCAATGGTCAGAATGACAATACCGAGCGTCAAACCCTGCTTTTCGACCCACGGAAAGTAAGCATTGAGCGGCGTGATACGAATTATGATCAACACCATAACGGCAACGGCGACGGTGGTGTTGTGGCTAAAGAAGCTCAGTGCCACAAGGCCAATAAGGATAAAGAGAGTGGTATCAAACATGGAGAGTGTTTCGTTCCTTGCCAATGAAAAAATAAGCCTGCTTACATTACCTTACGCGGATGCGCATTGTTAAGCAGGCTTTTTATAACGAAACACACGTTTTCAGGCGTTTGCCTTAAACAGCGGACAAAAGAGCGGCCGCGTTGCTCCCTTCACGCATAAAGACCGGGATCGTCTCCAGCCCGGCATTCACGGTAATTCGCTGCTGGCCCTGATAGCGCTCGCCATTCAGATCCACCCAGCCATGATGACCTGGCAGCCAGACTTCACGTTGGCGTTGCCCCGCGTGCAGAACAGGCGCCACCAGAATATCCTCGCCAAACAGATACTGGTCTTCCACCTGCCAGCTTTGTGGCTCATCCGGGTAGTGCCAGAACAGTGGGCGCATCAGCGGATCGCCATACTGGTGGGCATTAGCGAACAGCGCATCCACATAAGGGCGCAGTTTTTCACGCACGGACAGCCAGTGCTGCATGATGGCGTAGTTCTCTTCGCCGTAGCTCCACAGCTCATTAGGCGAACCACTGTTGCATTGCGGGATGCCGTTACGGTAGCTTTCCGGCGGCTGGATTTGCGGTTCACGGTAGCCGTGCATACGCAGTACCGGGCAAAAAACCGCCCACTGGAACCAGCGGATCAACAGTTCGTGGAACGCCGGGTCGTTAACATTTCCACCCTGGAAACCGCCAATATCGGTCGTCCACCAGGGGATGCCCGCCAGCCCCATATTTAACCCGGCGGCGAGCTGGTTACGAAATGCATGGAACGATGAATGCACATCACCGGACCAGGCCAGCACACCAAAACGCTGGCTACCCGCCCAGGAGCAGCGTACCAGGTTAACGATATCGCGCTCACCGCAGGCTTGCAGACCCTCATAAAAACCCTGGGCGAAATCCCGCGGATATTGATTCCCCACCTCCAGTACAGGCCCGGCGTGGTAGCGGTAGTTGTCAAAATCGTAGGCGCGATACTCCGGTTCGGCTTCATCCAGCCAGAACAACTTAATGCCCAGATCGTAATAGTTTTTCTTCACTGTCTCCCAGACAAATTCACGCGCCTGCGGGTGGGTGGCGTCAAAGAAGGTGGTGTTGCCCATAAAATCGAGATTAACCTGCACGCCGCGATCGCTGGTGACCAGTAAACCTTTGGCTTTCATCAGCGGAAAGAGTGGGCTGCGCGCTTCCACCGTTGGCCAGACGGAAACCATCAGCTCAATGCCCATCGATTTCAGCTCGTCGACCATCGCCTTCGGATCTGGCCAGTCGATGGGATCAAAACACCAGGTGCCCTGATTCGGCCAGTGGAAGAAATCAATGACCATCACCGAGAGCGGCAGATGACGACGGCGGTACTCGCGGGCGACCTCCAGTACCTCCTGCTGGGTACGATAGCGCAGTTTGCATTGCCATAGGCCGCTGGTGAATGCCGGGGCAGGCGGCGGCGTTCCGGTGGCTTTGGCGTACTGGCGGGTAAGCTGCTGGACACTATCAGCGGCGGTGATCCAGTAATCCATCTCCTGAGTGACGCGAGCAAGCCAGGTGGTCTGGTTTTTGGCGAAGTTGGCTTCACCAATTGCCGGGTTGTTCCATAACAGACCATAGCCGAGGCTTGACTGCATAAAAGGGACGCTGGCCTGTGAATTGCGCTGCGCCAGCTCCAGCGCACAGCCTTTCAGATCCAGCCATGGCTGCTGATATTGCCCCATGCCGTAAACACGTTCATCCGGGCGCGATTCAAAACGAACGGTCAACTGATACTTGCCGCCGGGCAGCGGTTTAAATTCACGACCATCGAGTTTCAGGGCGCTGATATATTTGTCCTGGCTTTTTTCACTGGCACCGATACCGACGGTTGAACGCTGCCGCCACATCTCCTCAAGCAACAATTCGCCACGCTGGTTGTAAAACGCCAGTTGGCCTTTCAGATTAAGCACCGCGGTGATGTTACCATTGCGCAGCGTTAGCTGTTCCGCGCCCGCGGTTATCTGTGGCTGACAGCTCTGCGGTGGCAACACGGCGTGCAGATTGTCACTAAAGGCCGGGGCGCAGGTGGCACGCACGCGCAGGCTGTGCTCTCCCCAGGCTTCAACGCGCAGGATCTGACGCTCAAAGCGCCATTCAATACTGTCCGGGTGTTGGATAAGTTCGCTCATGAATAACAGGTCCTTTTTACGAGAGACTATGACGGGCAAGATTGATAGATTTCATGGTGTTATCGTCGAGTTTGTACCAGCGCAGGGTGGCAAAAGCGGCCAGCGACAGCAGCCCCGGCACCACGGTGAAGAGGGCAACAATGCAGTACATTGCAACCGATGTCTGTTCTGGCGCATTGGCGACATAGCCGCTCAGCCCTAACGTCCAGCCGACAATAGCGCCGCTGATGGCCATGCCGAGTTTGAGCACGGCGAGAAAGGTCGAGAAAATCACGCCGTCCATGCGTTTACCCTGCAACCATTCCCCGTAGTCGGCGACATCCGCCATCATGACCCACATCAATGTGGTGGTGGCCTGGTAGAGGGTAGATACCACGAAAGTCAGTGGCACCAGCACGTATATCGATTTCGGCGCGAAGAAGAGGGCGATGCTCAGTACACCGGCGAGGACAGCACAATAACCGAACATTTGTACTTTGCTAAAGTTGCGGGTCAGGCGTTTTGCGAGCGCGCTACCGGCTGCTTTACCCAGAATATGTGCGCCCAGCATCCACATAAAATAACTGGCGCTGCCCAGATAATAAGTGACGAAGTACATCATCGCGCCAAGGCGAATGACCCCAAAACCGATGTTGGTAATAACCAGCACAGAGACCACGCGCCACTGGTCGTTTCGTAATAAATCGCGTAATTCGCCGAGATAATTATTGTGGGTTGCAGGCGCTTTAATACGCTCGCGGGTATTGGCAAAGCAGATCCAGAACATGACGACGGCGGCACTGGCCATTATCGCCATTGCCCAGCGGTAGCCGGATAATTTATCGTCACCGCCGAGATATTGCGCCAGCGGCATCATAAAGAATGTCGACATCGCACCGCCGAGGGTGGCTAAAAAGAATCGATACGATTGCAGTGAAATACGATCTTCGTTATTGGGAGTAATGACCGCACCCATTGAACAGTAAGGGATATTGATCGCCGTATACATCAACATCATAAAGGTATAGGTAATTGTCGCGAACACCATTTTACCGGTCAGGGTTAAAGATTCAGGCACGGCGTAGGTTAGCAGGCAACTGATGCCAAAAGGCAAGGCCAGCCACAGCATCCACGGGCGGAATTTACCCCAACGTGAATTTGTCCGGTCGGCAAGATAACCCATTGCCGGGTCAATAATGGCATCGGCGGTACGGGCCAGCAGAAACATGGTGCCAACAAACGCGGCGGGTAATCCAACAACGTCGGTGTAATAAAACGTCAGAAATATAATGACATTATCCAGCCCGACATGGCTTGCCATATCACCGAGTCCATAACTGATTTTCTCTTTACGGGTGATCGTTAAATTCATTGTATTCACCTGGGTTTGTAAGGTTATTTCAGAAGTGCGCTACAGAATAAGGGTGTTGCAAGATTGTATTTATAACAATTGCGAGATTTGTCATCGGAATTATGGAAACTGCTTTTCGTGATACCGGTAACAATTTAGTAAGCATGCAATGAAAAACATTATTTAGCACTGCGTTTATAACGTGTTGGTAAGCAGGCGGCAGGAATCGTTTCAGCGTCAGAATATTCACTTGAATAACCCGAAACTGTCATCGAATTGTCACCCGGTAACATTATGAATAAGAAAACCGGGCTAAAAAGAGGCAGGTTGAAAATGAATGATTTTATGCTGACAGATGGCGTTATCATCGCGTCGTCATTTATCGCCATCATGGTGGTGCTGGTAGTTTCTGTTCTTGCGCTGGAAAAAGCGGGCTGGCCGTAGAGAGTACTTTAATTGTTAGCCATTACAGCCAGTTGCTCTCCGGCGGCCTTGTCACGGATACATGCTTTATTGATAGGTCACCGTATATTCCAGGCGTCCATTCGCCGTACCGGCGTTTACGCTGCTTTCTGTCTGCACATAGCGTGCATAGAGCGGTAGGGTAAGTGTCGTTGATGCGCTATTTGGAATGCTGGTGGTCAATTTTTCGTTGAGATTGATAATCCCTGTCGTGCTTTCAGTGGTAGAAAGCTGAATGCCCACGCCTGTCGCTTTTCCTGTTTCCTCATCAATTTTCATGATCCCTTTTGTCGCATCGACCATACCATTGCGCGGCGTTAATGTCAGCGACACGGAATTAAGGGTGAGTGGGTTGGTTGTGGTAACGCCATTAATGCTGGTGCTTGAATCACCCGTGGGCATATTGCCATAGAAGCGTTGGCAACTAATTAACTGAATGCTGGCGTTTTTCCATGGGCTACCGGTACCCACGCCTTTAAAAACTTTTTTGTTATGTTCGCCCATTTGCACCGACATATTGGCGCTGAGCGGCGCGATATTGCAGGTAGGAGTGTTGACTTCAAAATTTCCGCTGACGCTGAGTTTGGCAATATAAACAAGTTGACCTGATTGCCCGGCAGCAATACGGATACTGGGTAGTTTCGTGGCGGTAATGATGCCCGCCTGTGTCACATTGGCGGTTTTGATAAACTGGAGCCCCATTTTGAATTGCATCGAGGCGGGGATGTATTGTTCCATGCCCACGCCCTCTATATGCCAAAACGGGAAAGAGGGCTCGCTGGCATAGTTGGTTAAATAACGAACGCCAATGCCATCCAGATCCGTCTTATAAACATCGCTAAATCCCGGAACCAACGTACCTGGCAAAGTATCGTATAGGTACATGAGATAGAGAGTGTTGCCGGAAGTGCACTTAATATGCCAGCCAGTAGGATTGTTTGACATGTTAATATACATTTTTGAGATTTGCGCGCCGACAGGGAGATCGGGCGGGACAGAGAAAATACGTGAATCAAGTGGCGCGACAACGGAGACCGGCCCGGTCGCCATATAGTCGGGTACTGGCTCAAGCGCACATGTTGCAACAGCCTCGCCCGTAAGGCTCAGCAGCAGAAGACCCACTGCGTTTAAAACTATCCTTATCCTGTACATGATGCGGTTTCCTGAAAAGAGGGGATCATGTGGGATGATGGAACATAGGGGGCGCTAAGAATTGAAATTTTCGCCGCCGATTGGCCGGACCTACGGTGATACAGGATAACGATAAAAATTAAAAATAAAAATTGTAATAAATCAGAACATCTCTGCATGCGTTTTAATACGCAGCAGAGAAACGTTCTTAACCCTCGCGGTGAAAATTCACCAGTTCAGGACGGGCAATACGCAAATAATCTTTCGTATTGAGAATTATCGACTTTTCCAGCAGTCCGGCGTTGAAAGCAATATCTTCATAACGCGTAAAAAGCAGCGGGTCGGCAACCAGTTTGAGTTCGGGATGGAAACTGAATGGCGGGATCGCACCAAATACGCAAGCCGTTAAGGTTTCGACTTCGGCAGGGCTTGCCAGCGAAGCTTTACTGCCGCCAAAAAAAGAGGCCAGCCGTGCTAAATCGGCCTGCAGGTCAGCGGCAAGGATCGCCAGTACATGCATTTTCACGCCATTGCCTTTGATTTTACACACCAGCGCTTTCGCTCCCTGGCCCAGCGCTGTACCTCGAATTTCACTCACGGCTTCACATTTACCGGATGCTTCATGCTCGACGATGCGGTAGCGCGCCTGAGAATTATCAAGGGTTTCAATAAGATGTTGATGGATATTTTGGCTGGCAATCTCTGACATCATCACTCCTGGAGAAACGTAATAAAAATCAAGAGTAATGCAGTTACCCGAAGATGAAAATAAAAAAGCCGCCTCAAAATTGGCGGCTTAAAAGTACTAGCACTTTACAAACGCTTTTATGTGTACTGTTGAAAAAACGACGTTCGCAAGGAACGAAGTAAGAATCGAGTTTGTCTGGGAAGTAATATGCCATATTTGCCACGATGCAAGGGGGCAAATAGCTGCATTTTTGTACCGTAATTTGCGCGTTTGCGGCGAGGAGAAAAAGCCAGCGCGCAGAGCACTGGCTTTCTCTATGTTTAGTTGGAGCTGGCGTTCTGCTTGTGGAAAAGCTCGCGGAACACCGGGTAGATGTCTTCCTGATCGCGGATATGCTGGATTGCGAAATTATCAAACATCGTCTGCAGATGTTCATATTCGCGCCACAGCGTCTGGTGCGCGCGGCGTGTTATCTCGATATAGCTGTAGTAACGCACAACGGGCAGAATTTTCTTCGCCAGAATTTCATGACATAGCGGTGAGTCATCGGCCCAGTTATCGCCATCCGATGCCTGTGCCGCATAGATGTTCCACTGCGCCGGGTCATAACGTTCTTTGACCACTTCATCCATCAGTTTCAGCGCGCTGGAGACAATGGTACCGCCGGTCTCCTGCGAGTAGAAAAACTCATGCTCATCAACCTCTTTCGCCTGGGTGTGGTGACGAATATAGACGACTTCTACGTTTTTATAGGTTCTGCTCAGGAACAGATAGAGCAGGATATAAAAGCGCTTCGCCATGTCTTTTGTCGACTGATCCATTGAACCAGATACGTCCATCAGACAGAACATTACCGCCTGGCTTGAAGGCTCCGGGCGTTTTTCATAATTTTTGTATCGTAAATCGAAGGTGTCGATAAAGGGGACACGTTCGATTTTCGCGCGCAGTTCGGCAATTTCCTTACGCAGACGCTCTTCTTCCAGCAACTGGGCCGGTTCGCTTTTGGCGACAATGTCCAGGTCACTTTCGAGTTCACGTAGCTGACGACGCTTGCCTGCTGTCATCGCGGTACGGCGCGCCAGCGAGTTTTGTAGTGAACGCACGACGCTAATATTGGCGGGAACACCGTTTGCCGTATAGCCGGCTCGGTGAGTCTTAAATTCATTGAGCTGACGCTGCTGGTTCTTTTTCAGGTTTGGCAGCGCCAAATCCTCGAACAGCAGATCGAGATATTCATCTTTTGAAATCTGGAAAACGAATTCATCCTGGCCTTCGCCGTCAGCGCTGGCTTCGCCCTGACCGCTGCCACCACCGCCACCGCCTCCCTGAGGACGCTCGATGCGGTCGTTTTGCACAAAATGGTCGTTACCCGGATGGACGCGATGGCGAAGACCGCCGCGTCCCTGATGAAACATCGGTTCGCTGATGTCCTCGTTCGGGATGGAGACGGACTCACCATTCTCCACGTCGGTGACCGAGCGTTTATTGATGGCCTCGGAGATCGACTGTTTTATTTGCGCTTTATAACGGCGTAAAAATCGCTGGCGGTTAACCGTGCTCTTGTTTTTACCGTTAAGACGCCGGTCTATGAACCAGGTCATAAGTCCCTCCCGTACTGCATTTGCCAACTCTATCCATTGTACTTCGTGCCGCCGGTATTGGCTGCTTTCGCCCCACAACGTACTGACCCTGTCAGTATGTCACGAGCTGCCCGCTTGCCACCTGCCTGCGCCGCGAAAAACGAGGATACGCACAGATTGTTCAGGCCCGGTCAGCGCTGCGCTGCCGGGCCATTTTGGCATTATGATGATTTACGTACACGCAGATACCATTCACACAGCAGGCGAACCTGTTTGCGGGTGTATCCTTTCTCCATCATACGATCGACAAAGTCATCGTGTTTTTTCTGTTCGTCGGTTGAGGTTTTGGCGTTAAACGAAATAACAGGCAGCAACTCTTCGGTATTCGAGAACATTTTTTTCTCGATAACCGTGCGCAGTTTTTCGTAGCTGGTCCAGTTCGGGTTACGGCCGCTATTGTTAGCACGGGCACGCAGCACGAAGTTGACAATCTCGTTACGAAAATCTTTCGGGTTACTGATCCCGGCCGGTTTTTCAATTTTTTCCAGTTCCGCATTCAGCGATTCACGGTCAAACAACTGACCGGTATCCGGATCGCGGTATTCCTGATCCTGAATCCAGAAATCTGCATACGTGACATAACGGTCGAAAATATTCTGTCCGTATTCAGAGTAGGATTCCAGGTAGGCCGTCTGGATCTCTTTGCCAATAAATTCAGCATATTTCGGGATCAGGTAGCCTTTGAGGAATTCCAGATAACGCTCTGCCAGCTCTTGCGGGAACTGCTCACGTTCAATCTGCTGTTCCAGTACATAAAAGAGATGTACCGGGTTAGCGGCGACTTCGGCATGATCGAAGTTAAACACACGGGAGAGGATCTTAAAGGCAAAACGCGTCGACAGACCGTTCATCCCTTCATCCACCCCGGCGTAATCGCGATACTCCTGGTAGGACTTCGCTTTCGGGTCCGTATCTTTCAGGCTTTCACCGTCGTAGACACGCATTTTCGAGTAGATGCTGGAGTTTTCCGGCTCTTTCAGGCGCGACAAAATCGAGAAGCGGGCCAGCGTTTCCAGCGTACCCGGGGCGCATGGCGCATGGGTCAACTCACTGTGGTTAAGCAGTTTTTCGTAAATTTTGATCTCTTCGGAGATCCGCAAGCAATAAGGGACTTTGACAATATAGACACGGTCAAGGAACGCCTCATTGTTTTTGTTATTACGGAAAGTGACCCATTCTGATTCGTTTGAGTGCGCAAGAATGATGCCGTTAAAGGGCAGGGCGGAAATCCCTTCGGTCCCGTTGTAGTTGCCTTCCTGGGTAGCGGTCAACAATGGGTGCAGCACTTTAATAGGCGCTTTGAACATCTCAACGAATTCCATGATACCCTGGTTCGCGCGGCACAGTGCACCGGAGTAGCCATAGGCATCGGGATCGTTTTGTGCGTGGTTTTCCAGTTTACGGATGTCCACTTTACCCACCAGAGCAGAGATGTCCTGGTTGTTCTCATCGCCCGGTTCTGTTTTCGCGATGGCAATTTGTTCAAGTACGGATGGCCAGACTTTGACCACGCGGAATTTGCTGATGTCACCGCCAAAATCATGCAGGCGTTTAGCCGCCCACGGCGACATGATGGTGCCGAGGTAACGACGCGGAACGTTATATTCCTTTTCCAGAATCTGCGCGTCTTCCTGCGGGTTGAACAGACATAGCGGATGGTCGTTGACCGGGCTGCGTTCGCCATTGGCGCTCAGCACGTAAATCGGTACCCGCTGCATTAAGGATTTCAGGCGTTCGGCAAGCGAGGATTTACCGCCCCCGACCGGACCGAGCAGATAAAGGATCTGTTTCTTCTCTTCCAGCCCCTGGGCGGCATGTTTGAGATAAGACACAATTTGCTCGATTGCTTCTTCCATGCCATAGAACTCTTCAAACGCCGGGTAGCGTCCGATAACCCGGTTCGAAAAGAGACGGGAAAGCCGTGGCTCCTGGGCAGTATCCACCATCACTGGCTCACCAATGGCCATCAGTAGCCTTTCTGCCGCGTTAGCGTAGGCACTGCGGTCTTGCCGACAGATGGTAAGAAATTCCTGCAGTGTGAACTCTTCGTCCTTGGCAGCTTCATAGCGCTGGCGGTAGTGATCGAATATATTCATGGCATGCCGTCCTTTCGTTTTTTAGCACAGGTAAAGAGCCGTTCATATGAATAGTAGAGGCTCCCGGAAGCGTTAACTGAACGACGCTAAGAGTCATACAGCAACCCTCATGCCAGGTTGCATGTTATTAACAATATGCGGGTTCGTTAAATCGTCTTCTTAATTTAAGCGTAGATGGCATTTGCAAAACTTGCATGCCGCCTAAAACTAATTTCAATGACATATCAATAACTCATCCATAAATGCTTTCTTTTGTGATAAGCCTTCCACTCTCAAATCACAGCGGCTTCATAAAACAGTAAGCCCCCTGTCATATACAGACCACAGGCTATAGGGTTTAGTTTTGTAATGGTTAAGTAAAAAAATTTGGGTAGACTGTTCTGGACGGTTAAACTTCACTCCGCCGATTATTGACTACAGGAATTAATGGACTGTGATGAAACTCAAACTCCTGGCACTGGGCGTGCTGATCGCTTCTTCTACTTTTACTGCCAATGCCGAAAGCAACTTCTCCCTGGGGGCGGGCGTGGGCGTTGTAGAGACTCCGTATAAACAGTACGACAATAAAACCTATCCGATCCCGGTTATCACCTATGAAAGTGATGACTTCTGGTTCCGTGGTTTAGGCGGCGGCTACTACCTGTGGAATGATCAGGCCGACCAACTCTCCATCTTTGCCGCATATTCGCCCTGGAGCTTTAAGCCGGGTGACAGTGACAATAATCAACTGCGTCAGTTGAATAAACGGAAGTCAACCGCAGTGGCGGGGCTTTCGTATATTCATAACACCGAATACGGTTTCCTGCGCACGTCTCTGGCTGGTGATGTGCTGGACAACAGTAATGGTGTGACATGGGATCTGGCCTGGCTGTATCGCTATACCAATGGTGGCCTGACGCTGACGCCGGGTATCGGGGTTGAATGGAACAGCGATAATCAAAACGAGTACTATTATGGTGTATCGCGCGAAGAGTCACGTCGCAGCGGCCTTAATAGCTACGATCCGGACAATGGCTGGAGCCCTTATCTGGAACTTACCGCCAGCTATCGTCTGAACGACAACTGGAGCGTTTACGGCACCGGGCGCTATACCCATCTGTCTGATGAAATTAAAGACAGTCCGATGGTGGATAAATCCTGGGCCGGATTGTTATCGGCAGGGGTAACGTATCGTTTCTGATTGTGCGTCTTTATAGTGCAATCTGTGCATTAAAACAGGGCCATTGGCCCTGTTTTGCTTTACGGTGGTGCATTTAGCGCAGGAGGATGATATGGCAGAGAGAAATGTGGTCTTCGCAGGCGAGGTGACACTGCCTGCTATTGGTCAGGGTACCTGGTATATGGGGGAGAATGACCGCCAGCACAGTAAAGAGGTGGATGCACTACGGGCGGGCATTGATGCCGGGCTTACGCTTATCGATACGGCGGAAATGTACGCGGACGGTGGGGCAGAAGAGGTAGTCGGTGATGCCCTGCAGGGCGGATTACGCGACAAAGTCTACCTGGTGTCGAAAGTGTATCCGTGGAATGCCGGCGGTAAAAAAGCAATTGCGGCTTGTGAGGCGAGCCTGCGCCGTCTGAAAACCGATTATCTCGATCTCTATCTGCTGCACTGGCGGGGAAATTTTTCGCTGGCTGAAACGGTGGAGGTGATGGAGACCCTCATTGCGCAGGGCAAAATTCGCCGCTGGGGTGTGTCGAATCTCGATTATGCCGATATGCAGGAACTCTGGCGGGTGCAGGGTGGTAAAGCCTGCGTGACCGATCAGGTGCTCTATCATCTGGGGTCGCGCGGTATCGAATATGACCTGCTGCCCTGGTGCCAGCAACAACAGATGCCGGTGATGGCATACTGCCCGCTGGCGCAGGCCGGGCGTCTGCGTGATGGATTGCTGAATAACAGCGTAGTGACCGATATTGCTCGAGCCCATAACGCGACGGCGGCACAAATTCTGCTGGCCTGGGTTATTAGTCACGAGGGGGTGATGGCTATTCCAAAAGCGGGCACTGTGGCGCATGCCCAGGAAAATGCCGCAGCGTTGAACATTACGCTGAGCGCAGAGGAGCTGGCGCGGCTGGATAACGCATTTCCGGCACCGGGGCGTAAAACACCCCTGGATGTGGTGTAGCGCGTCGCGCATAAGTGTATAAGATGCGGATGCTGTTGCCCGAATAAGTCGGGGAGAGCCCGGGAACACGGCTTACCCGGGCTATCACAATCAGCGTTTAACCACGCGGATCGTCTGCGCCAGGCGAGACGGTTTTTCTTCGGTGGTTTTTTGCGGCGCGGTCGCGCAGGCTGATTCAACACAAACAAATGTTTTATAACCATCATCCGGCATGTCGGTCATGCTGGCAGAGAGCGCCGGACCCGGGTTCCATGCGACAACGTTAGTATGATGGTGATGGATCACTTCAATGGTGCGGTTCAGCGCACTGTCATGGATCACACTGCAGGCTTCCGGATTCAGATAGACGCGATCGGTGCGATCCGGGAATGTCTGTACGCCATCGGTCAGTGCATCTTCTTGCGCGTTGTTCACTTTATCAATGAAACGATCGCCCAGACCGCTGACTTTCACCGCATGGATATCGCCGACGTTGAAATAGGTATGCAGAGCTGAGGTGGTTTCGAAATCGCCGTGCGCTTCCAGTTCGATTTCGCAGGTTTTACCCAATTTATAGCGGGCAAACAGCGTGAAATCATGCGGCCAGTATTGGCGGGACGCTTCGCTGCTGTGCAGCTCAAATGTCAGCACAACCCCCTTATCATCTTCATTATGCGCTTTCAGTGTCCATGCCAGGTTACGGGCGAAACCGTGAGCAGGCAGACCCTGCTGTGCAGCCGGGCCAAACCATGGCCAGCAGATCGGTACGCCGCCGCGCAACGCCACGCCGTTTTTAAACGGCGTGTTGCCGCTCAACCACAGCGCTTCGTCTTCACCCTGCGGTTTCCAGGAGAGCAGATGTGCGCCCTGCAGAGCAAAAGAGGCTTTAACTTGTGGGTGGTCGATAACGATAACGTCCAGTTCGTCCATCAGGCGGCGAGAGAGGGCGGAGGAAATTTGTTCAACAACCGGGAGAGCAAAAATTTTGTTTATCATGGTGCAATCCTTCGTTTAGCGAGACACAAAATCATGAAAGCTGCATCGGGACGGCAAGTCTGAAGAGAGCCGGGAGCACAGAGAATTCTGCGGCCAGCATCCGCGAACAGCGCCAGTAAGGAAGCAGCTTTCAGGATGACGCGAAACATAAAAAAAGGCGACCGAAGTCGCCTTTATAGATCAATGTCTCATCTCAACTTATTTAGAGATGTGAGCGATCAGGTCCAGAACTTTGTTGGAGTAACCGGTTTCGTTGTCGTACCAGGATACCAGTTTCACGAAGTTGTCGTTCAGTGCGATACCTGCTTTAGCATCGAACACGGAAGTGCAAACTTCGCCGTTGAAATCGGTAGATACAACGTCGTCTTCGGTGTAACCCAGAACGCCTTTCATTGCGCCTTCAGAAGCCGCTTTGATTGCTTTCTTGATTTCTTCGTAAGACGCTGCTTTTTCCAGACGAACGGTCAGGTCAACAACAGATACGTTCGGAGTCGGAACGCGGAACGCCATACCAGTCAGTTTGCCATTCAGTTCTGGCAGTACTTTACCTACAGCTTTAGCTGCACCGGTAGAGGACGGGATGATGTTCTGGGATGCGCCACGACCGCCGCGCCAGTCTTTATGAGACGGGCCATCAACGGTTTTCTGAGTTGCAGTGGTCGCGTGAACAGTGGTCATCAGACCTTCGATGATGCCGAAGTTGTCGTTGATAACTTTTGCCAGCGGCGCCAGGCAGTTGGTGGTGCAGGATGCGTTAGAAACGATGTCCTGGCCTTCGTATTTGTCAAAGTTAGCGCCTTTAACAAACATCGGGGTGTTGTCTTTGGAAGGACCAGTCAGAACAACTTTTTTCGCGCCAGCAGTGATGTGTTTACGCGCGGTTTCGTCGGTCAGGAAGATACCGGTAGCTTCTGCTACAACGTCAACACCGATTTCGTTCCATTTCAGGTTAGCCGGATCTTTTTCAGCAGTAACACGGATGGTTTTGCCGTTAACAACCAGATGGCCGTCTTTGACTTCTACGGTACCGTTGAAACGGCCGTGAGTAGAGTCATATTTCAGCATGTAAGCCATGTATTCTGCGTCTAACAGATCGTTGATACCAACGATTTCGATGTCAGAACGTTCCTGAGCAGCACGGAAAACAATGCGACCGATACGGCCAAAACCGTTGATACCTACTTTGATAGTCATATATTCCACCAGCTATTTGTTAGTGAATAAAAGGTTGGCTGTAAAATTACAAAAACCTTACGCAGCGTCAAGCGGAATCGTGTCAATCATTGCGACAAATCAATCCTCCGCATAACCTTTGTTCGACTGACTCGTCTCACTCTTCCTATGAGCATGCTCCCCATATGGGGACGCCGCCCCGAATTTTAAAGGTCATGCAGGATAAAAATGTGAGAGTGATCACAATTACCCGCCCGGGGATTCGCAGCAAGTAAGTTTAGATCAAAAGTTATCACTTCATTGTTAATGTTTTGTTAGAATCGAAGTGAAGTTGTACGAATTCTTACCGCGAGATGTGAGCTTATGACGACGAAATCCTCTCAGGATGACCTGAAAAAAAATCTGACGGAGATGCAGTTCTACGTGACACAGGATCACGGTACCGAGCCGCCTTTCACAGGCCGTCTTTTACACAACAAACGTGAAGGCGTGTATCACTGTCTGGTTTGCGACGCTCCCCTGTTTCATTCGCAGACCAAGTATGATTCAGGCTGCGGCTGGCCGAGCTTTTTTGAGCCAGTAAGTGAAGAGTCCATTCGCTATATAAACGATTACTCGCACGGTATGCAGCGTGTTGAAATTCGTTGCGGTAATTGTGACGCGCATCTGGGACATGTTTTCCCGGATGGTCCACAACCGACCGGTGAACGTTATTGCGTGAATTCTGCCTCGTTGAGTTTTACCGACGATGAAAACGGCGATCGGACTCTGGGGTGAGGAATCGATTCAGCTATTATTCCAGTGGAGTTAATTTAGCATGGATTTCGAACAAGTCATTAACAGTATGACACCGGACATCTATCAACGTCTGGTAACGGCTGTCGAATTGGGTAAGTGGCCGGATGGCGTTGCGCTGACGGCAGAACAAAAAGAGAACAGCCTGCAACTGGTTATGTTATGGCAGGCCCGCCATAACACTGACGCGCAGCACATGACCATCGACACGCAAGGACAGATGGTGATGAAAAGCAAGCAGCAACTGAAAGAAGATTTTGGTATTACGCCTAAGTCAATTGCGACGCTGAAAATGCAATAACTTCCCCGATGAGCGGCGAGGCCACAGCGCTTCGCCCAGTTTTCTCTCCTTCCCGTTTTACCCTCCTTTTCATGCTTTACTTCCTCTTGATGTCCTGATTGCAAAAATCTGTTTTTCCCACAAAGTAACTTCTTTTTATTAAGTTTTTGATTTTACATGATTTTGTCGATTATGCGTGTTCTCAATTTGTGATCTTCGTTGTGAAATGCAGAATAAAATCTGTGTTTAACAGATATTGGGTTGACTTCAAAAATGGATGGCGCGAATAATAGCCTCACTGAAACAAATGAAATCACTGAGGAGCAAGCGATGAAAGCATTAGCGCGTTTCGGCAAGGCATTTGGCGGTTACAAGATGATTGACGTACCTGAACCTGAGTGCGGTCCGGATGATGTTGTGATTGAAATCAAGGCCGCAGCTATTTGCGGTGCGGATATGAAGCATTATAAAGTCGACAGCGGCTCTGATGTTTTTAACTCAGTCCGCGGACATGAATTTGCCGGACGCATTTGTAAAACCGGGGCGAATGTGAAGGACTGGAAAGTCGGCCAGCGCGTGGTGTCCGATAACAGCGGTCACGTCTGTGGCGTGTGCCCGGCCTGTGAACAAGGTGATTTTCTGTGTTGTACAGAAAAAGTAAACCTTGGCCTTGATAACAACACCTGGGGCGGTGGTTTTTCGAAATATTGTCTGGTGCCCGGTGAGATCCTGAAAATCCATCGTCGCGCACTGTGGGAGATCCCGGAAGGCGTCGACTACGAAGAAGCGGCAGTTCTCGATCCTATCTGTAATGCCTACAAATCTATCGCCCAACAATCCAAATTCTTACCAGGCCAGGACGTGGTGGTCATCGGTACTGGGCCATTGGGCCTCTTTTCTGTCCAGATGGCGCGCATTATGGGGGCGGTCAACATTGTGGTCGTCGGGCTGGATGAAGATGTTGAAGTCCGTTTCCCGGTTGCCAGAGAGCTCGGCGCAACGGCGGTGGTCAATGGTTCGAAAGAAGACGTTGTTGCCCGTTGCCAGGAGATCTGCGGCAAAGATAACCTCGGGCTGGTGATTGAGTGCTCAGGAGCCAATATCGCGCTGAAACAGTCCATCGAAATGCTGCGTCCGAATGGGGAAGTGGTGCGCGTTGGTATGGGTTTCAAACCGCTCGATTTTTCGATTAACGATATCACGGCGTGGAACAAAAGCATTATCGGACACATGGCCTATGACTCCACCTCCTGGCGTAACGCCATTCGCCTGCTGGCCTCCGGCGCTATTCAGGTGAAACCGATGATCACCCACCGTATTGGACTGTCAGAGTGGGAAAAAGGCTTTGACGCGATGGTCGATAAAACGGCAATCAAAGTCATCATGACCTACGACTTTGATTGATAAGGACTGCGCCTTGTTATTAGCACCGCCAATGCGATCTTGTCATTTACTTTAAATATTGAAGGAAATAATAAAACAGGACATCGCGGACGGAATACACGAATACAAAAATTAATGCTTTATTTCGTGAGGAATATCTTATGGGAAACACAATTGAAAAACCCAATTGTGGGGCAAGACTCGACCGCCTTCCGGATTGCCACTGGCATTATACTATGTTTGGAATGGTGGCTTTCGGATTATTGGTTTGCTGGAGTAACGCCGTTGGTGGATTAATCCTGGCACAGTTAAAAGATCTGGGATGGACAGATAATTCAACGACCGCAACCTTTTCTGCTATTACCACGGCGGGTATGTTTGCCGGGGCATTAATTGGCGGCATCATTGGCGATAAAATTGGTCGTAAGAAAGCCATTATCCTTTATGAAATTATTCATATTGTATCAATGATTGCCGGTGCGCTCTCTCCGGATATGACATTCCTGATTGCCTGCCGTCTGGTGATGGGATTTGGTCTGGGTGCACTGCTGGTGACGCTGTTTGCTGGATACACCGAGTATATGCCGGGGCGCAGCCGTGGAACCTGGTCGAGTCGCGTCTCCTTTATTGGCAACTGGTCATATCCACTGTGTTCATTAATAGCGATGGGGCTGACAACGCTGGTCAGCGCAGAGTGGAACTGGCGAGTACAGCTGATTATTCCGAGCGTGCTCTCGCTTATTGCCACCTGGCTTGCCTGGCGTTATTTCCCGGAGTCTCCGCGCTGGCTGGAGTCGCGTGGACGCTATGCGGCAGCCGAAGCCATCATGTCGGAGATCGAACGTAAAGTCAGTCTGCAAACCGGCAAGGCACTGAGCGTGGTGACACCTACTGAGAGTAAAAGCCTGCCTGCCGTGGTGCCTTATTCATCGCTGCTGAAAGGAGTGTTGCTTAAACGAGTGGTTCTGGGATCCTTTGTCTTAATCGCCATGAACGTGGTGCAGTACACGCTAATTAACTGGCTGCCCACCATCTTTATGTCGCAGGGGATTAACCTTAAAGATTCCATCGTGCTGAATACCATGAGCATGTTTGGCGCACCCTTTGGCATCTTTATCGCCATGATGGTGATGGATAAAATTCCACGCAAAACAATGGGTGTTGGGTTACTGCTGTTTATTGCTGCGCTGGGTTATTTCTATTCGCTGCAGACCAATATGCTGATGATTACCGTTTGCGGCTTTTTCCTGATTACTTTTGTTTATATGTATGTCTGCTATGCCTCTGCAGTCTACGTGCCCGAAATATGGCCAACCGAAGCGAAATTACGCGGCTCGGGCCTGGCGAATGCGGTCGGTCGCATCAGCGGTATTGCTGCACCTTATGCCGTGGCTGTTCTGCTCAGTAATTATGGCGTCACCGGTGTCTTTATTCTGCTGAGTGTCGTGGCCATTATCGTTGCGGCAGCTATTGCGACCATTGGTATCGAAACAAAAGGAGCATCTGTCGAAAGTATTGGGATGGATGCCGTTACCACCAAATAATGCGTCTTCGAAAGGAATGTGTATGCAAAACTCTAAGGCAATTTTAAAAACACCTGGCACCATGACAATTCTGCCAGCGAATATGCCGGTGCCAAAGGATGATGAAGTATTAATTAAAGTGGAATATGTCGGTATTTGTGGTTCAGATGTTCACGGTTTTGAGTCTGGCCCTTTTATTCCACCGAAAGATCCGAATCAGGAAATTGGCCTTGGCCATGAGTGCGCGGGAACCGTAGTGGCCATTGGCCGTAATGTGAAAAAATTCAAACCGGGCGATAAAGTGAATATTGAACCCGGAGTGCCCTGCGGAAAATGTCGCTACTGCCTGGAAGGCAAATATAACATTTGTCCTGATGTCGACTTTATGGCGACCCAGCCAAATTATCGCGGTGCACTGACATATTACCTCTGTCACCCTGAAAGCTTTACCTACAAGCTGCCGGAAAATATGGACACCATGGAAGGTGCGCTGGTCGAGCCTGCCGCGGTGGGCATTCATGCCGCGATGCTGGCTGACGTGAAGCCCGGCAAAAAGATTGTCATTCTCGGCGCGGGCTGTATCGGCTTAATGACCTTGCAGGCTTGTCGCTATCTGGGCGCCACGCAAATTGTGGTGGTTGACGTGCTGGAAAAACGACTGGCGATGGCGGAAAAACTGGGCGCCAGCGCGGTGATTAACGGCGCGAAAGAGGACACGGTGGTCTGCTGTGCCGAACGTATTGGTGAGATGGGCGCGGATATCGTTTTTGAAACGGCCGGGTCTGCGATCACCGTAAAACAGGCACCTTATCTGGTGATGCGTGGTGGCAAAATTATGATTGTCGGTACCGTTCCGGGCGACTCTGCGATTAATTTCCTGAAAATTAATCGCGAGGTCAGTATTCAAACGGTATTCCGTTATGCCAACCGCTATCCATTAACTATTGAGGCCATCTCCTCCGGGAAATTTGATGTGAAATCGATGGTCACCCATATTTACGATTATGACGATGTGCAGCGCGCATTCGACGAATCCGTAAATAACAAACGCGAAATTATTAAAGGCGTTATTAAAGTCTTAGCTTAATTCATTAATGAGGTGTTATTCATGCTGGCAGATATCAGATTCTGGGAAAATCATGCGCAAGAAAATCATTATGCAATTGCGCATTTTAATGTCTGGAATGCGGAAATGTTGATGGGCGTTATTGATGCAGCGGAGGAGACAAAATCTCCAGTCATTATTTCTTTTGGTACAGGTTTTGTAGGCAATACATCGTTTGAAGATTTCTCTCATATGATGGTCTCCATGGCGAAACAAGCCACGGTTCCGGTTATTACCCACTGGGACCATGGCCGCAGCATGGAGATTATTCACAATGCCTGGCAGCACGGAATGAATTCTTTAATGCGCGATGCATCGGCATTCGACTTTGAAGAGAATATCCGTCTGACTAAAGAGGCCGTGGATTTCTTCCATCCTCTGGGTATTCCGGTTGAGGCGGAACTGGGGCATGTCGGCAACGAAACGGTCTACGAAGAGGCGCTGGCGGATTATCACTATACCGACCCGGACCAGGCTGCGGAGTTTGTTGCGCGCACCGGGTGTGACTCGCTGGCAGTAGCGATTGGCAATCAGCACGGCGTCTATACATCCGCGCCGCAGCTTAACTTTGAGGTTATCCGTCGCGTCCGTGAAGCCGTATCGGTCCCGCTGGTTTTACATGGCGCGTCCGGGATCAGCGATGCCGACATTAAAAAAGCCATCGCACTCGGCATCGCCAAAATCAATATCCATACCGAGCTGTGCCAGGCGGCGATGGTGGCGGTAAAAGAATACCAGCATGAGCCGTTCCTGCATCTGGAGCGCGAAGTGCGTAAAGCCGTTAAAGAACGTGCGCTGGAGAAAATCCGTCTGTTTGGTTCGGACGGTAAGGCGGAGTAGCAACATGGGCAAAATAGATGTGATCTGCGTGGGGGCCGCGATTGTCGACATCCCATTGCAACCGGTGAGTAAGAACATTTTCGATGTTGATTCTTATCCGCTGGAGCGCATTGCGATGACCACCGGCGGCGATGCCATCAACGAGGCGATGATCATTTCTCGCCTCGGGCATAAAACCGCCCTTAATAGCCGCATCGGTAATGATGCGGCAGGGCATTTCATCCTCGAACGCTGCCGTCAGGAGAACATCGATATTCACAGTCTGCGCATGGACGAGGGGGTGGATACCTCGATCAATGTTGGACTGGTGACCAGCGATGGTGAACGGACCTTTGTGACGAATCGCAACGGCAGTTTGTGGAAGCTGGCGCTGGAGCATGTGGATTTCAGCCGCTTTGCCGAGGCGAAATTACTGTCGCTGGCGAGCATCTTTAACAGTCCGCTGCTGAATGGCAAAGCGCTAAAAGAGATTTTCATCCGCGCCAAAGCACACCAGTTGCTTATCTGTGCCGACATGATCAAACCGCGGCTGGGCGAGACGCTGGACGATATCCGCGAGGCCTTAAGTTACGTAGATTTCCTCTTCCCTAACTATGAAGAGGCGAAGCTGCTCACCGGTGAGACGTCGCTGGACGGTATTGCCGACAGCTTTCTCGCTTGCGGCGTCAAAACGGTGGTGATCAAGACGGGCAAGAAGGGCTGTTTTATTAAGAACGGTGAGACATGCCTTGAAGTGCCCGCTGTGAATGGGATTACCGCCATCGACACCATTGGGGCCGGGGATAACTTTGCCTCCGGCTTTATCTGCGGTCTGCTGGAAGATAAATCGCTGCGTGACTGCGCGCTGTTTGCCAATGCCACGGCAGCTATCTCGGTGCTTAGCGTCGGTGCGACTACGGGTGTGAAAAACAGACAGCTTGTCGAACAACTGCTTGATGAGTATGAAGGATAAATAAAGCATGAAAATGATACCGTTGGGAAAAACCCAGCTTTCTGTTTCGCAATTAGGACTGGGGACCTGGGCCATCGGCGGCGGCCCCGCCTGGAATGGCGACCTGGACACTCAGGTCTGTATCGATACGATCGTGGAAGCGCACCGCTGCGGCATCAATTTGATTGATACCGCGCCGGGGTACAATTTTGGCAATAGCGAACGCATTGTTGGCCAGGCATTGACTGACTTACCGCGTGGCGAGGTGGTTGTCGAAACCAAGTGCGGCATCGTGTGGGAACGTGAGGGGAGCCTGTTTAACAAAGTGGGTGACCGCCAGCTATATAAAAACCTCACGCCGGAATCTATCCGCGAAGAGGTGGAAGCAAGCCTGCAGCGCTTGCAGATTGACTGCATCGATATCTATATGACCCATTGGCAGTCAGTGCCGCCGTTTTTTACCCCCATTGCTGAAACCGTTGCAGTGCTGAACGCATTGAAGAAAGAGGGCAAGATCAAGTCTATCGGCGCGGCAAATGTGGACATCGGACATATCGAAGAATACCTGCGCCACGGTGAACTGGATATTGTGCAGGCAAAATACAGCCTCCTCGACCGGCAAATTGAGCGCGACATACTCCCGCTTTGCCAGAAGCACGGCATCGTCCTGCAAGTCTATTCGCCGCTAGAGCAGGGGCTGCTAACCGGTACGGTGACGCGCGACTATGTTCCGGTGGGAGCGCAGGCAAATAAAGTGTGGTTTCAGCGTGATAATATGCTACATGTTATTGATATGCTGGAGAAATGGCAGCCACTGTGTAAAAAGTATGATTGCACCGTACCCACACTAGCGCTGGCGTGGATATTGAAACAAAGTAGTCTGATTTCTATTTTAAGCGGCGCGACCTCACCGCAGCAGGTACGGGAAAATGTGCGGGCAACGGCAATTCATCTCAGCGATGCCGATGCATTATTAATGAAAGAGATGGCTGACACTCTTATTAATAAGTAATGGGAATGACGGTGTGTCTTTGTTACTCGAAAATACATGAATAAATCTGTGATTCAAACATATTTTTTTGAAAGTAAACATGGCGTGTGACATACTGCCTGGATATCATGTTATTAAGCGAAGCAGAGGCATACCGTGGCTGCAAAGGACAGATTGCAAACCATTAAACAGATGGTAACCAACGAAAAGAAAGTGCTGGTGACTCAGCTGAGTCAGCTCTTTCAGGTTACCGAAGAGACTATTCGTCGCGATTTAGAAAAACTGGAAGCCGAAGGGATCATTACCCGTACCTATGGCGGCGCGGTGCTCAACAGCGCCAGTATCACGGATAACGTTCATTTTTATAAACGCGCGAAATCCTTTTTTGAAGAGAAGCAGGTTATTGCGCTAAATGCGCTGCCGTTTATTAATAATAAGACCACGATGTCTGCAGATTCCAGCACCACAGCAATGGAACTGCTGAAATTATTAAAAGATCGCAAAGACCTGACGTTGTTGACTAACTCAACCGAAGCCTTTCGCGAACTGGCTCAGTCGGACATTAACATTGTATCAACCGGTGGGGAATTTAATAAGAATACGCTTTCTTTTCAGGGGCGCATTACCAAAGAAATTATTGGTAAATACCATGTCGATATTATGGTGATGAGCTGTAAAGGTCTGGACATCAACAGCGGTGCGCTTGATTCCAACGAAGCTGAAGCAGAAATAAAAAAAGTGATGATTAGCCAGGCGACAGAGGTCGCTTTACTGGTGGATCATTCAAAATTTGACCGTAAGGCGTTTGTTCAACTCGTCGATTTTAGTCATATTAATTATATTATTACGGATAAAAAACCAGGCGATCAGTGGATAACATTTTGTCAGAAAAACAACATTCAACTGATTTATTAAATTTCCCGGTGGCCTGAATATCACTCGGATGAGTGAGGCAATCTGCTGGTCATTATCCCTCACATGCGGTTAATGATGCCTGGTATAAAATTATTCGACGGTCTGAATGAAAGCATATTCGTTATTCTGGTTGCGACGATGCTTCATCTCCACCAGGCTTTTTTGAGGCATAGATAATGGAACAATATGACCATATTGGCATCCGCATGGATCGTTTGCCACTTTCATCTTTTCATTACCGGATATTCGGCATCATCGGACTGAGTTTATTAATTACCGGTTTTCTCAGTTATTCGGGAAATGTTGTGCTGGCAAAACTGGTCAGTAATGGTTGGTCAAATAATTATCTTAATGCGGCGTTCACTTCCGCCCTGATGCTTGGCTATTTCATTGGTTCGCTGATGGGTGGGTTTGTTGGTGATTATCTGGGGCGACGCAAGGCCTTTCGCATCAATTTGCTGATCGTTGGTTTTGCCGCCACCGCCGCCACCCTTTCCCCGGACATGTACTGGCTCATTTTCCTGCGCTGCCTGATGGGCACCGGGATGGGGGCGCTGATTATGGTGGGGTACGCTTCTTTCACCGAATTTATTCCTGCGGCTATCCGTGGCAAATGGTCCGCACGCCTGTCGTTTGTCGGCAACTGGTCACCGATGCTCTCGGCCGCTATCGGCGTGGTGGTGATCGGTTATTTGAGTTGGCGGGTCATGTTTTTGCTGGGCGGGGTATCGATGCTGGTCGCCTGGTGGCTGTCGGGGCGTTATTTTATTGAGTCACCGCGCTGGCTGGCGGGGAAGGGCAAAGGTGATGTTGCACAGAAGGTGGTATGCGAGATTGAGCAGCAAGTTAGCCGGGAGAAAAACATCGTCCTGGCGGAGATGAAACCCGTCGTGCATCAATCTGCCGGGGCGGAGGAAGGCAGTTTCTGGCAGTTGTTTCACGGCGATATGCTGCGCAGAACGCTGGTGGCAATAACGGTGCTGGTGGCAATGAATATCTCGCTCTATACCATCACTGTGTGGATCCCCACGATATTCGTTAACTCGGGGATTGATGTCACCAAATCGATCTTTATGACCGCTATTATTATGATTGGTGCCCCCGTAGGGATCTTTATTGCCGCGCTGATTATCGATAAATTTCCGCGTCGCTGGTTTGGTTCTATTCTGCTGCTGATTGTGGCGGTGCTGGGCTATTACTATTCGCTGCAAAAAGAGGAGTGGGCCATTTTACCCCTCGGTCTGGTGCTTATTTTCTTCCTCTACATGTATGTCTGTTTCGCCTCGGCGGTATACGTCCCCGAATTATGGCCGACGCATTTGCGCCTGCGAGGTTCCGGTTTTGTGAATGCGGTAGGGCGTATTGTCGCCGTCTTCACCCCATACGGCGTGGCTGCATTATTGACCCACTACGGCACCTGCGCGGTCTTTTCGGTATTAGGCGTTATGCTGTTTTGCTGCTCGTTGATTCTGTTTCTGTTTGGGATTGAAACGCGGATGGTATCGCTGGAAGAGATTTCGGATCTTTCGTAAATAATGTCGTCCGGCTTGTGGACCGGACGACAGCATCAGGCCTGGGTTTCCTGCCAGTCGGCCAGCGTATAGAGCGTTGCGCCTTCCGCGGCCATCTCCATAAAGGCGTGGGCGCTGTCTTGCGCATTGATGTTCACCCCACGACAGCCGTCGGTAATGACGTTGACGCGATAGCCCAGTTTCAGCGCATCCAGGACAGTGAATTTCACGCAATAGTCGGTGGCAAGCCCCATGATGGTTAACTCAGCAATGTCGTGCTGACGCAACCAGTCATCGAGTTCGGTTTTCTGCCGATGCCCGTTATCAAAAAAAGCGCTGTAGCTGTCGATAGCCGGGTTTTGCCCCTTGTGGAACACGGCCTCGATGGCTGAGGCTTTCAACAGGGGATGCAACGCCGCACCTTCGCTGTGCTGCACACAATGGTCCGGCCAGAAGGTTTGCGCCAGGCCATCAAGCACACCTTGTGAAAAGGGCGCAACCTGGTGCTGACTGGCGAAACTGCCGTGGTTAGCCGGATGCCAGTCCTGGGTCGCCAGTACAGGTTCGCCGCATGCCTGGCACCAGTCGATCAGCGTGTTCGCCACATCGACCATGCTGTCGCCTTCCGCCACAGCCAGCGCGCCGCCTGCACAGAAATCATTTTGCAGGTCGACCAAAAGCAAAGCGCGTTGTTTCATCGGCTTTTCCTTATTCGTCTGCGGTGAGCTCACCGCGCAGGTTCTGCGTCATGGCGCTGCGAATCGCCGCGGCGTCCAAATCCTGACTCAACAGATAATGCAGTTTAGTCAGCGTGGCTTCTACTGTCATATCCGCCCCGCCAATCACGCCCGCATGCGCCAGTGCGTTACCGGTGGCGTAGCCGCCCATATTGACCTTACCCGACATACACTGCGTCAGGTTGACAACCACAATGCCGCGAGCGCTGGCTTCCTGTAACTCTTTGAGAAACTCCCCGTTTTGCGGCGCATTGCCCACGCCATAAGAGCGCAAAATCAGCGCTTTCACGGGCTGGCGCAGAAAGTTTCTTACCACGTCTGCCGAGATACCCGGGTAGATCGTCACCACGCCAATCGGTTGCGGGGTGATCGGATGAACAACCAGCTCGCCGTTACCGTGCGGCGCAGGCGGGGTATTAAGGCGGCGAATATGTATTCCCGCTTCCAGCAGCGGCGACAGGTTCGGCGAGGCAAAGGCGTCAAAGCCGTCCGCATGTGCTTTAGTGGTGCGATTGCCGCGATAGAGGCGGTTATTAAAGAACAGCGTCACTTCGTTAATCGGGAAGTTGGCCGCCACGTACAGCGAATTGAGCAAATTGATCTGTCCGTCGGAACGCAGCTCTGCCAGCGGGATTTGCGAGCCTGTGACGATAACCGGCTTACTCAAATTTTCCAGCATAAACGACAACGCCGAGGCGGTGTATGCCATGGTGTCGGTGCCGTGCAGGATCACAAAGCCATCATAATCCTCGTAGTGGGCTTTGATATCGTCAGCAATATGCTGCCAGTCTTCCGGCGTCATATCGGAGGAGTCCATCAACGGATCATATTCGTGGATGGTGAAATCAGGCATTTCAGGGCGATGGAATTCAGGCATCAACGCCAGTTGACGCTGCAGGTGACCGGAGACGGGAACGTAGCCGTGTTCGGAACGTTGCATACCGATGGTACCGCCGGTGTAGGCAACATAAATCGATTTTTTTTGCATGATTGAAAATGTGTTGTTACAGAGTGGGGGGATTATATACGCAGTGAATGAATGATACAGCGAAAGCGCAAAGAAAAGGCGGAGCCAGCGTGATGCCGATCTCCGCCTGAATACAAAACGTTCAGTTCGTTAGCGAATGTTGGCGCAGGTCAGGCAAAACGCGTAACGGTTTTGCGGATCGTTAAACGCCGCCAGTTTGTCTGTTTCAGCTTTGACCTGAACTGCCGCATTGGCCAGCGGCGCAGGCAGATACGCCTGCAATGCCTGTGGCAACATGGCGCGTACGGAACCTGACATGCTATCCATCACGCGATCAAAGAATGACGGTTCATCCTGATACCAGTCCACATGCCACTGTTTGAGTTTCGCCAGCTCAGCCGCTTTGTTTAGCGCATCGTCGAAATCACCCAGCCCGTCGACCAGCCCGTTGGCTTTCGCATCCTGACCAGTCCAGACATGGCCCTGTGCGATTTTATCAATCTGCTCCGGCGTGCTGTTACGCGACTGAGCGACCAGCGTGATAAAGCGTTTATAGCCATTCTCAATGCTGATCTGCATCATCTGCTGAACTTCCGGCGGCAGCGCTTTGGTCACGCTGACATCCGCCAGCGGAGACGTTGCCACGCCGTCGGTATGCACGCCAATGCTGTCGAGGCTGTTTTCCAGCGTATTGATGACGCCGAAAATACCAATCGACCCGGTCAGGGTGCTGGCATTCGCCACGATGTAATTCGCAGGCGTTGAGATCCAGTAACCACCGGATGCCGCCATACCGCCCATCGAGACCACGACCGGCTTGCCTGCCGCACGGGCTGCGGCCAGTTCAGAACGGATCACTTCCGAGGCGCTGACGCTGCCGCCAGGGCTGTTAACACGCAGCACAATGGCTTTCACTTTCGGATCCAGACGCGCGTCGCGGATCTGCGACGCAGTGGTATCGCCACCCACGTTCCCCGGGGTTTCGTTACCGTCCATGATCGCGCCGTTCGCAAAGACCACGGCTACGGCGTCGCCCATATCGCTCGGTTTTTTCAGTTGATAATCGTAATAGCTGATGGCGCGGAAATTCTTGTCTTTGTCATCCCAGCCAAACTGTTTGGTCAGCGCTTTTTCCGCATCGGCGCTGGAGCCCAGCTCGTCCACCAGTTTGTTATCCAGCGCGTACTTCGCCGTATCGCCATCTACTTTACGCAGACCGTCCAGTACGCCTTGTGCGCCAGGGAAAATCTGTTGCGCGGTAACCTGACGGTTTGCGGCAATGGTGTTGAGATAATTTTGCCAAAGTTCGCCCACCCAGCGGCTATCTGCATCGCGCGCAGCCGGAGACATGTCGTCGCGGATAAACGGTTCAACGGCGGATTTATAGGTGCCGACGCGGAACACATGGGTGCTGACTTTCAGCTTGTCGAGCAGGGATTTGTAATACAGGCCGTTGGTGGCGAAGCCATGCAGATCAACCACCCCTTGCGGCGAGAGCCAAATTTTATTGGCGAAGCTCGCGAGGTAATACTGCCCCTGGCTGTAGTTATCGCCCACCGCATAAACCGGCTTACCGCTGTCGCGGAACTCGCGCAGTGCCTTACCGATATACTGCATTGACGGTTGATCCGCCCCGGCAAAGTTTTTCAGATCGAGCACAATCCCGGTGATATTCCGGTCTGATTGCGCCTGACGAATGGTGTCGACGATGTCGAACAGCGAGTTTTCCTGCAGGCGGTCGGAGCTTGCGCCAAAGAACTGGCGACCCAGCGCGCCGAGTCGGTTACTGGCGGAGGGTTTATCCACGACCACGCCGGTAATATCCATCAACAACGCACCCCGGCTGGCATGTTCTGCTTTGCTGTCGCTAAACTGCATCCACAGGCCAACGCCGACCAGTACCAATAAAATAAAGAACAAATTGAGCACCAGATTGCGGATAAAGTTCAGCAATCGCCATGTCCACTTAAAAAAAACGGCAATAAAGCGCCAAAGGGTTCGCATGTATTCTCCCTGGTTAGTAACGTTTGCCGCTGCCCTGAGCAGCAAGTGTGGTTATCCTAATTAGCCGGGCTCCTGTTGTCAGCAGGAATCGCTGCCGGTGCTGTAACAAAATCTACGCACGTGTTAATTTTAGGAACAAATTTCAATACAGGAGTTTAACTAATGGATGCACTTGAACTGCTCGTCAACCGCCGTAGTGCTTCCCGGTTGGCTGAACCGGCACCGACAGGCGAACAACTGGACAATATTATCCGTGCGGGGATGCGCGCGCCGGACCATGGTACGCTACAGCCGTGGCAATTTTTCATTATTGAAGGCGAAGGTCTGGCCCGCTTTGGCAAGACGCTGGAGCAGGGTGCTGTCAGCGCCGGGCTGGACGAAAAAGCGGTAGAAAAAGCCCGGACTTCACCGTCGCGCGCGCCGATGATTATCGCCGTGGTGGCGAAATGTGAAGAGAATCCGAAAGTGCCGCAGTGGGAGCAACTGCTCTCGGCAGGTTGCGCCGTGATGGCGATGCAGATGGCGGCGCTGGCCCAGGGTTTCAACGGGATCTGGCGTACCGGTCCATTGACCGACAGCCCGGTTGTCCGCGAGGCACTGAACTGCCGCGCGCAGGATAAAGTCGTCGGTTTCTTATACCTTGGCACCCCGCAACTCAAAGCTTCTACGACCATTAGCACACCGGATACCGCGCCTTTCGTCCGTTATTTCTGATACTTGTCGGTAAAACTGTCTGGATTGTGAGCGAACCGCCGCAATTCGGACAGTCACGCTTATCATGCAACGTTTTGGGCGTTACCATAGCCGGATTGTCCTGACAGGAGTTGTCCATGAACGAACAAGGTATTCGTCTGACGCAATACAGCCACGGAGCGGGTTGTGGTTGTAAAATTTCCCCCAAAGTGCTCGATACTATCCTGCATAGCGAGCAAGCGAAGTTTATCGACCCGAACCTGCTTGTGGGGAACGAAACCCGCGATGACGCGGCGGTCTACGATCTCGGCAACGGCACCAGCGTTATCAGCACAACCGACTTTTTTATGCCCATTGTCGACAATCCTTTCGATTTTGGTCGTATCGCTGCCACTAACGCGATTAGCGATATTTTCGCCATGGGCGGCAAACCGATCATGGCTATTGCAATTTTAGGCTGGCCTGTCAACAAACTGGCGCCGGAGATTGCCCGGGAAGTGGTTGAGGGTGGTCGCCATGCCTGCCGCCTGGCGGGTATTGCTCTGGCGGGCGGGCACTCTATTGATGCACCGGAACCCATTTTCGGGCTGGCGGTGACGGGCGTTGTGCCAACCGATCGCATCAAGAAAAACAGTACCGCGCAGGCGGGCTGCCGTCTCTTCCTGACCAAACCGCTGGGCATTGGTGTGCTGACGACCGCCGAGAAAAAATCGCTGTTAAAACCCGAACACATTGGGCTGGCAACGGACGTGATGTGCCAGATGAACCTGGCCGGAGCCGCGTTTGCGGGCATCAGTGGCGTGAAGGCGATGACCGATGTCACCGGTTTTGGTCTGCTGGGGCACCTGAGCGAAATGTGCCAGGGTGCCGGTGTGCAGGCGCAAATCTGGTATCAGGATGTGCCGAAATTACCCGGTGTTGAAGAGTATATTGCGCTTGGCGCAGTACCGGGCGGCACCCAGCGTAATTTCGCCAGCTACGGTCATTTGATGGGCGAGATGCCGGATGCGGTGCGCGATTTGCTCTGCGACCCGCAGACTTCTGGCGGCCTGTTACTGGCAGTGAACCCCGAAGCCGAAGGCGACGTTTACGCCACGGCGGCAGAATATGGTATTACCCTTGCGGCGGTGGGTGAGCTGGTTAGCGCACGCGCAGGGCGTCCGATGATTGAGATCCGTTAAGCCAATGCGGTTGTTTATTGCCGAAAAACCCAGTCTGGGCCGCGCCATTGCGGATGTGCTACCCAAGCCACATCGCAAAGGCGACGGCTATATTGAATGTGGCAACGGGCAGGTGGTGACCTGGTGTATCGGTCACCTGCTGGAGCAGGCACAGCCGGATGTCTACGACAGTCGCTATGCGCGCTGGAATCTGGCGGATCTGCCGATCGTGCCCGAAAAATGGCGGCTGCAACCGCGGCCTTCCGTGACCAAACAGATTAATGTGATTAAGCGGCTGCTCGCCGAAGCGACGGAAGTCGTGCACGCGGGTGACCCGGACAGAGAAGGGCAGTTGCTGGTTGATGAGGTGCTTGATTACCTCGAACTGTCGCCGCAAAAGCGTCAGCAGGTCCAGCGCTGCCTGATTAACGATCTTAACCCCCAGGCGGTGGAGCGGGCGATCTCTCGCCTGCGCGCCAACAGTGAGTTTATTCCTCTGTGCGTCTCGGCACTGGCCCGTGCACGCGCCGACTGGCTGTACGGCATCAATATGACACGCGCCTATACATTGCTTGGGCGTAATGCCGGGTATCAGGGGGTACTTTCCGTTGGACGCGTACAGACGCCGGTCCTTGGGTTGGTGGTGCGCCGCGACGAAGAGATCGAGAACTTCGTGGCAAAAGATTTCTTCGAAGTGAAGGCGCACATTGTCACTCCGGCCGGAGAGCGGTTTACCGCCCTGTGGCAGCCGAGCGATGCCTGTGAGCCTTATCAGGATGAAGAAGGGCGCTTACTGCACCGCCCGCTGGCCGAGCATGTGGTCGCCCGTATTACCGGGCAACCGGCGAACGTTACCGCGTATAACGATAAGCGGGAATCGGAGCCGGCGCCGTTACCTTTTTCGCTTTCGGCACTGCAAATTGAAGCCGCGAAACGCTATGGCCTGAGCGCGCAGAACGTACTCGACATCTGCCAGAAGCTCTATGAAACCCACAAGCTGATTACCTACCCGCGTTCGGACTGTCGCTATTTGCCGGAAGAACATTATGTCGGGCGTCATGCGGTGATGAACGCAATTGGTGCCCATGCACCGGATCTTCTGCCGCAGCCCGTGGTGAATGGCGATTTGCGTAACCGCTGCTGGGATGACAAAAAAGTGGATGCCCACCACGCCATTATTCCCACCGCGCGCAGTACAAAGGTGAACCTGAGCGAAGGTGAAGCCAACGTCTACAATCTGATTGCGCGTCAGTACCTGATGCAGTTTTGCCCCGATGCGGTGTTCCGTAAATGCCAGATCGACCTGGATATTGCCAACGGCAAATTTATCGCCAAAGCGCGTTTCCTTGCCGAAGCGGGTTGGCGCACGTTGCTGGGTGCCAAAGAGCGCGACGAAGAAAACGACGGCACGCCGCTTCCGGTCGTGGCGAAAGGTGACGAACTCCTGTGTGAAAAAGGTGAGGTTGTGGAGCGTCAGACGCAACCGCCGCGCCATTTCACCGATGCGACACTGCTGTCGGCAATGACCGGTATTGCCCGTTTTGTGCAGGATAAAGATCTGAAAAAGATCTTGCGTGCGACGGACGGTCTGGGCACTGAAGCCACCCGCGCCGGGATTATCGAACTGCTGTTTAAGCGTGGTTTTCTCAGTAAGAAAGGGCGCTATATCCTCTCGACCGACGCCGGACGCGCGTTGATCCATTCTCTGCCGGAGATGGCTGCCAGGCCGGATATGACCGCGCACTGGGAGTCTGTGCTGACGCAAATCAGCGAGAAGCAGTGTCGTTACCAGGACTTTATGCAGCCGCTGGTTGGCACCTTGCATGAGTTGATTCATCAGGCGCGCAATACGCCAGTGCAGCGGTTTCGGGGAATCAGCGCTCCGGCAGGTGAGAAGAAAAAAACAGCGGGTAAACGCACAACGCGCAAGCCACGTAAAGACGACCCGACACCTCCACAGCCTGCTGCCTGAGGCTCGTTTAGCGGTAAGACATCAGCAAATGCATAAGAAGAGGGGCAGTCACGGTAGAATCACCGTGATTTTGCCCAAAGATGACGTTAACTTGCACAATTCGTAAAAAGACGTGATGGTGTCGTCTTCCTGTCACAGCTAAACGGGATTATTATGCGCGCGAACACAGACCATTGAGTAGCAGGACTGGAAAATGAGCGAGCAAAAAGCAATAGAAAAAAGCGAAGTACGTATCCCCGCCACTGTGCGCAACGCGCATTCCGATCGCAATGAAAAAATGTTCAACGAGCTTACCGCGGATGAGCAAATCGCGATCATTCTTAAACGTCACAGGGAAATTGTCTCATCGCTGGTGGTTAACTGAACGCCTGATGAGGTTGCCCGGCGGCTTTGCGCTTACCGGGCATGGAACATGCTAGCCGGGTCGACGCAGCGCCGCCCGGCAAAATGACTTAGATAAGCCCCTGACCGATCATCGCATCCGCCACTTTCACGAAGCCCGCAATGTTTGCGCCACGAACATAGTGTGTCTGCTTCGCTTCGCCGCCATACTCCACACAGGCCTGGTGAATATCCAGCATAATGTGGTGCAGACGCGCATCCACTTTTTCCGCTTTCCAGCCAAGACGTGCGGCGTTCTGCGCCATTTCCAGACCTGACGTTGCCACGCCCCCGGCATTCGCCGCTTTACCCGGCGCAAACAGGACGCCTGCTTCCAGGAACAGATCGGTTGCCGCAATCGTGGTGGGCATATTGGCGCCCTCCGCCACCGCTTTCACGCCGTTGGCGATAAGCGTACGTGCGGCATCGACATCCAGTTCGTTCTGGGTGGCACACGGCAGAGCGACATCGACCGGCACTGACCAGGGTTGCTGGCCTTCGAGGTATTGCAGGCCAAATTCACGGGCGTAATCCGCTACGCGCCCATGCTGCTGCTCTTTAATTTCAATCAGACGCGCCAGTTTTTCGGCGGTGAAACCAGCTTCATCAACCACGGTACCGTTAGAGTCTGAGGCGGTTATCACGCGGGCGCCAAAAGCCATCGCTTTTTCGATAGCATACTGCGCCACGTTACCGGAGCCAGAGACGGCCACGCGCAGACCTTCCAGACCCATACCATGGCGTTTGAGCATCGCTTCGGTGAAATACACCAGGCCGTAGCCGGTAGCTTCCGGGCGGATTAAACTGCCGCCGAAGGAGAGACCTTTACCGGTGAACACGCAGGCAGTGTTGTTGGAGAGTTTTTTCATCATCCCGGCCATAAAGCCCACTTCACGCGCGCCCACACCCATATCACCCGCCGGGACATCGGTATCCGGCCCCAGGTGGCGATACAGCTCGGTCATCAGCGACTGACAGAAACGCATCACTTCCGCGTCGCTCTTCCCTTTCGGATCGAAATCGCTACCGCCTTTACCACCGCCCATCGGCAGGGTGGTGAGGGCATTTTTGAAGGTCTGCTCGAAGCCAAGGAATTTCAGGATCGACAAGTTGACGGACGGGTGGAAACGCATGCCGCCTTTATACGGGCCAATGGCCGAGTTGAATTGCACGCGCCACGCGCGGTTAACCTGCACCTGGTTTTTGTCGTCTACCCACACCACGCGGAACTGAATAACACGTTCCGGTTCAACCAGTCTTTCCAGCAGGGAGAGCTGACGATAGCGAGGGTTTTGTTCGAGAAAAGGCCACAGCGTGGTCATTACTTCACGTACGGCCTGAGCGAATTCAGGCTGATGCGGATCGCGCTTTTGAACGTGGGAAAGAAACGATTCAAGAGAGCATGTCTGTTCCATAGATATAAGAGCCTCTTATGTTGATAGTCAGATTTTATTGGTTGTTGTGAGCTAAAAATTCAGCGTTTTTCGACTATAACATCTGCAATATGGCGTAAAGCAAGCAAAAATAGTCCAGCGGTATCAAATTAATAATGGGTGGCTTGTCATAATAAAAACCGATGAAGAAAGAAAATGCGGTTCGGTAATAGAGATACGTTATAGTGATAAAAGGTTCTATTCAGGAAGAAAATGCTATGAAGCGTTCACTGTGGGTATGGGGTTGTGTACTGATGTTGGTTTCAGCGGGGGCCAGTGCGGAGAGACGCCTGTCGCCGGATGTGCAGGTGAATGTTCCACCGGAAGTGTTTACCTCTGGTGGTCAGCAGAGTTCGCAGCCCTGTAACCAGTGCTGCGTTTATCAGAATCAGAATTACACCGAAGGGGCGGTTATTAAAGCCGAAGGGGTGTTGCTCCAGTGCCAGCGCGATGAACGCACCGTTTCTACAAACCCGCTGGTCTGGCGGCGCGTGAAGCCATAAACGCCTCCAGCAGAGGGATATCGGCAGGCGCAAGCGGCCAGTTAAAGGCTTCCTGTGGCGCGCACCAGATGAGCGCCGCGTGGTGATGACGGGTCAGTGTGCCGGTGAAGGTCGGCACATGCCAGGCATGCAAATTGATTATGCGCCCGGAGACCTCCCGCTGGTGGCTGGCGATGTACGCCGTGGGCACGGCTTCAATGCCCAGCTCTTCTCGAAGCTCGCGTATTAATGCATCTGACTGGCTCTCTCCGGCTTCTACCTTACCGCCAGCAAATTCCCACAGCCCTGCCTGATCGCCCTGTTCCGGGCGTTGGGCCAGCAAAATCTGGCCATCGCGCTCAATAATCGCGGCGACGACCTCTATCGTTTTAAGCATGGTTATCCATTGTTGTGATGCAAACTCCACTCATACCAGCCGCCATCATATACTCCGATGTTCGTCCAGCCCATGGCGCGCGCGCAGATAAACGCCAGTGAGGCCCGCCAGCCGGTTCCGCAGTAAAAAGCGATGTGCTGGTCTGCGGTAATATTCCACGCTTCCCACATGGCCGTAACGTAATCCGCGCAGCGTAAAGTTGCATCCGGATTAAGGAAATCCTCAACACCATCTTTACCGCGTCCGCCACGTCCCCAGCGCGCACCGGGGATCTCGCCACAGGCATCAATATAATCATAACCACTGGTCGCGCCGGAAAACTCAGCCCACGAGCGAACACTCACCATCGAAGCATCCTTACGGTTGAGCAGTGCCCGTGCCTGCGGCAGGGAAAGCATCAATTGAGGCTGAGCAGGGAGCGGTGCGCCAAAATCACAAGCGGGCGTGATGGGTAGAGCATCGCCGGATGCCACCGGAAAACCAGCGCAAAACCATGCTCGCCAGCCACCGTCCAGCACACGCACATCCTGTACCCCCGCGTACAACAGAATATGGGCCACGCGCGTCGCGGCAAGCGGGGTACGGCTATAGAGAATGACCGTGGTATCGCAACGAATGCCGTGCGCGGCCAGCACGTTACGCAACGCCTCAGGAGCAACCACGTTCCACAGGGGCTCGCTTTCCAGTTCGCCTGTGTCGAGGTAGTCCGCGCCGGGAATATGCCCTTGCCGGAAGGTATCGCGCACGCCCCAGCCCGCTTCAATCACCGTCCATTTACCGACGGGTTTTTCGCTGACCTGGCGATGAGCGATCAGCGCGTTAAGCCAGCATGCCGGGACGAGTTGATGAAAACCGGGCAAACGTTCGAGGGGGCAAGCGCAGGAGAATGCGTCGCTGATACGCCATGGCGCATGGAGACCCTTCTGACGTAACCAGGCTTCTACCGCGGCGTTGTCTTCTGGCTCGCCATAGAGCGCGATGCGGGTTTCGGCGCTTAACGGGCGCAGGGCAGACCAGGCGTCAAACTGTGCGTCCGTCATTTCGTCCAGCCAGGAAGCGGCAAGATTACGCGCACCGGATACATGGCCGGATGTACCGTGCAGCGCGTCCGGCCAGCCGTTGTACAAGGCGCTATTGCGAGTATCGATAACTACGCCGTTGTTCTGGCGGAATTGGGAAAGTGTAATGTTTTGAGCCATAGCGTGGCAGGTCCAAAGAGGGCGGTCATAAACATGACCGCCATAATGGGAAAATGACGCTTATTCGACGTTAAATGTAGCCCATACCGGAGCATGGTCGGAGGGTTTATCCATACTGCGGATATCGTAGTCGATGCCGGTTTCGATACAGCGCTCTGCCAGCGGTGAGCTTGCCAGCAGCAGGTCTATACGCAGGCCCCGGTTGTCATCAAACCCTTTGGAGCGGTAGTCAAACCACGAGAAGCGCTCGTTATTATCCGGGTTCGCCGCACGCCAGGTATCCACCAGCCCCCAGTTTATCAGGCGATCCATCCATACACGCTCTTCCGGCAAGAAGGAGCATTTGCCGGTTCGCAGCCAGCGTTTGCGGTTCTCTTCGCCGATGCCGATATCCAGATCGGTGGGGCTGATGTTGACATCACCCATAATCAGCACCGGATTTTCTTTCTTGAGTTCGGTTTCAATATAGTTTTGCAGGTCCTGGTAAAACTTCTCTTTTGTCGGAAACTTGGTCGGATGGTCGCGGCTTTCCCCCTGCGGGAAGTAACCATTGATGACCGTGATGTTACCCAGAGGAGACGGAATTTCCGCCATGATGATACGGCGCTGGGCTTCTTCACCGTCGTCCGGGAAACCGCGACGCACGGAAACGGGCGTCGCTTTGGTCAGCAGCGCCACGCCATAGTGCCCTTTCTGCCCATGATAAAAGACGTTATAACCGAGTTTCGCGACTTCTTCGAGCGGGAACATGTCGTCGTGGACTTTCGTCTCCTGCAGGCCAATCACGTCGGGCTGATGCTGCTCGACAATCGCTTCCAGTTGATGGGGACGGGCACGCAGGCCGTTGATATTAAAAGAGACAAATTTCATAGTCGCCGCCAGATTGCTGTGGGAATGTGGCAGGGATGTTAGCAGATAATGACAACGGATGCCTATGGGATTGGGCAGGGGGCGGGGCCTGTCTGTAGATGGGGCAACGCATTTATTAAACCATACATTGCCCACATGCCATCGCTACGCTGAACTTACTGGCACATCAGCCTTTTAACCTTTTATTGCCATACTGTTCGCTTCCCCATGCCACCATCCCTTCCAGCATCTGTTTTAACAGCGTCTGCAATTGAGGGGCGCGGGTCTCAGACCAGGCATAAGGTGGCGTTTCATCCATATAATTCATCTGCGCTAATTCAAGCTGCACGGCGTGGATATCGGCAGCGGGCTGTCCGTAAGCACGGGTGATGTAACCACCTTTGAAACGCCCGTTAAGCACGTGGCTGAACTGTGACTGTTGCTGGCAAATCCCCGTCAGCACACCACTCAATTCGGGCGAGCAACTGGCGCCATTATTGGTGCCGAGATTTAAATCGGGTAACTGCCCGTCAAACAACCGCGGGATGACCGACGCAATGGAGTGGGCATCAAACAACAGCGCATAGCCAAACTGCTGCTTAATCCGTGCGAGCTCTGCCTGGAGGCGCTCATGATATGGCTGCCAGATTTGTGCCAGATAATCCTGACGTCGGGCATCGGTCGGGGCCATTCCGGGCTTAAAGGTGTCACGACCATCAAACAGGGTATCGGGATAGAGGCCCGTCGTTGCCGTGGTATAGAGTGGTTTGTCATCAGACGGTCGGTTCAGGTCGATAACAAAGCGGGAATAATTGCCGACCAAAATACTGGCTCCGAGGGCGCGGGCAAAGTCATACAGACGGGGGATATGCCAGTCCGTATCGCCCAGCGGCTGCGCCGCCTCGCTGAGACCTTCGGCGACCTCCGGCGTCAGGCGTGTTCCGGCATGGGGAATACTGATCAGCAGCGGCGATGTGCCCGCCGTGAAATCATAGGGTGCGGTGATAGCTGAAAGACTCATAGGTCATGTTTTCCTCGTACATTTCCGCGATAGACCACCGTGCAGGGCAGTTCTCCGCCCAGCCAGTAGACCAGCTCAGCCGGTCGCGAGAGCGGCCAGTGGATAAAATCGGCGACTTTGCCTGGCGCCAGCGTGCCGTGAGAGTCCTGTAAACCGAGCGCGCGGGCGCCGTGACAGGTGATCCCGGCCAGCGCCTCTTCCGGCGTCAGACCAAACAGCGTGCAGCCCATACTCAGCATCAGGCGTAACGAGAGCACAGGGGAGGTGCCGGGGTTGGCATCGCTGGCCAGCGCCATCGGCACCCGATGCTGACGGAATAAGGCCACCGGCGGCGGCTGCTTTTCGCGCAATAAATAGAACGCACCGGGTAACAACACGGCGACGGTCCCGCTGGCCGCCATGGCGATGGCATCTTCTTCGGTGGCATATTCCAGGTGATCGGCCGACAGGGCGCCATGCCGGGCCGCGAGTGCGCTGCCGTGCAGTGAGGAGAGCTGCTCTGCATGCAATTTCACCGGCAGGCCCAGGGCTTTCGCGGAGGTGAATACCTTCTCAACCTGGGCCGGGGAGAACGCCAGATGTTCGCAAAATGCATCGACCGCATCGGCCAGCTTTTCCCGGGCGACAATCGGTAACAGGGTGTCACAGACAAGGCTGATGTACGCATCAGCGCGGTCTTTGTATTCGGGTGGGAGCGCATGGGCGGCAAGGCAGGTCGATACAATGTCAACCGGCAACCGGGTCGCTAATGCGCGAATCACCCGCAGCATTTTCAGTTCGCTGTCGATGGACAGCCCATAGCCCGATTTTATCTCAACGCTGGTGACGCCTTCTGCCAACAGCGGGCGCAGGCGGAATAACGCCGATTCGATCAGCTCCTCTTCTGTCGCCTGACGGGTGGCGTTAACCGTGGAGATGATCCCACCGCCGGCAGCGGCAATCTGCGCGTAACTCACCCCGTTCAGCCGTTGCTCGAACTCACCGCTGCGGTTACCGCCAAAGACCAGATGGGTATGGCAATCGACAAAACCAGGCGTAATGATCCCGCCTGCAAAATCATGCAACTCCGCGTCGGGGAAGGGAGGACAATCGGCGGCCGGGCCGAGCCAGACAATTTTTCCGTCAGTGACAGCAATCGCACCGTTTTCTATCTGGCTGTAGTGTCCGTTTTGCATCGTGACCAGCGTGGCGCCACGCCAGACGCTATCGCAACGGGCGGGTGGCGTGGCGGAAAACGATAAAGATTCGGCTAACGACATGACAAACTCCAGGTTGGATTTATCTTGTATAGACAATTAAAGTCAACCTAACGCATAACCGGAAACGCGGCAAGGCGAGCAGAAAGAGTTTTTTCTTATTGCTGGTGAGCTTACATATCAGGAGACACAGCGGCCAGAAAAGCCGCTATGGGTAAAGCGGGGTTAGCCGTGGCTGGTGAAGCGGCCAAATAGCTGATAGCGCGAACCGGGGTAAACCAGACGGGCGGAGGTGACGATGCGGCTGCCGCTCCAGGTGCGACGGTGGATCAGCAGACAGGGTTCGTGCTCCTCCAGTTGCAGCAATTCACGCTGCTCGTCGCTGGCGCTTACCGCTTCGACCCGATGTTCACCGGCTGTGAGCGGCGATATTTCCATCAGATAGGTGTAGGGCATCTGCTTATTGAAGACCTGACGCAGATAATCCGGCGCGGCGGCCGGGTTAACGTAGCGGTCTTCGATTTGTACGGGGACATTATTTTCGTAATGGACGATCTGCGAATAAAACAGCGTGTCGCCGGGCGCGATACCCAATTGCATGGCCTGATCGGCATCGGCCTCGCGGGCCTCACACACCAGAATCCTGCTGTCGTGGCGATGGCCGCGCTGGGCGATTTCATCGGCGATATTGTGCACTTCGAGCATTGGCGTGTAGGCCTTCGCTTCGGCAACGAAGGTGCCGACACCCTGCATGCGGATAAGAAAACCTTCGCTGGTCAGTTCACGTAGCGCACGGTTAATGGTCATGCGGCTCACGCCAATCTCGTTGACCAGTTCACTTTCCGACGGAATACGTTGATGGGGCTTCCAGGCACCGGAGCGAATCTGGCTGATGATAGCCTGCTTCACGCGCTGATAAATCGGGGCAGGGGTATCACTCATGGCAGCGGCAAGCTCAGACAATGCCTGCCGGGTCACGCCGTGTTGTGCGACACCGTTCGGTGAAGGCTCCGACATTTTCTTACCTCTCAAAAAATCCACAGGTATCAGGAACGTTTCCCCAACGTCCGGCTATGTCCACCGCGCAGGGGATAAGCGCACGTTGATGAAAAACGAAAATAGTAAAAAAAACACGCTGCAAGTTTACAGCCAATTCAGGCATATGTATATGTATAGACAAATTGGTCAAAGGTTTGGCAGTGGTCTGCGCAACGGTGCTCAGACATTGCTTTTCCCCGCTCAGGAACAGTGTTATGCCTGCATATTTTGCTCCACGTGTCTTGCTCGCTACAGGTTGGGCGCACAATGTTCGACTGGAGGTTGATGATGTCGGCATGCTGACCGCCATCACGCCTGATGCTACTCCCGATGGCAGTATCCCGCTTTCCGGCCCGGTGGTGCCGGGCATGCCAAACCTGCACTCCCATGCCTTTCAGCGCGTGATGGCCGGGCTTGCGGAAGTGGCGGGCGACCCGCAGGACAGCTTCTGGACCTGGCGGGATCTGATGTACCGCATGGTGCAGCGTCTGACCCCGCAACAGGTCGGCGTGATTGCCCGCCAGCTCTATATCGAAATGCTCAAAGGCGGCTACACCCAGGTCGCCGAATTCCACTATCTGCACAATGACATCAGCGGCAAACCCTATGCCGATCGTGGTGAGATGACCGCACACCTGAGCGCCGCCGCCGGGGATGTGGGCATTGGCCTGACGTTATTGCCGGTGCTTTACAGCTATGCCGGGTTTGGCGGCCAACCCGCTCAGGCCGGGCAAAAACGCTTTATTCAGGATGCCGACAGCTATCTGGAGCAGCAGGCGATCATTGGGCGGCAAATCAAAGGAAAACCGCTGCAAAACCAGGGGTTGTGCTTTCACTCCCTGCGCGCGGTCACGCCTGAACAAATGGAGCAGGTGTTACGCGCCAGCGACCCGACGCTCCCGGTCCATATTCATATTGCCGAACAGCAAAAAGAGGTTAACGACTGCCTGAACTGGAGCGGTCAGCGCCCGATCAGTTGGCTGTATGATCATCTGGACGTGGATGCCCGCTGGTGCCTGATCCACGCGACCCATGCGGATGCCAGCGAAGTGACAAAAATGGCCCACAGCGGTGCGGTGGCCGGATTGTGCCCAACCACCGAAGCGAACCTTGGCGATGGTATTTTCCCCGGCGTTGACTATCTGGCGCAGGAAGGGCGCTGGGGCATCGGCTCGGACAGTCATGTCTCGCTCAACGTGGTGGAAGAGTTGCGCTGGCTGGAATATGGCCAGCGCCTGCGCGACCAGCGGCGTAACCGGCTGGTCGCTGCGGGGCAAACGCGGGTAGGGGATGTGCTTTACACGCAGGCGTTGTCCGGTGGTGCGCAGGCCTGCGGTGTCCCGCTGGGGCAACTTTCGGTCGGTTATCGCGCCGACTGGCTGGTGCTTGACCATCAGGACCCTTACCTGGCCGCGGCAAGCAACAACGAGCTACTTAACCGCTGGTTGTTTGCCGGTCATGCCGGACAAATTCGCGATGTCTATGTTGGCGGCGTGGCGCGGGTTATTGACGGGGTTCATCCTCAGCAGCAGGCCGCCGCGGCTGATTTTCTGCGTCTGTTGCAACAGCTTTCTCAGGAGAACGCATGAACAACTGGCATCCGTTTTCCCAGGCGGCGTTGCCGGTAAGTCGCTGGCGCAATGGCGGGGGAGAAACCCGCGAGATCATCAGTTGGCCGCAGGGTACGGCGGAATTTGACTGGCGCGCCAGCATTGCCACTATCGCCGCCGATGGCCCGTTTTCCGCCTTCCCGGGTATTGATCGCTCGATAACTTTACTGAGCGGAGAGGGGGTACATCTGTCTGATGGCGGGCAGCTTAGCCACCGTCTGAGCACGGTCGGCGCACCGTTTGCTTTCAGTGGCGACCTCTCACTCAGCGCGCATCTGTTGGGCGGTATGACGATGGATTTCAATCTGATGACCCGCCGCCATGTCTGCGCCCCTCGCGTGGTCGTCCTGCGTGAAAGCGGGACAGTCACCGCAGAGAAAGGCGGTGTGCTCTACGCCATTGAGGGTGAGTGGCAACTGCCGGACGGGACCCGCTTTGGCAAGGGCGACGGTTTCTGGTGGTCGACGAGCGACAGACAAGTGCAGGCGCAGTGGGCTATTTCGTCGTGTGCGCAAACCCATCCCGGGCAGGGGCTGCTCTTGTGGGCCGCAGTCACGGACTAACCCGGAGCAGAGTGCACTGAAATAGCGCGCCGGGTGCACTACTTTGATTCGTCAGGCCCACGGTCAGTGGGCGAAAGCAACGATACGGGCGCTCTTCCGGACTGGCACAAAGCTTGCTTTATCTTTCTCGGCTTAATTGTATAGACAAGAATATACAGTAGCGTCATTCGCCGGTGGCACATTGCTGCGCAGGCATTCCCGAGACAGGTAATTTGGCAGGAGTGGCAGATGAGCAACATGATTTCCAGGACTGTACTAAAGCGTTCGTTATCTCTGTTAGGGCTGGCAGTCGCGTTAGGCGGTGCGGCTAATACAGCACTGGCGGCGGATACGCCGGTGGCGATTGGGATTTCCGGCTGGACCGGCTTTGCGCCGCTGACCCTTGCCGATAAAGCGGGCATTTTCAAAAAGAATGGTCTTGATGTCACCCTGAAAATGGTCCCGCAGCAATCCCGTCATCTGGCGATTGCCTCCGGTTCGCTGCAATGCGCCGGGACTACGGTTGAAACCTATCTCACCTGGAATGCCAGCGGCGTGCCTGTTAAGCAAATTGTCCAACTGGATAAATCCTACGGTGCGGATGGGATTGCGGTACGCAGCGGTATCAATAGCGTGGCGGACCTGAAAGGCAAAACGATCAGCGTCGATGCGCCCGGTACGTCATCTTATTTCCTGCTGGCGTGGATCCTCGATAAAAACGGCATGACGATGAAAGACGTCAAGCTTGCAACCTTAGGGCCGGATGCCGCCGCACACGCGTTCATTGCCGGGCAGAACGACGCTGCCGTGACCTACGAACCGTATCTCTCCAACATCCGCCAGAGCCCGGATAAGGGCAAAATCCTGACCACCACGCTCGACTACCCGATGGTGATGGATACCCTTGGCTGCACGCCGTCCTGGCTGGATAAAAACCCGAAAGCGGCCCAGGCGCTGGTCAACAGTTATTTCGAAGCGCTGGACATGATCAAAGCCGACCCGGATAAAGCCAATGAAATCATGGGCGCGGCGGTGAAAGAGACCGGCAAACAGTTTGCCGAAGAGTCCAGCTATCTGCGCTGGCAGGATCGCGATGCCAACAAAAAATTCTTTAGCGGCGAAATCGTAAGCTTCACCAATGAGGCGGCACGGCTGCTCACGGAGATGAAAATTCTGCGTAAAACGCCGGATATCAATACGTTGTACGACGCGAAGTACGTTACTCAGCCATGAAGGACCACGATATGAATAGTCCTGTCAGTCAGGCCGCGGACTACGCCAGCAAGACCACGACAGACTTACGCGAGCCGGCTCCCCTGCCGGCAAGCAAAAAGGTCTGGCATAACCCGATGATGGTGCCATTACGCCCCGTTGCGCCCCGTCATCGCTGGTTTCTGGGCTTCTGCTTCTTTGTGCTGTTTTTCGCCTTGTGGGCGCTGGTGACCTTTACCGGCCTGGTGGCACCGACCTTCCTCGCAAGCCCCGCCAGCATGGTGCAGGAAGGGGTATTACTGTTTACCGATTTCGATTTCACCACCGATATCGGCATGACGGTAATGCGCGTACTGGGTGGATTTGTCCTGGCCTGCGTTATCGCCGTGCCGCTGGGCATCTGGATGGGCTCGTACAAGCTTATCGAAGCCTTCTTCGAGCCGTTTGTCTCGTTTTGCCGCTATCTGCCAGCCTCCGCGTTTGTGCCTCTTTTGATCCTGTGGGCCGGCATTGGTGAAATGCAGAAGATCCTGGTGATTTTTATTGGCTCTTTCTTCCAGATAACCCTGATGGTCGCTGTCGCCGTAGGTGCCGCGCGTCGCGATCTGGTCGAAGCGGCCTACACGCTGGGGGCGACCAATAAAAGCGTGGTGCGTCGGGTGATTATTCCCGGTGCGGCACCGGAAATCGCCGAACTTTTGCGTCTGGTGCTCGGCTGGGCCTGGACCTACGTCATCGTGGCGGAGCTTATCGGTTCATCCAGCGGGATAGGCCATATGATTGTCAACAGCCAGGCGTTACTCAACACCGGGCAGATGATCTTCGGCATTATCGTCATTGGCTGTATCGGCTTGCTCTCCGACCTGTTGTTTAAAGCGGTCAACCGCCGCCTGTTTGTATGGAGCTCTCTGTAATGAACTATCCGAAGCTCAGCGTTCGCCAGGTAGAGCGTGTTTTCACTGGCCCGAAAGGTGAAAAAACCCAGGCACTATTGCCGGTGGATTATCAGGTCAATGAGAACGATTTTATTACCATTCTCGGTCCTTCCGGCTGCGGCAAATCGACGCTGCTGCGTATTGTCGCCGGGCTGGATCAGCCGACACGCGGTGAAGTCTGGCTGGATGGGGAGCTGGTCGATGGCCCCGGTGCGGATCGCGGCATGGTGTTCCAGAGCTATACGCTGTTCCCCTGGCTGACCGTTGAGCAAAATATCCGCTTCGGCTTACAGGAGCGAGGCGTGAGTAAAGCGGCGCAAAAGGAGCGCAGCGACTACTTTATTAATAAGGTCGGTTTGCGCGGCTTTGAGCATCACTTCCCACGGCAACTGTCAGGTGGCATGCAGCAACGTACGGCTATTGCCCGTGCGCTGGCGAATGACCCGAAAGTTTTGCTGATGGATGAACCCTTCGGCGCGCTCGATAACCAGACGCGCGTGATGATGCAGGAGTTACTGCTGTCAATATGGGAGTCATCGCGCAAGACGGTGCTGTTTGTGACGCACGATATTGATGAAGCCATTTTTATGGCCAATAAAGTGGCAATTTTCAGCGCCCGGCCGGGGAGAATCAAAACCGAAGTGGCGGTCAACTTCCCGCACCCGCGTGATTACACCTTAAAGACATCGCCGGAGTTTATGACGCTCAAAGCGCGGATAACGGAAGAGATCCGTACCGAAACGCTGCAAACCCTGGATCATTGATCGCTATTTTTTGCGTCGTGTTGCCACTTTTTTGTCAGGTTGTGCGTAAGCACCCGGTGGGCCGAGTCCTGACCGGGTATATTTTCAGCTCTACTTGTATATACAGGAATAGATTATGGCTCCTTCATCCACCGGTTTCACCCTTTGCCGCCTGCAGCCTGGTCATGTTGATCTGCCGATGCTGCGCCAGATTTATCAGGGCAATGTTCATCTCGCGCTGGCGGAAGAGGCCCGTGCCGATGTGCTGGCCTCTCAGGAGACGGTCACCCGCATTGTGGCATCGGGGGAAGTGGTGTACGGCATCAATACCGGGTTCGGCAAGCTGGCGCAAACCCGTATTCCGGCCGAGCGCCTGGCGGAATTACAGCGCAATCTGGTGCTGTCGCACAGCGTGGGGACGGGTAAATATCTGGCGGATAACATCGTACGCCTGGTGATGGCAACCAAAATCCTCAGCCTGTCACGTGGGCATTCCGGCATTCGCATTGAAGTCATTGATGCCCTGATAACCCTCTTCAATGCCGGGGTCTATCCCTGCATTCCCGAAAAAGGCTCGGTGGGCGCCTCCGGCGATTTAGCCCCGCTGGCGCATCTGTCTCTGATGCTGATTGGCGAAGGCACGGTGACGGTGCAGGGCAACACCCTGTCTGCGGTGGAAGGTCTGGCAAGCGCGGGGATACGCCCGTTCGAACTCGGGCCGAAAGAGGGGCTGGCGCTGCTTAACGGTACCCAGGTGTCGACCTCCCTCGCGCTGTCGGGACTGTTTGAGGCAGAACGCGTCTTTTCCGCCGGGCTGGTGGCTGGCGCACTGTCGCTGGAAGCCATTAAAGGTTCTGTTAAACCGTTGGACCCGCGTATCCATGAAGCCCGCGGACAGCAAGGGCAGATTGCCGTGGCGGCAGCGCTGAGCAAAATTCTTGCCGGGAGCGAGATTGTGACCTCCCATGCGGCCTGTGGCCGCGTACAGGATCCGTACTCCATCCGCTGTGTGCCGCAGGTGATGGGGGCGTGCCTTGATAACTTACATCACGCCGCCCGCATTTTGCGCATTGAAGCCAATGCTGCGTCCGATAATCCACTGGTGTTTGCGGAAAACGGCGACGTGATTTCCGGCGGCAATTTCCACGCCGAACCGGTCGCCTTCGCCGCGGACATTATCGCGCTGGCGGTCGCTGAGATCGGGGCGATATCGGAGCGCCGTATGGCGCTGTTGCTGGATACGGGATTATCCGGTTTGCCGCCGTTCCTGGTACGCGACGGCGGCGTGAACTCCGGCTTTATGATTGCTCAGGTCACCGCCGCCGCGCTGGCCTCAGAAAACAAATCGCTGGCCCATCCGGGAAGCGTCGATAGCCTGCCTACCTCAGCCAATCAGGAAGACCATGTCTCAATGGCGACCTACGCCGCGCGTCGCCTGGGGGATATGTGTTTTAACACCAGCGTTGTGGTTGGCATTGAAGCCATGGCCGCCGCGCAAGGGGTGGATTTCCATCGTCCGCTGCAAAGCTCAAATACCCTGGAAAACGAAATGCAGGCGATCCGCCAGAACGTTGCGTTCCTTGAAAAGGACCGCCTGATGTCACCGGACGTCGAGATGATGCGTCTGTGGGCCTCCCGCGAACACTGGCCCGCAGAAATCGAAGCGCTGTTGCCAAGCTTCGCCTGATAACGCTGTGCAAAAAATTCAAATTTAGAGAAGGAAATGAACATGAATGCGCCACACAAAAATGCCGAAGCCCGCGTTGTCCGTGCTCCCCAGGGGAGCGAACTGAGCTGCCAGAACTGGCTGATCGAAGCGGCCTACCGCATGATTCAGAACAACCTCGATCCGGATGTCGCCGAGCGGCCGGAAGATCTGGTGGTTTATGGCGGTATCGGCAAAGCGGCCCGCAACTGGCCCGCCTTTGAGGCGATCCTTGAGAGCCTGCGCAAGCTGCGGGAAGACGAAACGCTGCTGGTACAGTCGGGGAAACCAGTCGGTGTTTTTCGTACCCATACCAACGCCCCGCGCGTATTGATTGCCAACTCCAATATCGTTCCCCACTGGGCGCACTGGGAACATTTTCATGAACTGGATAAAGCGGGTCTGATGATGTACGGCCAGATGACCGCCGGTTCATGGATATACATCGGTGCGCAGGGCATTGTGCAGGGCACCTACGAAACCTTCGCTGAAGCGGGCCGCCAGCATTACAACGGCAGCCTGCGCGGTAAGTGGATTTTAACCGCCGGGCTGGGCGGTATGGGCGGCGCACAGCCGCTGGCAGGGGTGCTGGCGGGCGCGTGCGTGCTGGCGATTGAGTGCCAGGAATCGCGCATCGATTTCCGTCTGCGTACGCGCTATCTCGACTACAAAACCAACAGCCTCGACGAGGCTCTGGCGATGATTGAAAAAGCCTGCGCCGAGAACAAAGCCATCTCCGTTGGCCTGCTGGGTAACGCCGCCGAACTGATGCCCCAACTGGCGGCGCGGGCGAAAGCAGGCGGTTTGCGCCCGGATATCGTGACCGATCAGACCTCGGCGCACGATCCGCTCAACGGTTATCTGCCGGAGGGGTGGAGCCTGGAAAAATGGCAGCAGGCGCGCCAGTCTGACCCGCAGTCGGTGGTGAAAGCGGCCCGCGCCTCCATGGCGAAACACGTGCAGGCGATGCTCGATTTCCACGCGATGGGGATCCCGACCGTCGATTACGGCAACAATATTCGCCAGGTTGCCAAAGAGGAAGGGGTGACCAATGCCTTTGATTTCCCCGGATTCGTTCCTGCTTATATTCGCCCGCTCTTCTGCGAGGGTAAAGGCCCCTTCCGCTGGGTAGCGCTCTCCGGCGACCCGGAAGATATCTACAAGACCGACGCCAAGCTGAAAGAGCTCTTCCCGGATAACGCCAATCTCATTAACTGGCTGGATATGGCGCGCGAGCGCATTGCGTTCCAGGGGCTGCCTGCACGTATCTGCTGGCTTGGCCTGGGGGAACGCCATCTTGCTGGTCTGGCCTTTAACGAAATGGTGCGCAATGGTGAATTAAAAGCGCCGATTGTGATTGGCCGTGACCATCTGGATACCGGCTCTGTGGCTTCGCCAAACCGTGAAACAGAAGCGATGAAAGACGGTTCCGATGCAGTTTCCGACTGGCCGCTACTCAATGCGCTGCTCAATACCGCCGGTGGCGCGACCTGGGTCAGCCTGCACCACGGCGGCGGTGTGGGGATGGGCTTCTCTCAGCACGCCGGGATGGTCATTGTCTGTGATGGCAGCGAAGAGGCGGATGAGCGGCTGGCGCGCGTGCTGTGGAATGACCCGGCTACCGGTGTTATGCGCCACGCGGACGCGGGCTATGAACAGGCAAAAGCCTGCGCGCAGCGTAACCACCTGAATTTACCCATGATCTGATGATGAATGCCGGACAGGCCGTTCGCGGTTATCCGGCTTTTCCCGAAGGGGGAGTAATGGCTTCAGATGTCGCAGTTTCCGACCCGCTTTTTGCGTTACAACACCAGACGCTCAACAACCTTGCCCGCCCTACGGCACGTAGCCTGGGGCTGTATAACGCCGGGCTGTCGGCAGAGGCGGTACGACAGCAATATGGCGTAACGCATATTGCCAAACTGGCCAGTAATGAAAACCCGTCAGGCGCCAGCCCGCAGGTGGTATCGGCTTTACAGAAGGATGCCGGTTTTAGCGCGGTCTATTCCGATGCCGCCAGCGGCCAATTGCGTGATGCGCTGGCGAACTATACCGGTGTGAGCGCCGATAAGATTGTCACCGGCAATGGTTCAGAAGACATCCTGCATATGCTGGCGCTGGCTTTTCTTAACCCTGGCGACCGCGTTGTCACGCTGATCCCTTCCTTTGGCCTGCACGAGATTTTCCCGCGCATGATGGGGGCAGATGTGACCCTGGTCGGGGTGGATCAACACCAGCAGTTTGATGTTGTGGCCTGGGAGCAGGCGCTCTCCACGCCCGCGAAAATGGTCATTTTCAGCAATCCGTCAAACCCCGTGGGGTGCATGCTCGACAAAGACGGTTTTGCCCGCGTCATTGCCGCCGCGCCACAGGAGTGTGTGCTGGTCATTGATGAAGCCTATTTCGAATATTGCCAGGACGACCCGGATTATCCCGACAGTCTGGCAGTGCTGGCGGCGCAGTCGCGCCCGTGGATCGTGCTGCGGACCTTTTCGAAGGCTTATGGCCTGGCGGGGCTGCGCGTGGGCTATGGCTTAGCCAGTCATCCTGAACTGGTCAATCTGCTCAACCGCGTGCGTACGCCCTTTAATATTAACCGCGCGGCGCAGGCGGCAGCGGTGGCGGCGATAGGCGACCAGGCGCATGTGAAAGCGAGCGTTGCTCTGGTGCGCGTGCTGCGGAAGCGCATGGCCGCAGAGCTTACAGGGCTGGGGTTTTACGTAGCGCCCTCTCATGCCAATTTCCTTTTCTTTGACTGTGGACGGCCCAGCGGCGAGATGGCGCAGCAGTTGTTGCGCTATGGCGTCATCATCAAGCCGTGGCGGGAGCCAGGCTATGAGCAGTGGATCCGGGTGTCGATTGGCAACGAAGAGGATAATCAGCAGTTTATCGACGCCCTGAAAGCGATCCTCGCGCAGGGGGCGGCGTGAAACGACCGGCACTGAATATCGAAGAATTGCGCCATCGCGCCAGACGGGCGCTACCGCGTTTTGCTTTTAGTTATCTGGAAGGGGGCGCGGATGACGAGCAAACGTTGCGCGATAACCGCAGTGTCTTTGCCCGCTGGCGTTTTATTCCCCCGGTACTCAACGAGGCGAGCGAACGCGATCTCGCGGTCACCCTCTTTGGGCAGAAACTGGCGGCGCCGCTGCTGATTGCCCCTACCGGTTATAACGGCATGTTACGTTATGGTGCCGATGCGATGCTCGCGCGTGTCGCCAGAGATGCCGGGATTGGCTATATCCAGAGCACCGTCTCGACTGCAGCGATTGAGGAGATCGCCGCTGAAAATCTGCCTCAACACTGGTTTCAGCTCTATGTACTTAAAGACCGCACGGTCACCCTGGGGCTACTTGCCCGTGCAAAAGCGGCAGGCTGCACCACGCTGGTGGTCTCCGTTGATGCGGTACATTTCGGCAATCGTGAAAAAGATAAACGCAATTACCGCCGCCCGATGAAGCTCTCCCTTTCCAGTTTGTTTGATATCGCGTTACATCCGGCCTGGGTCTGGCGCACCATCCGGCCTGCGGGGGTACCGGGGTTTGGTAACTTAACGCCTTATGTCCCGGCGGATAAACAGCGGGGCGCCGGGGGCGCCAGTTATTTTGCCGGGCAAATGGATACGCGCCTGACCTGGGAGACGCTGGCGTGGATCCGCAGCCAGTGGTCGGGGCCGCTGCTGGTGAAAGGTATTCTCGCGCCGGATGACGCAACCCGTGCTTTTGCCACAGGCGCCGATGGCATTGTGCTGTCTAACCACGGCGGGCGTCAACTGGATGGTTCAGTGAGCGCCATGGAGGTGCTACCCGAGATTCGCCGCCGCTGCGGGACGGAGGCCACAATCCTTATCGACAGCGGTTTTCGCCGTGGTACTGACGTGGTGAAAGCACTGGCGCTGGGGGCAAACGGGGTGTTACTCGGGCGGCCAATGCTCTATGGCGTGGCCGCTGACGGTGAGGCCGGGGCGAAGCAGGCTCTGGCGCTGATTTTGCAGGAAGTTGACCGCACCCTGGCACAGTTGGGATGTACGTCTATTGCCCGCTTAGGGCCACATTTGCTGCGTCCTCAATCCTGACAGAGAAGGGGGCTGGTTTGTTTATCACGGAGAGTCAATTATGCAGGCACTGAATATCATCTTCCCGGCGCAAATTTTACGTGGCGCAGGCGTTATCAACCGCCTTGGCGGGGTGTGCGCCGCGTTAGGCAAACGCGCACTTGTCATTGGCGGGCATGCCGGGCTGGCAGCGGTGGACACACAGATTCGCCATCAACTGGCGGCCTCTGCGGTCGAACTGGTGGGCCTGGAGTGGTTTGGCGGTGTGTGCAGCGAAGAGAATATCCAGCGCCTGGCCCACCAGGTCGAGGTGACAGGGGCGGATCTGGTGATAGGCGTCGGCGGCGGCAAAGCACTTGATACCAGTAAAGCCGTTGCGGTACAGACGCATGTGCCGGTTGTTACCATTCCTACCATTGCAGCGACCTGTGCGGCCGTGACGCCATTGACCATTCGTTATCACGCCAATGGCCATTTTCGCGATCTTTTCCCCTTAGCGCAGGCGCCCGCTGCGGTTATTATCGACAGCGAAATTCTGGCCACCGCGCCGCTGCGCTGGCTGGCGGCGGGCCTTGGCGACACGCTGGCAAAATGGTACGAATTCCGTGCGATCAGCGTGCGGCATCAGAACCACAGCGGCGTCGCGCAGGCTTCCAGCGCCAACAGCCGTATCTGTTATGACCTGATTAAGGCCCACGGACCTGCCGCCTGCGACGCCGTGCGGGCAGGCAAACCCAACGCCGCGCTGGAACAGGTGCTGGATGCCATATTTATGTTTGCCGGGCTGACATCGCTGATGAGCAGCGGTGCGCATGCTGCCGCCGCCCATGCGATTTATGAAGGCTTTACGGTCTGTGATAAAACCCGCGAATTTGGTCATGGGCTCCTGGTGGGCTTTGGCAACCTGTGTCTGCTGGCGCTGGAAAATCGTAGTGATGACGAATTACTTGAGGCGGTACGTCTGGCGCATGCCTGTGCGGTACCGCTGCGTCTGAGTGATATTGCCGCGCTTGATACCGGTGAGCTTGAGCAAATTGTGCAAATGTCATTGCATGCCCCGGATATGAAAAATATGCCGGATAACGTTACCGCACAGGCGCTCTACCAGGCGATTGCGCGCGTCGAAGCGATGGCAGAGCAAGTTTGATTTAAGAACCTATTACGTCATAGCACTCAAAAAGCTGGCAACGAAGCCGGCTTTTTTTGTTCTGTTGAACAGGATAATTGCCCCATGGCAGTGCGTGATGCCCCAAATTGTCGCAGGATTTACCGATAAATTTCGCAGACGATCACAGATCCAGAATTATATTTTATCGCTGCATAATCTTTCTGATTTTCCCTCCGCCATCCAGACTTCATCTAATATTATTCACTTTTTATGCAATTTAAGTGAATAGCGACAGGTTTTAACTTATTGATATTTCGTTGTCAGGCCGCCTTTATGCATTTTGATGGCTGGCTGGCACGCCCTGTGCAATATACATTTACAGCGTAAATACTCATATTTTTTAACATATATTCAACCAATTATTTACCGGATGAGGTCGCTATGTCACAGTCAATTACGCGTGAGAACTTTGATGAATGGATGATGCCTGTGTACGCGCCAGCGCCTTTCATTCCGGTCCGTGGCGAGGGTTCGCGCCTTTGGGACCAGAACGATAAAGAGTACATCGACTTTGCAGGTGGCATCGCCGTTAATGCGCTGGGCCATGCCCATCCCGCGTTATGCAAAGCGTTGAGCGAGCAGGCTTCGCGCTTCTGGCATACCGGAAACGGCTATACCAATGAGCCGGTATTACGTCTGGCAAAACGCTTAATCGACGCCACGTTTGCTGAGAAAGTCTTTTTCTGTAACTCCGGGGCAGAAGCCAATGAAGCGGCGCTGAAACTGGCGCGCAAATATGCTCACGATACCTATGGCGGCAAGAAAACCGGCATTGTGGCGTTCAAAAACGCTTTCCATGGTCGCACGCTGTTTACCGTAAGTGCAGGCGGTCAGCCTGCCTACTCGCAGGATTTTGCCCCTTTACCCCCGGATATCGCCCATGCCCCGTACAACGACCTGGCGGCGGCCAGTGCGCTTATCAATGACGATACCTGTGCGGTGATTGTTGAGCCGATGCAGGGTGAGGGCGGCGTGGTGCCGGCCAGCACCGCGTTCTTACAGGGGCTGCGTGAGCTGTGCGATCGCCATAATGCGCTGCTGATTTTCGATGAGGTACAAACAGGCGTCGGGCGTACCGGCGAACTTTATGCGTATATGCACTATGGCGTAACGCCTGATGTGCTGACCACCGCCAAAGCGCTGGGCGGCGGTTTCCCGGTAGCGGCGATGCTGGCTCGTGAGAAATATGCCCGCGTGATGACCGTTGGCACCCACGGTACGACCTACGGCGGTAACCCGCTTGCCTCTGCGGTTGCCGGTGCGGTACTGGATATTGTGAACACCCGTCAGACGCTGGATGGCGTCAAACAGCGCCACCAGTGGTTTAACGAACAGTTGCAGGCTATTAATGCGCGCTGCGGCCTGTTCCGTGAAATTCGCGGTCTGGGGCTATTGATTGGCTGCGAACTCAACGCTGAATACGCTGGAAAAGCGAAACAGATTTCGCAACTGGCCGCCACTGAGGGCGTCATGGTGCTGATTGCCGGGGCAAATGTGTTGCGTTTCGCGCCTGCGCTCAATATTAGCGAAGATGAAGTCTCTCGCGGGCTGGCACGCTTTGGTATCGCCTGCGATAAATTCCTTGCGGGGTGTCCATCATGATGGTGATTCGTCCTGTTGAGCACGACGATCTTCCGGCGTTGATGGCGCTGGCTGGAAAAACAGGCGGGGGTTTGACCTCGCTGCCTGCGGACGAAGCCACGCTCTCTGCGCGCATCGAGCGCGCCCTGAAAACCTGGCGCGGGGAGCTGGCGAAAAGCGAACAGGGGTATGTGTTTGTCCTTGAAGTCGTAGAGACCGGCGAAGTGGCCGGGATCTGCGCCATTGAGGTCGCCGTGGGCCTCAACGACCCCTGGTATAACTACCGCGTCGGCACGCTGGTCCATGCCTCAAAAGAGCTTAACGTTTATAACGCGCTCCCCACGCTGTTCCTCAGCAATGACCATACGGGCAGTAGCGAACTTTGCACCTTATTTCTCGACCCGGCCTGGCGCAAAGAGGGCAATGGTTATCTGCTTTCTAAATCGCGTTTTATGTTTATGGCCGCTTTCCGCGATCGCTTTAACGAAAAAGTGGTGGCCGAGATGCGCGGGGTCATCGATGAAACCGGTTATTCACCGTTCTGGGAGAGTCTTGGCAAGCGCTTCTTTTCAATGGAATTTGCTCGTGCGGATTACCTGTGCGGCACCGGGCAGAAGGCGTTTATCGCCGAACTGATGCCGAAGCACCCCATCTACACCGATTTTCTCTCGCCCGAGGCGCAAGCGGTGATTGGTCAGGTACACCCGCAAACCGCGCCAGCCCGCGCGGTACTGGAGAAAGAAGGTTTTCGCTACTGCAACTATGTCGACATTTTCGACGGCGGGCCAACCCTTGAGTGCGACATTGATCGCGTTCGCGCAATCCGTAAAAGCCGACTGGTGGAGGTGGTACAAGGAGAGCCTGTGCCTGGGGAATGGCCTGCCTGCATGGTAGCCAACGAGCAATATCATCAATTCAGATCCATGCTTATCTATGCCGACCCGGCAACGGAACAGCTGGTGCTGAGCGCTGCACAACTTGATGCTCTTAAATGTCATCCGGGCGACAAAGTGCGCCTGGTACGCCTGTGCGCAGAGGATAAAAAATCATGACGCAATGGATTAACGGTGAGTGGATTGCGGGGCTGGGTGCCCGACGCATCAAAACGAACCCGGTCAGTAACGAAACGCTGTGGCAGGGTAATGATGCCGATGCTTCTCAGGTCGGTTTAGCCTGCGAGGCGGCACGCGCCGCGTTTCCGGCCTGGGCAAAACTGGCGTTTAGCCAGCGTCAGGCGATTGTTGAAAAATTTGCCGGACTGCTGGAAGCCAACAAAGCCGCATTAACTGAGATTATCGCCCGCGAAACGGGGAAACCGCGCTGGGAAGCGACCACGGAAATCACGGCGATGATCAATAAAGCCGCCATTTCGGTAAAAGCGTATCACGCGCGGACCGGCACTCAGCACACAGAGATGCCGGACGGCGCAGCCACGCTGCGCCATCGCCCTCATGGCGTTCTGGCGGTGTTTGGCCCCTACAATTTCCCGGGACATCTCCCCAACGGGCATATTATTCCGGCCCTGCTGGCGGGAAATACCCTGATTTTCAAACCCAGCGAGCTGACGCCGTGGACCGGCGAGGCGGTGGTCAAACTGTGGGAAGAGGCGGGGTTACCGCCGGGCGTGTTGAACCTGGTGCAGGGGGGACGGGAGACCGGCCAGGCGCTAAGTGCCCTGGAAGGCATTGACGGTCTGCTCTTTACCGGCAGCGCCAATACCGGTTTCCAGTTGCATCGCCAGCTTGCCGGGCAGCCGGAGAAGATCCTGGCCCTTGAGATGGGCGGCAACAATCCGCTGATTGTTGAAGACCCGGCGGATCTTGACGCAGCCGTCCATCTGACCCTCCAATCGGCGTTTATCACCGCCGGGCAGCGTTGTACCTGCGCGCGTCGTCTGCTGGTCAAACGGGGCGAAGCGGGGGATGCGTTTTTGCGCCGTCTGGTGGAGGTCTCCTCACGGCTGACACCTGCGGCCTGGGATGCGGATCCGCAGCCCTTCTTTGGCGGGCTGATTTCGGAACAAGCGGCACAGCATGTCTGGCAGGCCTGGCAGGGCCACATCGAACGTGGCGGTAAAACCTTGCTTGAACCTCGTCTGCTGCAGCCCGGCACCTCACTGCTGAGCCCAGGCATTGTTGAGATGTCGGAGGCGCAGAATGTGCCGGATGAAGAGGTCTTTGGGCCGTTGCTCTGTGTCTGGCGGTATGACGACTTTGACGAGGCCATCACGCTGGCAAACAACACGCGTTACGGGCTGGCCTGTGGTTTGATTTCGCCGGACCGTGAACAGTTCGACCAGTTGCTGCTGGAGGCGCGGGCCGGGATCGTCAACTGGAACAAACCGCTCACCGGCGCCGCGAGTACCGCGCCATTTGGTGGAGTGGGCGCCTCAGGCAACCATCGCGCCAGCGCCTGGTATGCCGCCGATTACTGCGCCTGGCCTATGGCGAGCCTTGAATCGGCAGAGCTGGCCTTGCCGCAATCGCTCAGTCCGGGGCTTGATTTCAGCCGGGAGGAGAGGTGATGAAAGCGCGGGAAGTCAATTTCGATGGTCTGGTGGGCCTGACGCACCATTATGCCGGACTGTCGTTCGGTAACGAGGCGTCGACGAAACACCGTCACCAGGTTTCTAACCCGAAGCTTGCGGCAAAGCAGGGGCTGTTAAAGATGAAAGCGCTGGCGGATGCCGGTTTTGTGCAGGCCGTGATCCCACCGCAGGAGAGGCCGAACATCCCGGTCCTGCGCCAGTTGGGTTTTAGCGGAAGTGATGAGCAGGTGGTGGAAAAAGCCGCTGCGCATTCACCGCATCTGCTTTCTGCCGTCAGCTCTGCATCATCCATGTGGGTGGCGAATGCGGCAACGGTCTGCCCCTCTGCCGATGCGCTCGACGGGCGGGTGCATCTGACGGTGGCTAACCTCAATAACAAATTTCACCGGGCCATCGAAGCGCCGACCACCGAAGCGGTGCTAAAAGCCATCTTCCGCGATGAGCGTAAGTTTGCCGTGCATCCCGCATTGCCGCAGGTGGCCATGTTTGGCGATGAAGGGGCGGCTAACCATAATCGTCTTGGGGGCGACTATGGCGAGCCGGGTGTTCAGTTGTTTGTTTATGGCCGTGAAGAGGGCAGCAACGCCGCACCAGGGCGCTATCCCGCCCGTCAGACGCTGGAAGCCAGCCAGGCGGTCGCGCGGCTTAATCAGGTCTGCCCACGACAGGTTATCTTCGCCCAGCAAAATCCTGCTGTTATCGATCAGGGCGTCTTCCATAATGATGTTATCGCGGTATCAAACCGACAGGTGCTTTTCTGCCATGAGCAGGCTTTTTTGCATCAACAGGCGTTGTTTAGCCAGTTGCGTGCGCGGGTGCCGGGGTTTATGGCGCTGGAGGTGCCCGACGCTGAGGTATCCGTCAGCGATGCGGTACAAACATATCTGTTTAACAGTCAGTTGCTGAGCCGCGAAGATGGCAGCATGGTGCTCATATTGCCTCAGGAATCCCGCGAGCATCCGGGCGTCTGGCGCTATTTGACCACGCTGCTGGAGCAAGACAACCCCATCAGCGAGATCAAGGTGTTTGATCTGCGTGAAAGTATGTCTAATGGCGGCGGCCCGGCCTGTTTGCGCCTGCGCGTCGTTCTGACGGACGAAGAGGCACGTGCGGTAAATCCGGCAGTGATGATGAATGATGTGCTGTTCCGCGCACTAAATGAGTGGATTGAGCGTTATTATCGTGACAGGTTAACGCAGGCCGATCTGGCTGATCCGATGCTATTACGGGAGAGCCGGGAAGCACTGGATACGTTGACGCAAATGTTGAGATTAGGTTCCGTTTATCCCTTCCAGCAGTGACAGGAGGCCGTATGGACAATTTTCTCGCAATGACGCTGTCAGGTGAAATGCCCCGCAGGACGGTGGGTGAGGCTGGCGCGATCCACTGGTTATGGCATGAACAGGGCGTTCTGGAGTTAGTGCCCCCAAAGCCAGTAAAGCGCTCTCTGGTGCTTTCCTGCGCGATTCACGGCAATGAAACCGCGCCAGTGGAGATGCTGGATGGTCTGTTAAAACAGCTCCTGAACGGGACGCTGGCCTTAAGCTGGCGCTTGCTGATCATTATCGGTAACCCGCAGGCGCTGGGACAGAATAAACGTTTTCTGCGCAGCGACCTTAACCGCATGTTTGGCGCGCGCTGGCAAGGTTTTCCGGCCAGTGATGAGACGATTCGCGCCGCACAACTAGAACGGGCCGTCACCCATTTTTACGCCGAAGATGATGAAGATCGCTGGCACCTTGACCTGCACACGGCGATCCGTGGTTCTCATCATGTACGTTTTGGTGTACTGCCTGCGCGTGCAGAACCCTGGGATGAAATTTTTCTCAAATGGCTGGGCGATGCCGGGCTGGAAGCGTTAGTCTTCCATCAGTCCCCGGCGGGAACCTTTACTCACTACACCTGCGAACAGTTTCAGGCCCATTCCTGTACGCTGGAGCTTGGTAAAGCGCTACCTTTTGGTGAAAATGATTTGAGCCAGTTCGAACGTACTCGCTGGGCGCTGGCGGCGTTGCTTGCTGGCGACGTGGTGCCCGAAGCGGAAAACGCACCGATACGCTATCGTGTGGTGCAGCAGTTAACACGGCGCAGTGAAGAGTTCGTGCTTTATATGTCGGACGATACGCTCAATTTTACCCCGTTTGCGGCGGGAACGTTGCTGGCAGAAGATCGCGGCGAGCGTTACGTTGTCCAGCGCGATCAGGAATATGTGCTCTTTCCTAATCCAAAGGTCGCCGTGGGGCTACGGGCGGGATTGATGCTGGAGCGCATCAGTTAGGAAAGTCGCTATCAAGAAAAACGCGCCCGGACATCACGTCGGGCGCGTTTTTTATTGCGAAGTGCTTTGCAATGATCCGTCAGGCGTTAGCCACCTGCGGAATATAGTCATCAGATTGCAGGAAGTGGTTAATCAGGTAGACCATGGTCTCTCCTGACAGGCCACGCATGCACTCATAGGTTTTGTCTTTTGGACACCATTCAGCAAAGGACACCCCGGTTGTCTCTTTGGGGTTTGTGCTCACCAGCCTGCCGCAGGGACCGTAAGCCGGACAGGCAACATCAATACCTAATGCATTCCAACCCTGAGCGCCATTCCTGAACGGTAAACGGTTTTTCGCCTCAATTTGCGAGTAAATTGAAATGATGCCGATCGAGGTCATGCCTGCAAGGGCAACCGGACCGGAATCACAGGCGATCAATAGCGCGCAATGGCGCATAAAATAGATCGTTTCCATAATTGAAAACGCATTGACTGCGGAAATAGCGTGCGGGTTGGTAATGCTCATCAGAGCACGTTTGTGGCTATTGTGCTTGTCGCTGCCAATGATAACCACCTGCCATCCCGTAGCGACCATATGATCGGTTACGGCATTCCAGCCCTCTTCGGTCCAGGTACGATTTGGCGCACCAATGTTCGGATGCACCAGCACCGTTTTGGCCGGGTTAAGGTTATGTTCTTTTATGAAGGCGTCGACACGGGTGGTATCGAGATGGCTTAAATCGAGCTTCGGCTGTAAATCGCTTTCTCGCCACTGACTTCCAAACTCATCAAGAAAGGCCAAAGACATATGTTTGGGCGCCAGAATCTGCTCCCATTTATCGAGAATGTGAATCTTATCTCGCATGCCGACTTTTTCAATGAGCTTGCTTTTCCCTTCTGTAACCGAATTCATTGGCCAGAAGTAGTCAACTGCCGGACAGGCTGACGCCATATCCTCATAAAGCTTATTGGCAATGAGCACAAATTTTTCTGTCGTTTGTGCTTTGAGCGCAGTTAAGGCACCCAATGCAAAAACAACGTCACCCATCGAGGCTGCGCAACGAAAAATACGCAGATTATCAGGCGATAAAAGCGCATCGTTATCAATAAGCTCAAGGCTTTTGGTATTGGCAAAACAGGCGAATTTACCGGTAAGTTGTTCTAAAGGCGTCTCTTCCATGCGCGGCAATGTCAAAATAACTTCATTCCCGTTCATCAAAAACATCTCAGTACATAATTCCCCGGCCATCTTCCCTGGCAGGACATTGCATCTATCAAGGAAGACGAGAGGTATCGTGTTTGCCAGATTTAAAACCTGCAAATCGTCCGGATAAATGACGCCTTTTCTACCACCCCACACGAGGAGTTTATTAATATTATTGTTGAGTGGGTTTGCGCGAAATTCGCTAATGATATTGTCGACATTTGCCTGGCAATCGCGAACGGAATAATCATTTTTAAAGATGATTAATAACGTATTGCTATCAACGAATTCCCGTGCTGTTTCGATTTCAGGGAAAGTAAAGAGTATAGTTTTTAAATTTGGGTCGGTTTCCAATGGGAAAATGGATAACCCGTCTTCAGTGAGCTGAGTCTTGTCGCTTGAGTAGTATTTGGTATCGTAAATTTTCCCAAAAGAGTAAGTGACGACAGAATTCCACCCTCTGCTTGATATAAGGTTTTCATTTGTAGTGTATATTTTATCTTGCAAGTGTTGCGCATAGGTACTGATGGCATTTTGACGTTGCGCAGCAGGCAGGGCAAGTAACGTATTACGCGTTATAATAGAAAGGGGATCATCTTCATAAATTCGTAGATGCGTTTTATTCTCAGGATAACGCGATTTGCTGAGGATCGTGCCAATATCTTCTGCATGGCCGGTACCAAAATGAAGATAAACAGAAGGGATTGATTTTTGGCTAATACCATGCAGGATGTCTTTTACGACATCTGGAAAGTTCGCGTAAGTGATATTGATAATAGTGACATTGCTTTTTTCTTTAAATTCGTCCTTGTAATCCAGTGCCTGTCTTAAAATAAATACATGTTCATCGGTATTTTTTATTGTCTGCGAAATATCACTTGCCTGCATACTGAACGCAGATGGGCTCGTTTCGATATAAAAATGGAACTTCATCTTCTCGATCCTCAATGAGCCATCCCTGACACGACTGATTTTGCCATCATTCTATTAAATTTTGATCGTAACATTCACCCTATGTTTCTAACAGACGATTAGACACGCTTTTTTTATCATGTTAGACCCATTGCTGGATCGCGCGGGCGTTAGACTCTGGTCAGGTATCATACTAAAACATATGGCAAATCAATAGCAACAGAGGGCATGATGGCTATTCCTTTTACGATTTCGATTCCCACAGTACATGGTCAAATGCTGGTTAACCGCTATGACGTCAACCAAACCAATTCGTTGATTAAAACCTGCGGCGGGCCTGATATTCTTCAAATCGACATTGCGCAACATATCTGCAACCTGGCACCTGAAAAGAGCGTCATGCTGGATATTGGCGCAAACTTTGGTTCATATGCATTAAGCTGCGCCTCGTTTTTGCAGGGTAAAGGCGGCGTGGTTCATGCTTTTGAAGCCCAACGCATCATTTCTTATATGGTGTGCGGTTCCGCTGTACTTAACGGTTATCAGAATTTGTTTGTACATCATGCCTGTGTCGGTAATGATAACACTCCGATTCCCATTCCTCGCTTTGATTATACTAAAGAAATGAACTTCGGTAGCATCGAGTTTGGTAACAGCCAGAAAGAAAAACTGCAACAGCAACGTGGTATTTCAAACGAATTCGTTAAACAAGTTCGTATCGACGATTTTAATTTTGAAAATGTATGCTTTGTTAAAATCGACGTGGAAGGGATGGAGAATAAAGTTCTTGATGGCGCGGTCGAAACTTTCCGTAAATCGATGCCGGTCCTGCAAATCGAAGTTCAAAAATCAGATCTCAAAGAAATCTTTGATAAGGTCAAAGGTATCTCTGATGAATATATTATTTCTCGCTACGGTCAATACGATATTATTTGCCTGAGTAGTGAAAAGATCGCTGCTTATGGTATGGATATTAATAACCTTGAAGTTATCCATTTATAATCAGGTCAGTCTTTAATGCCCTCTTTATGAATTGATGCTCTAAAATCGCACTCTTTTGTTGCAAGGTGGCGTAGACGCCCGATCAGTAAAAGAGTGCATTTTCTACCTTTCGCCATGCCACTGTCTGTGCATGATCCGGTTATCTGTCTATCTGCCTGGCCTTTAAGCGAACGTACATAGTGAATTGCAGATTATTCCTGTTGCATTGGCTTGTTATTATTCATCAGCACTATATAATCTCCATTATTACCTGTAAAACTCCCTGCTGTTATATTTGGTTTGCCACTCTCCTCCGTTTATCCATATTCTCTCCACAATTGCTGTAAAAATGTTTTTTACACTTTCATTGTTTTACTGATGCTCTGATTTATTGACGAATAAAACGCTAAAGTGAATATCGTCGATACGGCACACGCCGCAAGAAAACATGAATAGTAAGGAATAATATTATGCGTAAACTCACCGCTCTGTTTGTTGCCTCTACCCTGGCTCTTGGCGCTGCTAACCTGGCGCATGCTGCCGATACCACGACCGCACCGGCTGATGGCGGCCCGGCAATGCACCATAAAGGCCCACGCGGACCTCATCATGACATGATGTTCAAAGGTTTGAACCTGACGGATGCGCAGAAACAGCAGATCCGTGACATCAGGAAAGGCGAGTATGAGCAGATGCTGCAAGAACGCCGCGATATGCACAACATTATTGCCAGTGACACCTTCGATAAAGCGAAAGCAGAAGCGCAAATCGCGAAGATGGATGAGCAGCGTAAAGCGCACATTCTGGCACATCTGGAAACCCAGAACAAAATCTACAATGTTCTGACGCCGGAACAGAAAAAACAGTTTAATGCCAATTTTGAGAAGCGTCTGACAGAACGTCCGGCGCCAGAAGGTAAAATGCCACAACCTGCTGAATAATTGATTCAGCAACCCTCATCAAGACCGCCGGTCTTGCTCATAGCACGTGTTTACGTTGTGGGCAGGACTGGCGGTTTTTTCTTTTTCGCCCCCTTGTCTGCCGCCTGTATCACGGTATCCTCAACCTGCTCGTTTTGAGAAAAAATTTCCGTGTATCATTACGTTAATTTTTTACATGCTGACCACAGCATCGCTAAGGCATCCTGCTTTGCTGCCGATAATCTTTTAATGGCAGGATGGATGATAATGACACGCTGCCTTTAGAAGCAGCGGCGCGGCGCTTCCATGCTGCGCCATTCAGGAGTGATGATGGAATTCTTTGATATCCGCAAAATGCCGGTAAATCTCTGGCGTAATGGTGCAGGGGAAACCCGAGAAATTTGTTGTTTTCCGGAGGCGACGCGAGATTTCAGTTGGCGGGCAAGTATCGCATCGCTGGCCAGTAACGGTGAGTTTCCGCAATTTCCCGGCGTCGATCGTGTCATCACCCTTATTGAAGGCGGTGAAGTTACCTTAGATGCCGGCCATGAATTCTGTCACACGTTGAAAAAATTCCAGCCTTTTACGTTTCCCGGAGAACAGCCGGTTAAAGTCCAGCTTCATGAAGGGCAGATGTCGATGGATTTCAATATCATGACTCGCCGCGATCACTGTCGTGCAAAAGTGCGTATTGCGGACCGGACTTTTACCACATTTGGTACCCGTGGGGGCGTGATCTTCGTACTGAGTGGGGCATGGCAACTTGGCGATAAGCTGCTTACCGCCGATCAGGGGGCCTATTGGAGCGAAGGTCGCCAGACGCTTCGCTTGTTAAAATCAGAAGGTCAGTTACTTTGTAGCGAAATTACCTGGCTTCCCGGTCACTGAGGGAACTCACTAATCAAATATTCCCCGGACAGTAATGGCTTGCAGAGTATTTTATAACCATCGTGATCAAACCCGGCGGGCGTGCGGAGTAACTCTGCCGCCTCATCCAGATGGTTTACTGCGCCAAGCCACAGCCAGTTGTGGATGATATGGTATTGCGTCATCTGTTCACCCACTTCCTGTAAGCTAATTGGCCCGTTCCAGGGCCAGCACACCAGACGCATACGCTCCATTGCGGCCAGAAAACGGCCATCATGTTCGGCCACGGTTTCTTTACCGCAACACGCGCCTGCGCACCGGCGCAACGACGAACGAAAACAGCCGCGACCGCGGGTTAATGACTCCAGGCCAAGCAGGCCATAGCAGAGCTTTTCGTCATCGGCGATGGACTGCAAGGTTTGCAGGGCGGCGCGGCGGTTGGCGAACAGGCCGTACAGGCCGACCTCTGAGGAAAAATCCACTTCACGGGCGTAGACTACCTGTGGTTTATCGCCGTTGACTGATAATGAACAAAGCTGTCGATTGCGGCGCAGACGTTTATTAAAAAGCGGTTGTTGCTCTTTAATCAGGCGAGCTTCAAGCAGCAGGGCTCCAAGCTCACCTGCGGTACATATCCAGGTGATGCGTCGGGACTGGCGGAGCATCGCCGCTTCGTCGGGGGTACGCAAATGGGAAAGCACCCGGCTACGGATATTCACGCTTTTACCGATGTACAGGGGCATCGCGTCGCTTTCGCCATGAAAAAAATAGACGCCTGGCTGCTTTGGTAGTGCTTCCAGCCATGGACGTAAATGCTCGGGATATTCATAAATAGCCGCCGCTTCAAATTCAAGACGCGGGGCGGATTGACGCCTGTTCACTGCGGACTCCTGATACTGTTTAGATATCCAGTGTAGCAGGCTGCGGCAGGTGAAAAAAGAGGCGGCTTGCGCCGCCCCTGAGATTTATTGCTTTTTCCAGAAATCGTCGAAAACGGTGATCGGCGGGCGACGTTTATGTTCCGTCTTCACATACCAGCCTTCGATGATCTGCGCTGTACCGGCGTCGAGCGTTTTGCCTTCCAGGTAATCATCAATGTTTTCGTAGGTAACGCCGAGTGCCGCTTCATCCGGCAGAGAAGGGCGATCGTCTTCCAGGTCTGCGGTAGGGGCTTTCTTATACAGATGTTCCGGGCAACCCAGGGATGCCAGCAGTTGTTTACCCTGACGTTTGTTGAGACGGAAAATCGGGTTGATATCTGTACCGCCATCACCGTATTTGGTGAAGAAGCCGGTGACCGCTTCTGCCGCATGGTCAGTACCTACGACGACACCTTTCGTCATCCCGGCGATACTGTACTGGGCTTTCATACGCTCACGGGCTTTTTCGTTGCCGCGAATAAAATCGCTCAGCTCAATACCTGCCTCGCGCAGCGCCTGTTCGCTGGCCAGCACAGCACCTTTGATGTTTACCGTCAGCACGCGATCCGGCTTGATAAACTCAATAGCATCCTGGCAATCCTGCTCGTCAGCCTGTACGCCGTAAGGCAAACGTACGGCGATAAACTGGTAACTGGCGTCGCCGGTTTCCTGACGCAATTCGGAGATGGCGGTCTGGCAAAGCTTACCGGCCAGCGTTGAGTCCTGACCACCGCTGATCCCCAGCACCAGTGAGCGTAAAAAAGGATAGGTTTTCAGATAGGATTTGAGAAAATCTACGCTACGGCGAACTTCTTCTTCGGCGTTGATGGTCGGCTTGACGCCCAGTGCCTGAATAATTTCTTGTTGCAGAGTCATTTAACCCCTCCGTCATGTGGCCTGCTATGCAGGTAGCAAATAGGTGATGCAGCCAAATTAACCCTTTGACGGTAAAACGACAAGGATCACGAATTTGAGTGTCGCATATTACGCCGTTTTAGCAGGTTATCGTCGTTTTATTAGATTTTTCCGAAAGTTATGCCAGTCACGCAGTATAGTTGAAAAATGCAATTTTATATTCCAGGCTTAGATAACACGCTGATACACAAGCGGATAAACAAGAGGATGGAATATGAACAAGAACATCGCAGGAATTCTGGGTGCAGTGGCGGTACTGACTATGCTGGCAGGGTGTACGGCTTACGATCGCGCTAAAGATCAGGTGAGCCAGCCGGTAGTGAAAGATGTCAAAAAAGGGATGACGCGCCAGCAGGTTATGCAGGTTGCCGGTCGTCCTTCTTCCGAAGTGACCATGATCCACGCGCGTGGCACTTGCCAGACCTATATCCTGGGTCAACGTAATGGTAAAACTGAAACCTATTTCGTCGCGCTGGATGAGACGGGTCACGTGATGAACTCAGGCTACCAGACCTGTGCCGAATATGACACCGATCCGCAAGCGCCTAAGCAGTAACCTTTGATTCTCTTTGCCTGAGCAGATCTAAAACCGGCCCCTGGGCCGGTTTTTTTACGTCAGGATCTTTTTTAACGAAGCGAATTATTTGGCCGTAATGTGAAGGGAGTCATGATGCCAGGTCAATGAGAGACAATTGTGGTTTGTAGCGAATTATCCCCTCGCAGCGCGCCAACGTATACTCATTACAACATCAAAAAACAGATAACACGGCGTCTCGCCACACGGCTTAATCATTGCATTCTTCGATGATAAATGCCGCTCAAGGGAGGTTTTTATGGATAAGAAAATCATCTATTTGTTCTGCTCAGCGGGCATGTCTACCTCGTTGCTGGTGTCGAAAATGCGCGCGCAGGCAGAAAAGTATAATGTGCCGGTTATTATAGATGCTTTTCCGGAAACGCTGGCGGCAGAGAAAGGCCCGCAGGCGGATGTCGTCTTATTAGGTCCGCAAATTGCGTATATGTTGCCTGAAATTCAGCGCATTCTGCCCGATAAGCCAGTAGAAGTTATTGATTCTTTGCTTTATGGCAAAATCGATGGTTTAGCCGTTCTTAAAAGTGCCATTGCTGCCATTAAAAAAGCAGCGCTTTAAATTTTTATTTTTCCCGTCAAAGAGTAATTTCACACATTCATGCCGCAATTAACGTTGCGGCACTTAAGGGCTTATTTGTATGAATAAAGCGATCAATTCTCTGGAAAAGGTGCTGCTGCCGTTCGCGGTAAAAATAGGCAAGCAACCGCATGTCAATGCGATTAAAAATGGCTTTATTAAATTAATGCCATTAACGCTCGCCGGGGCCATGTTTGTTTTAATTAATAATGTCTTTCTTAGTTTTGGCGAAGGATCTTTTTTCTACTCTCTTGGCATTCGACTGGATGCGTCAACAATTGATTCCCTGAATGGCCTTAAAGCCATCGGCGGTAATGTCTATAACGGTACATTGGGCATTATGTCGCTGATGGCGCCTTTTTTTATTGGCATGGCGCTGGCGGAGGAACGCAAAGTTGATCCCCTTGCTGCCGGGTTGCTGGCCGTGGCGGCGTTTATGACGGTGACCCCTTATAGCGTTGGGGAGGCGTATGCGGTAGATGCCAACTGGCTCGGCGGCTCGAACATTATCTCCGGTATGTTAATTGGGCTGGTGGTCGCGGAAATGTTCGCCTTTGTTGTCCGGCGTAACTGGGTGATTAAGTTACCTGACAGCGTTCCTGCGTCGGTCTCTCGCTCCTTTTCGGCGCTGATTCCGGGCTTTGTGATCCTCTCTGTCATGGGGATTATCGCATGGGGACTGGCCGGTGCCGGAACGACCTTTCACCAGATCATTATGGACTCCATCTCTAAGCCACTGGCGGCAATGGGCGGGGTGGTTGGTTGGGCGTATGTCATCTTTACCTCGCTGCTGTGGTTCTTTGGTGTCCATGGTTCACTGGCCCTGGCCGCACTGGATAGCGGCATCATGACGCCGTGGGCGCTGGAAAACGTGGCGCTGTATACCGAATACGGTTCAGTCGATGCGGCGCTGGCCGCGGGGAAAACCTTCCATGCCTGGGCGAAACCGGTTCTTGACTCCTATATCTTCCTGGGCGGCACCGGGGCGACGCTGGGGTTAATTATCGCCATCTTTATTGCGTCCCGCCGCGCCGATCACCGCCAGGTGGCGAAGCTGGCATTGCCTTCCGGGATCTTCCAGATTAACGAACCCATGATGTTTGGCCTGCCGATTATCATGAACCCGGTGATGTTTATTCCGTTCATTCTGGTTCAGCCGTTACTGGCAGCCATCACCATGGCGGCTTATTACATGGGAATCATCCCGCCTGTCACCAATATCGCACCCTGGACCATGCCCACCGGGCTTGGGGCTTTCTTTAACACCAACGGCAGTATCGCAGCCCTGTTGCTGGCGCTGTTCAACCTCGGTGTGGCGACACTGCTCTATCTGCCGTTCGTCGTGATATCGAACAAAGCACAGAACACTATCGAAGCCGAAGAGAGCGAGGAAGATATCGCCCAGGCGTTGAAATTTTAAGGAACTTCGCCGCGGCCTGTGTACCGCCGCGGCTACAGACGAGGAGTCATCATGTTGGATTTAGATAACCTGCCGGAAACAGGCACCGACGCGGACGCCCTGGAAGAGGTCGTCATGGGGCTTATCATCAACGCGGGTCAGGCGCGAAGCCTGGCGTACAGCGCATTAAAACAAGCCAAGCAGGGGGATTTTGAGACGGCAAAAACGCTGATGGCGCAATCTCATGCCGCCCTGCATGAGGCACATCGCGTACAGACTCAGCTCATTGAAAGTGATGAAGGGCAGGGTAAGATAAAGGTAAGCCTGGTACTGGTTCACGCGCAGGATCACCTGATGACAGCCATGCTGGCGCGTGAGCTTATTGCCGAGCTGATTGAACTGCACGAGAAAATGTGACGATAAAGGAGAAGCCCGCAGATGCAGCCAGAGATAAATGCGACGGACGCGAGAATAGTCAGAGAGCAACAGCTTTTTAATGGCCGGTCTTTTCACGTGTTTATCTACAATAAAGTTGAGAGCATCAGTGGGCTGCATCAGCATGATTACTATGAATTTACGCTCGTCCTGACCGGGCGTTACTATCAGGTGATCAACGGGAAACGGGTGTTGCTGGAGCGAGGTGACTTTGTGTTTATACCCGTCGGTTCAACCCACCAGAGTTTTTATGAGTTTGGCGCAACGCGGATCCTTAATGTGGGGATCAGCCGGCAATTTTTTGATACGCATTATCTTTCGCTGGTGCCGTTTTGTTTCGTTGCCTCGCAGAGTTACCGCATCAAGGCAACCTTTCTGGCGTACATTGAATCGGTCATAGCATCGCTCAATTTTCGTGATAGTGAACTCGATGAGTTTATTGAGAATGTCACCTTCCATGTTATCAATCGCTTGCGCCATTACCGCGAGCAGCAGGAGGAAGATTGCATTCCGCAATGGTTAAAAATGACCGTAGAGGGTATGCATGACAAACACCGTTTTGCTGAAAACGCGCTGGAAAATATGGTCGCCTTGTCGGGGAAATCTCAGGAATACTTAACCAGGGCGACACAGCGTTATTATCATAAAACACCGCTGCAAATTATTAATGAAATTCGGATTAATTTTGCCCGCAAGCAGCTCGAAATTTCGAATTTCTCAATCAATGATATTGCATGGGAGGCAGGGTACAGCAGCCCCAGCTTATTTATTAAAACATTTAAACGACTGACCTCATTTACACCGGGTAGTTACCGTAAACAACTGACGAATATTTCCTGATTTGCGGGGTTCGTCCCCGCTAACAAACATCACCATTCTATAATTATCGCACTGCGGTAATGACACGGCTTGCCTTAACATCAGGCCTGAGGGAGAAAATATGACGACGAAACTGAAAATTGTCACTATCGGTGGCGGCAGCAGTTATACCCCGGAATTACTGGAAGGATTTATTCTTCGCTACCATGAATTACCCGTCAGCGAATTATGGCTGGTAGATGTGGAGGAGGGGAAACATAAGCTGGATATCATTTATGATCTTTGTTGCCGCATGGTCGACAAAGCGGGGGTGCCATTAAAAATATTTAAAACCCTTGATCGACGTGAAGCGCTGCGCGATGCGGATTTCGTTACCACACAATTCCGTATCGGCCAGCTCAAAGCACGGGAACTCGACGAGCGCATTCCGTTAAGCCATGGTTATCTTGGTCAGGAAACTAATGGTGCCGGTGGTTTGTTTAAAGGGCTACGCACTATCCCGGTGATTTTCGATATTCTTCGTGATGTGGAAGCGTTGTGCCCGCAGGCATGGGTGATCAATTTCACTAACCCGGCTGGCATGGTCACAGAAGCGGTTTATCGGCATACCAACTTCCGTCGCTTTATTGGCGTATGCAATGTCCCCATCGGCATGAAAATGTTCGTCCGTGATGTTCTGCAACTCGCCACGACTGACACGCTATCGATCGATTTATTTGGTCTGAACCACCTGGTCTTTATCAAAGATGTGCTGGTGAATGGCGAGTCGCGCTTTGCCGAATTAATGGACGGGGTCGCTTCCGGGCGTCTGGCGAAATCTTCGGTGAAGAATATTTTTGATCTACCCTTCTCGGAAGGCTTACTGCGTTCGCTCAACCTGCTGCCATGTTCCTACCTGCAATACTATTTCAAATCCAAAGAGATGCTGGGTATCGAAATGGGGGAATATTACAAAGGGGGGACGCGTGCGCAGGTGGTTCAGGAGGTCGAAAAAAATCTCTTTGAGATGTACAAAGATCCGACACTCAATGTGAAACCGAAGGCGCTGGAGATGCGCGGCGGTGCCTATTATTCCGATGCCGCTTGTGAAGTGATCAATGCGATTTTTAATGATAAGCAGACGGAGCATTACGTGAATGTGCCGCACCGGGGCTGCGTAGAAAATATCCCTGCGCAATGGGCGGTAGAAATGACCTGTCTTCTGGGGCGCGAGGGGGCGACGCCGCATCCGCGAATCACACACTTTGATGACAAGATTCTTGGGCTGATTTACACCATTAAGGGCTTTGAGATTGCTGCCAGCAACGCGGCACTGAGCGGTGAACTGAATGACATTTTGCTGGCGCTCAACCTGAATCCGTTGATCCATTCTGATAAAGACGCGGAAAAACTGGCCCGCGATATGCTGCTGGCCAATCAGCAGTGGTTACCGCGTTTTGCTACGGCAATAGCATCCTTCAAACAGTGAGGGGTTATGCAAAGACTGTTAATCGTCAATGCGGATGACTTTGGCTTAAGCCGTGGGCAGAACTACGGCATCGTCGACGCCTGCCGTAACGGCGTCGTAACGTCCACGACTGCGCTGGTGAACGGTGCCGCTATCGAACATGCGGTTGCGCTGTGCGAGCAGGTTCCGGAACTGGCGGTGGGGCTGCATTTCACCCTGACGCTGGGAAAACCCGTGGGAAATACGCCATCACTGACGCGAGAGGGGAAACTGGGAAAATGGATCTGGGATCTGGCTGCACAAGGTTCCCTGCCGCTCCAGGAGATTGCCGATGAGCTGGCCTGCCAGTATGCGCGTTTTATCGCGCTGTTTGGCAAGCCGCCCTCACACATCGATAGTCATCATCATGTGCATATGATTGGCGCCATTTTCCCGCTGGTTGCGGCGTTTGCCCGGCAGAAAGGCATTCCGCTGCGTGTCGATCGCGATGAGGCCCGGCGCCAGGGAATTGATGCAAACGGGGTATGCAGCACGAGCGGTTTTTCCAGCGCCTTTTATGGCGATGAGATCACGGTATCGCTGTTTACCGCCATTCTGGATACCGCCGCGCTGCGTGGCGACAGCTCACTGGAGATCATGAGCCATCCGGCGTTTGTGGATAATCAGCTTATGGCAAGTCAGTACTGTTACCCACGTTTAAAAGAGCTGGAAGTGCTGACGCAGCCTTCATTGAAGCGGGTCATTGCCGAACGTGCCTTCAGACCGGGCACTTTTCGGGATCTGTAAGTCACGCACCGCGGAACAGGCCGCGGTGCGCGTTTATCAGGCAGGAATGCTGGCGATTTTACTCATGCGTGACCAAATACGGTGCGCGCGCAATAACCCCAGAAAATCATCCAGGGTGCTGCCTGAGGCATCCTCGGCCTGGATCACACCTTCTTCCCCCTGCGCGCCAACCTGTAAAGCGGCGCTGAACTGACGGGCATCGCCCAGCAGCGTAATGGGTTTTAGATGTTTGTAGGCTTCCAGCAGATAGTAAAGCGCATCGCCATTATTCAGTAACTGGGTGAGATCACCGCCAGGCACAATGACGCCATCAACCGTCAGTGACGGCGCGCCCGCAAAAGTCCCCGCGACAGGTAAGACGGATCCATCATCGGTTACAACGCTGCCCATTCGGGAATAGAGCAGTTTCGCGTGCACCCCTTGCGCCTTAAGCGCTTGCAGGATGGTGAGCACATCGTCAGCGCGCGTTTTATCATTCAGCAACACGGCGACGACACGCCCTTTGATGGCCCCATCCGGGATGGCATACAGGCTGAGCGAAGGATCTTTTTTCAGACCGTTCACCTCCTTCGGTGGCGCGATGTTACGTTGCTCTTCACTCAGCGTAATGCCGAGGTTCCCGGCGACGGCATTTGCCAGATGGACGTCAATATGCGCCAGTTGGTCAACCACCCGTTCACGAATGTACTCGCGCACAACTTTACTCAGCTCGAAGCTGAAAGCATCAATAATATGCTGCTGCTCAAATGGCGTCTGGCTGAGCCAGAACAGGCGTGGATGCGCATAATATTCGGCAAATGAGGGGCTACGTTCGCGAATTTTGCCGCCTTCGACCCGCTCCTGGTACGACTCAAACCCACCCCGTTTAGGGCCCGGCGGCGTCTCACGCGGCCAGTTGTCATTAATCGAGTTGGGTTCATAGTTTGCCGGGTTGGTATCAATATCCATTCGATGCATGCCGTCGCGCTGCAAATTATGGTACGGGCAGGTGGGGCGGTTTATGGGGATCTCATGAAAGTTTGGCCCGCCAAGACGGCTAATCTGCGTATCCGTATAGGAGAACAGACGCCCCTGCAGCAGGGGATCGTTAGAGAAATCGAGCCCGGGGACAATATGGCCGGGGTGAAACGCGGCCTGCTCGTTTTCGGCAAAGAAATTATCCGGATTGCGGTTGAGCACCATTTTGCCCACTCGCTTCACTGGTACCAGCTCTTCCGGGATCAGTTTCGTCGGGTCGAGGAGATCAAAATCAAATTTAAATTCGTCTTCTTCGGGAATGAGCTGTAATCCAAGCTCATATTCCGGGTAATCACCCGCTTCAATCGCTTCCCACAGATCGCGACGATGAAAATCGGGGTCACGACCGGTCAATTTCTGCGACTCATCCCAGACCAGTGAAGCTTTGCCTGCCACGGGTTTCCAGTGAAAACGCACAAACGTGGCCTTGCCTTCGGCATTGATCATGCGAAAGGTATGAATACCAAAGCCTTCCATGGTGCGATAGCTGCGTGGGATCCCGCGATCAGACATTGCCCAGATGACATTATGCAGTGTCTCCGGTTGCAGCGAGACATAATCCCAGAAGGTGTCATGGGCGCTCTGCCCCTGGGGAATTGCCCAGTGAGGCTCGGGTTTAACCGCATGAACGAAATCCGGGAATTTATGCGCGTCCTGAATAAAAAATACGGGCGTGTTATTACCCACCAAATCGAAGATCCCCTCTTCGGTGTAAAACTTGGTGGCAAATCCACGGATATCCCGCACGGTATCGGCGGAGCCTGCTCCTCCCTGAACCGTGGAAAAACGCACAAATACCGGCGTGATTTTCTCCGGGTCGGAGAGAAAATCTGCTTTGGTGATGGCCGATAAACTTTCGTAAGGCTGGAAATAGCCATGGGCGGCAGAACCGCGTGCGTGGACGATGCGTTCAGGAATGCGCTCATGGTCAAAATGGGTGATCTTTTCGCGCAGAATAAAGTCTTCCAGCAGCGTCGGTCCCCGCGTGCCCGCCCGCAGTGAATTTTGATCGTCTGCGATGCGTACGCCCTGGTTTGTCGTCAGTGGAAAATTTTCGCTGCCCTTACGAAAGGCTTCCAGCGCGGTGAGTTTCTCATTGGCCGTGTTAGGGGCCTTTAAACTGCCTGGGGCCGTGGGTTGCTCGCCGGGCGCGGAGAGATGCGGGGAAGGGCGATGGGAACCGTCTGCCGGCGCCAGAGAATCGAGACCGGGCTTTGACTCACTGGCATCATGCACCGGTGATTGATGATTTGTAGGGTTTTGTTCTTGATCCGACATTGAACACGTCTCCTGTTTTCATTGCTGAAAAATGGTCGTTGCTTTGGCAAAACCCTTCTAACTATAGAACAACTCAGGACAGTGCTCAGGCGTAACGGCTATGGGCGCACTGAAAGAGCGGCAAAAATACGCAGAAAGTCAGCCCGGAGGCGACGCGCGGGGTGACGATCGGCTATGATAGGACTTTCGTGTTAGTGGAAATCGTTTTAGTGAACTCTTCGCTTATGAAACCTTTGCGCCATCAAAACCGTCGTGTTATCAGCTATGTACCCCGTATCGAACCTGCACCGCCTGAACATGCTTTGAAGGTTGATGGGTTTCGTGACGTCTGGTTATTGCGCGGGAAATATGTGGCCTTCGTGTTACAGGGCGAGCGTTTTACGCGTTCACCTGTTTTTAGCGTGCCTGAAGCCGCTCAGCGCTGGGCAACTCAGATTCGTCAGGAAGGCGAAATCGACGAATAAAAAAACCGCCTGCAATGACTTGTCAGGCGGTTTTCGTTTCGAATGACGTCGAAATTAGCGATGTGCCAGTTCGGCGTCCTCTTCGCTGTTCAGAATGGTTTTGTCCGTCTGCTTAAGCCACTGGCTGGTCAGCGTACCTGCGGTCATTGAGCCGCTGACATTAAGCGCCGTACGCCCCATGTCGATCAACGGTTCCACCGAAATCAGCAGTGCAACCAGTGTGACGGGTAAACCCATAGCAGGCAGTACAATCAGTGCGGCGAAGGTCGCACCACCACCGACACCCGCAACACCTGCGGAGCTGACTGTCACAATACCGACCAGGGTGGCAATCCACATCGGATCCAACGGATTAATGCCTACTGTCGGAGCAACCATTACCGCCAGCATTGCCGGGTAGAGACCCGCACAGCCGTTCTGACCGATGGTCGCACCGAACGAGGCAGAGAAGCTGGCGATAGACTCAGGTACGCCCAGACGACGGGTCTGCGCTTCCACATTCAGCGGAATAGACGCGGCGCTGGAACGGCTGGTAAACGCGAAGGTCAGTACCGGCCATACTTTGCGGAAGTATTTCAGCGGGCTGATGCCATTCACACCCAGCAGCAGGCCATGCACCACAAACATGATGCCAAGACCAATGTAGGAGGCGATAACAAAGCTGCCGAGCTTAATAATGTCCTGGATGTTCGAGCCGGCCACCACTTTGGTCATCAACGCCAGAACGCCATACGGCGTCAGTTGCATCACCAGACGCACCAGCTTCATCACCCAGCTTTGCAGCGTATCAATGGCGATGAGCACGCGTTCGCCTTTCGGCGCATCGTCTTTGAGCAGTTTCAGGGCGGCGACACCCAGAAACGCAGCGAAAATCACAACGCTGATAATGGAGGTCGGGCTTGCACCCGTCAGATCGGCAAACGGGTTCTTCGGTACAAACGACAGCAGCAGTTGCGGTACGCTCAGATCGGCCACTTTGCCTACATAGTTGGTTTGAATGGCCGTTAAACGGGCCGTTTCGGCGGTCCCCTGAACCAGACCTTCGGCGGTCAGACCGAAGAGATTGGTCATCATGACGCCAACCAGCGCTGAAATCATCGTCGTAAACAGCAGAGTGCCGATAGTTAAAAAGCTAATTTTTCCCAGCGAAGACGCGTTGTGCAGACGTGCAACGGCGCTCAGAATAGAAGCAAAAACCAGCGGCATAACAATCATCTGCAACAGTTGCACGTAGCCATTACCGACCACGTTGAACCACTGGATAGAATTCTTCAGTACCGGGTTGTCCGAGCCGTAGATAGCCTGCAATGCAAGGCCAAACACTACGCCCAGCCCCAAACCGGCCAGTACTTTTTGGGCCAGACTCCACTGCTTGTGACGCGTTTGCGCCAGCAACAGCAGCAGTGCGACAAACACCACAACGTTTGCGATTAAAGGAAAGTTCATCCCCGTTCTCCTGATCTCATTATAAGGCCGGCATCCAAAGGTCAGCCAATGGCGGAAGGTTAGCAGAAGAGGTCCGCAAGCCTTATATCCAAATGGAATGAATTATGCCGTAAGTGCGGAAAGTGGCGATTTAATGGTCGGTCTGGTGATGAATAAAGCGATTGAACTGGTTTTGCAGCACATTAATCATCTGCGACGACCAGCGCACTGCACTGTTATCGGGCAATGTTTGTGGCATCCACAGTGCCCAGGTGAACAGCGCCATGCATAACACACGCTCCAGTTGGTTACCGCGTTGCGGCGAGAGCAAGGGCAAACGGAATCGCCAGCGGCAGGGCCAGAGAAGAGGGACGCCTGCCGGGGTGATCATATCGGCAAGGATATGGCTCAAATAACCCAGAACCAACCCCTGCAGTGCGTCTGCCGGGATAATCCAGCTATCGGGCACTTTGAGATAGAACAGCGTTAAGCCAATAAAAACGGCCAACAGGCTATGGGTAAAACCCCGGTGACCGAACATGCGGGCCACGGGTTTTGAGATCCATTTTAACCGCTGCCCAAGAAACGACTTCGGGTGGTCGATATCGGGCAGAAGACAGGTCAGAATAGCTGACGGAACAATATGCCACCAATCCCCGTGTGCCAGCACAGGCGTCAACTCGGCATTTTTGGCAAACACCGCGCAGGCAATGGAAAAAAGCAGGTGTCCTTCCGCCGTCATGATAAAACTCGCTAAACTGTCGATGCATACAGTATAGGGTTTTTATACAGTAGGTGGAAGAGGTGACGGTGTAACTCTTTGTCACAAGAATGACATTTAACGCGCCAGCCAGCCACCATCCACGGCGAGAGTAAAGCCATTGATATAGTCAGAAGCCGCAGAGGCCAGAAAGACCGCCGGGCCTTTGAGATCATCCGGTTTTCCCCAGCGGCCTGCCGGAATGCGATCGACAATCTCCTGGTTACGTTCTGCATCTTCCCGTAACGCCTGGGTGTTGTTGGTCGCCATGTAACCAGGGGCAATGGCATTAACATTGATGTTGTGTGATGCCCATTCATTGGCGAGCAGACGGGTCAGCCCCAGAACACCGCTTTTAGACGCGGTATATGACGGTACGCGGATGCCCCCCTGAAACGAGAGCATAGAAGCAATATTGATGATTTTTCCGCCGTCGCCCTGGGCAATAAACTGACGAGCGACAGCCTGAGACAAAAAGAAAACCGTCTTGACGTTAAGGTTCATCACATCGTCCCAGTCTTTCTCGCTAAATTCCAGCGCATCGCAGCGGCGAATCGTCCCGGCGTTATTGAGCAAAATATCAATGCGCCCCATCTGTGAAACGGTCTGGCTGACGATGTCATTAATGCTGTCTTGCTTGCTGAGATCAGCCTGGATTGCGAGGAATTTGCGGCCCAGCGCGGTGACTCGCTCGGCGGTCTCCTGTGGTTTTTTACGGCCAACGCCGACGATATGGCATCCTGCTTCGGCAAGCCCCAGCGCCATCCCTTGCCCCAGGCCGGTATCGCAGCCGGTAACGATGGCGACTTTGTTTGCAAGTGAAAAGGCATCAAGAATCATAGTTCCCCCAGGTCCTGGTTATTGTCATCGCGCCTGAGATGAGGATAGGGGCAGATACGGAGAATTACAAATAAAATGAAACGATGTTTTAAAAATAAAAACCAGAGACAGTGTTACCTATCTCTGGTGTCAGGAGTTAGCCGCACAAATGCGTCAGGGTGAGCTCTTCAAGGCTGGCTAACTTCACATCGGCTAACGCATAGCGTGGATCGGCACGGTTCTCTTCGGCAGGCACCACAATGGAGCGCATCCGGGCGGCTTTACTGGCGATCATGCCATTGACAGAATCTTCCAGCGCCACACAGGTAAGCGGGTCAACGCCAAGCTTTGCGGCACAGTCCAGATAAACCTGCGGATGCGGTTTGCTGTAGGGCAGTTTTTCGGCGGACGCCAGCGCATCGAAATTATCGCGCAGGCCGAACAGAGAGAGCGTTTTTTCCAGCATATGCAGCGGCGATGCCGAGGCCAGACCCACTTTAAGACCACTGGCTTTGCACAGAGCAATCGCTTCACGCGCGCCTGGCAGCAACGGGCGCGTTTCTTCCACCAGGGCGATGGCGCGACTGATGATGCGTTGGGTGACCTCTTCGCAGTCCGGGCCGGTCCACGGCTGGCGAGCGAACCACAGGCCAACAACCATATCAATGCGCAGGCCGAGGGTATCCGGTAGCTCATCGCGGCGGGTAATATCAACCCCCAGGCTTGCCATGACATCCAGTTCAGCACGATCCCAGAGTGGCTCTGAGTCCATAATTAATCCATCCATATCGAAAATGGCAGCGAGTATTTGTCGCGGGGCAGACATTCACACCTCTCTTTCTTACGTTAGAACACAGGGAGAAACACTTTTTCTGGTCAGGAGGTCATCATACCGTCTTTAAAGATCGGGCGAAAATGAATATGAGAGGGTAGACTTAGGCGGAAAACGGAACGTCTCACAAGGGGAATCCATGACGTATCAACAAGCTGGACGCATTGCCATACTAAAACGCGTCCTGGGGTGGGTTATCTTTATCCCATCGGTGATTTCGACAATTATTTCAGTACTTAAGTTTATGTACGACCACAGTGAAAAACAGCCGGGCATCAATGCCGTTATGCTGGATTTCGCCCATGTGATGATTGAGATGATGCGGTTTAACACGCCATTCCTCAATTTTTTCTGGTACAACTCACCCACGCCGGATTTCCATCACCAGCTTAATATCGGTTTCTGGATTATTTTTGCGCTGATCTTTGTGGGGCTGGCGCTGCAGGCTTCCGGGGCAAGGATGAGCCGTCAGACGCGGTTTCTACGTGAAAACCTTGAAGATCAACTGATTCTGGAAAAGGCAAAAGGGGCCGAAGGGCTGTCACGCGAACAAATAGCAGCGCGTATCGTGGTACCGAATCACTCCATTTTCCGACAGATTTTCCCGCTCTATGTCCTGCCTGTTATCTGTATCGTCGCAGGTTACTTCTTTTTCTCTCTGCTCGGCTTCCTTTGAACTAAGGCCACCTCTGGGTGGCCTTATCGTTCCGTCATGCGGCAAGTACCCGCTCCAGCGCTTTTTGCGCCGTTACCAGATGCTGCCCACCGAACAGAATCGCCCGGTTAAAGAGTGTATAAAGCTGGTATACGGGCTGACGGTCAAGGAAATCGCCCGGTAAGGGACTCACGGACTGGTAGCCATCATAAATTTGCGGCGGTTGGTCCGGGTGTAACGGGAGCATTGCCAGGTCACACTCTCTGTCTCCCCAGTAACATGCCGGGTCGTAAATAAACGGACCATCCGGACCAAGCGCACAGTTTGCTGACCACAGATCGCCATGAAGCAGAGACGCCTGAGGTTGGTGCGAAGCAAGACGCTGCTGAACATGTTCGACAATGGCATCGATATTGCCAAACTCCAGCCCTTTTTCTGCCGCCAGCTCCAGTTGCCAGCCGATACGTTGCTCGGCAAAAAAGGTTGACCAGCGACGTTGCCAGGCATTGGGCTGCGGTGTTGTCGACAGGTCATTATCAAAATCAAGACCGAACTGCGGTTGGTCGCTCCACTCATGCAGCCGTGCCAGTTGCTGGCCGAGTAAAAAAGCGCTGTGGGCATCGAGAGGGCGGGCAGGGAGATACTCCATCACCAGGAAGCTGTAGTCGCGGTCGCTGCCGACCGCCAGGACTTTGGGTACGCGCACCGTATTGCTACGGGAGAGCAGTTCTAGCTGGTCAGCCTCTGCGGTGAAGATGGGCAGTAATTCCCGTTCATCGCATTTTACAAACAAATCCTGACCACCATAACGCAGGTGCCATGCAGCATGGATTTCTCCACCTGGCAACTCGTCACGCTGTTCGATCTCACCAACGCCTAGTTGTTCGCTTAACAGACGACTTATTGCTTGCCACATGATATGTCTCCCATGTTATCAGCCAGATCATAAGGTTAGCGCACTACTGCTATGAAAAAATACGAACCAACGCACACCTGCGCATCCTGGGACGGACAATGGCACTTATTGTGTCTGTTTTTGCCATGCTTCCCAGGTTGTCACGCTAATGTCGGGCTTTGCGCTGACGACGCTATCTGCAAGGCCACTGGCCAGCTCTGTCACCTCTTGTTCGTTCAACGGGCTGATAAGGCCAAAGGTATTTGTCCCGAGGTCATGCACTTTGCCTTCTTCATCCGTGAGCGTGAGCAGGAATCCGGCGCGCGTAAACTGATTATTCAGCTCGTTGATTTCCGCCAGGCTCTGCTCGTGAAATTTCACCGTAACCACGTAGCGGGTAATACCGTCGCTGCTCATAATTCACCTCGTTGTTATCCTGAATTTTTTTAGCATAGTCGGCGAAGGGGATTTGTCGACTGCCGCCAGAGGAGGGAAGGCCCTCGCGGTAAGGCGAGGGCGTATTTTCAGAGATTGCGCAGGTAATCGTAGATTTTTTGTGTGTCGGCGCGGGAACACAATTTCGTACCCTGATTAATGGTCGCAGCACTCCCGGCGGCAACACCGAATTTCACCATCTCTTCAAGCGACGCGCCTTCGGCAAGTTTCAGCGTCATCGCGCCGACCATGCTGTCGCCGGCACCCACGGTACTCTGGCTTTTCATCGGCGGCGGCACAACCTGGACACACTGGCTTTCATCAACGGCGAGCGCGCCCTGTGGGCCGAGAGAAACCACGACCCGTCGCGCTTTGCCCTGACGAACAATCTCTTTTGCCGCATTCTGAACGTCATCCGGCTGCGTTAATTCCCGGCCTACCAGCGCGCTGAGCTCTTTCTGATTCGGTTTGACCAGTTCTATATTACCGATTTCGAGCGCCGCGGAGAGAGCATCACCCGAACTGTCGATGATGCAGCGGATCCCTTGTTGTTGCGCGGCCTTAACCAGTTGCGTCAGCTTCGTCACATCAATACCCGGCGGCAGGCTGCCGCTAATCACAAGGATCGCGCCACTCTCAATGGCGAGCACTTTCTCTTCCAGTCGGCGGAATTCATCAGCGGTTAGCGTGGCGCCTGGCATCACAAAACGGTATTGCTCGCCACTGGCCTCAACATGCACATGCAGATTTTGCCGGGTCCAGTCATGCGTTGCGACACATTGCGTGGGAACATTTTCATCGGCAAGCAGCGCCGTTAAATGCTCGCCTGTCGCACCACCTGCCGGGAAAATTGCCGTGGCTTTCCCCCCCAGATGGGCGATGGCGCGTGCGACATTAATGCCGCCGCCGCCGGGTTCAAAGACGGGGGCGCTACAGCGGAGTTTCCCTTCCGGGTAAATCTGCGGCGTGAGAGTCGCGCTATCGAGGGAAGGGGCCAGCGTTAGGGTATAAACCGATACCATAATGATCTCCTTTTACGGTGAATGTATTAATCCTGGCATCTGATTCTCAGAAGGCAATGTAAATAAATCGATGATTTAGAATATGAATTTTCGATAAGTCGCCGTAAAGCTTTTATACATTTAATGTCTATTTGAGATCTGTCTTATTCAAAAAATGAAATAAGAATTCATTGCTATGTTAAACGGGCCTTTTTATAATTTGTTACCTTTCAATGGACCGTCGGTCGTTGATCCACCTGAAAGTTTCCGGGACCGTTATGGTCTCTTTTTTTGTTGTTCGGACTCCTAATAAATGAAGCTTTTTAAGACAGTACCCGTGCTGATTGTTCTCGCGGGAGGCGTGCTTGCGTCGTTGAATGCTGCCGCAGATGACACCGTTTTTACTGTTATGGATGACCCCTCCACCGCGAAGAAACCGTTTGAAGGTAGCGTTAACGGTGGTTACCTGGCCCAGTCTGGCAATACCACAAGTTCTTCTCTGACTGCTGACTCCACCCTGACCTGGTATGGCACATCTACCGCATGGTCTTTATGGGGAACCGCGAGCAACACCTCATCAAATGATGAGCGTTCCTCAGAGAAATATTCCGTAGGTGGACGTAGCCGTTACAACATGACGGATTACGATTATCTGTTTGGCCAGGCAAGCTGGCTGACTGACCGATACAACGGCTATCGTGAACGTGATGTTCTGACCGCTGGTTATGGTCGTCAGTTCCTCAATGGTCCGGTGCACAGCTTCCGCTTTGAATTTGGTCCCGGTGTTCGTTACGACGAATACACTGACGGGGACACCAAAACGCAAGGCCTGGGCTATGCCTCTGGTACCTATACCTGGCAGATGACCGACAACGCCAAATTCACACAGGGTGTATCTGTGTTTGGTTCAGATGACACGACACTGAACTCTGAGACTGCGTTAAATGTCGCTATTAATGACCACTTTGGTCTGAAAGTGGCATACAACGTGACCTGGAATTCTCAGCCGCCATCATCGGCGCCAGAGCACACCGATCGTCGAACCACAGTCTCCCTCGGCTACAAGATGTAACCGCACCGGGCCGGGTTCTCCGGCCCTTTATTTTCCCTCAGATACTGTTGTTTTTGCCAGCGCGATAGCATTGCTAATAGCAGCTTTTGCCTGCGGACTGTTTTTCCAGCACGTTGATCCGACGAGCGCCGCCCCCTGGGCGACGATATCGTCAACGGAAGCTTCACGGAGTTGAGCGAGCGCGCTAAATCCCATTTGCTCCAGTCGTTCAATGACTTTCGGGCCGACACCTTTGCAGGCGAGCAGGGCAGTGCGCTCTTGTGCGGTAAATGACATCGACATTTCCTTATTGTGATTATCACCTTGCTGTGGTTATTCAGTATTATTAATGAGTAACAGAAGAACAACAAACCACGAAAAGTCGTGATCACCTCATGGGGGAGTGCATGGGCAGGACAAAAGATGCCGAGTTATATGAAGAAATGTGCCGGGTCGTTGGGAAAGTGGTGCTTGAGATGCGAGACCTTGGCCAGGAGCCAAAACATGTGGTGATTGCCGGGATGGTGCGCACGATGCTGGCGAATCAACGTGTGCCGCGTACGGAATTGACTAAACAGGCGATGGCGGAAGTAATCCGCGCGCTGGGTTTTGAGGCTTCCTGAGATTCTATTTTTGTGAGCCAGCAGTAGGACACAGAAAATAGTCAAGGGAACCAATATCAAACAAGAGGTACATTCCCCCTTTTTTTAGTGTTACCATCCTCTGACGCAATGAAAAGTGTGAGCCATGATGGCCTTCATTGACGTAACAGATTACGCGCCAATTTAGCGATTGTTGGTTAGATGGCGGCGTAATTTATTTCGACTAAACAAATATTTACTTCGTATGTGATCTTTCGTGTGGGTCACCACTGCGAATTAAGGATATGAAATGCCTGTAATTACTCTTCCTGATGGCAGTCAACGCCATTTCGATCGTGCTGTGAGTCCAATGGATGTGGCTCTGGACATTGGTCCGGGTCTTGCGAAAGCGACCATTGCCGGTCGTGTGAACGGTGAGCTGGTTGATGCGTCCGATCTGATTGAAAATGACGCAACGCTCTCTATCATCACCGCCAAAGACGAAGACGGTCTGGAAATCATCCGCCACTCCTGTGCGCACCTGTTAGGTCACGCTATCAAGCAACTGTGGCCGAACACCAAAATGGCGATTGGCCCGGTTATCGATAACGGCTTCTATTACGACGTTGATCTTGACCATACCCTGACCCAGGAAGATATCGACGCGCTCGAAAAACGTATGCACGAGCTCGCCGAAACCAACTATGACGTCATTAAGAAAAAAGTGAGCTGGCACGAAGCGCGTGAAACCTTCGTGAAGCGTGGCGAGAGCTACAAAGTCTCCATTCTTGATGAAAACATTGCCCATGATGACAAGCCAGGCCTGTACCATCATGAAGAATATGTCGATATGTGCCGTGGTCCGCACGTGCCGAACATGCGTTTCTGTCATCATTTCAAATTGATGAAAATCGCCGGCGCTTACTGGCGTGGCGACAGCAACAACAAGATGTTGCAGCGTATTTACGGTACTGCGTGGGCAGATAAAAAAGCGCTCAACGCCTACCTGCAGCGTCTGGAAGAGGCCGCAAAACGCGATCACCGTAAAATCGGTAAACAACTCGACTTGTACCACATGCAGGAAGAAGCGCCTGGCATGGTGTTCTGGCACAATGACGGCTGGACTATCTTCCGTGAACTGGAAACCTTTGTACGTTCCAAACTGAAAGAGTATCAGTATCAGGAAGTAAAAGGCCCATTCATGATGGACCGCGTGCTGTGGGAAAAAACTGGCCACTGGGACAACTACAAAGATGCGATGTTCACTACCTCTTCCGAGAACCGTGAATATTGCATCAAGCCGATGAACTGCCCGGGCCACGTGCAGATCTTTAACCAGGGTCTGAAATCCTACCGCGATCTGCCGCTGCGTATGGCAGAGTTCGGTAGCTGCCATCGTAACGAGCCATCAGGCGCGCTGCATGGCCTGATGCGTGTTCGCGGCTTTACGCAGGATGACGCGCATATCTTCTGTACCGAAGAACAAGTGCGTGATGAAGTCAACGCCTGTATTCGACTGGTCTATGATATGTACAGCACCTTTGGCTTCGAGAAAATCGTCGTCAAACTGTCTACTCGCCCGGAAAAACGTATCGGTAGCGATGAGATGTGGGATCGTGCTGAGGCGGATCTCGCAGTTGCGCTGGAAGAAAACAACATCCCGTTTGAATATCAACTGGGTGAGGGCGCATTCTACGGTCCGAAAATTGAATTTACATTATATGACTGCCTCGATCGCGCATGGCAGTGCGGTACAGTCCAGCTGGACTTCTCGTTACCGGCTCGTTTAAGCGCCTCTTATGTTGGCGAAAACAACGAGCGTCAGGTTCCGGTGATGATTCACCGCGCAATTCTGGGGTCACTGGAGCGCTTTATCGGCATCCTGACCGAAGAATTTGCCGGTTTCTTCCCGACCTGGCTGGCCCCTGTTCAGGTTGTGGTGATGAATATCACTGATTCTCAAGCTGAATATGTCAACGAATTGACCCGTAAATTGCAAAATGCGGGCATTCGTGTAAAAGCGGACTTGAGAAACGAGAAGATTGGCTTTAAAATCCGCGAGCACACTTTACGTCGTGTCCCTTATATGTTGGTCTGTGGTGATAAAGAGGTGGAAGCAGGCAAAGTGGCCGTTCGCACCCGCCGCGGTAAAGACCTGGGCAGCCTGGACGTAAGTGAAGTGATTGAGAAGCTGCAACAAGAGATTCGCAGCCGCAGTCTTCAACAACTGGAGGAATAAGGTATTAAAGGCGGAAAACGAGTTCAAACGGCACGTCCGAATCGTATCAATGGCGAGATTCGCGCCCAGGAAGTTCGCTTAACTGGTCTGGAAGGTGAGCAACTGGGTATTGTGAGTCTGAGAGAAGCTATCGAAAAGGCTGAAGAAGCTGGAGTAGATTTAGTTGAGATCAGCCCTAACGCCGAACCGCCAGTTTGTCGTATCATGGACTACGGCAAGTTCCTTTATGAAAAGAGTAAGTCTTCTAAGGAACAGAAGAAAAAGCAAAAAGTTATTCAGGTCAAGGAAATCAAATTCCGACCTGGCACCGATGATGGCGACTACCAGGTAAAACTCCGCAGCCTGGTTCGCTTTCTGGAAGATGGCGATAAGGCCAAGATCACACTGCGTTTCCGCGGTCGTGAGATGGCCCACCAACAGATCGGTATGGAAGTGCTTAACCGCGTCCGTGACGATCTGAGTGAACTGGCAGTAGTCGAATCCTTCCCTACGAAGATCGAAGGCCGCCAGATGATCATGGTGCTCGCTCCTAAGAAGAAACAGTAAGGCCTTCAAGTAGCAATTCCTGTGGCGCCTTTGGGCTTCACAGGTTTTGTTCGCCTGGGTTTCGTTTATTAACAATGCGAAGTGGAAGTTATTAAAATGCCAAAAATCAAGACCGTACGCGGTGCTGCTAAGCGCTTCAAAAAAACCGGTAAAGGTGGTTTTAAGCACAAGCACGCTAACCTGCGTCATATTCTGACCAAAAAAGCTACCAAGCGTAAACGTCACCTGCGTCCGAAAGCCATGGTTTCCAAAGGCGATCTGGGCCTGGTAATCGCGTGCCTGCCGTACGCATAAGTCGTTAACCTTTTTATTAACTTTTTTATGCCCCTGTCCGTTTGCATGATAAATGCGACGGGAGAAGGGCACTCAGAATATAGATACAGGAGAGCAACATGGCTCGCGTAAAACGTGGTGTAATTGCACGCGCACGTCACAAGAAAATTTTGAAACAAGCTAAAGGCTACTACGGTGCGCGTTCACGCGTTTACCGCGTTGCCTTCCAGGCTGTTATCAAAGCAGGTCAGTACGCTTATCGTGACCGTCGTCAGAAAAAGCGTCAGTTCCGTCAACTGTGGATTGCGCGTATCAACGCAGCAGCACGTCAGAACGGTATTTCTTACAGCAAATTCATCAACGGCCTGAAAAAAGCCTCTGTTGAAATCGACCGTAAGATCCTGGCTGATATCGCAGTATTCGACAAAGTAGCGTTTACCGCTCTGGTCGAAAAAGCGAAAGCAGCTCTGGCTTAATAAGTCAGTGGAAGAGGGAGCGATGCTCCCTCTTTTCGTTTATACCCGTCATGTCTCGCATTGCATGCGCGTAGGCTGAGGTTTTCACCCGGTCACTTACTTAAGTAAGCTCCTGTGGTTTCACTCTCTCGCCGCTGTTTTGCAACGCGAATTATTTAGGGTATAACACCATCAGAAGATTGACTTTTTTCCGGTGAGCCCTTTCAATAAGGTAATCCGCTTTTTACCACACAAGGTAACGCAAGCATGAATGCTGCTATTTTCCGCTTCTTTTTTTACTTTAGCACCTGACTCCGGGAGGCTAGCGCGTGAAAGAAGAAACGGAAAATTAACGCCAAAAGCCTCCAACAGGAGGCTTTTTTTGTGTCTGAATTTTAAGTAAAAAGTCCAACAACAAGGACATAACGAGGAAAATTATGTCACATCTCGCAGAGCTGGTTGCCAGTGCACGGGCAGCCATTAATGATGCCTCAGATGTTGCCGCGTTAGATAACGTACGCGTTGAATATCTGGGTAAGAAAGGGCATCTGACCCTTCAGATGACCACCCTGCGTGAGCTGCCGCCAGAAGAGCGCCCGGCTGCCGGGGCGGTGATTAACGAAGCAAAAGAACAGGTCCAGCAGGCGCTGAACGCGCGTAAATACGATCTGGAAAATGCTGCACTGAACGCGCGCCTGGCGGCTGAGACCATCGACGTATCCCTGCCGGGGCGCCGTATCGAAAACGGCGGCCTGCATCCGGTCACCCGTACTATCGACCGCATTGAGAGTTTCTTCGGTGAGCTTGGCTTTACCGTGGCGACGGGCCCGGAAATCGAAGATGATTATCACAACTTCGATGCATTGAATATTCCAGGCCATCATCCGGCACGCGCTGACCACGACACTTTCTGGTTTGATGCCACCCGCCTGCTGCGTACGCAGACATCTGGCGTGCAGATTCGCACCATGAAAGAACAGCAGCCGCCGATTCGTATTATCGCGCCGGGCCGCGTGTACCGTAACGACTACGACCAGACGCATACCCCGATGTTCCATCAGATGGAAGGTCTGATTGTTGATACCAACATCAGCTTTACCAACCTGAAAGGTACGCTGCACGATTTCCTGAACAACTTCTTTGAGGAAGATCTGCAGGTACGTTTCCGTCCATCTTACTTCCCGTTCACTGAACCGTCTGCAGAGGTGGATGTGATGGGTAAAAACGGCAAATGGCTGGAAGTGTTGGGTTGCGGCATGGTGCATCCGAACGTACTGCGCAATGTGGGCATTGACCCGGAAATCTATTCTGGCTTCGCGTTTGGGATGGGGATGGAGCGCCTGACCATGCTGCGTTACGGTGTGACCGATCTGCGAGCATTCTTCGAAAACGATTTGCGTTTCCTCAAACAGTTTAAATAAGGGCAGGACAAATAATGAAATTCAGTGAACTGTGGTTACGCGAGTGGGTTAACCCGGCAGTCGACAGTGAAGCGCTTTCCGATCAAATCACCATGGCTGGCCTGGAAGTTGACGGCGTCGAGCCTGTGGCGGACGCATTTAACGGCGTGGTTGTGGGTGAAGTTGTGGAGTGCGGTCAGCACCCGAATGCAGACAAACTGCGCGTTACAAAAGTGAATGTGGGCGGTGAACGCCTGCTGGATATTGTCTGTGGCGCGCCGAACTGCCGCCAGGGGCTGAAAGTGGCTGTTGCCACCATCGGCGCAGTACTGCCGGGTGACTTCAAAATTAAAGCGGCCAAACTGCGCGGTGAACCGTCAGAAGGCATGCTGTGTTCGTTCTCTGAGCTGGGTATTTCCGATGACCACAGCGGCATTATCGAACTGCCGCTGGACGCCACGATTGGTACCGATATTCGCGACTACCTTAAACTTGATGACAACACTATTGAAATCAGTGTGACGCCGAACCGTGCTGATTGCTTAGGGATCATGGGTGTCGCGCGCGATGTCGCCGCACTGAACAAAGCACCGCTGGTTGAACCGGAAATCACCCCGGTTGCCGCCACCATTAACGATACGCTGCCAATCACCGTTGACGCCGCTGATGCCTGTCCGCGTTATCTGGGGCGTGTGGTTAAAGGTATTAACGTAAAAGCGCCGACCCCGCTGTGGATGAAAGAAAAACTGCGTCGCTGCGGTGTGCGTTCTATCGATGCGGTTGTGGACGTGACCAACTATGTTCTGCTGGAACTGGGTCAGCCGATGCATGCTTTCGATATGGATCGTATCGACGGTGGTATCGTCGTACGTATGGCGAAAGAGAACGAAACGCTGGTACTGCTCGACGGTAGCGAAGCCAAACTGGCAACCGACACGCTGGTGATTGCTGACCACAATAAAGCGCTGGCTATGGGCGGCATTTTTGGTGGTGAACACTCTGGCGTGAACGGCGAAACACAGAACGTTCTGCTGGAATCCGCGTTCTTTAGCCCACTGTCCATCACTGGCCGTGCGCGTCGTCATGGTCTGCACACGGATGCTTCCCATCGCTATGAGCGTGGCGTTGATCCGGCGTTGCAGTACAAAGCCATGGAGCGTGCGACCCGTCTGCTGATTGATATCTGCGGTGGTGAAGCCGGTCCGGTTGTTGATATCACCAATGAAGCCACGCTGCCGAAACGGGCGACCATCCGTCTGCGCCGCAGCAAGCTGGATCGTTTGATTGGTCATCATATTGCGGATGAACAGGTTACTGACATCCTTAAACGCCTGGGGTGCGAAGTCACCGAAGGGCAGGATGAGTGGCTGGCCGTTGCGCCGAGCTGGCGTTTCGATATGGAAATCGAAGAAGACCTGGTAGAAGAGGTTGCGCGCCTGTACGGTTACAACAACATCCCGAATGCACCGGTACAAGCCGGGCTGGTGATGGGGCCACACCGCGAAGCCAATCTGTCGCTCAAGCGCGTGAAAACGCTGCTCAATGACAAAGGCTATCAGGAAGTGATCACCTACAGTTTCGTTGATCCGAAAGTACAGCAGTTGATCCATCCGGGTGAAGAAGCGCTGATTCTGCCAAGCCCGATCTCCAGCGAAATGTCAGCGATGCGTCTGTCACTGCTGACCGGCCTGCTCGGGACTATCGTCTATAACCAGAACCGTCAGCAGAGCCGTGTGCGTATCTTCGAAACCGGTCTGCGCTTCGTACCGGACACCCAGGCGCCTTTAGGTATTCGTCAGGATCTGATGCTGGCGGGCGCCATCTGCGGTAACCGCTATGAAGAGCATTGGGATCTGGCTAAAGGCAGCGTTGATTTCTTCGACCTGAAAGGCGATCTGGAATCCTTACTCGACCTGACCGGCAAATTGTCCGCGATTGAGTTCCGCGCAGAGGCGAATCCGGCGCTGCATCCTGGGCAATCCGCAGCGATTTATCTGAAAGATGAATACGTTGGTTTCATTGGCGTCGTGCATCCGGAGTTGGAACGTAAGCTCGATCTAAATGGTCGTACGCTGGTGTTTGAACTGGAGTGGAACAAGGTCGCAGACCGCGTGGTTCCTCAGGCGCAGGAGATTTCACGCTTCCCGGCGAACCGTCGCGACATCGCTGTCGTCGTCGCTGAAAACGTGGCTGCGGCAGATATTTTAGCCGAATGTAAGAAAGTTGGCGTAAATCAGGTAGTTGGCGTAAACTTATTTGACGTGTACCGCGGTAAGGGTGTTGCGGAGGGGTATAAAAGCCTCGCCATTAGCCTGATCCTTCAGGATACCAGCCGTACACTCGAAGAAGAGGAGATTGCCGCTACCGTCGCCAAATGTGTAGAGGCATTAAAAGAGCGATTCCAGGCATCATTGAGGGATTGAACCTATGGCGCTTACAAAAGCTGAAATGTCCGAATATCTGTTTGATAAGCTTGGGCTTAGCAAGCGAGATGCTAAAGAGCTGGTAGAGCTGTTTTTCGAAGAGATCCGTCGTGCTTTGGAAAATGGTGAGCAGGTAAAACTCTCCGGCTTTGGCAATTTCGATCTGCGTGATAAGAATCAACGTCCGGGACGTAACCCGAAAACGGGCGAAGATATTCCCATTACAGCCCGGCGCGTGGTGACCTTCAGACCCGGCCAGAAGTTAAAAAGCCGCGTCGAAAACGCTTCGCCCAAAGCAGAGTAATCTGGACTAATTAAAAAGGCCGCAATTGCGGCCTTTTTCTTTCAATACTGAATATCATCTTTAAAATCAACTCACTCAATAACGCATCAATTGAACTGCATGCTGAATTACGCAAAACTCCAACAGCGTCGTAATGGTCAGTGGCTCTGCGGCCTTGCGCTGCTTTTGCTGATCGCGCTGTTTATTAGCCTGTGCGCGGGCGATCAGTGGATTGGTCCTGCAAACTGGCTTGATGCCCGTGGGCAACTTTTTGTCTGGCAAATACGTCTACCCCGTACGTTAGCGGTTTTGCTGGTGGGGGCGGCGCTGGCATTAAGCGGCGCGATTATGCAGGCGTTGTTTGAAAACCCACTGGCCGAGCCGGGGCTTCTGGGCGTGTCTAACGGTGCGGGTGTCGGGTTAATAGCCGCCGTACTGCTGGGAAAAGGTCTGTTGCCTGGCTGGGCGTTAGGGTTATGCGCCATCGCCGGGGCGCTGGTCATCACGCTTATTCTGCTGCGCTTTGCCCGACGGCATATGTCGACCAGTCGTCTGCTGTTAGCCGGCGTCGCTTTAGGGATCATTTGTAGCGCGCTGATGACCTGGGCCATCTATTTTTCCACTTCATTCGACCTGCGCCAGCTTATGTACTGGATGATGGGCGGTTTTGGCGGCGTAGACTGGCAACAAAGCTGGCTGATGGTCGCACTGTTACCGGTTATGGGCTGGACCTGCTTTCAGTCGCAGCCACTTAACGTACTGGCGCTGGGGGAGACATCGGCCCGTCAACTTGGGCTACCCCTATGGTTCTGGCGCAATGTGCTGGTGGTGGCAACCGGCTGGATGGTGGGCGTCAGCGTCGCGCTGGCTGGTTCCATTGGCTTTATAGGGCTGGTTATCCCCCATATTCTGCGTCTTTGCGGCCTCACCGACCATCGCGTGCTTCTGCCCGCCTGCGCGCTTGCGGGGGCGACGGCACTGCTTTTTGCCGATATCGTTGCCCGAATGGCACTGAGCGCCGCGGAATTACCTATCGGTGTCGTGACGGCAACACTGGGGGCACCGGTGTTCATCTGGCTCTTGCTAACGGCAAGACGCTAAAAGGCCGGAGGACGCAATGCCCGTATTCACCCGCAGACAATAATTACGTAAAAGTGTGTAACAACAGCACATCAAAAAAAGAAAAATTACCTAATTCTTTGGTTTTATGCCTTTTTTTGGTAAATGACAGGAAAAGGATTATCGCGCATTATCTGGCTATTATTAATGACTGGCCGGGCGAGAGATCCGGCGTACGAATGAACCGACTAAGGGGATGCTATGCACCAGGATATTTTGAACACCGAGATTACAACAATTGATGGCGAACATATCACGCTGGAAAAATACCAGGGCAAGGTTATTCTGGTAGTGAATGTGGCCTCAAAATGTGGCCTGACGCCACAGTATGAACAACTGGAAAACATTCAGAAAGCCTGGGAGAAAGACGGGTTTATCGTTCTCGGCTTCCCGTGTAATCAGTTTGCCGGGCAGGAGCCGGGCAGTGAAGAAGAGATCAAAACCTTCTGCAGCACGACCTACGGGGTGACTTTCCCAATGGCAGCCAAAGTCGATGTTAACGGTGAAAACCGCCATCCTTTGTATCGCAAATTGATTGCCGCGGCACCAAAGGCTGTCGCCCCGGAGGAAAGCGGTTTTTATGAGCGCATGGCCAGCAAAGGGCGGGCACCGCTTTATCCGGATGATATCCTGTGGAACTTTGAAAAATTCCTGATTGGTCGTGATGGTCAGGTTGTTCAGCGTTTCTCACCGGATATGACACCCGAAGATCCTATCCTGATGGAAGCGATTAAGCTGGCGCTGGCAAAATAATGCCGTTGCTGCAACTTCATGACCTTGAGGATGCAGGCAGACTGGGGCCAATTACGGCCCTGGTCGACAAAGCGCAAATGCTGCATCTCGTCGGGCCGAATGGTGCCGGGAAAAGCACGCTTCTGGCACGTCTCGCCGGTTTGACGCAGGGAAAGGGCAGTGTGCAGTTAAATGGTCGCCCGCTTGAGCAATGGCATGCGCCGCAACTGGCTCGTCATCGCGCTTACCTGTCCCAGCAGCAGACACCACCCTTCGCCATGCCGGTATGGCATTATCTGGCACTGCATCAGCATCACCATCCCAACGACAACGTGGTTGAAGAGATTACGCATAAACTTGGGCTGGCGGATAAGCTGGGGCGCACTGTCAATCACCTCTCCGGTGGCGAATGGCAGCGGGTGCGGCTGGCAGCGGTGATTGCGCAAATTCATCCGGAAGCGAATGCGGATGGGCAACTCCTGTTGTTAGACGAGCCGATGAACAGTCTCGATGTCGCCCAGCAGGCCGCGCTGGATGGCATGTTAAGCGAGCTGGTGGCGGCAGGGATCACCGTTGTGATGAGCAGCCACGATCTCAACCATTCGCTGCGTCGCGCGCATCAGGTGTGGCTATTACGCCAGGGTAAACTGATTGCCAGTGGCCCACGTGATGAGGTGTTAACGCCGCAAAATCTGGCGACCGCATACGGTATGCCATTTCGTCGCCTCGACCTGGCTGGTCACAGGATGCTCATTCCCGAGGTATAGCAGTAAACGGAACTTGCAAGAATTGCAATTCACACGCTAAATTATTCCAGCATAACAAAAATAGAGGTTTTGCTGGATGCGCATCTGGTTTCTTCTGGCGGCATTAATTCTTTCAGGGTGCAGCAGTCATCGGGCACCGCCACCTAACGCACGCCTTTCTGATTCCATCACCGTCATTGCGGGGCTTAATGATCAACTGCGCGACTGGCGCGGTACGCCTTACCGCTATGGCGGCATGAGCCGTAATGGCGTTGATTGTTCGGCATTCGTGATGATGACCTTCCGCGATAAATTTAACCTAGAGCTTCCCCGCGATACGCGTAAACAGGCGGAAGTGGGAACGAAAATCGATAAGGATGAATTGCTGCCAGGCGATCTGGTGTTCTTCAAAACAGGCTCCGGTGATAACGGTCTGCATGTGGGCATCTATGACACCGATAATGCCTTTATCCATGCATCCACCAGCCAGGGAGTCGTGCGTTCTTCGTTAAACAATGTCTACTGGCGCAAGAATTTCTGGCAGGCGCGTCGTATCTAATCCCCCTTCCCATAACAAGCAGCGAATAGCTAACCGGTTCGCTGCTTTTGTGAACTAAACGCAAATTTTGTTATTTTCCTCACCGTTCATTCATTTTTCCTTCAATATTTATTATTTAACTATTCGTTACCTTAAAGGGCTGTCAGTATCGTGGCATACGCTGGTGTGAGCAATTTAACCAGGATAAGCTTGCGCACGAAAATAAGGAATTTTCGACAATATAATGGGAAATGATGAAGTCAGTTTTGTTAAGTTCAACTACGTTGATGCATGTGCGCATTGGTTTTTCGATGCAGGATATCAACCTTAATGCGGGGTTGGCGCCATGATCGTATCGTTTGATGACACCTATCGCTCAGAGTTTTTACTACAACCTGCGCGCAACGGTTACGGCACGCTTGTCGGGATTGAAATCGTGGTCAATTTCGTTGGGGCGGGTTCTGTACGGGCATCTGCAGAGCGGATAGTGCCACGCCTGAGCCCAGACGAAACGCTGACGCTTTTTACTGAGCAATTAGAATTACTCGAATCCTGTAAGCTATTCTTTATTCAGCATCAACTTCTCGCCTGGATACATATTTCACCGCTTATTGTCGATGCATTGATCTCTAATGCTGAACTTGCCGAAACGGTAGCGAAATATCCTTTTCTCGAATTTACTGTGAATGAGAATTATCCCAACCTGACGAAAGGTAATGAAAATAATTCTCTCGTCTTGTTTAGCGAACGGTATCCTTTAATCCTGGGAAATTTTGGTGCCGGGGCGGCTTCCACTCGCGCCATTTTTGACGGGCTGTTTAAGCGGGTGGTGTTGGATAAAAACTTTATCCATCAGCGGCTGGCCTCGCGTTCGTTCGAACCCTTTATGCGCGCGATCGTCTCACAAATTTCCCCCTATTGCCGTTCGGTAATGATTGACGGTATTGACGATGAAAAAACCTTAAAGCGGGTGAAGCCGTATCAGTTCAGTGCCATGCAGGGGAATTTATGGCCAGCGGTCCCCGCCGCTCAGATCACCAGCCTGGTTCAGGGATAACCTTGCCTTTAACCCGTGTTTAACATCCTCTAAACCCACTACAATAAAGACAGGAGGTACTATGACCCTGTCTTTTATTACCCGCTGGCGCGATGAGCTGCCTGGTTTTTATACTGCCCTTTCCCCGACACCGCTGAGTAATGCCCGCTTGCTTTGGCATAATGCCCCTCTGGCGAAAACCATGGGCATCGATCCCGCCCTGTTTGCGCCGAACGAGGGGGCTGGCGTGTGGGGGGGCGAAACGCTGCTTCCCGGAATGTCACCGCTTTCGCAGGTCTACAGCGGACATCAGTTTGGCGTCTGGGCGGGGCAACTGGGCGACGGGCGCGGTATCCTGCTCGGCGAACAGCGACTGCCTGATGGTACAACGCTGGACTGGCACCTGAAAGGTGCCGGGCTTACGCCGTATTCCCGTATGGGTGATGGCCGTGCGGTGCTGCGCTCAACCATTCGTGAAAGCCTGGCCTCTGAGGCCATGCACCATCTGGGGATTGCGACGACACGTGCGCTTTCTATTGTCACCAGTGACACGCCTGTTTACCGCGAAAGCGTTGAGCAGGGGGCGATGATGATGCGCATTGCGCAAAGTCATATCCGTTTTGGCCACTTCGAGCACTTCTATTATCGGCGCGAACCCGAAAAGGTACGCCAACTGGCGGATTTTGTGATTCGCCATTACTGGCCGCATCTGCAGGATGATGCCAACAAATATGAAGTCTGGTTCCGGGATGTCATTGCCCGTACCGCTGCGCTGATGGCTCGCTGGCAGGCGGTCGGCTTCGCCCATGGGGTCATGAATACGGACAACATGTCGATTCTGGGACTGACGATTGATTACGGCCCCTACGGTTTTCTTGATGACTACCAGCCCGGTTTTATCTGCAATCACTCGGACTACCAGGGACGTTATAGCTTCGATAACCAGCCAACAATTGCCCTGTGGAATCTGCAACGGCTGGCGCAAACTCTGTCGCCGTTTATGAGTGCCGATGTGCTCAATGCGGCGCTGGACAGTTATCAGCCGGTATTGCTGAGCGAATATGGCATATTGATGCGCCAGAAACTGGGCTTTTTTAGCCAGCAAAAGGATGACAATGTGTTGTTAAGCGAGCTCTTCGCTCTGATGGAACGTGAAGGCAGCGACTATACCCGCACTTTCCGCATGTTAAGTCATACTGAGCAGATGAGCGCCAGCAGCGCGCTACGTGACGAGTTTATCGATCGCGAAGCGTTTGACAGTTGGTTTAGCCGCTACCGTGCGCGTCTGGCGCAGGAGACTATTGCGGATGCGCAACGTCAGCAGCAGATGCAAAACGTAAACCCTGCGGTTGTGCTGCGTAACTGGCTCGCACAGCGGGCGATTGAACAGGCAGAGCAGGGAAATACCGAAGAGCTGGAGCGTCTGCATGCCGTCTTGCGGGAGCCTTATGCAGAGCGCAACGATGACTATAGCCGTCGCCCACCGGACTGGGGTAAAAGACTGGAGGTTAGCTGTTCGAGCTGAGCCTCTATTTCGTTAGTATCAGTTTCCCGGCGTGCGTCTGTCGCAACAGATATTCTTGTCCCTGATGTTCAATGACAACGCGCGCCGAATCCCCCAACAGGGTTTTGCTGCTGATGCGGCGATCCTCAGGATGAATAGTGGCTGGGCTGGCAGGCAGTTTCTCTGCCGGAGGGGTCGGCTTATCCTTGTTCGACATTTCACGCTAACTGTTTGGATATGACAATGATAATTATTATTAATACCTGCTGTGCGGGCTGCAAGTAATATTTGGAAAACCAATCATTTGGGGTAGGGGGACGCGTCCCGCCGGGAGACCCGACGGGTAAAAGGATTACAAACGAGAGGAGACTGCCGCAGCGAGTTTATCGAGCAATACTTCGCTGTCTTCCCAACTCAGGCACGGGTCAGTGATAGACTGCCCGTATACCAGCGGCTGGCCGCTGACGATCTTTTGCGTACCCTCTTGCAGGAAACTCTCCGCCATCACCCCCGCAATTGCCGTGGAGCCATCACGAATCTGCTGACAGATGTCATCGCAGACTTCAAGCTGGCGACGATGCTGTTTCTGGCAGTTGCCGTGACTGAAATCGACGACCAGTTGCTCCGGCAGATCAAACTCACGCAGAGTTGCGCAGGCGGCGGCAATATCGTCGGCGTAGAAATTCGGTTTTTTTCCGCCACGCATAATGATATGCCCGTAAGGGTTACCGCTGGTCTGGTAAATGGTCATCTGTCCGGTTTTGTCCGGCGAGAGGAACATATGGCTGGTTCGCGAAGCGCGAATCGCGTCTACCGCAATTCGGGTGTTACCGTCAGTACCGTTTTTAAAGCCTACCGGACAGGAGAGCGCCGACGCCATCTCGCGGTGGATCTGGCTTTCTGTGGTACGCGCGCCAATCGCCCCCCAACTGATCAGATCAGCAATAAATTGTCCTGTCACCATATCCAGAAATTCGGTTGCTGTCGGTACGCCCAGCTCATTCACTGCGAGAAGGAGTTTGCGTGCCAGTTCGATGCCGTGGTTAACGCGGTAGCTGCCGTTCAGGTCGGGATCGGAAATCAACCCTTTCCAGCCCACTACGGTTCGCGGCTTTTCAAAATAGGTGCGCATCACAATTTCCAGTTGCGCACTGTGCTTTTGCCTTAACCCCTGCAGGCGACGGGCATAATCCATTGCTGCGTCCAGATCGTGAATGGAGCAGGGGCCAATAATCACTAATAGCCGTTTATCTTCACCGTTGAGGATTTTCTCGATACGGCGACGGGATTGTGTGACATGTTCCGCAACTGCAAGGGAAACGGGATGCCGCTGCGCGAGCTCTGCCGGAGTGACCAGACTCTCGATGCGCGCAGTGCGAAGTTCATCGGTTTTGTTCATCAGAATTCTCAAAATTTTGTGCTCAAACGGCCAAATGCCGGAGGCGATGCGCACACCTTAAACCAATCCTTGCTTAATTCAATAGCAGGTTGTGATGCGCATCACATCGAAGGCCAGCATGATAGCAAAATTGTCATCCACGTACTAGTGTCTTAGTACATGCGGCGGTTAAGCCCCATCATGTCGAGAATTTTGGTGGCGATCTCTTCTACCGAATAGTTGGTACTGTTTAACCAGGGGATCTGATTTTTACGGTAAAGCGCTTCCACCTCTGCCACTTCCATGCGGCACTGGCGTAATGAAGCGTAACGGCTATTTTCACGACGCTCTTCGCGAATGGCGGCCAGGCGCTCAGGATTAATGGTCAGACCAAATAATTTATGCTGGAGCGGCTTCAATGAAACAGGCAGAACGAGATTATCCATGTCATCGGCAATAAAAGGATAATTAGCTGCACGGATACCGAATTGCATTGCCAGATAAAGGCTGGTTGGCGTTTTGCCGCAACGGGAAACACCTAACAAAATCACCTGGGCCTGATCCAGGTTGCGCAACGAAATACCGTCATCATGAGCCAGCGTGTAATCAATAGCGGCAATCCGCGCATCATATTTCGTCAGGTTGCCTGGATTTAACCCATGGGTACGATGCGCAATAGGTGTCGGGTCGAGTTTTAATTCTTGCTGTAATGGTGCCACCAGTGCCTGAACAATGTCCTGACAGAATCCTTCGCTTTGTAAAATAATGGTGCGGATTTCAGGCAATACGATGGAATAAAACACTAATGGACGTACGCCTGTCTGCTGATAGATAGCGTCAATCTGGTCCTTCACTGCTCTGGCGCGGCTTTCATTCTCCACGAACGGCAGCGTGATGCTATTGATGGCAACAGGGAATTGCGACATCACCGCATGGCCTAATACCTCTGCGGTGATAGCGGTACCATCGGAAATATAAAAAACCTGGCGATCCACAGCGCTGTCCATTTTACCCTTCCTGATTGTCATGCGTAATTATCTGAAAGCATAAATTAAAGTCACCCATCTGCGTAGCGTCTTTTCTGAATTTTTAAAATGAAACGGTATTTTTGTTTTTAATGAAAAGTATGGTTCATTTTTATTATGCGCCTAAAAAAAGAATGACTTTGAGGATTTTCCGATTATCGAATACGGAATCGTTGACGGGAAAGTGTCCGAAAAGACAAAAATTTAAATTGCTTGAACGATTCACCGTTTTTTCAGCCGGAATAATTATGCCAGGATGAAAAGGTAGTAAATGCTTTATTACCCCATTCAAATATCACAAAAGGATTGTTTAGATGTCCAACAATGGCTCGTCTCCGCTGGTGCTTTGGTATGACCAACTCGGCATGAATGATGTAGACAGAGTTGGGGGCAAAAATGCCTCCCTTGGTGAGATGATTACTAATCTGTCCGGTATGGGCGTAAGCGTACCCAATGGGTTTGCTACCACTGCCGATGCGTTTAACCAGTTTCTCGATCAAAGTGGCCTGAATCAGCGCATCTATGACCTGCTGGATAAAACGGACATTGACGACGTTTCCGAGCTGGCGAAAGCTGGCGCGCAGATTCGCCAGTGGATAGTCGATACCCCGTTCCAGCCGGCGTTCGAAGATGCGATCCATCAGGCATATGCCAAACTGTCTGCTGATGACGAGCAGGCATCCTTTGCGGTGCGTTCTTCCGCAACGGCAGAAGATATGCCAGACGCCTCCTTTGCGGGCCAACAGGAAACCTTCCTGAACGTGCAGGGGTATGACGCCGTGCTGGTGGCGGTGAAGCACGTCTTCGCCTCCCTGTTTAATGACCGTGCGATCTCTTACCGTGTGCATCAGGGTTACGATCATCGCGGTGTTGCGCTCTCTGCCGGGGTGCAACGGATGGTGCGCTCAGACATCGGTTCTTCCGGCGTGATGTTCTCTATCGACACGGAATCCGGCTTTGATCAGGTGGTATTTGTCACCGCGGCCTGGGGGCTGGGTGAAATGGTGGTACAGGGTGCAGTCAACCCGGATGAATTTTATGTTCATAAGCCAACACTGGCGGCTGGGCGTCCGGCTATCGTGCGCCGCACGATGGGGTCGAAGAAAATTCGCATGGTCTATGCACCAACCCAGGAGCATGGCAAACAGGTGCGTATCGAAGATGTCGAACAGGCTAATCGCGATCGTTTCTCGCTGACCAACGAGGAAGTGCAGGAGCTGGCGAAACAGGCTGTGCAGATTGAAAAACACTATGGCCGGCCGATGGACATTGAATGGGCGAAAGACGGCCATACTGGCAAACTATTTATTGTGCAGGCGCGCCCGGAGACCGTGCGCTCTCGCGGTAAAGTGATGGAGCGTTATACGCTGCATGCGCAGGGCAAAATCATCGCTGAAGGGCGTGCGATTGGCCAGCGCATTGGCGCAGGCCCGGTGAAAGTGATTCACGATATCAGTGAAATGAATCGCATCGAAGCGGGTGATGTGCTGGTGACTGACATGACCGACCCGGACTGGGAACCGATCATGAAAAAAGCGGCAGCGATTGTCACCAACCGTGGCGGTCGTACCTGCCATGCGGCCATCATCGCTCGTGAGCTGGGGATCCCGGCAGTCGTCGGTTGTGGCGATGCAACGGAGCGCATGAAAGATGGCGATAAAGTGACCGTCTCCTGCGCCGAAGGCGACACGGGCTATGTGTACGCCGAGATGCTCGACTTTAGCGTGAAAAGCTCAAGCATTGATGAAATGCCTGCGCTGCCGCTCAAAATCATGATGAACGTGGGCAACCCGGACAGAGCGTTTGATTTTGCCTGTCTGCCGAATGAAGGTGTCGGCCTGGCGCGCCTGGAATTTATTATCAACCGTATGATCGGCGTGCACCCGCGTGCATTGCTGGAGTTTGACGATCAGGACGTGAAGCTGCAAAACGAAATCCGCGAAATCATGAAAGGTTATGATTCGCCGAAAGAGTTTTATGTTGGACGTCTGACCGAAGGCATCGCAACGCTGGGGGCGGCATTCTATCCAAAACGGGTGATTGTGCGTCTGTCAGACTTTAAATCCAACGAGTATGCCAACCTCGTCGGCGGTGAACGTTACGAACCGGACGAAGAGAACCCGATGCTCGGCTTCCGTGGTGCCGGTCGCTATGTCTCCGACAGCTTCCGTGACTGTTTCGCGCTGGAATGTGAGGCGGTGAAGCGTGTGCGCAACGAAATGGGGCTGACCAACGTGGAAATCATGGTCCCGTTTGTCCGTACCGTTGAGCAGGCGAAAGCGGTGGTGGAAGAGCTGGCACGTCAGGGGCTCAAACGTGGTGAAAACGGACTCAAGATCATCATGATGTGCGAGATCCCGTCGAATGCGCTGCTCGCTGACCAGTTCCTGGAGCACTTTGACGGCTTCTCTATCGGTTCAAACGACATGACGCAACTGGCGTTGGGGCTGGACCGCGACTCCGGTGTTGTCTCTGAGCTGTTTGATGAGCGTAATGATGCGGTGAAAGCCCTGTTGTCGATGGCCATTCGCGCTGCCAAAAAACACGGCAAATATGTCGGTATCTGTGGGCAGGGCCCGTCGGACCATGAAGACTTCGCGGCCTGGCTGATGGAAGAGGGGATTGATAGCCTCTCCCTGAACCCGGACACCGTGGTTCAAACCTGGCTGACACTGGCTGAACTGAACAAATAATCCATTACTCCCTTACGATAAAACCTCACTTCTTCCGAAGTGAGGTTTTTTTATGGCGGAAATCCGGCTGGAATAAGTAAATTCTTAGCTGAAACAAAATGTGTTTGCGCACGCTTACCTTAGAGATGTGTCAGCAATCGAATTACACTGGCCTCGTTTTAACACATCTGCACGATTCAAATACTCCAACCCATCCTTTGCAGATGCCTCTGATCGCATGTGCTGCGTCAGATATATTTTTCTTTTCGTTTTTTCAGGGAATCTGCGCGACCGCGTAAAGCTGTATGAATGTGGCTGCATTGCCATGCTCACACCTTGCGCTTTTATTTTAGTTGGCTACCAGAACTGCAAAAAAATAACGACAGCCTGCCTGCTGATGGTTACGGATACATTTTGCTATCGGTCAGTCAGAAAACTCTGTCAGGTTATTTATATCGAGATGCGTGAGTCTTTTATTCACGCATCCCAATGATCTCATCTCAATTAAGGTAAATGCCATGAAACGTTTATTGCTGATTGCGACCGTGCTCTCCTGCATCGCGCTTAACGGCTGCGCATCGTATAACGATCATATTAAAGCGTGCGACGGAGAGGATGTGAGTACCGCGCATCTGGCCTTTGATTATCTGCCGATTGGCGCGCTACTTGATAACGGAACCTGTGCTGTTACCGGCAACGGTGCGCACTTTAGCAACACGGATGGCGCAAAATGAATTTCTATCAAACGGATACGTTAGCGGCTGTCATTGCACGCCTGAAAGAGCTTACCCGCGAATACCATGCTTATGAAAATACGCTGGCGCAGTTATGTGATGAGGGAGAAAAGGCCCTCAGAATACATAGCGAAGATGCGTATAACACTTTTATGTCTGAATGTGGTTCAACACTGGCGGCAATTAAGGTAGAACTATGACGCGATTGTTATTATTGTTAACCGCCTGTATTTATTCCTGCGCAGTTATGGCTGGTCCGGTTAATGGGAATTGGCTGACGAAGGAATCCGTTATCTGTATTAACGGTATGAGTGTAATAAAATATGATTACAACCATGCTGAATTAGCCAATACCACACTGGATATAGCAGTGAATGGCAAAACGGTTCGTACGATAAAAGGCCTGAATGTCTTTGACCATTGGGACAGCACATTGGATGCCGTCGAATTTGTCCATTTTAAATATGACGGGAAGGCGTACAACATCTATATCCAGGACAGCAAAGGGGAAGGCATCATGCATTTTGACTACACCAGCCCCGCCGTAGACTGTGCTGTCATGACAGGCGTTAATGTATGAGGTGGCTTATCATTATCGGCTTCTTACTATTTGCCGTATGGACGATTCAGGATGCCCCCCGATGAGGCGCGACAGACGTAACCGCGTCACAGAGTTCTTCCCCGCAGGTTAACCTGCCTCACCGCCTGTTTGAGGGATAAAAAAAAGCCCATCGTGGGAGATGGGCAAAGACTACACACAGCAATTCGTTGTTTCACTCAGGGGATTTCCATGCTTATAAATCAAGGTGTTGATTTATAACCGTGACCTTATAGTAGGCCATCCGGGATTTTAGCGTCGATCAGATTCGTCTCATTAGTTAAACGGCGGTTAAGATTTTGCGGGGAAAACTGCGCAAACCTCCGGTCAGGAGGCTTGCGCACGGGAGGGACAGTAAATAAATGATTAGCAGTGCTTCATAATCATCGAAGCTGGCGTATCAGATGCGGGTGTCATCTGCATCGTGTATCTCTTCCAGCGCGTCATTTTCCTCCGGCCCTGGCATGGGCGCTTCGTTAACCCAGGCGGAAAAGAGTCGCCATGAAACAGCCAGTAACACAGGACCAATAAACAGCCCGATCATCCCAAATGCCACCAGGCCGCCAATAACGCCGGAAAGAATCAGTATCATCGGCAGATCGGCCCCCATACGAATCAGCATGGGACGAATAAAGTTATCCAGCGTGCCGACCACGCAACTCCAGACCAGTAACACCGTGCCCCATGTTGAGTCGCCGCTCCAGTAGAGCCAGATAATCGCAGGCACCAGCACAACCAACGGGCCCAGTTGTACCAGACACGTCATCAACATAATGACCGTGAACAGCGTGGCGTATGGCACTCCTGTCACCGCCAGGCCAATTCCTCCCAGAACCGCCTGTACCAGCGCGGTGACAACCACGCCAAGCGCGACAGCACGGATGGCCTGCCCGGCCAGCAGAACCGCAGCATCGCCGCGTCTGGCCGCCAGACGATAGGCAAAATGGCGAATCCCCTGTGCGACCTGCTCGCCGCGCCAGTACAGCAGGGCGCTAAATAGCAACATCAGGGCACAATGCAGCATAAAGCGACCGATATGTGCCGCCTGACCGACAAACCATGTGGTGGTCGTGCCGACATAAGGGCGTACTTTGGCAAGTATCGCGCTGCCGCCCATATCCAGCAGGTTGTGCCAGCCGCTATACAGCTTGTCACCGATCAGCGGAATACTGTTCAGCCACTCCAGGGTCGGCGGAGTCATTTCACCCGATGTAATGGCCTGAATGACCGGACCGCTGTTATCCACCAGGCTATTAACCAGTAGCGCGACCGGAAGAATAAACAGCAGAATTAATAACAATGTCATCACGATGACAGCCAGTGAACGGCGACCAAACAGCGCGCGCTGTACGCGCAGAAGCACCGGCCAGGTGGCAATAACCACGGTACCCGCCCAGGCGAAACCAAGAATAAAAGGCTGAACGATCCACAAACAGGCGATGATCATAAGGGCTAAAAACAGTACCGACAGCATCACCTGCGGCACATCCCGGGACTGCGATTGAAAGGCCATAAAACGTAATCACCTTAAGTGAGAGGATGCGAAATCAGTAAAGATAATGATTAATGATTTCAGCGGTTTTTGACAGTCTGATTCTGCCCGTAATTCTGGTGGGCGCATAAGAAAAAAATGTGATACAACGATGGATGCTGCAAGCAAACGATTAACTATTCACAACTACTAACAGTCAGGCAGGGTCAAGAGTAATGATCCCACAGATTTCTCAGGCACCGGGTGTCGTTCAATTGGTGCTGAATTTTTTACAGGCACTGGAGCAACAAGGTTTTACCGGCGATACCGCCACAAGTTATGCCGACAGGCTGACCATGGCGACCGACAACAGTATCTACCAATTGTTACCCGATGCCGTTGTCTTTCCCCGTTCTACTTCTGATGTCGCCTTAATTTCACGCATCGCGGCGGAAGCGCGTTTTCAGTCGCTGGTGTTCACACCGCGCGGCGGCGGCACTGGCACAAACGGTCAGGCGCTGAACCAGGGCATCATCGTTGATATGTCCCGCTATATGAACCGCATTATGGAGATTAATCCTGAGGAAGGATGGGTGCGGGTTGAAGCGGGCGTCATCAAAGATCAACTCAACCAGTTTCTTAAACCCTACGGCTATTTCTTCGCGCCGGAACTGTCCACCAGTAACCGTGCGACGTTGGGTGGCATGATCAATACCGATGCTTCCGGTCAGGGATCGCTGGTCTACGGAAAAACGTCCGACCATGTCCTCGGCGTGCGGGCCGTATTGCTTGGCGGCGATATTCTGGACACCCAACCGGTGCCCGTTGAACTGGCGCAGACGTTGGGTAAAGCAAATACCGCAGTGGGGCGCATTTACCGCACCGTGTTCGAACGTTGCCGGGACAACCGTCAACTGATTATCGATAAATTCCCCAAACTCAACCGTTTCCTCACGGGGTACGACCTGCGCCATGTCTTCAATGATGAGATGACCGAGTTTGACCTGACCCGAGTGTTGACGGGCTCGGAGGGAACGCTGGCATTCATTACCGAAGCGCGGCTGGATATCACCCGTCTGCCGAAAGTGCGCCGTCTGGTAAATGTGAAATACGATTCGTTCGACTCCGCGCTGCGTAATGCCCCGTTTATGGTGGAAGCGCGCGCACTGTCGGTTGAAACGGTCGATTCAAAAGTCCTCAATCTGGCGCGTGAAGACATCATCTGGCACTCCGTAAATGAACTCATCACCGATGTGCCGGATAAGACCATGCTAGGTCTGAACATTGTCGAGTTTGCCGGTGATGATGAGGCGTTAATTAATGAGCAGGTTACCTCTCTGTGCGCTCGCCTGGATTCCCTGATGGCGGAAGGGGCGGGCGGGGTGATTGGCTGGCAGATTTGTGACGACCTGGCGGGCATTGAGCGTATCTACGCGATGCGTAAAAAAGCTGTCGGCCTGCTGGGCAATGCGAAAGGGGCGGCAAAACCGATCCCGTTCGCAGAAGATACCTGTGTGCCACCGGAACACCTTGCGGACTACATCGTCGAGTTTCGCGCATTGCTTGACAGCCATGGCTTGAGCTATGGCATGTTCGGTCATGTGGATGCGGGCGTATTGCATGTGCGTCCGGCGCTCGACATGTGTGACCCGCAACAAGAGGTTTTGATGAAGAAAATCTCCGATGATGTGGTGGCGTTAACGGCCAAATACGGTGGCTTGCTGTGGGGTGAGCACGGTAAAGGTTTCCGCGCCGAATACAGCCCGGCGTTCTTTGGTGCGGAACTGTACGCAGAGCTGCGCAAAGTGAAGGCTGCATTTGACCCGGCAAACCGTCTCAACCCGGGTAAAATTTGTCCCCCTGAGGGGATTGATGCGCCGATGAAGCAGGTAGATGACGTGAAGCGCGGTAGCTTCGACCGGCAAATCCCGATTGCCGTGCGCTCATCCTGGCGTGGGGCGATGGAGTGCAACGGCAACGGCCTGTGCTTCAACTTCGACGCCAAAAGCCCTATGTGCCCGTCGATGAAAATTTCCGGCGATCGTATCCATTCGCCGAAAGGTCGCGCCACGCTGGTGCGCGAGTGGCTGCGTCTGCTGGCCGATCGCGGTATCGACCCGGTGAAGCTGGAAAAAGAGATGCCGGAAAAACGCGCCAGCCTGCGTTCGCTGATTGAGCGTACCCGCAATAGCTGGCATGCGCGTCACGGCGAGTATGATTTTTCGCATGAGGTGAAAGAGGCTATGTCGGGTTGTCTGGCCTGTAAGGCCTGTTCGACCCAGTGCCCGATCAAGATAGACGTGCCGGAGTTCCGCTCGCGCTTCCTGCAACTTTACCACACACGCTATCTGCGTCCGGTGCGCGATCACCTGGTTGCGACCGTGGAAAGCTACGCGCCGTTGATGGCCCGTGCGCCGAAAACGTTCAATTTCTTTATGAGCCAGCCGTGGGTGCGTTCGCTTTCACAAAAACATATTGGCATGGTGGATCTGCCACTGTTGTCTGTTCCCTCATTACAACGGCAGATGATCGGCCACCGTTCGGCGAACCTGACGCTGGAACAGCTTGAAACATTGAGCGATGCGGAAAAAGCGACTACGGTGCTGGTGGTGCAGGATCCATTCACCAGTTACTACGATGCGCAAGTGGTGGCCGATTTCGTTCGTCTGGTGGAAAAACTGGGCTACCAGCCCGTTGTCCTGCCCTTTTCGCCGAATGGCAAAGCGCAGCATATCAAAGGCTTCCTGCAGCGTTTTGCGAAAACCGCACAGAAAACTTCGGATTTTCTCAACCGAGTTGCGCAACTGGGCATGCCGATGGTGGGAGTCGACCCGGCGCTGGTGCTCTGCTACCGGGATGAATACAAGCAGACGCTCGGTGAGAAGCGTGGCGATTTTCACGTCATGCTGGTACACGAATGGTTGCCTTCTGCACTGGAAGGGCGTGAGAATCGCGCTATCAGCGGTGAATCCTGGTACCTGTTTGGCCATTGTACTGAGGTGACAGCGCTGCCTGCTTCCGTTTCGCAATGGACGTCCATTTTTGCCCGTCTGGGCGCGAAGCTGGAAAACGTTAGCGTAGGGTGCTGCGGCATGGCAGGAACCTATGGACATGAAGTCAAGAACCACGCTAACTCATTGGGGATTTACGAGTTGTCCTGGCATCAGGCGCTACAACGTTTACCCCGTAGCCGCTGTCTGGCGACAGGCTACTCCTGTCGCAGCCAGGTGAAACGCGTGGAAGGAAATGGCGTACGCCATCCGTTGCAGGCGCTACTGGAGATAATAGGATGATCTGGAAACGTGAGGTAACCCTTGACGCGCTCAATGCGATGGGCGAGGGCAATATGGTAGGACTGCTCGATATCCGTTTTATTGCAATTCATGACGACTCGCTGGAAGCAACAATGCCGGTTGATAGCCGCACACATCAGCCGTTTGGTTTGCTGCATGGCGGCGCTTCTGTGGTGCTGGCGGAGTCGCTGGGTTCCGTTGCCGGATATTTATGTACCGAAGGTGAGAAGAAAGTGGTTGGTATAGAGGTGAATGCCAACCATATTCGTTCCGTACGGAGCGGGCGTGTGCGTGGCGTCTGTCGTGCACTGCATACCGGTAGCCGCCATCAGGTATGGCAAATTGATATTTACGATGAGCAAGATAAATTATGCTGCACTTCGCGCCTCACCACTGCGGTCATCTGAGATAAATTTGCGACAGGGAAACCTGTCGCAAAAATTCATATTTTCTTCATTCATTTTCACATTCAGACTTGTCCATTCGTGCTATATTGGGCGGGTTTGAAAACCGCTTCGATGGCCATCGAAGCCAGACGCTGTAACGCATAAAGACCTAATGAAGTGATTCGTTGTTTCCTTAAGCGCTACTCCCTACAGGCTTACAGGTAACAATAATGCATTCATCATTTAAACGGGCGTTTTTACATCCACGCCACTGGGGCACATGGGCAGGGCTTGGCCTGCTTTGGTTGCTCGTTCAACTGCCTTATCCTCTTCTCTCCCGTCTGGGAGAAACCCTCGGGAAATTAGCCCGTCCTTTTCTTAAACGTCGCGAACGTATTGCCCGCCGCAATCTGGAACTTTGCTTTCCAAATATGAGCGATGAACTCCGCGAAGCAATGATTGAGAAAAACTTCATGTCGCTCGGCATGGCGCTGTTTGAAACCGGTATGGCCTGGTTCTGGTCTGATAGCCGGGTGCGCCGCTGGTTCGACGTTGAAGGTTACCAGAACCTTGTTGCCGCACAGGCAAGCCAGCGTGGCGTGATGGTCGTCGGTGTCCATTTTATGTCGCTGGAGCTCGGTGGCCGCGTGATGGGGCTGTGCCAACCGATGATGGCGACCTACCGTCCACATAACAGTGAGTTGATGGAGTGGGTGCAGACGCGAGGCCGTATGCGTTCCAATAAATCGATGATCGACAGACGTAATCTGAAAGGTCTGGTGAGCGAACTGAAAAAAGGCGAGGCCGTCTGGTTTGCCCCCGATCAGGATTACGGCAGCAAGGGCAGCACCTTCGCGCCATTTTTCTCTGTCGAAAACGCGGCAACCACCAACGGTACTTATGTGTTATCCCGTCTTTCCGGAGCTTCAATGTTAACGGTGACCATGGTGCGTAAGGCTGATCGCTCAGGTTATTCGCTGCATATCGGCAAGGCGATGACCGATTACCCAGCGAAAGATGAACACGAAGCCGCAAGCTATATCAATAAAGTCATTGAACGTGAGATTCTGCGCGCGCCGGAACAGTATCTGTGGATCCATCGTCGCTTCAAAACCCGCCCGCCAGGAGAAGCTTCGCTGTACCTGTAATTCCTACCCCCGGTCGGCGCACAGCCGGCCGGTTACTGGTTCGCAAGAACGGACTCCGCCGGTTTTTCTCCTGACAAAAAACGATATCGTCCCCCATCCACCCACGATGGATCTGCCAATATTGCTTACGGAGCAGCACACTGCGCCTTTCGCGAAACGTCAAATTTTCGCGGCGATAGCGTATTAATCGAGCTCCGGAATCGCCACTTTTTTGAGCTTAATGACGAAGTGATTTTCATGACGGGTAATTTTCGCGCCGTCGTCACAATATTCGGTTGAGAGTTGAAAAAACGCATCCGCGTCAACATCGAACGCCAGTTCGATTTCACTGTACTTCCCTGAGTTAAGCATCTGATAAACTTGCTTTAAGCTGTGTGCTTTGGCTATCGACATGATAAAAGAACCTCAGAAGTGATGACGAAGTGGTTAAAACCTGACCATTGGTTTATAGCAGGCAATGGCGAAATTTCCATCTGATAAGCAGGGGGCAGCACGTAACGTTAACAGGGAAATTTTACATCTTGAATAATGTTATATTATAACATAACATTTCTTCTTTTCGTAAACCGAGGGACGGATTTTGGTCAGCCATTTTGCAAAAACAACGATAGTTCTGGGGACGCTTTTAGTAAGCGCGAATGCCTTTTCTCATGGCCACCATTCGCACGGAAAACCGTTGAGTGAAATTGAGGAAAAAGCGGCGAACGGTGAATTTAACGATAGCGATGTCAGGGACAGAAAGCTGACCGACTGGGACGGTATGTGGCAGTCTCTCTATCCTTATCTGCAAAGCGGCGATCTGGATCCGGTGTTGCGGAAAAAGGCAGAGAAAGACAAGCGTAAATCGTTCGATGAACTGAAAGCGTACTACCGCAAGGGATACGCCACCGATATCGATACAATCGGTATTGAAAATGGGGTAATGGAATTCCATGTCGGCGACAAGGTGAGTGCCTGTAAATATGATTACGCCGGGCATAAAATCCTGACGTATACCTCCGGCAAGAAGGGCGTGCGTTACCTGTTCGAATGTAAAGATGCCAGCAGTAAGGCGCCAAAGTTTGTGCAGTTTAGCGATCACATTATTGCACCGCGCACTTCCACGCATTTCCATATCTTTATGGGTGATACCTCTCAGGAGGCGCTGCTAAAAGAGATGGACAACTGGCCAACTTATTACCCTTATCAGCTTAAAAAAGATCAGATTGTTGATGAGATGCTTCACCATTAATGGAAAATCTGTGCCCGCTTCGGCGGGCCTTTTGTGTCTTCCTGCGCTTTAGTTTCTCCGCCGGCTCTTGTAGCATAGGCCGCTCATCGGCTTTAACGGTATTTGCAGGAGGCAAAGTGTTTGCCGAATATGGTGTTATTAGTTTTTGGTCTTATTTTATCGGGGCGATTTTCATTATCTTAGTGCCTGGTCCGAATACCTTCTTTGTGCTCAAAACCAGCGTGGCGGGTGGGCTGAAAAATGGCTATGTCGCCGCTGCGGGCGTGTTTATCGGCGATGCGGTGTTGATGTTCCTCGCCTATATGGGGGTGGCAACGCTTATCAAAACAACGCCAGTATTGTTCAATCTGGTCCGTTATCTTGGCGCGTTTTACCTGCTCTGGCTTGGGGTGAAAATGCTCTACAGTGCGCTTTCTCGTAAGGGCAAAAGCGTGAGTGAGCATGAGGTACATAAGGGCGATATCTTCAAGCGTTCGCTGGTACTGAGCCTGACCAACCCGAAAGCGATTTTGTTTTATGTGTCTTTTTTTGTGCAGTTTATCGACATCCATTATACCAACACGGGAATGGCGTTCTTTATTCTGGCCAGTACGCTGGAATTAATTAGCGTCTGTTATTTCAGCTTCCTGATTATCTCCGGGTCCTATGTGACTCAGTTTGTGAAAACGAAAAAACGTCTCGCAAAACTCGGCAACTCATTAATTGGTCTTATTTTTGTCGGTTTTGCCGCCCGGCTGGCAACGCTGCAATCCTGAATAGCATTAAGGCCTGTGTTTAACGGGCTTTATTGCAATGTCCATGCAGGCTCCCGATTCCACTTTTTTTGATGCCAGGGTCAGGATTAATAGTCGTCATCGGTATCTTTTAATCGGGAGCGGATAACGAGGACAGCAAAGATAATGACAATGGCAAGAATGCCCAGGAACCAACGCATGATGACGGCCACTTTGGGTAGAGACAGTGTTCGGTCATCTTATCATTATAAGACTTATGTAATGCATTCATTTCGCGTATGAAAACTATGCATAACTGTGTCTTGTTATTTCGCAATACGCAAGGGTAAACCGTTGACCTGTCGTCGGCGCATCACTGTTCTGCGTCGAATTTTTGCTATCTGGCGCGTCGTCCCGATGCTTTTTTGCTGTGTACAACAACAGCAGTTTTAAAAAACATACTGAATTTCATCATTGCTGCATTGACTGCGAGCATTGATTAAATAACATCGTTTCCCCAACCCTCACTTTTTGTGGTGTGTGATGAAAATCTATCTGGTCCGCCACGGTGAAACCGTCTGGAATGTTGAAAACAGAATTCAGGGGCACCTTGATAGCCCGGTTACGGAGGTCGGTATCAGGCAGATCTCTGCACTGTGTCAGGATCTGGCAGACAAATCCATTACCTCTATTATCGCTTCACCTTTGGGCCGTTCAGTGGCCGCAGCCGGGCAAATTGCCTCGCACTTAGATTGCCCGTTGCACTTTAATCCTGCCCTTGTCGAACGTCATTTCGGCGACTTAGAAGGCAAACGCATTAGCGAACTGACAGAGAAAGAGCGCGCGCAGGCTGAGGCGATGCTTTCCGGCAGTTTGGCTATCGGGCCGCAAAATGGCGAAGCACTACAGGATGCCACTCAAAGAGTCCTTGGCGCGCTGTCAGGCTTCTCAGCCCGGCAAGGCAATGTGTGCGTTGTTTCCCACGGCCACGTTATCCAGTCAGTTATCAATACCCTGGTGGGGAATAATGCCGACCATTTTGAGCGGTACGCGCATTTAAATGGCGCTTATTCAATTCTGACCTGCCCGGAAAAAGGGCTCACCGTAGAGAAATGGGGCATATCGACCCATCTTTTTTCCCGAAGTAGGCAATGAGCATTTGTTCTGCTGGCGGTTAAATGTGCCGTATCTCGTTGATTATGCGTTTTGTGATGCAGTTAACTTTCTGATATCAGGAAAAGTTTTCGTAGATCCCTTTTTTAGCTCCCTATCTCAAAAATAGGTATTACCTATACATCTTTTACTGACGCAGACAGACCTTCCTTGCTGCTGAAAATAGCTATTATTTATCAAATCATTAAACAATTTTTCACTTATCTGTAAAGCCTTCGCACAGAGTCTATGCTTATACCATGAGCTTAAAAAACGGGCAGTACACGAATAACCCTTCGGAATAGAGGTTGAAGTGATAATCATTATCACTAACATAGTGTTATGTCCTTCATGATTTATGACGTGAGGTAGAACTATGGAATTGCAATCAGAGACGTTCGACCCGGCAGACTTTTCCTGGCGTGGGCTAACCATGACACCCGCCGCCGCAGAACATATTCGCGGATTAACCCGTAAGCAACCCGACCTGCTGGGTGTCCGGCTGGGCATTAAACAGACCGGGTGCGCAGGTTTTGGTTATGTGCTGGACACCGTCACGCAGCCGGATAAAGACGACCTGCTTTTTGAAAATGAGGGTGCACGACTGTACGTGCCGCTCGCGGCGATGCCATTTATTGACGGCACCGAAGTGGACTATGTGCGCGAAGGTTTAAACCAGTTATTCAAATTTCATAACCCGAAAGCCCAGAATGAATGTGGCTGTGGCGAAAGCTTTGGGGTATAGGCGGTACTATGTCTCGTAATACTGAAGCAACAGATGATGTCAAAACCTGGACCGGGAACCTCAACTATAAAGAGGGGTTTTTTACCCGGCTAACCACTGACGAACTGGCGAAAGGCATTAATGAAGATGTCGTGCGGGCGATCTCAGCCAAACGTAACGAACCGGAATGGATGCTGGAGTTTCGCCTGAGCGCATTTCGCGCCTGGCTCGAGATGGAGGAGCCGCACTGGCTGAAAGCCCATTACGCGAAACTCGATTATCAGGATTACAGCTACTATTCTGCGCCTTCCTGCGGAAGTTGTGATGATACCTGTGCTTCGCAGCCGGGGGCCGTTCAGCAAACTGGCGCAAATTCTTTCCTGACGGACGAAGTGGAAGCGGCATTTAACCAACTGGGCGTGCCGGTCCGTGAAGGGCGCGAAGTGGCGGTCGATGCCATTTTTGACTCCGTTTCTGTTGCCACCACTTACCGGGAAAAACTCTCCGAACAGGGTATTATTTTTTGCTCGTTTGGTGAGGCCATTCATGACCATCCTGAGCTGGTGAAAAAATACCTGGGTACCGTCGTGCCCTCCAATGACAACTTCTTTGCGGCGTTGAATGCGGCGGTCGCCTCTGACGGTACGTTTATCTACATCCCGAAAGGGGTGCGCTGCCCGATGGAATTGTCGACCTATTTTCGCATCAATGCTGAAAAAACCGGGCAGTTCGAACGCACCATTCTGATCGCGGATGAAGGCAGTTACGTGAGCTATATCGAAGGTTGCTCCGCACCCGTGCGCGACAGTTACCAGCTTCATGCGGCCGTGGTAGAGGTCATCATCCATAAAGATGCAGAAGTGAAATATTCTACTGTGCAGAACTGGTTCCCCGGCGATAACAACACTGGCGGTATCCTCAACTTCGTGACCAAGCGTGCGCTGTGCGAAGGCGAGAACAGCAAAATGTCCTGGACACAGTCGGAGACCGGTTCAGCTATCACCTGGAAATACCCCAGTTGCATCCTGCGCGGCGATAACTCCATCGGTGAGTTCTTCTCTGTGGCGCTGACCAGTGGCCACCAGCAGGCGGACACGGGCACCAAGATGATTCACATCGGCAAAAACACCAAATCGACCATTATCTCGAAAGGGATCTCTGCCGGTCATAGCCAGAACAGCTATCGCGGGCTGGTGAAGATCATGCCGAGCGCCACCAACGCCCGTAACTTCACCCAGTGCGACTCCATGCTGATTGGCCCGGATTGTGGGGCGCATACTTTCCCGTATGTGGAGTGCCGCAATAACAGTGCGCAACTGGAGCATGAAGCCACCACTTCACGGATTGGGGAAGATCAGCTGTTCTACTGCCTGCAGCGCGGTATCAGCGAAGATGATGCCATTTCAATGATCGTCAATGGATTCTGTAAAGACGTGTTCTCCGAGTTGCCGCTGGAGTTTGCCGTTGAAGCACAAAAATTGCTGGCTATTAGTCTTGAACACAGCGTCGGTTAAGAATTAAGGAATACACATGTTAAGTATTAAAGACCTGCAGGTAAGCGTTGAAGATAAAGAGATTCTGCGTGGCCTGAGCCTGGATGTGCGTCCGGGGGAAGTGCACGCGATTATGGGACCCAACGGTTCCGGCAAAAGTACGCTATCCGCAACGCTGGCAGGACGTGAAGATTATGAAGTTACCGGCGGCAGCGTCGAGTACAAAGGTAAGGATTTGCTCGAACTCTCCCCGGAAGATCGCGCCGGAGAAGGGGTGTTTATGGCTTTCCAGTATCCGGTAGAAATTCCTGGCGTCAGTAATCAGTTCTTCCTGCAAACGGCGCTTAACGCCGTGCGCAAATACCGTGAGCAGGACGAGCTGGACCGCTTTGATTTTCAGGACCTGATGGAAGACAAAATCAAGTTGCTCAAAATGCCGGAAGACCTGCTGACGCGCTCGGTTAACGTTGGTTTCTCCGGTGGCGAGAAGAAGCGTAACGATATCCTGCAGATGGCGGTGCTGGAGCCTGATTTGTGCATCCTCGATGAAACCGACTCCGGGCTTGATATTGACGCGCTAAAAATCGTTGCCGATGGCGTTAACGCGCTGCGTGATGATAAGCGCTCTTTCATTATTGTGACGCACTATCAGCGGATCCTGGATTACATCAAGCCGGACTATGTCCACGTGCTGTATCAGGGGCGCATTGTGAAATCCGGTGATTTCACACTGGTTAAGCAACTGGAGGAGCAAGGTTATGGCTGGCTTACAGAACAGCAGTAACGCGCTGCAACAGTGGCATCATCTGTTTGAGCAACAGGGTGGGGCGCGCTCAGAGCAGGCGCAACAGCATCTGCAACAAATGCTGCGTTTAGGGCTGCCGACGCGCAAACACGAAAACTGGAAATACACACCGCTCGACGGTTTACTAAATAGCCAGTTTGTCACCACGGCGGGTGCGTTGAGCGCACAAGAGTGTGATGCACTCGCATTGCCGGTTGATGCCCTACGCCTGGTGTTTGTGGATGGGTATTACAACGCGACGCTCAGTGATGATATAGCCGGTTCTGGCTTCACCGTGACCATTAACGATGACCGTCAGACTTTGCAGGCCCCGGTGCAGCCGGAGGTGTTTTTACACTTAACAGAAAGCCTGGCGCAAAGCATCACTCATATTAGCGTTGGTCGTAATCAGCGGGCGACCAGGCCGCTTCTGCTGATGCATATCACCCAGGGGCTGGGCGGGGCTGAGATGAATACGGCTCATTACCGCCACCATATCTCACTGGCCGAAGGGGCCGAAGCGACGGTCTACGAACATTATGTCAGTCTGAATACGCATCGCCATTTCACCGGCGCGCGGCTGACCATGGACGTGGCGGCGAACGCCCAACTGCATCATGTCAAACTGGCTTTTGAAAACCCGGAAAGCTACCACTTTGCGCATAACGACATGCGTCTTGGCGCGGATGCAGCGGCGCACAGTCATAGCTTCCTGCTGGGCGGCGCGGTGTTACGCCACAATACCAGTACTCAACTCAACGGTGAAAATACCACGCTGCGTATGAACAGCCTGGCGATGCCGGTGAAATCAGAAGTGTGTGATACCCGCACCTGGCTTGAGCACAATAAAGGTTATTGCAACAGTCGCCAGTTGCACAAAACCATTGTCAGCGACAAAGGTCGCGCGGTGTTCAACGGGCTGATCAATGTTGCGCAACACGCCATCAAAACTGATGGACAGATGACCAACAACAACCTGTTGCTGGGACGACTGGCGGAAGTGGATACCAAACCGCAGCTGGAAATCTATGCTGATGACGTGAAATGTAGCCACGGTGCAACGGTCGGTCGTATTGACGATGAACAGATGTTTTATCTGCGCTCGCGTGGCATTGACCAGCAGGCGGCACAGAAGATGATCATTTACGCCTTCGCCGCTGAGCTCACCGAAGCGATCAGCGACGAAGCGCTCAGGCAGCAGGTGCTGGCGCGCATTGGCCAACGCCTTGCGGGAGGCTTAGCATGAGTTTTTCCGTTCACAGCGTACGCGCCGATTTCCCGGTCCTGACGCGTGAAGTTAACGGGGTGCCGCTGGCGTATCTGGACAGTGCAGCCAGCGCGCAAAAACCGAATCAGGTTATTGATGCCGAAGCCGAGTTTTTTCGCCACGGCTATGCGGCGGTGCACAGAGGGATCCATACCCTGAGCGCTGAAGCCACGCAGCGCATGGAACAGGTTCGCACGCAAGTCGCCGGTTTCCTGAACGCCCGGTTACCAGAAGAGTTGGTTTTCGTGCGTGGCACCACCGAAGGCATCAATCTGGTAGCCAACAGTTGGGGCAACAGTCAGGTGCGGGCGGGCGACAATATCATCATCAGCGCCATGGAGCATCACGCGAATATCGTGCCGTGGCAGATGCTGTGTGAGCGCGTCGGTGCTGAGCTGCGCGTCATACCGCTCAATATCGACGGAACATTACAACGTGAGGCGCTGCCTGGCTTGTTTGATGCGCGTACGCGGCTGTTGGCGGTCACACAGGTCTCCAATGTGCTGGGAACTGAAAATCCGGTAGCGGAAATGATAGCGCTGGCCCATCAACATGGCGCGAAGGTGCTGATTGATGGCGCGCAGGCCATCATGCATCACACGGTCGATGTGCAGGCGCTGGATTGCGATTTCTACGTTTTCTCAGGCCATAAGCTCTACGGCCCGACGGGGATTGGCGTGCTGTATGCCAAAGAGGACATCTTACAGGCCATGCCGCCGTGGGAAGGTGGCGGCTCTATGATTGCCACCGTGAGTCTGACCGAAGGGACAACCTATGCCAAAGCGCCGTGGCGTTTCGAAGCGGGTACACCCAATACCGGGGGTATTATTGGTCTGGGTGCCGCAATCGATTATGTCAGCGGTCTTGGGCTGGATGCGATTGCTCAATATGAGCAGACGCTGATGCGCTATGCCCTGAATGCGCTGGCGGATGTGCCCGATTTAACGCTCTATGGCCCGCAGGATCGTCTGGGGGTCATTGCCTTTAACCTCGGCAAACATCATGCCTATGATGTGGGGAGCTTCCTTGATAATTATGGTGTGGCCGTGCGAACAGGGCATCATTGCGCCATGCCGCTGATGGCTTTTTATAATGTTCCGGCAATGTGTCGTGCGTCACTGGTGATGTATAACACGCAAGAAGAGGTGGATCGTCTGGTGGCTGGCCTGAAACGTATTCATCAGTTGCTGGGCTAACAGAGAGGCATACATGGCCGTTTTACCCGACAGAGACAAACTACTGCGCAATTTTGGGCGCTGTGCCAACTGGGAAGAGAAGTATCTGTACATCATTGAGCTGGGGCAGCGGTTGCCTGCGCTCAGCGACGAGGCGCACAATCCGGAAAACATTATTCAGGGTTGCCAGAGCCAGGTCTGGATTATCATGCACCGTAATGACGAAGGCATGATTGAGCTGGCGGGCGATAGCGATGCAGCCATCGTCAAAGGGCTTATTGCCATTGTGTTCATTCTTTACCAGCAGATGACCGCGCAGGACATCCTGGCGTTCGATGTGCGCCCGTGGTTTGAAAAGATGTCTTTGACTCAACACCTTACCCCGTCCCGTTCTCAGGGGCTGGAAGCGATGATTCGCGCAATTCGCTCCAAAGCCGCCAACATTAGCTAAACTAAATAGACAGCTTTCATCCTGTTACGCGAGGTGCATCCGCGCCTCGTTGGTTATTCAGCTTTCGGCCTCTGCCGTGATACAGGACATCCAGCATGAAACGCGCGTCTACTATAACATTGTCTCTTATTGGCGCTTTTAGCGCTATTCAGATGGCCTGGGCTGTGGATTATCCGCTCCCACCGGCCGGAAGTCGTCTTATCGGTCAAAACCAGACTTATACCGTTCAGGAGAGCGATAAAAATCTGCAGGCCATCGCCCGGCACTTTGATACGGCGGCAATGCTGATTATCGAAGCCAATAACACTATCGCACCGGTACCCAGAGCGGGTACGGTCGTCACCATTCCGTCGCAAATGCTGCTACCGGATACGCCACGGGACGGGATCGTTGTTAACCTTGCTGAATTGCGGTTGTATTATTATCCACCCGGCAAAGATATCGTTCAGGTCTTCCCGCTGGGGATTGGTCAGCAGGGGCTTGAAACGCCGGTCACAACCACCCGTATCAGCCAGAAGATCCCCAACCCGACCTGGACGCCTACCGCAGGCATCCGCGCGCGTTCGCTGGCGCAAGGCATTGAATTGCCCGCTGTGGTACCCGCCGGGCCAAATAACCCGCTGGGGCGCTATGCGCTGCGTCTGGGGATAGGCAACGGCGAATACCTCATCCATGGTACCAGCGCGCCTGACAGCGTAGGGCTGCGTGTCAGTTCAGGGTGCATGCGGATGAACGCTGCGGATATTCAGTCTCTGTTCTCACAGGTGAATACCGGTACGCGGGTCACCATCCTTAACGAGCCGGTCAAATACGCCGTAGAACCCGATGGACGCCACTATATAGAGGTACATCGACCTCTGTCGCAGAACGTCGGGGAGAATACACAGACGCTGCCTATCTCGTTCCCGGCAGGCCTGGCGAGCACCATAGAGCAGGGTGGTGGTGACAGGGCGCTGATAGACAAAGCGTTATACCGACGTGCGGGTTATCCCGTGGCCATTCCTGCGAACAAAAGCGGCAAGGTAACAACGGAAAGCGTTGTATCGGCACAGAATCGTGATGCCAGTGCAGATGTGAATACGGAAGAGAGCGGGAAGACCGTGACGCAGTAAAAACAGGGAAGGGAAAATCGCAGACAAAAAAATGGCGCACAATGTGCGCCATTTCATCACAGGTACTCTTACTTACGGTAAGAATGAGCCTGGTTATCCAGACGCTGGTTAGCGCGAGCTGCGTCGTCTTTAGCAGCCTGAACGTCGGAACGGATTGCGTTCACGTCGTTGCTCAGCTGGTCAACTTTAGCGTTCAGAGTCTGAACGTCAGAAGACAGCTGATCGATTTTAGCGTTGCTGGAGCAACCAGCCAGCAGAGTAGAACCCAGGATTACCGCGCCCAGTACCAGTTTAGTACGATTCATTATAAATACCCTCTAGATTGAGTTAATCTCCATGTAGCGTTACAAGTATTACACAAAGTTTTTTATGTTGAGAATATTTTTTTGATGGGAATCCACTTAAATTTGATCGTTCGCTCAAAGAAACACCGACTTTGTATAAAACGTTAAAAAAAGTGTGATAAAACAGCAAGCTTCCATCGGATTCATCTTAGATAATAAGCAGTTTAAATAGTGAAATCCGATTTGCTTTTTTATTCGGGGTGACTTCTGATATATAAAAAAAGCGCCCGAAGGCGCTTTTTTAAACACGAATATTCGTCCGGGTATTATTACAGGACGTGTACAGATGCCGTGTTGGTGGTGCCGCTGGAGACCAGTGCGCCGGAAACCATGACCACAACATCGCCTTTCTGCGCCAGACCGCTCTGTACGGCCAGCTCTTTGCCCAGGCGGTAGAAATCATCCGTAGAGGCGATTTCTTCAACCAGTTGCGCGACAACGCCTTTGCTCAGTACCAGCTGACGAGCGGTGGTTTCGTTAGTGGTCAGCGCCAGGATGGTGGCATCCGGGAAGTATTTACGTACTGCACGTGCAGATTTACCGCCCTGGGTTGCAACCACGATCAGCGGGGCATCCAGTTTTTCAGCCGTTTCAACCGCACCACGGCACACCGCTTCGGTGATACGCAGTTTGCGGCTGTCGTTGTTGAAATCCAGACGGCTGGTCATGACGCGATCGGTACGTTCGCAGATGGTCGCCATGATGGTCACTGCTTCCAGCGGGTACTTACCTTTTGCGGATTCACCAGACAGCATGACTGCGTCGGTGCCGTCGAGGATGGCGTTCGCCACGTCACCTGCTTCCGCACGGGTCGGACGCGGGTTCTTGATCATAGAGTCCAGCATCTGGGTCGCGGTGATAACCACTTTACGCGCGCGGATACATTTCTCGATCATCATCTTCTGCGCGAAGATCACTTCTTCAACCGGAATTTCTACGCCCAGGTCACCACGCGCAACCATGATACCGTCAGAGGCTTCGAGGATTTCGTCGAAGTTATTCAGACCTTCCTGGTTTTCGATTTTGGAGATGATCTGGATATTCTCGCCGCCGTGCGCTTTCAGGTGCTGACGAATTTCTTCCACATCAGAACGCTTACGGATGAAAGAGGCAGCAACAAAGTCAACGCCTTGTTCGCAACCGAAGATCAGGTCTTGTTTATCTTTTTCAGCCAGCGCTGGCAGAGCGATGGATACGCCTGGCAGGTTAACGCCTTTGTTTTCGCCCAGGTCACCGTTGTTCAGTACTTTACAGATGACTTTGTTGCCTTCGATGGCGGTGACTTCCATGCCGATCAGGCCGTCGTCAACCAGTACCGTGTTACCAACCTGCAGATCGCTGGTGAAACCTTCGTAGGTTACTGCAACGGTTTCCGTGTTGCCGATAACCGTTTTGTCGGTGGTGAAGGTGAAAGTCTGGCCCGCTTTCAGCGAAACATCATTACCGCCTTCGAGTTTGATTGTGCGGATTTCCGGACCTTTAGTGTCCAGCAGAATCGCCGCTTTTTTACCGGTTTTGCTCATTACGTTGCGCAAGTTCTGGATGCGCTGGCCGTGCTCAGCATAGTCACCGTGAGAGAAGTTCAGACGCATTACGTTCATTCCTGCGTCCAGCATTTTTGCTAACATCTCTTCGGATTCGGTTTTCGGACCGATGGTGCAAACAATTTTGGTCTTTTTCATGACAGTCTTAGTCTTTAAGTTGAGAAGGATATGGAAATCACGCTCCGGTTAGTGCGAAGCTTCGGAGTCAAACCTGTGTTACGAAAGTTGCGATGCCACAGCCTAAGGATAGGTGACATCAAAAAAGCGTGCAGAGTAATGTGTGCCTGTGTTTCAGCCCAGCCGGGAAAGTCATAATGTAATGGTTGAGTTTTACAGTTCAATGAGCTGAAACCATTCAAGAGTGAATAGAATGCCATTATACGATGAAAATCGGGCAAAAGGAAAATGAAAACGCTGTTTCAAAAATCATCTGGGCAGTTTCACAACGAAGTGTTATCAACGTGTTAAGTTATCACAAAATTGAATTTGCCTTGTTGACGTGAAACTAAAACCTTTGCCCACAAAAAGGCAAAGGTTCAGTAAGGGATACGGATAAAGCAACTATCGATTTATGCTAACAAATTTGAAACAAATACTCAGGCGTTCGGCATACGATGGCCACAGCTTAACCGATTTAGCTATGAAGCAGTTTCAGCGCGTGAGCATGAACCTCGGGGCAACCCGCCGCCAGAACATGCCCGCCCGCCTCAGGACGACCACCGCTTAAAGTGGTTACAACGCCGCCTGCCTGCTCAATGATGGGGATTAACGCCACAATATCATAGGGTTGCAGGGAATATTCCAGACAGAGATCAATCTGTCCGGCAGCCAGCATCGCCATGGCATAGCACTCCCCGCCGTAACGTGTCATGAGCGCGGCGTCATCCAGCGCAGCAAAATTAACCTCCGGGAAACGGGAAACCGGTTCAGGCGAGGTGATGTGCAAAATCGCCTGGTCCACAGAGAGTCCTTTTCGGGTGTTCAGTGGAGCGGTTCCCTGTGGGCCACTGCGCCAGGATTGCCTGCCATCTGCCCAAAAACGTTCACCGGTAAACGGTTGGCTCATCATGCCCAGATGCCCACGGCCTTCGACGGTCAGGCCAATGAGCGTTCCCCATACCGGAATACCACACAGGAACGGCCGGGTACCGTCAACGGGATCCAGCACCCACTGCAACGGCCCGCTTCCGGTGATCCCGAATTCTTCGCCCATAATTGAATGGTCAGGATAGCGGGCGTCAATGATGGCGCGAATGGCGCGTTCAGCTTCGCGGTCCGCATCGGTCACAGGATCAAAGCGATAACCCTCTTTCGGTTTTGTGTCTACATGCAGATTTAACTGCGAGCGAAAACGCGGCAATGTCTGTTTGTCTGCCGCATCAGCAAGTTCATGCAAAAAAGCGATGTCGGGTACAGCGTGGTTCATGATTGAGTCCTCATCAACGAAATTAGCGTCAGTCTTCCATGCTCGTTATTGCTCGATTGTGCATTTTTATTGATTTTTCTTCAAATGATTCTGATGAGTTTGTTGCGCAATTAATAGAATCAAGAAGTTGCTCGAAATAAAGTGAACATGATCGAGCGTGTCGGTTCTTACGGTCTCACCGTTACCGGATGACAGAAAGTGCAAAGCGCAGGACATACAGACAATGGATACTCAAACACCAGACGTCGTGGACGTATGTACCGTCTCAGGACGAATCCTAGTCAATTATGTCAGAACCCGGAGTGATAAAGATGACGATAAAAGTACTTGGCTATGCCGCACAATCGAGTAAGGCTCCCCTTGCTCCGCACTATTTTGAGCGTAGGGATCCCAGAGCGGATGATGTGGTTATCGATATTCTGTATTGCGGCGTGTGCCACTCAGACTTACACCAGGCGCGCAACGACTGGGGGTTTAGCCAGTACCCGCTGGTGCCGGGGCATGAGATCGTCGGCCGCGTCACCCGTGTAGGTCCGGGCGTGAGTAAATTTAAGGCCGGAGATTTAGTGGGGATCGGTTGCATGGTGGATTCCTGCCGTGAGTGTTCCTCCTGTAAGCAGGGGCTTGAACAATATTGCGAAGAGGGCAACATTCAGACGTACAACGGCATTGACCGCCATGACCACATGCCGACCTACGGCGGTTATTCGCGCTCTATTATCTGTAGTGAAGATTTCGTGTTGCGCATCCCGGAAAACCTTGATGTACAAGCCGTTGCGCCGTTACTTTGCGCGGGCATTACCACCTGGTCGCCGCTGCGTCGTTGGGGCGTAAAAGCTGGCAGCAAGGTCGCCGTCATTGGTCTGGGCGGGTTAGGGCATATGGCGCTGAAACTGGCGCATGCGATGGGGGCGGAAGTCACGTTGTTCACCCGCTCACCGGGTAAAGAGGCGGATGCGCGGCAACTGGGTGCGCAACACGTGGTGCTCTCGACCGATCCGCAACAGATGGACGCCGTGAAAGGGCAGTTTGAGCTGATTATCGACACCGTACCTTATGCTCATGATATCAATCCGTATATGCCAACACTGACGCTGGACGGCACACTGGTGTTCGTTGGTCTGTTAGGCGATATTGAACCGGCGGTCAGTACATTACCGATGATTCTGGGGCGTCGTTCTGTATCCGGTTCGTGTATCGGCGGTATTGCCGAAACGCAGGAGATGCTCGATTTCTGCGGTAAGCACAATATCACGGCGGATTCAGAGGTGATTCGCATGGACCAGATCAACGATGCCTTTGAACGTTTGCTGAAAAGCGATGTGAAATACCGCTTCGTGATCGATATGCAGACGCTGGTGGAATAAGGTCATACTAAAGGCTTCGGTCAACGCCGGGGCCTTTTTTGAAGGCTGATAAATAAGAGAGAAGAAAAAACAGAAGAAACGCTTGAATGGTGCGTCCGAGTGGACTCGAACCACCGACCCCCACCATGTCAAGGTGGTGCTCTAACCAACTGAGCTACGGACGCACTAAAGAGATGGTGCGTTCAATTGGACTCGAACCAACGACCCCCACCATGTCAAGGTGGTGCTCTAACCAACTGAGCTATGAACGCATTGTTGTGCCTGACAACGGGGACGAATATTAGCGGCAGCCTTGTAATGTGGCAAGAAGAAAATCGCTATTTTCTACCGGAATGCGCCCGACTGCGGAACTTTTATACATGAACGGCATATTTCACTGATGTTAAAGGATAATGATTGAGCAGAATGCATTTCCGAAGCATTGCTTTGACGATTATCCGCACAGTACGTGATTTTGCGTCTTCCCTCTGGCCTGCATTTTATGGCGCAAAAAACCGCAATGCGCCATAACCTTCGCTTAACGGACAGGGGTAAGCACCGGTTGACCTGTAAAATAGTCCTGCAGGTTATCTAACACTAACTTGAATACCCCGCGCGATTGCCATCAGCAGTGCCATCGCATGATCGGCGACGGAGGTATCATTGGTCCCCGGTCCATGGGTGATGGTGATATTTCGCGCTTTTGCAGCCGATACATCGATATTTTCATACCCGGCACCCAGCGCGCAGATGATGTCGAGTTTCGGGAGTGCTGTGAGGCATTGAGGCCGGTCGAACCGTTGGTGAGGACGGTGCGGATGCGCTCGCCGTCGTGTTCTACAACCTTCACGCGATCCGACGCTGTGGGGGCATAGTGTATTTCAAAGCACGCGGCCGCAAGCCGGGAAAGGTGCTCTGATGCAAGTTCAATCGTAACAAGAAAAGGGTCGACATAACGGTGCCTTCGTATACTCAACTGACTTCAAGGGGAGGGTTAACGCATTCAGGAATCTGCGGGAGATATATAGCCTGAGAATGATCCGCATGCTGCACAAAAGCATGCGACGGCCGGGGGCTGTCGCAAGACAATTGTGTGACAAAAAATCAGGTGAGATAAAACAGATGAATCAGCACCGCGCCAATCAGCAGCCAGCAGGGAAGCGAGAAATAAAAGACGCTTTTATTGTCACGTTCGCTTTTCATGACGAGCAACACCACAAATGCGCTGACCAGTAGCGCGATGAAGACGAGTGTGAGTGGCTGGCTGACGGCAATCATCTTCAGGGCGACAAACAGAAGCAGAGTGGAGGCAATGGTAAAGAGCTTGATTTTTCGCGTGAAAGCCACGAAACCTACAACAAAGTAAACTAACGCAACAATGCCAGCCATCAGGCACTCCTTTTGCTGAATTTCTCTCGTTTCACCAGGATGTTTTGCATATCTTCGCGCATTGAAAGCCGGTCGCCTGGCAAGGAAACGTAACCGCCCGATGACGGCTACGCCGATATTAACGCGCGGCGCGCTGTAAAATGATGGACGACGGCTGGCGCTGGAGGAAACGCATTCTGAGCATCATCAGAATAGCTGCCGACGTCAGCCCAATGATAAAGCCCATCCAGAATCCAGCCGGGCCCATCCGATCAACCACCAGGTCGGTTAACGCCAGTATATAACCTGCCGGTAAACCCAGTACCCAGTAGGCGGTAAAGGTAATAAAGAAGATAGAACGTGTATCTTTATAACCACGCAGAATCCCGCTGCCGATAACCTGAATCGAATCGGAAATCTGGTACAAACCGGCCAGCAGCATTAATTGCGAGGCCAGCGTGACGACCTCAGGATTGTCGTTATAAAGCAGCGCAATATGTTCACGCAGCGCAACGGTAAAGATAGCGGTCAGTACCGCCATGCACACTCCCACGCCAAGACCGGTATGTGCGGCTGTTTGCGCGTCAAGCGTAGACCCTTGCCCCAGGCGGAAGCCGACACGGATTGTAACGGCGGCGGCAAGCGACATCGGCAACACGAACATCAGCGAACTAAAATTCAGGGCGATCTGATGACCTGCGACATCCACAATGCCCAGCGGCGATACCAGCAGGGCCACAACGGCAAACAGGGTCACTTCAAAAAAGAGCGCCAGCGCGATAGGCAGACCAAGCTGTACCAGACGTTTCAGAACGCCCAGATCCGGTTTGCCAGAATGCGTTTCATTGCGAATGTCACGCATGGACCCCGCCCGTTTAACGTACGAGAGCATGGCGACAAACATCACCCAGTAGACCGATGCCGTTGCCACGCCGCAACCCACACCGCCCAGCTCCGGCATGCCGAAATGACCATAAATAAAGATGTAGTTAATGGGAATGTTCACCAGCAGGCCGAGGAAACCCATCACCATGCCGGGTTTGGTTTTCGCCAGCCCCTCGCACTGATTACGTGCAACCTGAAAGAACAGGTAGCCCGGCGCTCCCCACAGCAGGGCGCGTAAATAGCCCACGGCTTTATCCGCCAGTTGCGGATCGATGTCATGCATGGCGTGAATAATATAACCGGCATTCCACAGCACGATCATTATCAGAATCGATACCGTCGCGGCCAGCCAGAAGCCCTGACGTACCTGATGCGCAATACGCTCGCGACGCCCGGAGCCGTTAAGTTGCGCCACCGTCGGGGTCAGTGCCAACAACAGTCCATGACCAAAAAGGATAGCGGGCAGCCAGATAGAGGTGCCAATGGCGACAGCAGCCATATCGGTGGCGCTGTAACCGCCAGCCATAACCGTATCAACGAACCCCATTGCGGTTTGGGCGACCTGCGCGAGGATCACCGGGATAGCCAGGGCGAGCAACTGGCGCGCTTCTGTAAAGTACTTCTGCACTGAAAACACCTTGGTATAGTTGTTATATGCGATGAATGTTTAATTCATTAAAAATATAGATGTGTCTTCTGGTCCGGGACACTGCGGGGATGGTCAGAAATCCAGCATAGCATTAAGCATTGCGATCAAATCCTTGTTCATCTTGCTTTTCAGTTTGAGTAAACCAGTCAGGCGATCATGCCCATCGGGTCGGTTGTGAATAAAGGAAAGGCGCCGGGGAAAACCAGCACGAAAAAAGCGTCGGGGTACGGTAACGCGTGCCCGAAAAAGTATCGTCGTCTCCCGTCAGTGCCGGGATGTTAACGCGAAGCGGTTGTTTCTTTATTCTATTATCAGAGTTACAGGCAAATCTTACAGCTTGTTGCACATTTTTGCCACGTTAACGATAAGTGAACGTTATCAGTCCCACTGTTTTTGGCAGGTGAGCATTGTACGTCAGTTCCCTTACCTTAGTGTCTGACATTAAAAAAGAGAGGCTGAACATCATGGAATCTGACGCGGCGAAGCAAATACTTTCGCTCTACGAAAAGCATGCTGAGGAGTTCGCCAGGCAGCGCTCTCGTCAGCTATTTGAAAAAAAATGGCTCGACAAATTTTTACAGCTACTCCGGCCGGGCGGGCATATTCTGGATATCGGCTGCGGAAACGGAAAACCCATTGCTGAGTATTTTATTGGCAGCGGCTTTACGCTCACGGGCGTGGACGGTTCAGCGGCGATGATTGCGCAGGCGCAGGCGGATTTCCCGACGCAACGCTGGATCCATCATGATATGCGCCATCTGGCGATGGATGAGACCTTTGATGGTCTGATAGCCTGGGACAGCTTTTTTCATCTGACACAGAACGATCAACGCGCCATGTTTCCCCTTTTTGCAGCACTTAGCCACCCGGGCAGCGCATTAATGTTTACCAGCGGTACGTCGAATGGCACAGCGATGGGGACATTCGCCGGCGAGCCGCTGTATCACGCGAGTCTTGCGCCTGAGGAGTACCGGAAGATCCTGACACAGCACGGGTTCACCTTTGTTGATGTACAGTTTGAGGATCCGGAGTGCGGTTATCACTCTATCTGGCTGTGTAAGAAGGTGAATTGAGATTATCGTGTGGTTTTATACCTCCCTTGCCATCATCCGCCCCGCGAGGCTGGCAACATGATTTTCCTCCTGTTATTGTGCGTTTTAGAAAACGGCGGTGCCGTAAATGACATACAGGAGTGGTAGGCATGTTTACTGGTATTGTACAGGGCACGGCAAAACTGGTGTCCATCGATGATAAGCCCAATTTCCGAACTCACGTCGTCGAGCTACCGGATCATATGCTGGAAGGGCTTGAAACCGGGGCGTCGGTGGCAAACAACGGTTGCTGCCTGACGGTCACGGAGATTAATGGCAGCCATATCAGTTTTGATTTGATGAAAGAGACGCTGCGCATCACTAATCTGGGTGAGTTGGCGGTCGGCGATGCGGTAAACGTTGAGCGCGCGGCAAAATTCAGCGATGAAATTGGCGGGCATTTAATGTCGGGCCATATTATGACTACTGCGGAAATCGTTAAAATCCTGACCTCCGAAAATAACCGTCAGATCTGGTTCAAGGTACAGGATCCGGCGCTGATGAAATATATCCTTTATAAAGGCTTTATCGGGATTGATGGCATCAGCCTGACGGTGGGCGAAGTGACGCCAACCCGTTTTTGCGTGCATTTGATCCCGGAAACGTTGCAGCGCACCACGCTTGGCAGTAAAAAATTGGGTCATCGCGTGAACATCGAAATTGATCCGCAAACGCAGGCGGTTGTCGACACGGTTGAACGCGTTCTGGCGGCCAAAGAGGCAGCGGCTGCTGTTGTCAGTAACGACGAATAATCCCGCGAAAAAGAGTGAACTAATAAGGGAGAATATGAAAAGTATTCTCCTTTTTTATGCCAGCAGAAAAGAGGCGTTGGTTGACAAGCTGCACTGTCTGACAGAAAGAAAAAACCCCGCAAAAGCGGGGTGGGCTGTTAGCGTGCTACGCGAAGTCCGTGTTCAATACCCCGGCTGAATACCACCTGCCAGAGTTGAATATCCCGCGCACGGAAAGCGCCTGCGCAGGCGTTCAGGTAGTAACTGAACATGCGTTTAAACCGTTCGGAATAGTTATCGGCGATTTCTGGCCAACTGGCGAGGAATCGTTCATACCAGGCCATTAATGTTTTATCGTAATCTGCGCCGAAATTATGCCAGTCTTCCATCACGAAATGGGACTCACTGGCATTCGCTATCTGCCGCACTGACGGAAGGCAGCCATTGGGGAAGATATAACGGTCAATCCAGGGATCCACATTATGATCGGTTCGCCGTGAACCGATGGTATGTAGCAGGAAAAGACCATCCGGTTTGAGGTTACGATCAACGACGGTAAAGTAGGTGTCGTAATTTTTAGGACCGACATGTTCGAACATACCGACAGAGACGATGCGGTCGAACTGATCGTTCAGGTCGCGATAATCCTGCAGGCGAATATCGACATCCAGCCCCAGACAACGCTGTTGCGCGTGTTTTTGTTGCTCGGCAGAAATAGTAACACCCACGACGCTGACCGCGTAGTTTTGCGCCATAAATTGCGCCAGACCGCCCCAACCGCAGCCAATGTCCAGCACGCGCATCCCTGGCTTGAGCTGAAGTTTTTCGCAAATCAGGCGTAATTTGGCGATCTGCGCGTCTTCAAGGCGCTCAGCATCTTTCCAGTAGGCGCAAGAGTATTGCATCTGCGGGTCCAGCATGCGGGTAAAAAGATCGTTACCCAGATCGTAATGCTCTTTCCCGACGATCCATGCGCGTTTTTTGGATTGCAGATTAAATAATCTTGCCCCGGCGATACGAAGGGTATCTTTCAAATGGTGCGGAAGCTGTTTTTCCAACCCGGCACGCAAGACTTTCGTAAAAAACACATCCAGCCGGTCACATTCCCACCAGCCGTCCATATAACTTTCCCCCAGTCCGAGCGACCCCTCCTGCAAAACACGTTTAAAAAAATCAGGGTTTTTAACCTGAATATCAGATGCCGACGGTCCATTAACCTGGATACCGGCGCGGCTCAGCAACTCGTTTGCGATACGGAACCAGTTATCATCCCGTACGCTAACCTCTTCTATACACGATGAACTCATAACTTCTCCACCACCAGCAAGTGATCAGAACCTTAAAAGAGCGTAGACGCTTTTTGAGGTATGTGAGAAATCTCACGGTTTGCGCCGTGAGGCTGATATCCGACGTAGAACAGAGGAAGGGAGATGACCCTTGCCAGAAAGGCCTTCCATGGACAAACGGGAGCGCTCCGGCTCCCGTTAATACTTAATATTTATCGTATTTGTAACTAGCCGGAAAAGAGTATAGGCCTCAAAATCCGTTGATACAACAGAAAACTGTTAGCAAGCTAATCACTAAACTGTAACATAGTCGCTCATGAAATTACGCGTGCGAGGATGACTCACTGGCTTCATCCGCTTGATAACTCTCACTTTCCTGGCGCTGCATACGGTAGCCAAAAGCGACCAAAACGACCGTTGACAGCATCACGCTGGTGGTGGCGAGCAGCGGATGGGTAATCAGAGCCGATACCACCAGACTTGCGACAAAACACAGCCCTAACTGCAGTGTATTCTGCAAGGCGGCCGCCCGTCCGGTAGCCTGCGGGAAGGGGCGCAACGCCTGAGCCACGACAATCGGATAGATTGCGCCATTTGCCATCGCCATCAGACAGAAGGGGATCAGCAGGGCGGTCAGTGAGGCGCCAGGCATTAACCCCACGCCCCAGGTTGCCGCAACGCTCAATGCGAAGGCCAGCAGCAACCACGGTAATAAACGGGCACCAGACCATTTCTGCAAGGCGGCGCGACAGCCGTAGCCACCGACCAGAAAGGCGATGGTTTGCGGCACATAACTCAGGCCGATAACCGCCGGGCCGTAGCCCATTTCATGAAGAATAAACGGTGAACCGGTAAGCCAGGCAAAAAAGCTGGCTGAGCAGGCGGCATAAATCAGCACGTTGCCGCGATAGGCTTTATCGCGCAACAGCGCGGCGAAGGTCAGCGCCTGTGCGGTTTTTGCCGGTTTCTGCGCGCCAGGACGCAGACGCAGTGCCGGAAGCATCAATATGACGGTGATAACAAATAATGTGGCGAAGATCGCCTGCCAGGAGAAGTGCGCCAGAATCCAGCTACCAAGCAGCGGCGCAAGGGCAGGCGATAACCCCACCAGCGGCATGATGGTGGCAAAAATGCGGTTTGTACGCTGCGCCGGATAGTGATCTGTTACCAGCGCCTGCCAGGTCACGGCAGCAGCACAGACACCTACCGCCTGGACAAAACGCAACACCAGCAACCAGACAGCATCCTGAACCCACAGCATACCAAGGCAGCCGACGGCGAAAATGGCCAGGCCGCTTAGCAAAATGGGTTTACGGCCATAGCGATCCGACAGCGGTCCCCAGACCAGTTGGGCAACGGCAAAGCCCGCAAGGAACAGGCTCAGCGTCGCGCTGACCGCTGCGGCAGACGTATTTAAATCTTGCTGAATATCGGCGAACGCCGGCAGGTACATATCGGTGGCCAGAAAGCCCAGTACGCTTAAGCCCGCGAGCCAGACTAAAAATCCTTTTCCAGGTTGCATGGCAGATCTCTTTTTTATGGCAGGTTAACAGGGCTCCAGAGTCTAAGGAGTGCAAGTCGGCTTGTGAAACGCTAATATTTGCGCATTGATTTCAAAATTTTTGCAGGCAGATTATGTGGTCAGAATATTCTCTCGAAGTGGTTGATGCCGTGGCGCGAAACGGCAGCTTTAGCGGTGCGGCGCAGGAGTTACACCGCGTGCCTTCTGCGGTCAGCTATACCGTGCGTCAGCTTGAAGAGTGGCTGGCGGTGCCGTTGTTTGAACGTCGTCACCGGGATGTGGAGTTGACGCCGGCTGGCGTGTGGTTTTTGAAAGAGGGGCGTTCTGTTATCAAAAAAATGCAGATCACCCGTCAACAATGCCAGCAAATCGCCAACGGCTGGCGGGGGCAGCTATCTATCGCGGTCGATAACATCGTCAAACCGGAACGTACGCGCCAGATGATTGTCGATTTTTATCGCCATTTTAGCGATGTCGAACTGCTGGTCTCCCAGGAGGTGTTTAACGGTGTGTGGGATGCGCTGGCCGACGGGCGTGTCGAACTGGCTATCGGCGCGACCCAGGCGATTCCGGTCGGGGGCCGATATACCTTTCGCGATATGGGCATGCTGAGCTGGAAATGCGTGGTCGCCCGCCATCATCCTCTGGCAACGATGGCATCACCGCTCAGTGATGATACGTTGCGCAACTGGCCCTCACTGGTACGCGAAGATACCTCCCGCTCGCTGCCTAAACGCATCACCTGGCTTTTGGATAATCAGAAACGGGTTGTCGCCCCGGACTGGGAGTCATCTGCGGCCTGTTTGTCTGCCGGGTTGTGTATTGGGATGGTGCCTGCACATTTCGCCCGCCCGTGGATCGATCGCGGTGAGTGGGTTGCGCTGGCACTGGAAAACCCCTTCCCGGACGCCGCATGTTGTCTGACCTGGCAGCAGAATGACGCCTCACCGGCGCTGAGTTGGTTACTGAGTTATCTGGGCGACAGCGAAACGCTGAACAGGGAATGGCTGCGGGAGCAGGAGTGAACTGCTCCCGGCAGGATTAACGGCGATAGTCGCGGAACGGACCATCGGCAACCGAGCGGCGTTCAATCAGGCGCGGATGCACTTCAATCGACTGTGATTCTTCACGTTTGTTCACGATGCGGTCAAGCAGCATGTTAAACGCGGTTTCCCCCAGCGAGTCTTTCGGCTGGTGAATGGTCGTTAGTGAAGGGGTAAAGAAACGCGAATTGCGCACGTTATCATAACCGATCACCGAAATATCCTGCGGCACGCGCAGGCCCATTTCGTCTGCCGCACACAACGCGCCCATTGCCATAATATCGCCGCCGCAGAACACCGCGGTCGGGCGAGAGGACTGGGTCAGGATCTGTTGCATGGCGCGATAGCCAGACTCCGGCTCAAAGTCACCCTGCACGATCCAGTTTTCTGGCACGGTGATATGGGCCTCTTCCATCGCTTTCATAAACCCGCTCAGACGGCCTGCGCCCGTGTTGCGCTCAAGGGGGCCTGGGATAACGCCAATTTCGCGATGGCCGCGTTCAATCAGGTAACGGCCAGCCATATAGCCGCCGGCAAAGGCATTATCGATCACCGTATCGGTAAAATCGGCCTTTGCTTCGCCCCAGTCCATGACCACCATGGGAATGTGGCGATACTCTTCCAGCATACTGAGTAACGATTCCGGATATTCAGAACACATGACCAGCAGGCCATCCACACGTTTTTGCGCCATCATGGACAGATAGGCGCGCTGTTTTTCCAGGTTATTCCAGGCGTTACCGAGAATAAGGGTATAGCCTTTCTGGAAACAATTTTTCTCAACCGCCTCGATGATCTCAGCGAAATAAGCCGCCTCGCTACTGGTCGCCAGCAGGCCAATAGATTTTGTGTGATTGACTTTCAGGCTGCGGGCAACCGCGCTGGGGGAGTAATGTAATTCTTTAATCGCCGCCCAGACGGCGTTACGCGTCTCTTCTGCAACGAAACGCGTCTTGTTAATTACGTGTGATACGGTTGTGGTGGAAACGTTTGCTCGCTTCGCTACGTCTTTAATCGTTGCCATCAGATCTTACTCCAGACCATATCGTAAACTCCTGATAATACATAAGGTAAACGTTTGCCTTCCATCACCCTGTACCCAAAGAAGGGATTGCAATACGCCGGGAAAAAGACACTGGACGTCAGGAGGGGAGTCAATGGCCGGTACGCTAATAAATTTAGCGTCGAATTTTGTCTGATCTTGACCAAAAGGGGAAGTGCTAAAACGTGTATCACCCTAAATCCTGCAAGATTTTTACGTTTATTTGTGCAAAAATGCGTTACATCACTTTCTGTGTGGGAATTAATAAGGAGAAAAATTGATGAGCACCGACCTGAAGTTTTCTTTAGTGACTACCGTGATTGTACTCGCCCTGATTGTTGCTGGCGGGCTGACTGCCGCACTGCATTGATCTATCCCGTGGGAGAGGCCACTCTCCCTCGTTTCACTCCCCGATTGTCATCAAATTAGCAATAGTCTTTTCCCATTTCGCTAACTTCTGTTTTTTGTGATTAATGTCATACTTTTGACTTCTGTGACGGTGTCGCGCGTCGACACGGCAATTCCGGAGTCTATTTATGAAGATTAATTTCCCACTGCTTGCCCTGGCGATTGGCGCTTTCGGCATCGGTACGACCGAATTTTCCCCCATGGGGTTACTGCCCGTTATCGCCCAGGGCGTGGATGTCTCGATCCCGGCAGCGGGTATGCTTATTAGCGCTTATGCCATTGGCGTGATGGTTGGAGCACCGTTAATGACATTGCTGCTTTCACACCGGGCACGACGTAATGCGCTGGTATTCCTGATGGCGATTTTTACCCTCGGCAATGTGCTGTCAGCACTTTCACCTGATTACACAACACTGATGCTCTCCCGCATTATTACAAGCCTTAACCATGGCGCTTTCTTTGGGTTGGGTTCTGTGGTGGCTGCAAGCGTGGTGGCAAAAGAAAAACAGGCAAGCGCAGTGGCGACCATGTTTATGGGGCTGACTATCGCCAATATTGGCGGTGTGCCCGCAGCAACCTGGCTGGGCGGGGCGATTGGCTGGCGCATGTCGTTCCTTGCTACGGCGGGGCTGGGGGTTATCGCCATGGTCAGTCTCTATTTTTCCTTGCCGAAAGGCAGTGCCGGCGAACGTCCTGATGTGCGCAAAGAGTTAGCGGTCTTGATGCGACCTCAGGTGGTTTCCGCGTTACTGACGACGGTACTGGGGGCAGGGGCGATGTTCACGCTTTACACCTACATTTCACCGGTCCTGCACCGTATTACCGATGCCACTCCGGCCTTTATCACCGCGATGCTGGTGCTGGTGGGCGTTGGATTCTCCATCGGCAACTACCTTGGTGGCAAGCTGGCTGACCGCTCGGTCACGGCGACCCTGAAAGGCTTCTTGCTGTTATTGATCGTGATTATGGTTGCGATCCCCTGGCTGGCGCGCAGTGAGATCGGTGCGGCAATCAGCATGGTTATCTGGGGCGCGGCAACCTTTGCGGTAGTGCCTCCGTTGCAGATGCGTGTTATGCGTGTGGCACATGAAGCACCCGGATTGTCGTCGTCTGTCAATATTGGCGCGTTTAACCTGGGCAATGCGCTGGGGGCAGCGGCAGGGGGCGCGGTGATTTCGGGTGGCCTGGGGTATACCGTTGTGCCGGTTACCGGGGCGATTATTGCAGGGATGGCGTTACTGTTGGTGCTGTTTTCCGGCAGAGCCAGCGCAGAACGCACCTGCACAGCAGCGGAGTAAAAAAACAGGAGGGTTTCCCCTCCTGATGATTACGCGGCGAGGTTCTTCGCGACAAACTCCCAGTTGACCAGCGCCCAGAAATGCTCCAGATAGTTTGGACGGGCGTTACGATAGTCAATGTAGTAAGCGTGTTCCCACACATCCACAGTCAGCAGCGGCGTGGCGTCGGTGGTCAGCGGTGTTCCGGCATTTGATGTCGAAACAATGGCCAGTTTGCCATCGGCGTTTTTCACAAGCCACGTCCAGCCTGAACCAAAGTTCTTTACTGCGGCATCCGTGAATTTCGCTTTAAACTCAGCAAAGCTGCCAAAAGCCTCGGTGATCGCAGCCGCCACTGCACCGGTTGGTTCACCGCCTGCGTTCGGTGCCAGACAATGCCAGTAGAAGGTGTGGTTCCAGACCTGGGCTGCATTGTTAAACACGCCGCCCTCAGAGCTACGAATAATCTCTTCCAGCGTTTTACCTTCCAGCGGGCTGCCTTTAATCAGGTTGTTCAGGTTGGTGACATAAGCCTGATGATGTTTGCCGTGATGGTACTCCAGTGTTTCCGCAGAAATGTGCGGAGCCAGGGCGTCTTTTGCATACGGTAATGCAGGTAATTCGAACGACATTGCTTCACTCCTTATTGTTGTAATGCACTCAATAACCTTATTGAGTGTAAGGATAGGGTAGCAAATCGAAAGGGGAGAAAAAAGAGAGAGTTACCTGCCGCATTAGCGGCAGGCAGGAGATTAGCGGATGGTTTTTGGCGTAACCACTCTGCGGGCACCCACATAATGACGCTGCCAGTAATCTTCGCTTAATGAGGTAATCTGAATATCCTGGCCGCTGCGTGGTGACTGAATGAATTTGCCGTTGCCGACATACACACCCACGTGATCCGCGGTACCACGACCCTGTGTACGGAAGAACACCAGATCGCCGCTTTCCAGTTCCGCAACGTTGACCGGAGAGGCATCACGCAGGTGATACATTTCGTTCGCGGTGCGGGGAATGCGGAATTTCACCAGATCTTTATAGGCGTAATAGACCAGACCACTGCAATCAAAGCCGGTCATCGGGGAGGTGCCGCCCCAATGGTAAGGTTTGCCAATCTGATTCATCAGCTTGGACATGGCAGTTTTCTGTACTTTTTGGATGCGGACTTTGTGCGCATCGGAAAGCGCAACAAGTTTGCTGTTTTTCACTTTTACACAGTGCGGTTTATGGCCTTTACGCTTTGTGCATTTTTCCGTCATAGCGGTAGCGGCGATGGGTTTCGTGCTGGTTTTACTGTGACGGGAGGAATTCTTACTGGTGGTATTTTTGTTGCTGGTTGACGATTTTTTCGTCACTGCCACTTTTTTATTTCCGGCTTTAGCCGTTGTTTTTGTTTCGGTGCGACTGCTTTTCTTTGATGTTTTTTCTGTGGTGGTTTTTTTCTTACTCTCGGATGCTTTCGCCAGATGCGTTGTCTTATGCACGGCCGAACCTCGCGTCTGCTCGGAAGCATTCGCTAATGGCGTGAAAGTCAACGTGGTGAACAACAAAGCACAGAGCGTGATCGAAGCTGTATGAATTCGCGCCACTGAGCAATCCCCTGATAAGTGCAGGCATTCAATAATGCTTGCGTATGATTTAGAACCGCGTCGATTCTAATCTAAAAAAAGCACAAAAGTTAATAGGGTTTTTGCATCTAAAACTGTGTTTCGTTAGCAAGCGCAAAAAAAATCACCAATTGGCTCTGGAAGAAGCTCAAATGTTGAACTATTGGCGTGCGGTGAAACGTAAGATAAGTGATATTTTAAAAGCAACTTACCGCGACAGACGATAAAATAATGAGTGGTGAACAAAATGTTATTTTCGGTTACGCACCTTAACCGTTACAATGACGACTATCTGCCGAAAAGAAGTTGAAGGAAGCAAGACAATGAGCTCTACCCTTGAAAAAATCCAGCGTCAGATCGCTGAAAACCCGATTCTCCTGTATATGAAAGGCTCTCCGAAGCTGCCAAGCTGCGGCTTTTCCGCACAGGCAGTGCAAGCGCTCTCCGCCTGTGGCGAACGTTTTGCTTACGTTGATATTCTGCAAAACCCGGACATTCGCGCCGAGCTGCCGAAATATGCAAACTGGCCGACCTTCCCGCAACTGTGGGTTGATGGCGAGCTGGTTGGCGGGTGCGACATCGTAATCGAAATGTACCAGCGCGGCGAATTGCAGCAACTGATCAAAGAGACGGCGGCGAAGTACAAATCCGAAGAGCCGGACGCGGAATAATCATCGCAATAAAAAAGCGACCTTCGGGTCGCTTTTTTTATGCCTCGCTATCTGCGATGGGTAGCGGCCAGCCGCCCAGCCGTTTCCAGCGGTTAACTATCTCGCAAAACAACAGCGCAGTCTGCTCAGTGTCGTACAGCGCGGAGTGTGCCTGGGTTGCGTCGAAATTAATGCCGGCGGTGGCGCAGGCTTTTGAGAGCACCGTTTGCCCCAGCGCCAGCCCGCTCAACGAGGCGGTGTCGAAAGTGACGAACGGATGGAACGGATTACGCTTAAGGGATGCGCGCTCAGCGGCAGCCATCATAAAGCTGTGGTCGAAGGTGGCGTTGTGAGCCACCATAATGGCGCGATTACAGTTCTGATCTTTAATACCTTTGCGCACCATCTTGAAAATAGCGTGGAGCGCGTCGTGCTCGCTCACGGCACCCCGCAGCGGGTTATTCGGGTCGATACCGTTAAATGCCAGTGCTTCCGGCTGCAGGTTCGCTCCCTCAAACGGTTCAACATGAAAATGCAGGGTACTGTCAGGCATTAACCAACCCTGGTCGTCCATTTTCAGTGTGATGGCAGCGACCTCCAGCAGTGCATCGGTTTTGGCGTTAAACCCGGCGGTTTCAACATCAATCACGACAGGGTAAAAACCGCGAAAACGGTCGCACAGACCGGTAAGTTGGGCGTTATCGGACATTGGAGTCTCTTGCTAAGGGAAAATGGCAGCGCATTATGGCAAATTTTGCGAAGGGATGTAAAACAGCGGGCGCCACAGGCGCCCGTAAAGCATTAATTGCCCAAACCGCGTCCCGCGTCTTTGGCTTCAATCAGTTCGACTTTATAGCCGTCCGGATCTTCAATAAAAGCGATAACGGTTGTGCCGCCTTTTACCGGACCGGCTTCACGCGTTACGTTGCCGCCATTTTGACGAATACGCTCACAGGCTTCTGCCGCATTATCCACTTCCAGCGCGATATGACCGTAAGCGCTGCCCAGGTCATATTTATCTACGCCCCAGTTATAGGTCAGTTCGATAACTGCCGTTTCTGTTTCCGGACCATAACCCACAAAGGCCAGTGAGTATTTGTATTCCGGGTTTTCACTGGTACGCAGCAACTGCATGCCCAGCACTTTGGTGTAGAAATCAATGGAGCGTTGCAGGTCGCCAACGCGCAGCATGGTGTGAAGTAAGCGCATAATGTCCTCTTAAGCGTCAATGAATTGTCATTCGAAACAGAGTTTTAGTATAGCGGCGGATCCCTGCCGCTATCAACGAAGTGATTATAAAGAAGGGTAGTCGGTATAACCTTCCGCGCCACCGCCATAGAAGCTTTCCGGGCGTTGCGGGTTCAGTTCTGCTTTGCGCTGCAGGCGTTCAACCAGATCCGGGTTAGCGATGTAAGCACGACCAAAGGCCACGGCGTCAATCAAGCCTTTCGCAATCAGATCTTCTGCTTTTTCTACCGTGTAGGCGCCAGCACCGATGATGGGGCCGTGGAAACGCTCACGCACTTTGCGACGGAACTCCTCGGTGTACGGCTGACCGCCTGCCCAGTCCGGCTCGGACATGTGCAGATAGGCAATCCCGCGTTTACCCAGTTCTTCAATAAAGTACAGTGCGTCTTCTTCTTCATTCGGGCCGTTATCGGTGTTCTGGAAGGAACCGATAGGGGAGACGCGAATACCGATGCGATCCGCACTCCAGGCAGCGCTTACGGCATCAACAACTTCCAGCACCAGGCGGGCGCGGTTTTCGATGCTGCCGCCATACTGGTCGGTACGCTGGTTGGCAGACGGTGACAGGAACTGGTGCAACAGATAGCCGTGGGCAGAGTGCAGTTCGACTAAATCAAAACCGGCTTCACGTGCGTTGATGACGGCCTGACGGAAATCATTGACGATGCCCGGAATTTCGCTGGTTTCCAGCGCTCGCGGCATCGACGTGTCTTCGCGGGTTGCGTTGCCGTTAGCGTCACGCAGGGAGGTACGGGTACCGGAACTGATCGCCGAAGGGGCAACAGGTGCCTGGCCGCCAGGCTGCAGGCTGGTGTGAGAAATGCGTCCGGTGTGCCAGAGCTGAACCGCCATATGACCGTTTTCAGCGTGTACGCCAGCGGTGATTTTTTTCCATGCGGCAATTTGTTCCGGGCTGTGAAGGCCCGGCGCGCCTGCATAGCCTTTCGCCTGTGCAGAGATTTGGGTCGCTTCACTGATGATTAGGCCAGAGCTGGCGCGCTGGCGGTAGTATTCGCCCATCAGCGGAGTCGGGATATCGCCAGGCTCAATGCTGCGCAGACGTGTCAGCGGAGCCATCAGCACACGGTTTGGGATGGTAATCGCGCCAATTTTCAGCGGCGTAAACAAATTGCTGGACATAAATTCTCCTGAATAGACCGGTCGACTAGTAAAGTGGTAAATAAAAACGCCTGTTAAAGAGGCGCTGCAATAATCGTTTTCGCATGGGCCAGCGCACTTTCCAGCGGCACGGCACTGCGTGAAATCTTAGCCTGCAGATTGGCACCCAGCCACAGGGAATAGAGCACCTGCGCCTGGGTCAGCGCATCACCAGTAAAGGTCAGACACTGATCACGGCGGCCGCTTTCCAGCGCCTGTGCCAGTAAGGTGATAATGCCACTGGCACCTTTGTCCATGGCTTCACGCATCGTTTCTGACAGGTCACACACCTCGGCAGAAAGCTTGACGGTCAGGCAGCCGCTGATAATCCCCTGATCACAAAACTGGATCAGTGTCTGCTGATAATACGCGAGCAGGCGATCGCGATAGTTTCCTGCGCCTGTGGCAAAATGATCCATCAGACGCTGGTGATACCCGGCATAATGACGTTCGAGCATCGCAACCCCGAACGCCTCTTTCGAGCGAAAATAGTGGTAGAAAGAGCCCTTCGGCACTTCCGCTGTTTTCAGTAATTCGCTTAACCCCATGCCCGTAAAACCGCGATGCATGCATAAGCGCTCGCCGGTTTCCAGCAGGTGTTCGCGGGTATCGTGTTCAGTATTTCTGCTCATGGGCACAATCTACTAGACCGATTGGTCTATTGCAAGTAGCAATAGATGCGATCTCAATCTTGCAGGTTCCGCGCGCGCAGTCTTCAATAAAGAGAGACGAATACTACAGGAGGCGATGCGTGCCAGAACAACTGGAGTTTTTCCCCGTCCAGAGCCCGTGCCGGGGAATATGCCAGTCAGATGAGCGGGGATTTTGCCGTGGCTGTATGCGCAGCCGCGAAGAACGGTTCAACTGGCAAACCATGAGCGACGCCCAAAAACAGGATGTCCTGCGCCTGTGTCGTCAGCGTTTTCTGCGCAAATTACGGGCGAATAAAGCCCTCCCGCCTGAAGAACCTGAGCAACCTTCACTGTTTTGACGCCATAATTGCGTATACTCACGGCAAATTATTGCTGAGGAAGTGGTTATGGTTCAGAGAATTACCCTTGCGCCGCAGGGACCGGAGTTCTCGCGTTTTGTGATGGGTTACTGGCGACTGATGGACTGGAATATGTCTGCCCGTCAGTTGGTGAGTTTTATTGAGGAGCACCTGGATCTCGGTGTCACCACCGTCGACCATGCGGACATCTACGGTGGTTATCAGTGCGAAGCGGCTTTTGGCGAGGCGCTCAAGCTGGCTCCCCATCTGCGTCAACGCATGGAGATTGTCTCTAAATGCGGCATCGCCACCACTGCCCGTGCTGAGAATGTGCTGGGCCACTATATCACCAGCCGCGATCACATTATCGCCAGCGCCGAACAGTCATTGGTGAATCTGGCGACCGAACGTCTGGACCTGCTGCTCATTCATCGCCCGGATCCGCTGATGGATGCCGATGAAGTGGCTGAGGCGTTTTTGCATCTGCACCAGAGCGGCAAAGTGAGCCATTTTGGCGTGTCGAACTTCACCCCGGCGCAGTTCTCGCTGCTCCAGTCGCGCCTGCCGTTTACCCTGGCGACCAACCAGGTTGAGATTTCTCCGGTTCACCAGCCGCTATTACTGGACGGTACGCTCGATCAACTCCAGCAATTGCGCATTCGCCCGATGGCCTGGTCCTGCCTTGGCGGTGGACGTCTGTTCAACGACGAGGCGTTCCAGCCACTGCGTGATGAACTGGCGAAAGTTGCGCAAGAGTTGAATGCCCAGAGTATTGAACAGGTGGTATATGCCTGGGTGATGCGTCTGCCGTCGCAGCCGCTGCCGATTATCGGTTCCGGAAAAATTGAACGCGTCCGTTCGGCGCTTGGAGCGGCAAGCCTTGAGATGACCCGCCAGCAGTGGTTCCGCATCCGCAAAGCGGCCCTGGGTTACGATGTTCCCTGATAAGCGCTAAGGTGACTTTCCGCCAAATCTTTTTCCCTGGTTTAAACTTACAGGGCAAAAGCCAAAAACGGAGGTCATATGAAGCGTTTTAGTCTGGCAGTGTTGACACTGTTCGTCTGCGCCGGTGCGCAGGCGGCCAGTACCGAAGTGAAGATGAACCTCGTCACTGCCGAGGGGACGGGGCAGTCCGTCGGCACGGTGAACATCAGCGAAACCGATAAGGGGCTGAAATTTACGCCCGATCTAAAAGGACTCCCGCCCGGTGAACATGGCTTTCATGTTCATGCAAAAGGATCGTGTGAGCCTGCGTTGAAAGACGGAAAACCCTCTGCTGCCGAGGCGGCTGGTGGTCACCTCGACCCCGATAAAACCGGTAAACACGAAGGCCCCGAGGGGATGGGACATTTAGGGGATTTACCGGTGCTGGTGGTTAACAACGACGGTAAGGCGACCGATGCGGTGGTTGCGCCGCGCCTGAAAAAACTCAGTGACGTGAAAGACAAAGCCCTGATGGTTCACGTTGGCGGCGATAACATGTCTGATTCGCCGAAACCGCTCGGCGGTGGCGGGGCGCGTTACGCCTGTGGTGTTATCCGCTAGCGGAATCGGCCAGTGTGCCTGCTGCCGGGGCTTGCTCCAGTTGCGATAACGAGCAATACAATCGCCAGATAAGCGATGCCAGTTCCCGTGCGGCAGGTTGATGATGGCGTGCCAGCGCATCACAAATCCGTTGCAGTTCGCTAAGCGTTGCGGCCAGTGGGCGCTGTTGCACGCCGCGTTCACTCATCACATCGCGTAACAGGCTCAGACAGAGATCCCTGACTTTCGACAAGGGATCTGAGCGAGCCTCCCAGTCACGCAGTTGCCAGACCACATGCGAACAGTTGAGCAAAACCACTCCCCAGCGTAATAACCAGCGGCGGGCGAGCGCATCTTTGCTGTTACTCAACTGACTAATATGGTGATAAACCACCGACTCAAATTCATGCTCGCTCATCGTCGGCATTCGGCTGAGCTGGTCGACAAAACCTCGTCGAAGCGCACGAATATGACGGCGGCTTTTGCGTGCATCTGACCCTGGGCGCAAAACGGCAAAAGAGAGCCACGCCAGCGCCACGCCGAGAATTTTCGCCAGATCGTCATTTAAAAAATCCGCGAGATCATAAACCGGAGGATTGGTCACCGAAATAAACGATCCCATAAAAACGATCAATTGCCCCCACAGCCCGGCCAGTTTGGGCATTTGGAGCTTGAGCAACTGCATTGTGGTCAACAGTGGCAGCAAAAATAACAAGAACACCCATAAATCGCTGATCTGTACCATCAGACCAAACTTCACGACGAAACTGAATAATGTCAGCAACGCGAGCGTACGTAGAAGAAGCGTCAATGAATTAAACGGGGCGGGAGAAACCGAATAGAGTACGCAACTGATGGCGGCAAGGGTCAGCGCCGCATCGCCGTGCTCCCACTGGCTGGTGATCGTCCATGCGCCCACCAGACTCAGTGCACAGAAAGTACGTATCCCGCTCCATAGCGCCTCGGCGTTATCGGTAAAACGTGCCAGAGCACGGCTTCTGGGCAGCGTAAATTCGGTTATCGGGGTGGCATTTTCAAGGCGCGCCAGCCACCGGCTGCTGGCAAGATACAGTCGGCAGAAATAGCGCAAGCGGTGCCAGAAGGCGCGGTGCCGATAGTCGTCGTCATTCACCGGCGCGAGAGGGGCAATAATGCGCGCTACGGTATAAAAGTGCGCACCGGGCCGGGCGAGCTCCGCCAGCAACGTTTCGAGTATTGCTCGCGTATTCTCAGGCGGATGCGGCCAGTTCAATAGCAGGCGGCGCAGGCTGGAGATAACGCTGGTCAGACGTAATTGCTGATGGAGCAGGTGGTTGAGAAGCCGGTTCTGACGACGAAAACGATAGTGGCTCCAGAAGGCCTGGATGCGCAGCAAATTCATGGTCAATATCTGCCCAATCACATTTTCATGGGCGGTGCGGATGGCGTCGGTTATCTCCTGTTGCCAGAGCAGGCTGGCATGTTCGAGCAGGCGGGCGTGCATCTTTTTCAGCGCGCTCAGCAACGCGGTACCGTCAGACGTGCTCGGCATGATCATCATCATCATGCCGCCACAGCAAATCCCCAGCAGCACCTCACAAACACGCGCCTGGGCGATATCCCACAGTTCGGTGGTGTCCGTAATATTGACCACCGGAAAGGCAATAATCGCGGCGGTGTACCCCGCAAGCTGGAAGGCGTAAGCGACGTTATTACTGAACTGCGCACAGGCCCAGGTACAAAAACCTATCCATGCGGCCATAGCGAACAGAAACAACCACGGATCGTTAAGCGTATGTCCGGCAATGATCATCGCCGCCATCGCTCCCAACAGGCTGCCCGCGACGCGACCGAGACTTTTGCTGATCACCCCGCCCACGGTCGGAAAACTCACGACGGCGGCAGAAGTCATTGCCCAGTAAGGTTCATCCAGATTGAGATAATAGGCGACGGTCAGGGCCAGGCACATCGCAATACTGTTGCGCATGGCGTACCGCCACTGAGGGCGCGTCGCGGTAAGCCAGGGCAGGGGAATCGCGATTTTCACTTCGCCCCGCCGATCGATACCGTGCAGGTGGTGCCGGACACCAGCGTCACATCGGCGGGCAGGGAATCGAACTGAATCCGAACAGGCACGCGCTGGGCCAGACGCACCCAGGGCACATTCGGCTTGATGTCTGCCACCAGACCGCTGTCGGTCTCGACGCTCTGATCATAAATTGCCCGACCGATACTGGAAACGTGACCCTGTAACGTGAAATTGCCGCTGTAGAGAACGATTTGCGCCGCAGCACCTTCCCGAATATGACGCAATTTTGTCTCTTCGAAATACCCCACCACATAAAAAGAGTGGCTGTCGATGAGTGCAAACAGCGGTTGCCCGGCGGTGGCGTAGTTGCCGGTGCGGGTGGAAAGATTGGTTATCCAGCCGTCTACGGGGGCTTTTACCTGCGTTTGTGAAAGTTGCCATTGCGCCTGTTGCAGGGCGGCCTCGGCCGCATTGACGCTCGCCTGCATCGCCTTCACATTGATATTCGCGGTATCGAGATCTTCTGCTGAAATATAATTTTTCGACAAATGGCGGCGACGGTTGGCTTCATTGTTGGCTTTGGAGAGATCGGTTTGCGCGCGCGCCAGTTGCGCCTGGGCATTCAGCACGGCGATTTTGTACGGTGTGTCGTCGATTCGGAACAGAATATCGCCCGCTTTAACCAACTGGTTGTCTTTGATATTGAGCTCAGTAATGCTTCCTGACACTTGCGGGGTGATGCTGACCTGCTCGGCGCGGACTTTACCGTCGCGCGTCCAGGGGGCCTGCATATAGAAATTCCATAACCACCAGCCGGCGGCGAGCGCCACGGCCAGAACCAGTAACGTCGAAAAGTATTTAAGTGATTTCAGGCGCATAGTTACCACATGATCAAAAAGCCGAGAGACAGACTGATTGCGATCACGAAAAGTGAGAGATCCATCAGGATGGGATGCCAGATATCCCCTGCGTACATCCAGTCACGCAGTAAGCGATGCAAAACCAGCCACACCATCAACCCCAGCAGTACTGCTTTAAAGATAGGGGGAAAGTAGACCGAAGCGCCGAAGATCAGGTCCTGCAGGGGAAATTCCGGGGAGCGAATTGTCAGCGTCACAAGCGTTAGTCCTTTACAGAAAGGTTCACCGGTTCGTTTTGACGGCGAAGACCGCCTGACGGAGATATTAAGAATGGGCGAACACGGTGAAGGCAGCAATGCATTTGTTTTAGCAATATAAATGCTGCACACTATTCTAAAATGAGTATAATAACTTAGCAAGCTAATTATAAGGAGATGAAATTGGAATCGCCATTAGGTTCTGATCTGGCACGCTTAGTGCGCATCTGGCGTGCTCTGATTGACCATCGCCTGAAACCTCTGGAATTGACGCAAACGCATTGGGTCACGCTGCATAACATCCATCAGCTGCCTCCCGATCAGTCGCAAATTCAACTGGCAAAAGCGATCGGCATCGAGCAGCCTTCGCTGGTGCGTACGTTGGACCAACTGGAAGAGAAAGGGCTTATTTCTCGCCAGACCTGTGCCAATGACCGCCGTGCAAAACGGATCAAATTGACAGAAAAAGCTGACCCGATCATCGAAGAAATGGAAACGGTGATTAAGCAAACGCGGGGCGAAATTCTTTCGGGTATTTCACCGGAAGAGCTGGATTTGTTGATTAGCCTGATTGCCAGGCTGGAACAGAACATCATTGAGTTGCAGTCGCGAGACTAATGCTCAGTTGTAATTAAAAAGCCTCGCATCTGCGAGGCTTTTTTATCGCTACGTTCAGGTCGTTGCCTGCGAAGGCAGTGATGCCATTAACGCGGGGAGACGGTAACCTGGCGACCATTGCTTGCCAGTGCGACACGCTGGCCGGCGACGAAACGGGAGTTGCCCTGTTTCTGCACAACCATAATGCTGCTGCCATCGTCTTTACGAATTTCCAGCTCCACACCCTGTGATTTATTCATCGCACCCTGCACGCTCTGACCGGCTACGCCACCCGCCACAGCACCCGCCGCTGTTGCAAGAGAACGCCCGGTGCCACCGCCCACGGTGTTGCCCAGGAAGCCACCCAGAACTGCGCCACCCAAAGCGCCGACAACGTTGCTGTCGTCACCGCCCTGGATCTGTACCTGACGAACGTTGACAATGGTGCCGTAAGTGACATTTTGTACTTGTTTGGCTTCTGAAGCGGAATAGACATCTCCGGAAAGAGTACTGTCATTAACACAACCCGCCAGAGTAAATCCAACCAGCGTAACTGCCAGTGCACGTAACATCATCTATGAATCTCCTGTTCACCAAAACATGCTCAGTTGAGCATCCGTCATGGTTAAATTATATGGCATTTAGTCACACCAGGTCACATCTTCTGCCAAAACATAGCAAAAATAATAACAATGATGGATTTAACCGGTCCTAAACAAGCCGATTATAAGCGTCTGCCGCTGTTTTTCCTTCAGTGAGCTCTGATTCGATTGTTAAAAAGTATTTGTAATCGATAGCTTTACAAAACACTTTATGGTGGAGTGAGCGTCTAAAGCCCTGCAACGAGGAAGGCGTATGAAATCGGGTCGCTATATTGGCGTAATGTCGGGAACAAGCCTTGATGGTGTGGATGTTGTGCTTGCCGCTATTGATGACAAGATGGTCGCCCAACAGGCCAGTCTCACCTGGCCGATGCCGATAGCGCTGAAAGAGGCTGTTCTGAGCATTTGCCAGGGCCAACCACTCACCCTGTCGCAACTGGGGCAACTGGATACGCGTCTGGGCAAACTCTTTGCCGAAGCTGTCCTTGCTCTGATGGCGCAAGAACAACTCAGTGCAAAAGATATCGTGGCTATTGGTTGCCACGGTCAAACCATCTGGCATGAACCCACCGGCGATGCGCCTCATACGCTGCAAATTGGCGATAACAATCAAATCGCCGCGTTAACCGGTGTGACCGTGGTCGGGGATTTCCGCCGCCGCGATATTGCCCTTGGCGGGCAGGGGGCACCGCTGGTCCCGGCGTTTCATCATGCGTTACTGGCACATCCCATCGAGCGCCGGATAGTGCTGAACATCGGCGGCATCGCCAATATCTCGCTACTTTTCCCGGACAAGCCGGTCCGCGGTTATGACACCGGGCCAGGAAATATGCTGATGGATGCCTGGATTTGGCGTCAACTTGGCAAGCCTTACGATAAAGACGCCCAGTGGGCGAGTGGTGGGAAAGTCGTCCTGCCGCTGCTGCAAAACATGCTCAGCGATCCCTATTTTGCTGCACCCGCGCCGAAAAGCACCGGACGTGAATATTTTAACTATGGCTGGCTTGAGCGTCAGTTGGCTATTTTCCCGGCGCTGGATCCGCGCGATGTCGAAACCACGCTGGTAGAACTGACGGCGGTGACGATTTCCGAACAGGTATTGTTGTGCGGCGGCTGCGAACGGTTGCTGGTCTGTGGCGGGGGGAGCCGTAATCCGTTGTTGATGGCGCGCCTTTCTGCGCTGCTGCCGGGTACTGAGGTCACCAAGACGGATGAGGCGGGAATCAGCGGCGATGATATGGAAGCCCTGGCCTTTGCCTGGCTTGCCTGGCGTACGCTGGCCGGTTTACCCGGCAACTTACCTTCGGTAACGGGGGCATCGCAGGCCAGCGTGCTGGGGGCTATCTATCCGGCTAATCCGCGACAGAATCAGAGTTAACTGACTTTCACCCAGGCTGCGTACCGTTAGACTCCGGGGTTTACGGAGGACGTTATTCGCGTCCTCCATGACCAGGACAGTCTCGGGAAAACCTAATGAAAAGAGTGTTAATCGCCTGCCTGCCCGCGCTTCTCGCCGGGTGTAGTTACTACAACCAGTTTGTTGAGCGCATGAATACGGATACGCTTAACTATCAGTGTGACGAAAAGCCGCTTACGGTGAAATTGAACCATCCCCGCCAGGAAGTGAGCTTTATTTATGACAATACGCCGCTGATCCTCAAGCAAGGTCTGTCGGCGTCCGGGGCACGCTACACTGACGGTATTTATGTTTTCTGGTCGAAGGGTGATGGCGCCACGGTCTACAAGCGCGATCGCATCGTACTGAATAACTGCCAGTTACAAAATCCGCGGCGTTGAGATTTTCGCAAGGGGGGGGCACAATAGCCCCACCTGATAATTCATCTTGCTAACGCCATGTCTGATAACGATCAATTGCAGCAAATCGCGCATTTGCGCCGTGAGTACACCAAAGGCGGCTTGCGCCGTGCCGATCTTCCCTCCGAACCGTTGCCGCTGTTTGAGCGCTGGCTTGGTCAGGCGTGTGAAGCCAAACTCGCCGACCCGACCGCGATGGTCGTTGCGACTGTTGATGAAACCGGTCAACCTTACCAGCGCATTGTGCTGCTCAAACACTATGACGAGAAAGGCCTGGTGTTTTATACCAACCTGGGCAGCCGCAAAGCCCACCAGATCGAGAAAAACCCGGCTATCAGCCTGCTGTTTCCGTGGCACATGCTGGAGCGCCAGGTCATGGTGATCGGTAAAGCTGAGCGCCTTTCTACCCTCGAAGTGGTGAAGTATTTCCACAGCCGTCCACGCGACAGCCAGATTGGCGCGTGGGTCTCGCAGCAATCCAGCCGGATCTCCGCGCGTGGCATTCTTGAAAGCAAATTCCTTGAACTCAAGCAGAAGTTCCAGCAGGGCGAAGTGCCGTTACCCAGCTTCTGGGGCGGCTATCGCGTCAGTATTGAGCAAATGGAGTTCTGGCAGGGAGGCGCGCATCGTCTCCACGACCGTTTTTTATACCAGCGTGAAAATGACGCATGGAAAATTGATCGCCTCGCGCCGTAAACCCTGAAAAATGTTGCGCTAAGCGCTGGTGCTCCTGCATCCGGCGCTTTATTCTATGTAACTTTCGCAACTGGCGAAAAGTCGTGTACCGGCAGAGGTGCAGTCGTTTTAAATGGAGAATTTGATGGCAAGCAGTAACTTGATTAAACAATTGCAAGAGCGCGGGCTGGTAGCCCAGGTGACGGACGAGGAAGCGTTAGCAGAGCGACTGGCGCAAGGCCCGATCGCGCTCTATTGCGGCTTCGACCCTACCGCCGACAGCTTGCATTTGGGGCATCTTGTTCCATTGTTATGCCTGAAACGCTTCCAGCAGGCCGGGCACAAACCTGTCGCGCTGGTGGGCGGCGCGACGGGGCTGATTGGCGACCCGAGTTTCAAAGCCGCTGAGCGTAAACTGAATACCGAAGACACGGTGCAGGAGTGGGTGGATAAAATTCGCAAACAGGTTGCGCCGTTCCTCGACTTCAACTGTGGTGAAAACGCGGCGATTGCGGCCAACAACTACGACTGGTTCGGCAATATGAACGTGCTGACTTTCCTGCGCGATATCGGCAAGCACTTCTCCGTTAACCAGATGATCAACAAAGAAGCGGTGAAGCAGCGTCTGAACCGTGACGATCAGGGTATCTCGTTTACTGAGTTTTCCTACAACCTGCTGCAGGGTTACGACTTTGCCTGCCTGAACAAACTGCACGGTGTGGCGCTGCAGATTGGCGGTTCCGACCAGTGGGGGAACATCACCTCCGGTATCGATCTGACCCGTCGCCTGCACCAGAATCAGGTCTTTGGCCTGACCGTTCCGCTGATCACCAAAGCTGACGGCACGAAGTTCGGCAAAACCGAAGGTGGCGCAGTCTGGCTCGATCCGAAGAAAACCAGCCCGTACAAATTCTACCAGTTCTGGATCAATACCGCGGATGCTGACGTTTATCGCTTCCTGAAATTCTTCACCTTTATGGACATTGAAGAGATCAATGCCCTGGAAGAAGAAGACAAGAACAGCGGCAAAGCACCGCGTGCCCAGTATGTGCTGGCCGAGCAGGTGACCAAACTGGTTCATGGCGAAGAAGGGCTGGTGGCGGCAAAACGCATTACCGAAAGCCTTTTTAACGGCAACCTGAGCGATCTCAGCGAGGCGGATTTCGAGCAACTGGCGCAGGATGGCGTACCGATGATCGAAATGGAGAAAGGCGCAGACCTGATGCAGGCGCTGGTAGACTCGGAGCTGCAGCCATCTCGTGGTCAGGCGCGTAAAACCATCGCCTCCAATGCGGTCACCATCAACGGCGAGAAACAGTCTGACCCGGAATATTTCTTCCAGGAAACGGACATTCTCTTCGGTCGCTATACGCTGTTACGTCGCGGTAAGAAGAACTACTGTCTGGTGTGCTGGAAATAATCGCCAGATACGCGAAACATGAAAAAGGAGTGGGAAACCACTCCTTTTTTTATGGCAAAAGCGTGGAAGATTAAATCCCTTCTGCGGCCATAGCGGCGGCAACCGCCGGACGAGAGGCCACGCGTTGCATATAGTTGGCAATATTCCCGGCCTGCGGGAAGTTCAGTTTCACCGCTACCGCCCAGCGCAGTACCGTGAACAGGTATGCATCGGCAATGGAGAAGTTCTCGCCGTTAATCCACTGCTGGTCTGCCAGCGCCGCGTCAACATACTCCAGTTTCTTTTCCAGCAGAGCGCGAGCGGTCGGTTTGAACGCTTCCGGCGTATCCGGACGAAACAGGGGAGTAAACCCTTTATGCAGCTCAGTTGCCACGAAATTCAGCCACTCCAGCGTCTTGTAACGGCTCAGGAAACCTACCGGCGGCAGCAGGTCACTTTTCGGCGCGCTGTCAGCCACATACTGCATAATCGCCACGCCTTCGGTTAACAGGGTATCGGCATTAATGGCCAGTGCCGGGATTTGTCCTTTCGGGTTGATAGCCAAAAAGTCATCACCATTTTCCAGGCATTTTTTTGCTAAATCCACGCGTGCCAGTTCAAACTCTTTACCTGCTTCACGCAGAACAATATGGGAAGCCAGTGAGCAGGCGCCTGGTTTATAAAACAGTTTCATTCTTCACTCCGGTGGTTGAATTCGGGCATAGGTTATTACCTGCGGGTATAAAAAAAAAGCCGTTAACGTGCGTTAACGGCTTTCTGCTGAAACTCTGCGCAGTCTTATGCTGTCGCGGTTTCCGACGCTTTCGCGGCTTTATCGCTATCATCACTCTGGGTCATGCGGTTCAGTTTCGGCGCGGCGAGGATCATCAGCGCAGCGATAACAGCAGTCACAATACCGATTTGCAGGAAGACGTGACCGTAGACATCCAGTGACATCAGTGGGTCGGTGACGTTTTCCGGGATAGCCATCTGGTTTGCGACGTAGCCTGCGATGATGTTCGCACCGGCGGTCGTCAGGAACCAGCTCCCCATGATAAAGCCCATCAGACGCTGTGGAACGAGCTGTGCCACCATGGCGAGGCCCAGACCGGAAATCATCAGTTCACCGATACTCTGCAGCCCGTAGCTCGCAACCAGCCAGTTTACGGAGACGATACCGGCATCAGAGGCGAACTTCGCACCCAGCGGCAGGATCAGGAATGCACCTGAACACAGCACCATACCGATGGCAAACTTATACGGCATCGGCAGGGTATCGCCCATTTTGTTATAGATAGCAGCCAGGATCGGGCTACCAATGATAATCCAGAACGGGTTCAGCGCCTGGAACTGCTCCGGTTCGAACGTGATACCCAGCAGCGTATGTTCAACGTTACGAATGGCGAAGAAATTCAGCGATGTCGGCATCTGGCTGTACAGGACGAAGAAGACAATGGCCTGCAGCATCAGAATGAAAGCGACGATCATTTTACGACGCGCCGCGCCCTGCAGAGCAAATGTCTCTTTTGCGAAAAGGCACACGATGCACAGCGCAACCACACCCAGCACCATACGTGCGATGCCCTGGTTATGCAGCAGCCATGTGGCGATGGTAATCAGGATAGCAACGCCTACGATGGTAGCCAGCAGGTAGCCCATACGAACCGGCTCGAAGTCAGGTTTAGAACCGTAGTTTTTGACCCAACGCTTGCAGAACGCGAAGTTCACGATGGTGATCAGCAGACCGACGACGCTCAGGGCAAACGCGGTGCTCCAGCCAAATTCTGCAGCCAGCCACGGGGTAGCCAGCATAGAGAAGAATGAACCGACGTTAACAGCCATGTAATACATGGTGAATGCACCGTCGAGACGCGGGTCATCTTTTGCGTAGCAGGTGGAGAGCAGGGAAGACGGGTTGGCTTTAAACAGACCATTACCGACGGCGATCGCCGCCATACCCATATATACGATACTGGCATCGTGACCAGACCACGCTACCAGTGCGTAACCGATGGCCAGCACAATGGCCCCCAGCATGATAACGCGCTTTGTCCCCAGAACTTTATCGCCCAGCCAGCCGCCAATAGCGACAAGACCGTAAACCAGCGCGCTAAAAGAGGAAAACAGGGTAATGGAGTCCGCTTCGGACATACCCAGTTGTTTAACCAGGTAGACAGCCATGATCCCCTGCAGACCATAGAAGCCGAAACGCTCCCACAGCTCGATGGAGAAGATCAAATAGAACGCTTTAGGTTGTTTGAAAGCGTTCAGACTCACACTTTCGGTTGGTTTGTTTGCAGTTGACACATAGACCTCTTTTTTTACATCCCATATTAATGGGGTGATTCGAGACGCGATGCCCAGTATTCATCGCGCTTATAATTATTGCGGGAGGGAAAACGGCGGGTAATGTTCCTGATCCTGGGATTCGAGGCAAGGCTTTTGTAATGATCTGTTACATTTATCTTTAGCGATATTATAATCCAGCGGTGGAAATGTTATTCAGAGTTAAATTTTGCAGGGTAATTAATGGCAGTTTTTTTCACTAATGCAGGCCGGTGAAATTTGGTCAAAGGTGATATCTTCTGCTGTTAAGCGGTAATGGCAGTTTATCAGCCTGGTCTGATTATAATTAATGGTCTTATGTGTTGGTTTAAAGCCTGCATGACACTCTCTGCCCTTCTTTTTGTTCAGCTAAAGATCCTTTTTTTAACACGCTTGCATCAATGTGATAAAAATCACACATCTGTAGAATTTTTTTGTCATAAAAAAACATTGGCTCTGATTAAAAGCTAATAAGCAACAGATAATATGATAAAAATGCGAGTTATGCCGTATAAAGCGCGTTAACAAGAAAACATTACAGGTATGCATTTTTGCTTATAGCAAAGTATGAACAGCAGAACCCATTACTCACGCCTCTTGCCTTGTTCATCAGAATGCAGTAGATCAATGTTTTCACGGATTTTTTCCTTTAAATGAGCAAGTCGATGACAGTGTTACGCGATACTGTCAAAGTCATTCTTTCGTAACTCTTTGGAGTCATTTCATGAACGTGCATTCGTGGCTTAACGCACTACATATCATCGCGGCGATAATCTGGATTGGTGGAATTTTTGTCATGGCCACGGCTGCGGCCTGGTGTGCACAGGCGGTGGGCAAAAATGCGCCGACGGCGACAGCGCTGGCGGCATTTGTGCGCAACTGGAGTCGTAAAGTCACCACCCCGGCGATGATCGTGCTGTGGGTGATGGGGCTGGCGATGGTGCTGGCACACGGGCAGATGCCGCATCTGTGGCTGATTCTCAAACTGGTGCTGGTGGTGTTGCTGTCAGGTATTCACGGAATGTTATCCGCAACTTTACGTCGGCTTGCTGGCGGTGAAATCACGAAGGTGCCGGGGATGGTGCCACGCGCCACGACCATCGTCATTGTGGCCGTGGCGGTCATCATTTTGCTGGTTGTCTTTAGACCGTTCTGAGTAAAGCGAATTCAGAGCTCGGTTTTGCTCTCGAATTCGCATAAATCTTCGATAATGCAGGAGCCGCAGCGTGGCTTACGGGCGATGCAGGTATAGCGGCCATGTAAAATCAGCCAGTGATGACAATCGACCTTAAATTCCGCCGGGACGACGCTCAGCAGCTTTTCTTCAACCTGCTCAACGTTTTTCCCCGGCGCGAAGTGGGTGCGGTTACAGACGCGAAAAATATGCGTATCAACAGCAATGGTCGGCCAGCCAAAGGCCGTATTCAGTACCACATTAGCCGTTTTCCGCCCGACACCCGGTAGCGCTTCCAGCGCCGCACGATCTTCGGGCACCTCGCCGCCGTGTTTTTCCACCAGAATACGGCATGTCTTAATGACGTTTTCCGCTTTGGTATTAAACAGACCAATGGTCTTAATATAGGATTTGACGCCCTCGACACCCAGCTCCAGCATGGCGTGCGGGGTATTGGCAACCGGGTAGAGCAGGGCTGTTGCCTTGTTCACGCTGACGTCGGTTGCCTGCGCAGAAAGCAGGACCGCAATCAGCAGTTCAAAGGGTGAGTTGAAGTTAAGCTCTGTCGTCGGGTGCGGATTGGCATCCCGCAGGCGGGTGAGGATCTCCCGTCGCTTTGTTTTGTTCATCAGGCCTTCCCGGGCACCGTGTGGGCAGTTTCGTCGGCAACGGTCGCTGCGCGACGTTTCTTCGTTCTTTCGTCAATCAGATATTTAATAGCCAGCAGCATGCCAAGGCCGATAAATGCCCCCGGCGGCAGCATGGCCAGCAGGAAGGACGAGTCCGTATGAAACACTTCAATACGCAAAACTTTCGCCCAGTTGCCCAGCAAGCCATCCGCGCCGTCAAATAAGGTTCCGTTGCCGAGGATTTCACGAATCGACCCTAGTGTAAACATGGTGCAGGTTGCCCCCATGCCGATGGCAAAGCCATCAAGGGCAGACAAGCCCGGGCTTTTTTTGGCAGCAAACGCCTCCGCGCGCCCCACCACGATACAGTTGGTGACGATCAGCGGAATAAAGATACCGAGCGACTGATACAAACCATAGGCATAGGCGTTAATCAACATCTGGACGATGCTCACCACGGAGGCGATGATCATTACGTAAATAGGAATTCGGATTTCAGACGGCGTCCAGTGACGTACCAGTGAAATCGTAAAATTGGTCAGCGTCAGCACAAGCGTAGTGGCAAGGCCAAGACCCAGCGCATTGGTCGCGGTGGAGGTCACCGCCAACAGCGGGCACATACCTAATAACTGAACCAGCGCGGAGTTATTCTTCCACAACCCCTGGACAATAATGTCTTTAATTTCGCTCATGGTTACTCTCCACAGGTCGGTAAACTGGAAAGTTGCGCGGGCAGCGTCGGCGCGTACAATCCGGCGCGTTTCACCGCATTGACCACCGCTCGCGGGGTGATGGTCGCTCCGGTGAACTGATCAAAATCGCCGCCGTCTTTCTTCACTGCCCAGTGCGGGTCATTGGCCCCTGCGATTTTCTTGCCCGTGAAATGGGTGATCCAGTCAGAAATACGCAACTCTATTTTATCGCCCAACCCCGGCGTTTCGTGATGCTCGGTCACGCGGGTGCCAAGAATGGTACCGTTAAAATCGGTGCCTACCAGCAGTTGAATAACGCCGGAATAGCCGTCGGGTGCCGTCGCTTCAATGACCGCAGCGACCGGCGTATCGTCTCTACGGGCTATATAGACTTTATGTTTGCCTTTCCCCAGCGCCGGGTCATCGACCAGATAACAGCTCTCCTGCAAGGCGTTATTATAGATGTCGCCAGGCAATACCTGACCAAACAATGCCTTTTGCTGCTGCACCGCCTGGTCGGCAATGGTCGATTTGGTCAACTGGTGAATTGCTGCTGTCATTCCGGTTGAGGCCGCCGCGAACAGCGTCAAGGTCATGCCGTATTTACGCATGGTATCTAGCATGGCGACTCCTTAACGATGGCCGTACACGCGTGGGCGTGTGAAGTAATCAATTAATGGCACGGTAATGTTTGCCAGCAGCACGGCGAAGGCCACGCCGTCCGGATAACCGCCAAAACTACGGATAAGCCAGACCAGTAATCCCGCAAGGGCGCCGAAAATCAGGCGGCCTTTATTGGTTGTCGAGGCGGTAACCGGGTCGGTCAGAATAAAAAACGCGCCCAACATAGTGGCACCCGAGAGCAGATGCAGTTGCGGCGACGCCAGACTTTGTGGTGAGAAAATCCAGCCCAGCGTTGAACAGACAGTCAGCGAAACCAGGAAGGCTACCGAGATATGCCAGCGAATGGTTTTCTGCCACAGCAGGAAGATACCGCCCAGCAGATACCCCAGATTGACCCACTGCCAGCCCGCGCCCGCCAGCACGCCGCTGTAAATGGCCGATTTGAGGATCTCATCGACCGGATGCCCGGCATGAAGCGATGTTTTAAAGGTATCCAGCGGTGTTGCCTGGCTGATGCCATCAATCCCCATCCGCAGGCTATCCATCGTATGGCCGGTAGCTGCATGTCCAGTGAAGATGATTTGTACGGCATCCATCAGGCCTGGAACCGTTTTGGCTATCTCAAAAGGCGGTAACCAACTGGTCATCTGTACCGGGAAGGAGATCAGCAGGACCACATAGCCGATCATTGCCGGGTTAAACGGGTTATGCCCAAGACCGCCATAGAGTTGTTTAGCAATGATAACCGCGAACACCGTGCCCAGCACCACCATCCACCAGGGGGTAAAGGGCGGAACGCTGACCGCCAACAGTAAACCGGTCAACAGGGCAGAGTTGTCCCCGAGGATGGCCCCGATTTGTTGTTTACGCAGCCGTAATACCAGCGCTTCTGCCGCCAGCGCACTCACGCAGGCAAGGATAATCTGCAACAACGTTCCCCAGCCGAAGAACCAAAGTTGTGCTGCAATACCGGGCAGGGTCGCAAGCACGACCAGCAGCATAATGCGCGATGTCTGGCGCTGATTATGGGTATAAGGGGAACTGGCAATTCTGAAAACCATTTAATCCTCGTTAACTGCTTGCTGTGCGGCTTTTTTTGCCTGAACCCGGGCGATAGCTGCCGCTACGGCCGCTTTTCGGGGATCGTCATTGGCGGCAGGGGCTGGTGCGGCCTGCTGCTGCAATTTTTTGGCTTTTGCCCGCGCGATGGCAGCTTCGACGGCTGCCTTACGCGGATCGACAGGTTCAGCGGCAACGGGGGCCGGGGTTTCCACCGGCACGATGACGTCGCTGGTGCCTTGCTGTTGCAATTTTTTGGCTTTTGCCCGCGCAATAGCGGCTTCGACGGCTGCCTTACGCGGGTCGACAGGTTCAGCGGCGACGGGGGCCGGGGCTTCCACGGGCACGACGACGTCACTGGCCGCTTGCTGCTGCAATTTTTTGGCTTTTGCCCGTGCGATAGCGGCTTCGACGGCTGCCTTGCGCGGGTCGACAGGTTCAGCGGCGACGGGAGCCGCTTGCGTGTCTGTGGCTCCGGCTTTACGGGCTTTAGCGCGTGCGATCGCCGCTTCGACGGCAGCTTTACGCGGATCGACAGCTTCGCTGGCGATAGCGTTACTTTCCGGCACATCTTGTTGTTGCGCTTTTTCTGCCTGACGTGCGCGCGCCTGCGCCTTACGCGCCTCGCGGGCGGCAATCACCTCGCTATTATCCGGTACGCTTCCGGCCTGAACCACGATAGGTTGCGCGCTGGTGGCCTGTTTTTCACGCACGCGGGCGAGGGCTGCGTCAATTGCCTGCTGATCTTTTGCGGCAGGCTGGACAGCGGCTTTTTTGTGGCGTTCAGCGCGAGCGGCTTTTTCCCGCTCCAGACGCGCCTGACGCGCCTCAAAGCGCGCTTTAGCTTCGGCGTTGCGCTTTTCTTCCTGCGCAATGGCGTAAATCTCGGCTTTTTCCTGACGGAAATACTGGACCAGCGGGATATTACTTGGGCAGACCCACGCACAGGCACCGCACTCAATGCAATCGGACAAATTGTGCGCAGTGGCTTTGTCATGCTGCTGGCCTTTACTGAACCAGTAAAGCTGCTGCGGCAGCAGATCCGCCGGGCAGGCATCGGCACAGGCGCTACAGCGAATACAGCCTTTCTCTTCCTGCTGCTCACCCATTTCACTGGCCGAGGGCGCCAACAGGCAGTTGGTAATTTTCACCACCGGAACATCAAGCCAGGGCAGGGTAAAGCCCATCAGTGGCCCACCCATGATGACCAGTTGTTCAGCGGAGGGACAAAAACCGGCATGTTCCAGCAAGTGACGCACCGGTGTCCCCAGACGTGCCCAGACGTTTCCTGGTTTGCTGACGCTCTCCCCGGTCAGTGTTACTACACGTTCGGTGAGAGGTTCGCCGTCGATAATGGCCCGCTTAATGGCATAAGCGGTGCCGACGTTTTGCATCAGCACACCAATATCGGATGAACGACCACCGTGCGGAACCTGCTTGCCGGTCAGAATCTGTGTCAGTTGTTTTGCACCGCCGGACGGGTATTTGGTCGGGATGACGCGTAGCTGGATGTCATGAGAACCAGCCAGCACCGCACGCAGCATGGAAATGGCCTGCGGTTTGTTATCTTCAATACCGATCAGCACCTGGCGCGGTTGCAGAATATGCATCAGGATGCGCACGCCTTCGACTATCTGTGCGGCGCAGTCCTGCATCAGGCGGTCATCAGCGGTGATATAGGGTTCGCACTCGGCGGCATTGATAATCAAGGTCTCGATAAGATCGCCGCCACTTTTCAGCTTCGCGCCGGTCGGGAAACCCGCACCGCCCAGCCCGGCAACGCCAAACTGGTGTATACGCTCAATCAGCGCGTCGCGATCGCGAGAGCGATAATCGCTCCAGCCGTCACGTTCAATCCAGCGATCTTCTCCGTCAGCCTCAATAATGACGCTCAGTTCGGGCAGGGCAGAGGGATGCGCGGTAGAGTGGGGGGCAATGGCGACAATATTACCGGAGGTTGGCGCGTGGACTGGCAACATCCGCCCGCGCCCACGGGTCAGCGGTTGACCACGTAGCACGCTGTCGCCCACGTTGACGCACAGTTCACCCTCAGCGCCGATATGCTGTTTTAACGGTATAACAAATCGCGTCGCCAGCGGAAGCTGGCGCAGCGGTGTACCACTGGACTGTGTTTTCATCTCCGGCGGATGGATACCGCCGTGGAAATCCCACAGTTTGTCTTTGCGAAAAGCAGAAAATAACTTAAGCATGTTGTTCCACGGGAATGATGCGCACGGGAATGGCCTGTAGGTCCCATTTCCAACTGGCGGTGGTCGTCTCCACCGGACGCAGTTCAATACACTGCGTCGGGCAGGGATCCACACAGAGGTTACAGCCGGTACAGAGATCACTCATTACCGTGTGCATGGCGCGGGTCGCGCCGACAATGGCGTCGACCGGACAGGCCTGAATACATTTGGTGCAGCCGATGCAGTTCGCTTCATCAATAATGGCGAGCATGCGTACCGGTTCGGGCACGACGACGTCACCGTCGATAGGCTGCGGCTCCACATTTAACATTTCGGCGATTTTCAGCATCACCGCTTCACCGCCGGGTGCGCAGCGGTTAATTTTCTCGCCCTGCAGGCCAACGGCCTCGGCATAAGGGCGACATCCAGGGTAACCGCACTGCCCACACTGGCTCTGTGGCAAGAGATCGTCAATTTTCTCAACGACGGGATCGTCTTCCACCGCGAAACGACGCGAGGCATATCCCAGTACGACACCAAACAACAACCCGAGTACGCTCAGGGCCGCGATGGCAATCCAGATTGCATTCATTACAACTTCACCAGACCACTAAAGCCCATAAAGGCCAGAGACATCAAACCGGCGGTAATGAGGGCAATCGCATTACCGCGAAACGGTGCGGGCACATCGGCGACGACAAGACGTTCACGGATGGCGGCAAACAGCACCATGACCAGAGAAAACCCGACGGCGGCGGAAAATCCGTACAGCGCGGATTGCAGGAAATTATGCCCGAGGTTGATATTCAGCAATGGCACGCCCAGCACCGCACAGTTAGTGGTGATAAGCGGCAGAAAAATCCCCAGCAGGCGATACAGCGCCGGGCTGGTTTTGCGCACCACCATTTCGGTGAACTGCACCACCACGGCAATAACCAGGATAAACGCCAGTGTACGCAGATAGATGAGATCCAGCGGAATGAGCAGCCAGGTATCGATTACCCACGCGCAGATAGACGCCAGCGTAATAACGAAGGTTGTAGCAAGCCCCATGCCCATCGCGGCTTCGAGCTTTTTCGAAACCCCCATGAACGGGCACAGGCCAAGAAATTTCACCAGTACGAAATTATTGACCAGAACGGTTCCGATAAATAGCAGCAGATAGTCTGTCATTATTTGGCCTGAAATAAAAAAAGCCGCCTATTATCGGTCAAACAGCACCGGGCGACAACAGGATAACTGTAAGGTTATTACGGGTTCACAAAGGTCGCTTTGACCCGCTGCGATCGCTTGAAATAGGGCACGATCAGCGCGGCGGCGAGTAATGCCGATAAAAGCCCGCGTACCGCCACATCGTCAGAAACAGGGGAGAAGGCAAAAGCTTTTAGCGCCAGCAGCACGCTAATCAGTAACCAGATAATCATATGTTTCAGGACGCTACGGCGGCGTTTAAAAAAGGCGATAATCAGCCATAGCGTGTAATACCAGACGCCTGCCGCCAGGGCAAAAGAGGCAAACCAGGTCAACAGTTCCGCCAGGGGCCGTACACCGATGGCGGCAATGACCAGCGGAACCTGAGTTTTAGCGACATCCAGGAGACGCAACGTCTGGCCCAATAACGCGACCAGCAACCAGGCTAAAGGCGCAAGCAGCCAGCCGCCGATTCTTTCTGCAGGTGTCGTTATCATGCTTGTTCCTCACAGGCGGTCACTGATTTATCGGCCGAGGAGTATAAAGCATTATGCGCCAGATGCCAGTGGCGTTATTGCACGTAATGCCACACGGACTTTGGTACACGGCCTATATCGAACAGGCGGCCACCGGAAACCAGCTCAGCCCGGCGATGATCCGCGGCGCGATACATGTTAATGATTTCTTCGTTGTCGGTCAGTGTGTAGTTAAGGTGATCGAACAATTTTTCCAGACTTTCAAGTGAGCTGATTTTGCGGAATTTTAATAAATAATCCTGAACGGTCATTTTAAGCGTTATCCATGTTATAAAAAGGCATTAATACATTCGCGGGTATTTCGTTCGAATAATAGTCGGGCTTATCAGGACGTAAATTGTCTCTGAATGTATCGCCATGAAATTAGGAATTTTCTTTAAGGTTAAATGGATGCCAGAACGGCATCCGTCAAGAAGATTAGCGCTCTTCGCCACGCGTGGCAATACGCAACGCAGTACCATAATTAGGTATACCCGCGTTCGCTTCGCATTTTATTTTTTCTGCGCGACGATACTCTGTTCCGGCGGCTGGTAATTATCGATATGACTGGCGAACACCAGAAGAACGGTCGAAACACCCAATACAACCCAGCCTGTTAATTCAATAATCCGATTGATGATAGTGGCCATAACTCTACAACTCCCTCAGGTCTGATTTGGGATGTTACCTGGGCGAACAGCGGACGACAAGGGACCAACACCTGTTTTTGGAAAATTCCGTATCATTAAAGTAATTGCATGAGGAACCCTCTTTTCACGGTTAAATTCCTTAAGCGCATATGTCGCTGTTGTCCCTGAAAGAGAGATGGTGTGAAATACACGTTCCAATAACGAGAGGCCGCTTTATGAATGACAATATCCGTGTCGGACTAATTGGTTACGGCTATGCCAGTAAAACCTTTCATGCGCCGTTGATTGACGGCACGCCGGGAATGGAGCTGGCGGCAATCTCCAGTAGCGATGAGTCGAAAGTGAAGGCGGACTGGCCGGCAGTGTCGGTCGTATCAGAACCGAAACATCTATTTAATGATCCGAAAATTGACTTAATCGTCATCCCCACGCCTAACGACACCCATTTTCCGCTCGCCAAAGCCGCGCTGGAAGCGGGCAAGCATGTCGTCGTGGATAAACCCTTCACCGTGACGTTGTCACAAGCAAGGGAGCTGGATGCGCTGGCGAAAAGCTGTGGCCGCGTGCTGTCTGTGTTTCATAACCGGCGCTGGGATAGTGACTTCCTGACGCTGAAAGCCTTGCTGGCCGATGGCGCGTTAGGCGAGGTGACCTTTTTCGAATCACACTTTGACCGTTATCGCCCGGAAATTCGTAACCGCTGGCGTGAACAGGCAGGTCCGGGAAGCGGTATCTGGTACGATCTGGCCCCGCATTTACTGGATCAGGCCGTCAATCTGTTTGGTCTGCCTGTCTCGCTGACGGTGGATCTGGCGCAACTGCGTCCAGGCGCACAGGCGACAGATTATTTCCATGCGGTGCTCTCTTACCCGCAGCGCAGAGTTATTCTGCATGGCACGATGCTGGCCGCGGCGGAATCAGCGCGTTATATCGTGCACGGTACCCGTGGTAGCTACGTGAAGTTTGGCCTCGATCCGCAGGAAGAGCGCCTGAAATCGGGCGCAAAACTGCCGCAGGAAGACTGGGGATACGATATGCGCGACGGGGTCTTAACCCGAGTCAATGGCGATGCCCGTATTGAAGAAACCTGGCTCACGGTGCCGGGTAACTATCCGGCCTATTATGCGGCTATTCGTGACGCGTTAAACGGTGCGGGAGAAAACCCGGTTCCGGCAAGCCAGGCCATTCAGATAATGGAACTTATTGAATTGGGTATTGAGTCGGCAAAACATCGCTCAACGCTCAATCTGACCTGAATAAAAAAGCCGCTCAAATGAGCGGCTTTTTTTACCCCTGTAACACCTTATCTTTGAGAGCCTGTTTCTCAGCCGCAGAGAGAAACGCGATTTCCAGGCCGTTGATTTGCGCCTGGCGAATCTGTTCGCGGCTCAGCCCGGCGGCTGGGGCGGCAACCTGATACTCATGACCAATCTCCACACCCTGCACGGCCGGATCGTCCGTGTTAATCGAGGCCAGCACGCCATGCTCCAGGAAGGTTTTCAGCGGATGTCGTGCCAGTGACGGCACGGTGCTGGTCTGGATATTGGACGTCAGGCAGGATTCGATACCGATACGTTGTTCGGCCAGAAATGCCATCAGTGCCGGATCTTCAATCGCTTTGACCCCGTGACCAATACGCTCTGCGCCCAGCTCGCGAATCGCCTGCCAGATGCTTTCCGGGCCAGCCGCTTCGCCCGCATGCACGGTGATATGCCAGCCTGCGTCGCGCGCGCGGTTAAAGTGGGGCAGGAACAGACTACCGGGAAAGCCCAGCTCATCACCCGCCAGATCCAGCGCTGTGATGCTCTCACGATGAGCCAGCAATGCTTCAAGCTCCTGTAAACACGCGGCTTCGCCAAAAGTACGGCTCATGATGCCAATCAGGCGTGCCTCGACACCGAACGCCTGGCTGCCTTCGCGCACGCCGGCAATAACCGCTTCAACCACGCCTGCGACAGGCAGATTGTGCGTCATCGCCATGTAGCCAGGGGAGAAACGCAGCTCAACGTAATGCAGACCCTGGCGCGCGGCGTCTTCCATATTCTCATAAGCCACGCGACGGCAGGCATCAAGGGAGGCCAGCACTTTTACGCCCCAGTCCAGCTTCGCAAGGAAACTCACCAGATCGGGTTCGTTGGCGGTAACCTGCACGTGTGGCAGCAATGTTTCAAGCGTTTGCGCGGGAAGGGGAAGATTAAACTCACGGCCAAGATCGAGAATGGTTTGTGCCCGAATGTTGCCGTCCAGGTGGCGATGAATATCAGTTAATGGCAAGTTGGTATCAATCATGGTCGCACTCTTATTTTAAGTAAAGTGCGATACATTATACCACATGTCAGCAGCGTATTAGCATTAGTGGTAATAGATTGAATTTATGATGAAGTTTTACGCGTGGAAACGTCAGAATGGCCGTGGACTGTTGGCACTATTTTTTACCTCCCCCTGCAACGATTACAGGGGGAGTCATGACGTTATATTTCTATCCATTCAGCAGACTAACGAACAACAAGCACCGGGCATTTTGCGTGGCGGACCACCGCTGCGGCATTTGAACCTAACAAATAGGTGGTCATATCTGGCCGGTGTGAAGCAATGATGATGAGATCCGCTTGAATGGTATCCGCGAGTTTGAGGATCTGATCCTTAGGCGTCCCGGTAACAGCATGCGTCTGCACTTTTTCCATTGGAATTTTAAATGCTTTGACGATTTCATTCAGCCGCGATAACGCCTCTTCTTGCAGGTCTTTTAATTTTGGTAATGCTGCTGAATATGCCAGTCCCAGCGTTGAATAATAAGGATGAGAAGGGATAACCGTCAAAAAATGGACTTTCGCAATATTAATAACGGCGTGTGCCTGAACATACGGGATGACTTGTCGGGTCAGTTCGCTTTCGGAAATGTCGATGGGTACTAATATGGAGCGATACATATAGACCTCCTGTATGAATTCATACAGGTTAAATAGTATGTCATTAGCCACAAAAAAAGTGTGTGATTGGTTTCAGTTCCAGGTAAATAAGGACAATTACGACTTTTGTCGTAGCATCGATTTTATTTTTCAAGCGTAACGGTTGAGCGGCGTATATAGCTGAAAAAAAAGCCCCTTGGGTAAGGGGCTTTAGGGTTACTGCTGCGGCACCGCAGGTTCGACAGGAGCGGTCGGATCATCCGGCGTTTCCGGTGAATCTTCCTGCTGTGGCATTGAGGGCAGGCCAAACATGCCGACAAATTCGTCCAGCGGCATTTTCTCGCCGTTCAGTGTCACCTGACCGTTAGCGTATTGCAGGCTGGTGCCAATGGTGTTGTTTTCGAGGGTCGTAATACGGAACATCTGCCCCATTGCCGCCAGGCCTTTTACCTGCTGGCTTGCCAGTTTGGCTGCTTCATCCTGTTGATAGCCTTCCAGCTTCGCAACCTGAGTCATAAACTCAACGGCCATATCCATCGGGATAGTTAGCTTGCTGTCCAGCGACTTCACATTTTTGTCCACTTCCTGGGCCAGCGTCTGCGGCGGCGCGCTAACAGCCGTATCGGCGGCAGGATTTTTCAGGAACAGGGAGAGGTTGAGTGCCGTTTCGCCTTTGCTGTTCTTCCAGCTCAGCGGAGCAATGGTGATGACAGGCTCACCTTTTAACAGCAGCGGGAAGGCATTAAAGAAGGCTTCCGCCGCCTTTTGCTGATAGAGCGCCGGGTCCTTCATGACATCTGGCTGTGCCATCAACGCCTGTGTCTGAGCGTTATACTGCTGGCTAAACTGGTGCCAGGCTTCGCCGTCAATCTGGCCAATCTTCAGCGTCAGGTTGCCACTGCCCATCTCCTGATTCTGGATCTTCAGGCTCTGGATGGTGTAGTCGAGCTGGCTATTAATGGTTTTGTTATCTTTCGCGACCTCAGATTTGCCGTTCAGATTCATCCCTTCAATGACCGCCATCTCTTTGTTTTCAATAGAGATGGCCAGCTTGTCCAGCGTCACTTTCTGACTGCCAACGCGCTCGTTAAAGCTGGCAAGTTGGGTCGAGCCTTCTGTTTTCAGGTTATTGAGGGAGAGCTGAATTTTCTGACCGTATTCGTTAACCGTATCAACCAGCGCGCTCTGCGCCTCGCCGCTGACGGTAACCGCATTGCCGTCTTTATCGGAACTGATGCGGAATTCACCCCCGCTAAAGGCCACTTTCTCGCCCTCTTTTTCCGAGTTAAGCGGGTGCAGCGTGAGATCCGTACGGGTATCGCCACTGTAAGCGATGCGGGTCTCTGCGACGAACGGCGATTGCCCTTTGGCGATATCAAACAGCGGCTTCGTCATCTCATTGTTGACGAGGGTGGAATGTACCGATGCCATCGATGGGATGACGTTCAGCTTTTTAAGTTGCGCCAGTGGGAAAGGACCATGATCAATATTTTCATGCAGTACGATGGTCTGGCCCGGTTTAAACCATGGGTTTTCCTTACCCTCGACCGGTTTTACCACCAGTTCCATCTGGCTGCTGAACAGGCCCCGATGGTAGTTTTGAGAAGATAACTCCACGCTGGCCTCAGGCGCGGTGCGTTTAATCTGTTCATTCGCCTGGCTGATCATCTCCCCCAGACGGCTTTCAAGCTGTTTCCCCGTGTACCAGGCACCACCTGTCCAGATGATCCCGAGCGCAATAACAACTCCGGCAGCAACCAGCGTTTTTTTCATCGTTATTATCCCTAAAAATAAAACCAGGCGGGATCATCCGCCTGGGTATGTGAAAAGGCTCTGTAGAGCTTAGCAATCCTTGCTAAAAAGTTCAGTAACTAGTTGAGCTTATTGTAGACCCGCGCCAGTCTACCCACGCCGCTTACCGTCACAGGAGATTCGCTGGCACTTATAAATGCCGACTCGCCGGGTTTGAGCACCAGTGTCTCTTCCCCTTTGCTGAGCACGGCTTCGCCTTCCACGCAGAACAGGATAGCCGCGCTCTGCTGCGCCACATCGCTACCGGTGGTAGAGAGGTCATGCAGCGAAAATGCAAAATCATCAACCGGGATCGGAAATTCCAGGCTGGAAGCCTGTTTTACGGGTTGGGTCAGTAATTCACTGGCAGGTTTGGGGGTGAATTTCACATTTGCGACCAGTTCCGGAATGTCGATGTATTTCGGCGTCAGCCCTGCGCGCAGTACGTTATCAGAGTTGGCCATGACCTCCAGCGCTACCCCCTGAAGATAGGCATGCGGGGTTTCGGCGAACAGGAACATCGCTTCACCGGGATTAAGTTTCACCACATTGAGCAGCAGCGGGGAGAACAGGCCGCTGTCATCAGGATAAAACTCGGAAATCACACGAATGGTTTCCCACGGTTCGCCCTGCTGGCTCTGGCTATTGAGTGCCGCTTTCAGCACCGCCAGCGCCCGCGATTTTTCATCGCCCTTTAAATTCAACAGGCTGGCGAACAGTTGGCTCAGGCGTTCCGCGCCGGGTTCTTGCAGAAAATGAGCAATAGCCTGGTTGGCGCCCGCCACCGGTTGTAGCAGAGAGACGATTTCGGAGAACGGACGGAAGGCGTTCATCGCCAGGAAGGGCGTCAGTGCAAAGACCAGTTCCGGTTTATGGTTCGGGTCTTTGTAGTTACGCTCGGCCGCATCGAGTGGAATACCGGCGGCGTTCTCTTTCGCAAAACCGATTTCAGAGGCCTGTTTGTTCGGATGCACCTGAATGGACAGCGGCTGGGCGGCACACAGCACTTTAAACAAAAAGGGCAACTCGCCAAAACGTTCGGCGACTGCGCTGCCCAGCAAGCCTGCTTTGTCCTGTTCAATCACCTCGCGAAGCGAGTGAAGGTTACCCTGCGCGTCCTGCACTTTTGAGCTGCTCCTGGGGTGCGCGCCCATCCACAACTCGGCCATTGGCTGGTTGTCAGGGTTCGCGACGCCATAGAGTTCCGTTAACGCGTTTTTACTTCCCCAGGCATAGTGCTGCACTGAGTTAATGAGTTTTTGCATTATCCCGCCCTTCATCATGTTCAACTTAATTGCACGTATTAAAGCAATAAATTTGTTCGAAGTAATCAGAGCAGGCAAAAAGTCGTACTAGTCTCAGTTTTTGTTAAATAATTGTGTAGGATATGCAGACTCGCTTTTTTGTGGCAGATGGATGTCCTGCCGAAACAATAACCAGTTCGTGCTGTAAGTGAGAGAACAATGTCGAATAAACCTTTTTATTATCAAGAGCCTTTTCCGCTGAAAAAGGACGAGACCGAATATTATTTACTCAGTAGCGATTACGTTTCCGTCGCCGATTTTGATGGTCAGGAAGTGCTTAAAGTCGATCCTCAGGCGCTGACCCTTCTGGCGCAACATGCCTTCCACGATGCCTCCTTCCTGCTGCGCCCGGCGCATCAGCAACAGGTTGCCGATATCCTCAGTGATCCGGATGCCAGCGAAAATGACAAATATGTCGCGCTGCAATTCCTGCGTAACTCCGAGATTGCCGCAAAAGGTATTTTGCCCACCTGCCAGGATACCGGCACGGCCATCATTATGGGTAAAAAAGGGCAGCGTGTATGGACGGGGGGCGGCGATGAGGCGGCCTTAGCGCGCGGCGTCTATAACACCTTTATCGAAGATAACCTGCGTTATTCGCAAAACGCCCCGCTGGATATGTACAAAGAGGTCAATACCGGGACTAACCTGCCGGCACAGATCGATTTGTATAGCGTTGACGGCGACGAATATAAATTCCTTTGCATCGCCAAAGGGGGCGGTTCCGCCAACAAAACCTATCTGTATCAGGAAACGAAAGCGCTGATCACCCCGACGAAACTGAAAGGTTATCTGGTCGAGAAAATGCGTACCCTGGGCACCGCTGCCTGTCCGCCGTACCACATCGCATTCGTGATTGGCGGTACCAGCGCAGAGGCCACGCTCAAAACGGTCAAACTGGCCTCGACGAAGTATTACGACGGCCTGCCAACCGAAGGTAATGAGCACGGCCAGGCGTTCCGTGATGTGCAACTGGAAAAGGAACTGCTGCTCGAAGCCCAGCAGCTTGGCCTGGGCGCACAGTTCGGCGGCAAATACTTTGCGCATGATATCCGCGTGATTCGTCTGCCGCGCCACGGTGCCTCTTGTCCGGTGGGGATGGGGGTTTCCTGCTCGGCGGATCGTAACATCAAAGCCAAAATCAACCGCGAAGGCATCTGGCTGGAAAAACTGGAGCAGAACCCCGGCAAATACATTCCGGAATCGCTGCGCCAGGCCGGTGAGGGCGAAGCGGTGAAGGTCAACCTTAACCGTCCGATGGAAGAGATCCTCGGCCAGCTCAAACAGTATCCGGTTTCCACACGCCTGTCGCTGACCGGGACGATCATCGTGGCGCGTGATATTGCGCATGCGAAGCTCAAAGAGCTGATGGATGAAGGCAAGCCGCTGCCGCAGTATGTGAAAGATCACCCCATCTACTACGCGGGACCTGCGAAGACCCCTGAGGGGTATGCTTCGGGTTCACTAGGCCCCACCACCGCCGGGCGTATGGACTCGTACGTTGACCAGTTGCAGTCGCAAGGTGGCAGCATGATCATGCTGGCAAAAGGCAACCGCAGCCAGCAGGTGACCGATGCCTGCCATAAACACGGCGGTTTTTACCTTGGCAGTATCGGCGGGCCGGCGGCGATTCTGGCGCAAAACAGTATCAAGAGCCTTGAATGTGTGGCCTACCCGGAACTGGGGATGGAGGCTATCTGGAAAATCGATGTTGAAGATTTCCCGGCCTTTATCCTGGTGGATGACAAAGGTAACGATTTCTTCCAGCAAATCCAGTCGGGCCAGTGCGCACGCTGTGTAAAATAAGAACTGCCGCCCTTCGGGGCGGTTTTTTTTGCGCCGGTTAAGCGCACGAAGCAATAAACGTCGTCATAACAAGCATCAATACTTAAGCTTTGTTTGCAGGTGAGCAATGTCGGTACTCAACATCACTTCGTAACAGGGAGAAAGTAATGACAACGCATCGTAGTGAGAAAGATTCGATGGGCGCGATTGACGTCCCGGCAGACAAGCTGTGGGGGGCGCAAACCCAACGGTCGCTTGAGCATTTCCGCATCTCGACGGAAAAAATGCCGGTCTCGCTTATCCACGCACTGGCACTGACCAAACGTGCGGCGGCAAAGGTCAATCAGGATTTAGGGCTGCTGGCTGCGGAAAAAGCACAGGCCATTATCGAGGCGGCGGATGAAGTGCTTGCCGGAAAACACCCGGATGAATTCCCGCTGGCTATCTGGCAAACAGGCTCCGGCACCCAGAGCAACATGAACATGAACGAGGTGCTGGCGAACCGTGCCAGTGAGCTGCTGGGCGGCGAGCGTGGCATGGGGCGTAAAGTGCACCCGAACGACGACGTCAACAAGAGCCAAAGCTCGAATGACGTTTTCCCGACGGCGATGCACGTGGCGGCGGTGATTGCCGTGCGCGAACACCTGCTGCCTCAGCTTCTGGTACTGAAAAAAACGCTCAACGAAAAAGCGATTGCCTTCGCCGATATTGTCAAAATTGGTCGTACTCACCTGCAGGATGCCACGCCGCTAACGCTCGGCCAGGAGATTTCCGGCTGGGTGGCGATGCTGGAACATAACCTCAAACATATCGAACTGAGCCTGCCGCACCTGGGTGAACTGGCGCTCGGCGGTACGGCGGTGGGCACCGGGCTGAATACCCACCCGGAATATGCCAGACGAGTGGCAGAAGAACTGGCCGCCTTTACCCGGCAGCCGTTTATTACCGCACCGAACAAGTTTGAGGCGCTGGCCACCTGTGATGCATTAGTCCACGCCCACGGTGCGCTGAAAGGGCTGGCGGCATCACTGATGAAAATTGCTAATGATGTGCGTTGGCTGGCTTCCGGCCCGCGTTGTGGGATTGGCGAAATTTCTATTCCGGAAAATGAGCCGGGCAGCTCCATCATGCCGGGTAAAGTTAACCCCACCCAATGTGAAGCCATGACCATGCTCTGCTGTCAGGTGTTAGGCAACGACGTGGCGGTCAATATGGGCGGCGCATCCGGCAACTTTGAACTCAATGTCTTCCGCCCGATGGTCATTCATAACTTCCTGCAGTCGGTGCGTCTGCTGGCCGACGGTATGGAAAGCTTTAACGAGCACTGTGCGGTGGGGATTGAGCCGAACCGTGAACGTATCGACCAGTTGCTCAATGAGTCGCTGATGCTGGTGACCGCTCTGAATACCCATATCGGCTATGACAAAGCGGCAGAAATTGCCAAAAAAGCCCATAAAGAGGGGCTGACGCTCAAGGCCTCGGCGCTGGCGCTCGGCTACCTGACGGAAGCCGAGTTCGATAGCTGGGTGCGCCCGGAATCGATGGTGGGCAGCATGAAGCCCGTTTAATCAGCAAGATAGAGGTGCAGCCGGGGGATAATTAGCGTCAACGGCTGTGCCTGCGGTTTAAAACGGTGCTGGATATTATCCTCCTGGTAATTCAACAGCTCGCCGATGTCCGGCACTTTTCCGCCATGTTCTTCACTCACCAGCGCAATCAGCGGCGTCGGGCAGGCGTACTGCACCTGCTTTTGCGAATCCGCATACCAGACGCGCGCAATCGGCTGCACCTTTACCGGACGTTTGATTTTCAGGCGAGCCTGCTGCGGCAAAGAGGCAATCGCGGCGTACTCTTGCTCAAGACGCTCCTGCCACTGCTCGCGGGTCCACGGCGCGACGGCGCGCGGCGATTTACGGCTTTTATCAAGCAGTGCAAGCACCTCATCGCGGGTGAAATTCTTGATGATGTGCTTGTTAGCCCAGCCAAAGCGCAGGGTGGCTGGATCGCGAATGGCGGTTAACGTGCGGTAGGCATTCAGGGTAATCAGACCGGGTAAATGGCGATGCACCCACTCGAAGCGGGCGGTCGGTGCCAGCCCGGAGTCGACGGTCACGATGCGTTCAAAGGTCATTTTCAGGGCATTGATGGTGTTAATGGTCTGCTCCAGTCGGGCGCGGGTCGCCATATCCGCCTGATAACAAATGACACCTGGCAAACGCACTGCGGCTTTACTGCTGCGGTTTTCCGACTGCTGCTGAATAAACAGATGGGTATAGTGGCGCAGGGCCGCGTCGGCGGCACGCTTGCCCACCCGCTGCTTTACCTGAATGGTGGGCAGCGGCTCATGCTCCGCGCCTTTGGCGACGTCCGGCAGGGTGAAGACGCGGCCCGCCAGTAAACGGCAATCGGAGAGTTGTCCTTTCAGGACGGCCAGTTCCTGTTCGAGCTGGCGAAAAGTGGTGTTAAGGCGTTCTATCAGGTCGTATGCGGCCATTTTATCATTCATTTAGTTACAACATACTTATGTTGTAGCACAACCTTCCACACCTTAACACCGTGCACGTCACGCTTTTCAGGTGAGGGAGGTGTCGTGCCAGACCGGCCACTGAAAACAAAAACGGGCGCCGCCCGCATCGCTCTCTTCACACTTCACTTCGCCACTCATCGCCTGGGCGATGGAGTGCACGATGGCAAGCCCCAGGCCACAACCGCCCGTCGCACGGTCTCTGCTGGGGTCGAGGCGCACAAAAGGCTCAAACACACGGCTACGCTCATCCGGGGCAATCCCCGGACCGTCATCTTCGACAATCAGGCTTGCCTGCGAGCCTTCAAGCTGTAATGTCACTTTTACCGTATTCTGGCAGTAGCGCAGGGCATTATTGATGAGGTTATCCAGCACGCGTTCCATCAGGCGCATATCCAGCGAACCATAGTCGCCGGGCTGATTATAGAGTTCTAGCTGATGGTCGGGATTGACGTTGCGGGCATCCAGCATATAACCGTCCAGCCATGCGTTGAGATCGGGCGTGGTCAGTTTCAGTTCTGTCTGCGGACGGTCAAGGCGTGCGTAGGTGAGCAGCTCCTGAATGAGTCCTTCGAGTTGCCCGATATCGCGGTTCAGCGCGCTACGTTCGCTATCGCTCAGGTTGTCGCTCATTTCCAGGCGATAACGCAGCCTGACCAGCGGTGTGCGCAGCTCGTGGGCCACGCCATCAATCAACATTTTCTTACTGGCGATCAGGGCGTTGATGTTATCCGCCATCTGGTTAAAGGCAATCCCCAGCCGTTCAAAGCTGGAGGTGCTGTCAAAATGAATGCGCTCTTCAAGATGACCTTCGCCAAAGCGCTGGGCGGCGGATTCCAGCCGCAGCATCTCCTGCCAGTGGGGACGCATCCAGATAAACACCGGGAAGGCCAGTGAGATAGCAATAAAGGCCATCAGCGCCATATCGAGCAGACGCATTTCATGCAGATAAAAGAGGTAGGGGACAGGGCCGACAGCCAGGACATAGTGGCTACGTGGAATACGCTGGATAAAGGTATATTGCGAATCCAGCGCGACAATATCGCCTTCCTGTAGCCGCTGTTGCGCGGGGGCTTCCAGCGAGAACTTGCTCATCGGTTCCACGCGCATGTTAAAGGACAGGTTGAGGTCCAGCTCTTTGAGCGTTTTGTTCCACTGGTGCGGTGGGATTTCACGTAGTTCGCTGCGCATCAGGTACAGCGAACTTTTCATCAAATCGTCCAGCGACTGTCGCCCTGCGCGCTCGGCGGTGAATTTGTAAACCAGCCCGACCAACATGGTCATCACCAGAAAGCAGACAAACAGCAACAGATAAAACTGGACGAAAAGTTTTTTCATGGCGACACCCGCGAAGAGGACCGGACTCAGTTATCCCAGGCGTGTGGGGCGAAAAGATAGCCTTTGTTGCGCACGGTTTTAATACGGAAAGGCTCGGTGGCGTTATCGAGCAATTTTTTGCGCAGGCGCGAAATGGCCACATCAACACTGCGATCCATTCCGTCATAGGTCACACCGCGCAGATTTTTCAGTAACGCATCGCGGTCCATAATTTGCCCTGCGTGGGTGGCCAGTTCCCACAGCAGATCGAAATCGGCGGTTGAGAGAACAACCTGCTCGCCAGCCAGCAGCACCTGCCTGTTGACCGGATCGATGGTCAGCGTGCCAAATTGCAGCGTCTTATGCTGCTTTAGCGATGACGGCGCGGATTCTTGCTGTGTGGCACCGGCCTGCTGGCGTAAATGCAGCCGCAGACGCGCCAGTAAAACCGCAGGTGGGGTGGTTTTAAGAATGTAGTCGTTCGCGCCCATCTCCAGCGACAGAATATGGTTCATATCACTATCAAGAGAGGTGAGAAGGACGATAGGGCCGGTCCACTGCTGGCGTAAATCGCGGCACAGTGTCATCCCATCTTTGCCGGGGAGCATGATATCCAGAAGAATCAGATCTGGTTTTTCACGGGCGATGACCTCTTCTGCTCGGTCACCACGCGGTTCAACTATCACATCCATATCGTGTTTGCCCAGATATGCCGCAATAAGTGCGCCCACTTCCGGGTCGTCTTCCACAAAAACGATTTTATTCATATATCATCGTGATGAGTCAAAAAGATGAACATACACTGCCTTTATTGATCCTGCCATTAATCTTTTCTAAACAAGCTCCCCATCCGCTATGCTGTAGGCCTTTGTTGGCATTATGAGAAAGGGAACGTGATGGCGCTGGTGATAAAAGCGACAATTGGCGCGCTGGTGGTGTTATTAATTGGATTGCTGTCAAAAACGAAAAATTACTATATCGCCGGGCTAATACCGTTATTTCCGACCTTTGCTTTAATCGCTCATTATATCGTGGCGACCGAGCGGGGCGTGGACGCGCTACGCACCACCATCGTTTTTGGTATGTGGTCCATTATCCCTTATTTCCTTTACCTGCTGTCGCTGTGGTACTTCACCGGATTTATGCGGGTGGGATACGCGCTGGGCGCTGCGGTACTTTGCTGGTGCCTCAGCGCCTGGCTGCTCATTTTTATCTGGAGCCGCCTCCACTAGCGCAGCGGGCGGCCGCCATCGACGCCAAACGTCCGTCCCGTGACGTAGCAACTGGTCAGCAGATAGTCGACCAGATCGATTATCTCTTTTTCGCCTGGGGCGATTTTCATCAGCGATTTATTGAGTGCCTGCTGACGGTATTCCGCGTCATCATCGTCATTAAACAGGATCAGCGCCGGGGCAATGGCGTTGACTTTCACTTCTGGAGCGAGCTTTTTGGCAAAAGAGCGGGTCATATTATCCAGCGCGGCTTTACTGGCGGCATAGGCGATATGTTTGTCGCTTCCGCACTCAACAACATAATCGGTAAAGTGAATAATATCGCCAGCGGCATGCCCGAATCCGCGCAATAATCTTTCCAGCGCATGGTTAAGTAAGTAGGGGGCATGAACGTGGATCTGCAGCATCCGTGAAAGCACATCGGGCAGCGCAACGCCGGGTTTTTCACCCGCCCAGTCGCCCGCATTGTGAATAATAGCCCGCAGCCCCTCGGTTTTCTCCTTCACGATATCGGCAAAGGCCAGCACCCCTTCATCGCTGCTGAAGTCTGCCTGAATGCACAACGCGCCCGCGGCGGTTAACTGTTCAATCGCCGGATAGAGCGTCCGGTAACTGACGATAATCGGCTGCTGTTGGCTGAGAAAATGGTGGGCGAGGGCGAGACCGATGCGACGGCCTCCTCCGGTAATCAATATCGGGCGTGTCTTCGAGTTTCCCATCGAATGCGTTCTCCTTCTCAACGGGGCGCATGCGCTGCTTACCCCATCAACTTCCACGTGGCGGGAACGGCGGCGATCAGTAACAGACCAATCAGCACTCTTTCCCGGCGTTTAAGCAGACTGGCTATGTCATGCGTGCGGCGTGCGTAGATAAAGACCAGCAGCCCCGGCGCATAGAGCACAACCGACAACAGCAAATGCATCGGACCGGATGCATACAGTAACCATAAGCCATAGAGGCTGGCACCGATAGCGACGACGCGGTGCAACGGACGACGAGAGATCTTCAGTAAAAATGCCCCGACAAGGAAATAAGGAACCAGAATCATCTCTGACGCAATGGTCAACAGCGTATTGTAATCGGAACCTGTGAGCCAGATCAGCACCAGCGAGACCTGCACGCTGATATTGGTTAACCACAGCGACGCCGCGGGCGCATTATTCTTGTTCTGTCGGGCAAAAATACGTGGAAACGCCTGATGGGTGGCGGCCAGTAGCGGCACTTCCGCTGCCATGATCGTCCAGCTCAGGTAAGCGCCACAGACCGAGACAATCAGCCCGGCGGCAATGACCACATCGCCCCAGGAGCCCATCAGCCTGACCATCAGGCCTGCCATTGACGGATTACGCATCGCCGCCAGTTCCGGACGCGGCACCACTCCCAGCGACAGCAGTGTAACCAACAAATAGACGCCGAGGGCAGCCAGCACTGCCAGCAGGGTGGCGCGTCCCACATCGTGTTTGTTGCGCGCGCGGGCGGAGACGACCACAGCGCCTTCAACCCCGATAAACACCCACAGGGTAATGAGCATGGTGTTTTTCACCTGCTCCCATACCGGTACACCCAGGGCGATACCGGAGAAATCCAGGCTAAAGGTATCGTAATGGAAGGCCATGGCCGCCAGCACAATAAACAGGCCAAGCGGCACCAGTTTGGCGAGCGTCGCCGCGAGATTAATACTCGCCGCCGTCTGCACGCCGCGCAGCACTAATGCATGAACAAACCACAGCAGCAGGGATGCACCCACCATCGCCTGCCAGGTGTTACCGTCGCCAAAAAAGCGCAGTTCTGGCGTATCGGTAAAGAAACTCAGCGCAGAGAAGACAATCACTAAGTAGGAGACGTTGGCGATAACGGCGCATAGCCAGTACCCCCAGGCCGAACAAAAACCGATAAGTTCGCCAAAACCTTCCCGGGCATAGGTAAAAATACCGCCATCCAGGTCCGGGCGAAGACGCGTCAGGATAAGCATGGCGAAGGCGAGCAGTAATATCCCCGCGCCGGTAATCGCCCAACCAATCAATAAGGCCGCGGGGCTGGCGATTTCCGCCATATTTTGCGGCAGGCTGAAAACGCCCGCGCCGAGCATTGAGCTTAATACCAGCGCAGTTAAAGCGCTCAGGCCAAGTTTCTTTTCCATGGGTATCCTGTTATGAACGGGCTCAATCCAGAATAATTATTTTGCTTATGCGCATAAAAATGGTGGATATCACTGAGGCGCGGGATTTTACGGAGAGTCGTAATGGCATGCAATGCGTGACGCTTAATTTCGCGAAAAAAATAGAAAAGGCGACCCAGGGCCGCCTTTAAAATGAAGGGTTACTTATTTGTACAAGTCGGCACTGATGGTGATGTTGCTACCATTTTCCTGCCACTGGCGGGTGATGTGATAGTACTTGGCACCTTTCGCCGCGGCACGTTTCGCAACCTGATAAGAGATCTCGGTCATGTTGCCGTAGTTACCGGTGAACTTGATGCTGTCGAACGGAACCATCTGCGCAGCCGTGATTTTATTCACTTCTTCGATTTTTTTTCCATCAGGTAACGTGACAGTGTAACGGTTTGAGGTGGAGGATTGTGTTTCAAAGAAACGCCCCACTTCAGCGCTCGGCGCAGCGGTAGTTGCAACGCCCGGGATTTCTACTTTCTTGGCCTCTTCACCGCCTTTCGCTAAGGCAGCACGGCCTGCTTCGGAATCGCGTGGAATGGCATCCGGGCTCTGCAGTACGCGTTTTTTGGCATCAGCTTTATAGATATATGCCGTAATTCGCTGGTTGCCACCTTCGTTGGCATCAACCTGACGCACGATATAGAAAGAGGCAGCCCCTTTCGCTTTCGCGGCTTTGGTGATGGCATCGTTTACTTCCGGCTGTGAGCGATAGAAACCCTGTACCGTAACGGTATCGAACGGTTCCAGCTCAATAGCATCGGTCTTCGGCAACTCAGTAACGCCATTGATGACGCGCAGTTTTGGCGCATCGGCTTTCGGCGCATCGGCTTTATACAGGTCCGTGGTGACACGCTGGTTGCCGCTCTCACCATAATCGGAGGTGTCTACAACATAAAACGAGGCCGCGCCTTCTTTATCAGCACGGCTTGAAGCGGCTTTAACGGCATCGCCAATAGAGTTAAAGCGACCGGTGATAACAACGCGATCGTAGGGCTTCAATGCTGACGCTTGCTCCGGCGTTAACTCTGTCGCTGCGTTGACTGACAGGGTCGTAACGGACAAAAGTGCTGACGCCAGGAGGGTGTACTTAAGCTTCATAAAAATGATCCTTCGCCTTGCGCAAACCAGATACTGGTGTTGTTGTTGACTTAAAAACGTCGCTGATTATTGCATTTAATCAACACGACTGTCTGCGTCATTTTTCACTGAGTGTGCTACACGCCAGACGTTTTACGATAACGTTTAGTGATATGTTGAAAAAACAGGCTGTTGACCTGCAAAAGTCATAAAGCATATGAGTTTTTTAAGTTAATACATTGTTAAAAGAGCAATGTGTAGTGGAGATTAATCGTGTTTTGCCGCTTCGCCTGAGCGGAATATCGGCTTGTTTAAATGAATTAAAGGGAAATAACCCTGTCAGCCCCGCTACCCGCCCGGTTTTCACAGATAAAAACAGAATTTCTGTTTTCTGGCGGTAGATCACAGGCGTTATTTTCAGTAGGTTATAGAAAGTTTGTTACTGTTTTATTTTCCGGGATGCAGTCTGTTTATTTATCTCTGGCAGGCAATATCATGCCCGGGCATCACTGACAAACCATCATCTAAAATCGATGGAAGGGAAAACTATGCGTATTGGTGTACCAAAAGAACGGTTGGCCAATGAAACCCGCGTTGCGGCGACGCCGAAAACGGTAGAGCAATTGCTTAAATTGGGTTTCACCGTCGCGATTGAAAGCGGCGCGGGCAAACTGGCAAGCTTCGATGACAACGCGTTTACCCAGGCTGGCGCAACCGTGGTGGACAAAAATAACGTCTGGCACTCTGACGTTATCCTCAAGGTGAATGCACCGACGGATGACGAAATCGCCTTGCTTAATCCGGGCACGACATTAGTCAGCTTTATCTGGCCTGCGCAGAATGCGCCGCTGATGGAGAAACTGGCTGCCCGTAATATTACCGTCATGGCGATGGACTCTGTGCCGCGTATTTCCCGTGCCCAGGCGCTGGATGCATTGAGCTCAATGGCCAACATTGCTGGCTACCGCGCCATTGTGGAAGCAGCCCACGAATTTGGCCGTTTCTTTACCGGGCAGATCACCGCCGCAGGTAAAGTCCCGCCGGCGAAAGTGATGGTCATTGGCGCAGGCGTTGCCGGCCTGGCGGCTATTGGTGCCGCCAACAGCCTTGGGGCAATTGTCCGCGCGTTTGATACCCGTCCGGAAGTGAAGGAACAGGTCCAGAGTATGGGCGCTGAGTTCCTTGAGCTGGATTTCAAAGAAGAGGCCGGTAGCGGCGACGGCTACGCGAAAGTGATGTCCGAAGCGTTTATCAAAGCGGAAATGGAACTCTTTGCCGCCCAGGCGAAAGACGTTGATATCATCGTCACCACCGCATTGATTCCGGGTAAACCGGCACCGAAACTGATCACCCGCGAGATGGTGGATTCCATGAAATCCGGCAGCGTGGTGGTTGACCTGGCGGCGCAAAACGGCGGTAACTGCGAATACACCGTGGCGAACGAAGTCGTCACTACGCCAAACGGCGTGAAAATCATCGGTTATACCGACCTGCCAGGCCGTCTGGCCGCGCAGTCTTCCCAACTTTACGGCACCAACCTGGTCAACCTGCTGAAATTGCTGTGCAAAGAAAAGGACGGCAATGTGACAGTCGATTTCGAGGATGTGGTCGTGCGCGGCGTGACCGTCATTCGCGAGGGCGAAGTAACCTGGCCGGCTCCGCCGATTCAGGTTTCCGCGCAACCGCAGGCTGCGGCGAAAGCGGCACCTGCCACCGCGAAAGAAGAGGCTAAGCCCACATCGCCATGGCTGAAATACGGCATCATGGCGCTGGTGATTATTCTCTTCGGCTGGCTGGCCGACGTTGCACCTAAAGAGTTTCTTGGTCACTTCACCGTCTTCGCGCTGGCCTGCGTGGTCGGTTACTACGTGGTGTGGAACGTCTCCCACGCCTTGCATACTCCGTTGATGTCGGTTACCAACGCAATCTCCGGCATTATCGTTGTTGGCGCACTCTTACAAATCGGCCATGGTGGTTGGGTCAGCTTCTTAAGCTTTATCGCTGTACTGATTGCCAGCATTAATATTTTTGGTGGTTTCACCGTCACTCAGCGCATGCTGAAAATGTTCCGGAAGAACTAAGGGGTAGCACATGTCTGGAGGATTAGTTACAGCTGCATACATTGTTGCCGCGATCCTGTTTATTTTCAGTCTGGCGGGGCTATCGAAACATGAAACGTCCCAACAGGGTAACCGTTTCGGCGTTGCCGGGATGGCGATTGCGCTGATTGCCACGATTTTCGGGCCTGACACTGGCAACGTAGCGTGGATTATCGTTGCGATGATCATCGGTGGTGCTATCGGTATTCGCCTGGCGCGTAAAGTTGAAATGACCGAGATGCCTGAGCTGGTTGCTGTACTGCACAGCTTTGTGGGTCTGGCCGCGGTGCTGGTTGGCTTTAACAGCTACCTCTATCACGAACCGGGCATGGAACCGATCCTGGTCAATATTCACCTGACCGAAGTGTTCCTCGGCATCTTTATCGGCGCTGTCACCTTCACCGGTTCTATCGTGGCGTTCGGCAAGCTGTGCGGCAAGATCTCCTCAAAACCGTTGATGCTGCCAAACCGTCACAAATTGAACCTTGCGGCGCTGGTGGTTTCTTTTGTCCTGCTGGTGATCTTTGTTCGTACTGAAAGCGTGGGCCTGCAGGTGCTGGCGCTGCTGGTGATGACGGCGATTGCGTTGGTGTTTGGCTGGCATCTGGTGGCCTCTATCGGCGGTGCTGACATGCCGGTTGTGGTCTCGATGCTGAACTCCTATTCCGGTTGGGCGGCAGCGGCGGCGGGCTTTATGCTGAGCAACGACCTGCTGATCGTCACCGGTGCGCTGGTGGGTTCTTCCGGTGCGATCCTCTCTTACATCATGTGTAAGGCGATGAACCGCTCCTTTATCAGCGTTATCGCTGGCGGCTTCGGTACTGACGGTTCCTCTACAGGGTCCGATGAAGAAGTGGGCGAGCACCGTGAGATCAACGCCGAAGAGACGGCTGAGATGCTGAAAAACTCACACTCTGTCATCATCACCCCAGGCTACGGCATGGCGGTCGCACAGGCGCAGTATCCGGTTGCTGAAATTACCGAGAAACTGCGTGCGCGCGGCGTGAAAGTGCGCTTCGGTATTCACCCGGTTGCGGGGCGTTTGCCGGGCCACATGAACGTCCTGCTGGCGGAAGCGAAAGTACCGTATGACATCGTGCTGGAAATGGACGAAATCAACGATGACTTCGCCGATACCGACACCGTACTGGTTATTGGTGCGAATGACACCGTTAACCCAGCGGCGCAGGACGATCCGAAGAGTCCTATCGCAGGTATGCCTGTTCTGGAAGTGTGGAAAGCGCAAAACGTTATCGTGTTCAAGCGCTCTATGAATACCGGCTATGCTGGCGTACAGAACCCGCTGTTCTTTAAAGAGAATACCCAGATGCTGTTTGGCGATGCCAAAGCCAGCGTCGATGCGATTCTGAAAGCGCTGTAATTCTCTGCGCGTATCTCAACCGCTCTTCGGAGCGGTTTTTTTTTGTCTGCGTCTATACTTTTTCTCTTCACGGCTTTGATGAGGGAAAGAATGGAATTTTTATCACGTTTCGATTTGATATCTTTAATGATGACGCCATCGTTCTGGATTGCTGTCTTCACGGTCGTCATCATTACGATATTGGCCTACTGGTTGCTTAACCGTTTACTGCGTATCGTTGGTAAAGGCGTGCAGAGCTGGGGCGATAAGCATCAAAGCACGCAGAAAATGCGTCTGGTGCTGAATGATATGTTAGTCAGAACCAGCAAGGTGCTGCTCTTTATCGTCGCGTTTCTTTTTAGCCTGCGTTTTGTTGAGCTCCCCACAAATCTCTCCGCAACAATCAGTCATGCCTGGTTTTTGGTGCTCGCCATTCAAATGGCGCTCTGGTTTGATCAGGGGATTATCTCCTGGCTGCATCAGTTGCGTTATGAACCCGGTATGCATAAAAACCCGGTGACGCTGGTCATCACCGGACTGCTGCTACGGATGCTGGTATGGACCGTGATGCTGCTGTCAATTCTGGCGAATGTCGGGGTGAATATTACCGCGCTGGTGGCAAGCCTCGGCGTCGGCGGTATTGCCATCGCCCTGGCGGTACAGACCATCCTCAGCGATGTTTTTGCCTCGCTGTCGATTGGTTTTGATAAGCCTTTTGAAATTGGAGATTTCGTGGTGTTTAACGATGTCGCCGGCACGGTTGAGCATATTGGCCTCAAAACCACGCGCATACGCAGTTTGAGCGGAGAGCAGATTGTCTGTGGTAACGCCATTCTTCTGCAGCAGACGCTGCATAACTATAAGCGTATGCAAACCCGGCGTATCGTTTTTACTTTCGGTGTCGCCTTGTCAACCCCGCCGGATAAACTCCGTCAGATTGGCGAGATGATAAAAACCATTATTAATGACGTCGGCGAAACCAAATTCGACCGCGCTCATTTTCTCGGTTTCGGCACCGATCGACTCAACTTTGAAGTTGTCCATATCGTCAATACCGCGGATTACAACAAATATATGGATATCCAGCAGGAGATTAATATCCGCATTATGGAGCAACTGGCGGCGAACGACGTGCAACTGGCGCTGCCGACTACCGTGGTTAAAGGACCCTGGCCCGCTGGCGTGCCGGATGCCGACAGCCAGCAAGAGACGATGACGGGAACGCGCAGTTAAAACAGGCGTACCCGAAACATCTTACTGACATATGCGCGCCGCCTGACGGTGAACCACCCGGGCGCGCACTATGTCGTAGATCCAGTTAAACGCCATGGTGTAGGGAAGGAAGAAGAGGAAAAAGCCGATCTCCAGTAAGAATGCTTCTACCAGGCCGAAGCCAAGCGTCAGCGAGGCTATGGTCACGCCAATCACGATAAACCCCCCTTCAAACCCCAGCGCATGGCAGGCGCGGACCTTCGCGGTACGCGCCAGGCGATGAACCGGCCAAAGCCTGTCAAACAGCGCATTGTAAATCACGTTCCAGATCATCGCCGCGGTAGCCAGCAATAATGTCAATCCGCCCATCTCCAGCACCGGACGCTGCATTATCCAGGCGCTGGCCGGGGCGCAAATGACGGTGGCGATCACTTCGAAGCTCACCGCGTGAAAGATACGCTCGGCCAGAGTGCGGCGCTGTACGGCAGGTTGTTGCATGATTTTGGGTCCTCTTTGTCGTTTGACGGGCTTAGCTGAGAGGATTTTTATCGTTTTATGAGATAAATTAAAGATAGATACCATCGATAAAATAGATACATCATGCGCTACTCTCCTGAAGCTCTGACTGCCTTTGTTGAAACCGTTGCCTCTGGCTCCTTCTCTGCTGCTGCGCGGAAACTGCGTAAAAGCCAGTCCACCATCAGTACCGCCATCGCTAATCTGGAAGCAGACTTGGGCGTGGCGCTCTTTGATCGCTCAGCGCGTCATCCGGTGCTGACACCGGAAGGTGTGAGGGCGCTCAGCTACGTGCAGGCCATTCTCGCCGCCAGCGATAAACTGGATGAGCTGGCGGTCTGGCTGGCGGGGGAAACGGAAACGCGGCTGACGTTCATCCTTTCCGATACGTTGAACCCGGATACGCTGGCGGATCTGTTGGGAGAGTTCGACAAACGCTATCCCCATACCGAATTTGAGTGTCTGATTGGCGAAAACGAGGATGTCATCGATCTCCTGCAAAAAGGGCGGGCGCAGTTAGGCTTAACGGAAGCCCGCAATGCCTATCCGACGGACATCAGCGCGATGCGCCTGCCAATGCAGAGTCAGATGGATATCTACGTGGCGCACGGGCATCCGCTGGCGCAGCAGGGGAGTGTCTCTGAAGAGCAATTACGCACCTGGCGTGAGCTGCGGCTTAATACCTATCTGGAAAACCGTAATACGCCCGCGCGCGGCCCGGTATGGTCAGCGCCGAGCTATCTGCTGTTGCTCAGTATGGCGGAACAGGGATTTGGCTGGTGCGCATTACCCTGTGCGCTGGTGGATGAGTTTTCCGGGGCAAAAAAATTGACGCGTGTCGATGTACCAGGCTGGCCGCAAAGCATCCCTGTCGACATGTTGTGGAATAAAAAACAGCCGCCCGGTGTTGCCGGAAGCTGGCTGCGGCACTATTTGCAGCACTGGCGAGGTCAGCAATAAAAAGAAAACGCCCGCGAGTGGCGGGCGTTTTGCTACGTGTGGGGTTAATCGTCTTCTTCGTCATCCAGTTCAATCGGGCTCTGGTAGTCGTCCGGTTTGATGACCAGCAAATCGCAGCGCAGGTGGTCGATCACCTGTTCAGCGGTATTTCCGAGGAACGCGGCGGAAATCCCGGTGCGCCCGACGGTGCCCAGTACGACGATCCCGGCCTGTAAATGTTCCGCCAGATCCGGAATGACCTCTTCCGGCAGGCCTTTATTCACATGGGTCACTTTTTCATCAATACCGAATTTCTGCCGTAGGGCTTTCATGGCAATGAGATGTTGGCCGCGAATCGCGTCGTTATAGACGCTCGGGTCAAATTCCGGCAGTTCAATGGCAATGTTAATCGGGGTTACCGGATACGCGCCAACCAGATGAACTTCGGTGTGGTTGACCTGTTCTGCCAGTTGCAGCGTCTCTTTCACCAGCTTTTCGTTCAGCGCGTTGTGATAGAGCTCTTCGCTGGCAAGATTGACCGCCACCAGCGCTTTCCCGCCTTCCGGCCAGGGCTGATCTTTGACCATCCAGACCGGGCAAGGGCATTTACGCAGCAGATGCCAGTCGGTGGGGGTGAAGATAACGGATTCCAGTTTGTCATGCTGGTGGGCCATTTTCAGCAGCAAGTCGTGGCCGCCGGACATCACTTCCTGAATGATGGCTTCGAAGGGACGGTTATGCCACACCACTTTAATATCAATAGGGACGCCAGCGTCTATATAGTACTTTGCCTGTTCACGAATCCAGGCCGTACGCTGGCTGATCACGCCTTGTCTCATGGCTGTGCGTTCGTCAGGGGACAGAAGGGTGGTCATCTCGTAAGAGAAATCATAGATCGGCAGGAAAGCTTTAATCCGGCCGCCAATCCGTTGATGTAAATACACGGCGCGTCGTAATGCGGGCTGATCGTCCTGGTTAGGATCGATGGCGACCAGCATATTTTGATACTTAGCCATACAGGGTCTCCTTACATCTGTCACCACAGTCTGTAAATACAAGATAACCTATAAGTACTGAATGAAACAGGGAAAACCTTTTGCCAGATCAATAAATCAGAAAAATTTAAGCGTCCGGCAAAAGGTCAAAAGGAGGGGGATAAAATCAGGCGACGTTACGCGAATGTCCGGCAAGCTGAGCCAGGATATCGCTGTTCTCGATGGTGATATATTTGCCTTTCACCGCCAGCATACCGCTCTTCTGGAAACGACCCAACAGACGGCTGATGGTTTCTACGGTCAGGCCTAAATAGTTACCGATATCGCCACGTGTCATGGTCAGGCGGAACTCACGCGGAGAGAAACCACGCTGAGCGAAACGACGCGACAGATTATAGATAAACGCAGCCAGGCGCTCCTCGGCGTTCTTTTTCGACAGCAACAGGATCATGTCCTGATCGCCTTTGATTTCACCGCTCATCAGGCGCATCATCTGCTGACGCAGGTTCGGCATTTTGCCTGACAGGTCATCCAGCGTTTCGAACGGGATTTCACAAACCATTGACGTTTCCAGCGCCTGAGCAAAGCTCGGGTGGTGGCCAGTGCCGATGGCGTCAAAGCCGACCAGATCGCCCGCCAGATGGAAACCGGTGATTTGCTCGTCACCCTGTTCAGTAATGGTGTAGCTCTTGATCGTGCCGGAACGAATAGCGTAAAGCGATTTCAGTTCATCCCCAGCTTTGAACAAAGTTTGACCTTTCTGGATGGGCTTTTTGCGCTCAATGATGTTGTCGAGCTGATCGAGCTCGTGTTCATTGAGTGTGAAGGGGATGCAGAGCTGGCTAATACTGCAATCCTGGCAATGGATTGCACAACCGCCAGACTGAATGCGTCGTATAATTCGCTTTTCCGGGATCATAGGTCTGCTCAAGCCGTAATTGATTTTAGTCAATTTTATCATCTTTTTCTTGAACACGTAAGCCTGGCGAAACGTCAATTCAGTAGAATTAAAACAGGTGTGAAAAACGATGAAACAGGGGAGAAGACCATCTCATTGATATTCCATCGTTTCAGTAAGGCTTTTACCACAGAATGCCGCGAAAAAGAGCACAAAGAGCCTCTTTTTTTCACAATAGCAAGTAGCCTTCGTGCCGCAACAACCACTCTTTACGTTGCACGCCACCTGCATAGCCGGTCATGGTGCCGTTGCGGCCAATCACCCGATGGCAGGGAACCACAATACTGACCGGATTTGAACCGTTCGCGGCACCTACCGCCCGCGCGGCACCAATTCGTCCGAGCCTCTCCGCTAACTGACCATAATGCATCACGTGGCCACACGGGATCTCACGTAACGCTTTCCAGACTTCACGTTGAAAGGGGGTACCCGCCGTGGCGGTTGGCAGAGTATCTATCACCGCCAGATCGCCCTCGAAATAGTCCAGAAGCTTGCGGCTTAATCCACCGGGATTCGTGGCAGGAATGCGCGTGTAACCTTCCTTGCGATAATGAATATCCAGCAGTTCATTCATGCGTTCACTATGTTCTTCCCACTCAACCGCGCGCAAATGAAATGTTTCGTCGCACAGTACCCACAGTGGACCCAGCGGAGTGGCAATTTTATCCTCAAGTAGCGTAAGCATCGGCAATCCTTTCTCAAATATCGCAATAGCACAGGGGGAGTGGCGCAATCTAGCACGATCAAGAAAGTGACTCTATACCCCATTAGAGGCGCAATAAATCAAAGAGAATCGAGAAAGATTATTAATTATTCATGGGGTGAATAGTTTTCACTATAGGAAATGTTGGGTCACTGAATAGATGATATATTCTTTATTGTTGCGGAAATAAAAAAATAGAGCCTGCCGACATCCGTCAGGCTCTACAGTACACACAGCAACGCGTCCGTTCGGTAATTATTTTAAACTTCATCCTTGCGCGGTAAATATAGTTATAGTTCCCATGCCAGATAATTCCAGTATGAAATGGTGATTAGTTTCACGATAATTTAACTGAAATTTTTGAGGTTAATGGCAGTAAACTTGTAGTTAAGTGGAGTTAAATAGCACGCGAAATTAATTTTCGATAATTGCTTCAAATACCTCACTAATTGTCAGCCATTAATTGAATATCAGGCATTGTGGCGGGCTGCCGCGCCCGCTATAGTAAGTCCCTCAGATGTAGCGGGAGGACAAAACCATGAACCCTGATGACAAATCACTGTTTCTTGACGCCATGGAGGATGTCCAGCCACTTAAGCGCTGTGCCGATGTTCACTGGCATCCGGCCCGAAACACGCGTGCACCACAGCATATCGATACATTGCAACTTGATAACTTCCTGACCACCGGGTTCCTTGATGTCTTACCCCTTGATACACCACTGGAATTCCGCCGCGAGGGGTTGCAAACCGGGGTGATTGATAAGCTTCGTACCGGCAAGTACTCCCAGCAGGCCAGCCTCAGCCTGTTACGCCAGCCCGTGGAGCAGTGTCGACAACTGCTATTTCGCTTTGTGCATCAGGCGCGGCAAGACGGATTGCGTAATCTCCTGATAATTCATGGGAAAGGGCGCGACGATAACGCCCATGCCAATATTATTCGCAGCTACCTTGCCCGCTGGTTAACCGAATTTGACGATGTTCAGGCATTTTGCGTCGCACAACCGCGTCATGGCGGCAACGGCGCATGCTATGTGTCATTACGCAAATCGGCAGAGGCGAAGCAGGAAAACTGGGAGCGCCACGCCAAGCGTAGCCGCTAACTGGCGGCTACTGTGCCAGCGGGATATCCTCAATTCGGGTGGTCCAGGCTGGCGAGAGCAGGTGTCGTTTCATTGACCAGGCCGGGGTCACGCCCTGGCCGGCAAACCACATTTTATTACCTTTCTTGTTCATGAGATCCATTACGCCCATCAGTGTCTGGCTATTTGGCCGGGGGGCATACTCATCGAATAAATTAAGTTGTGCAACGCCTTGACTAAAGAAGTCTCCTAATATAACACCCGCTTTTTGATATCGCGGACCTTGCTTCCAGATAATATCCAGGCTACGCGTTGCTGCGGCAATAATATCTCTGGTGTCCTGGGTGGGGGTGAGTAGCGTAATTCCTGCGCTATTGCTGTAATAAGGTTCATCAGGATCGTGTGGACTACTTTTTATAAACGCGCCGATATATCGGCAATATTGATGCTGGGCACGTAATTTTTCTGCTGCTCTGGCCGCCCAGGTACTGATACCTTCACGGACTGAGGAATAATCGCTAATTCGCTGACCAAAAGATCGCGAACTAATAATTTCATGCTTTGCCGGAGAGAATTCCTGAAAACCGAGACAGGGTTCGCCACGCAGTTCGCGAACGGTTCTTTCGAGTACCACGCTGAAGTTTTTGCGGATAAACCATAAATCGCATTTCGCCAGATCCAGCACGGTGGTGATATTCATGGTGTTCAGCTTTTTCGTTAGCCGTCGACCAATGCCCCAGACCTCTTCTACGGGGATGGCTGCCATCAACCGATGTTGCCTGGTGGGCGTTGAGATATCCACCACGCCACCGCTCTGCGCTGGCCACCTTTTGGCCGCGTAATTTGCCAGTTTTGCCAGCGTTTTTGTCGGTGCGATGCCCACCCCGACGGTCAGCATGGTGCGTTGATAAACGGTATCGCGAATATATTTACCGAAGCGTTTGAGGTTGGGAATACCGGAAAGATCCACAAACGCTTCATCAATACTGTACTGATCTACCCGCGGGCAAATTTCCTCCAGCGTCGTCATTACCCGCTGGCTCATATCGCCATATAAGGCGTAATTGCTGCTGAATACCGCCACGCCATGCCGCTGCAACAGATCTTTTTGTTTGAAATAAGGCTCCGCCATACCAATGCCCAGGGCTTTAGCTTCGGCTGAGCGGGACACAATACAGCCATCGTTATTTGAGAGCACCACCACCGGTTTACCGCTCAGGTCGGGCCGCCAGACGGTTTCACAACTGGTGTAGAACGAGTTCACGTCAACAAGGGCGAACATGATGATCTGGCCTCTTTTAAAAATACTGTTTTTATATACAGTACTTCTGGCATTTGAAATGATCAAGTGGCTTATTCGCCTGGGTAGGAAGAGCAGAAAATAAAGCGATCATCGGCACTGGGTCTATCAGCCCCACGCGCTATGTGATCCGCTTACCGGCGTAACGAGGCGGGTACGGTATACGAAGCCCATGCGCCCGCGCTCAACGGGCAGTTACAACATCTTCATGACGATGCGTTACAGCAGATCGCCTCTCTTGAGGGAGCATGACAAGAGAGGGCGCTGTCAGTGTGAAATTGTAGGTAAGGGCAGGGGGAACCAGACGCATGAGCCCCCTTGTCAACCCCGAAAATTAACAGGTCTGGCGTGCGCCACCATAAAGTTAATGCCTGTTGTGTCGATATATATTGAGCAACTTTGCCTCTTCCCTGGACCATAATATGCTCAAAAATATACGCGTCATCACCGGCATCATCATTGCCTTGTCGGTATTTTGTCTGCTTCAGCTAGTTACCGGCGGGCTTTTCTACTCTGCTGTCAATAATGACAGAGTGAACTTTCAGAACACGGGCATCCTTAGCGCACAGCAGGAAAATCTTGGCGATAGCGTCAATACGCTTATTAAAACACGCGTCACCGTTACCCGTGTTGCGATCCGCTTTTTAAAAAATCAACGCGATCCGGCATCGCTTGCCAGTATCGATAAGCTACTCACTACCGCCACTGAATCCCTCAATAAAGCCGAGGGGTACTTTAATAACTATAAAAATACACCGCGTGTCGCAGGGCAGGATGCCGGGTTAGCGAATGAAGTTTCGCAAAACATCACCAAAATGCACGACGTACTGCAGCAGTCCATCACCTTCCTGAAGGCAAACAACTACGAAGCTTATGGCAACCTGGATGCCCAACAGGCGCAGGATGATATGGACGCCAGCTATGCGAAATGGCGCACAGAAAACAACACCTTCCTGCAGGCCGCCGCACAGGAAAACCAGAGCAGCTTCACCAGCATGCAATGGACCCTGGGCGTAATTCTGCTGGTGGTGATCGCGGTCATGACGGTGATCTGGCTGGGGCTGCAACATCTGCTGCTTAAACCACTGCACAGCGTGATGGGACATATTCGCGCTATCGCCGACGGTGACCTGACACAGCCGATCTCCGCCGAAGGCCGCAATGAGATGAGCCAATTGGCCGGTGGCCTGCACGAGATGCAATCCTCGCTGGTCAAAACCGTGAGCGCGGTGCGTAACAGCTCCGATTCGATTTATACCGGTGCGAGTGAAATCTCTACCGGCAACAACGATCTCTCTTCCCGCACCGAACAACAGGCCTCGTCACTCGAAGAGACCGCCGCCAGTATGGAGCAGTTGACCGCAACGGTGAAACAGAACACCGATAACGCCCGTCAGGCTTCTAACCTGGCGAAAAATGCCTCCGATACCGCAGCACGCGGTGGCCGTGTGGTAAGCGATGTGGTACGCACCATGAGCGAGATCTCCAGCAGTTCGCAGCAAATAGCCCAGATAACCAGCGTGATCGACGCCATTGCTTTCCAGACCAATATCCTCGCCCTGAACGCCGCCGTTGAAGCCGCGCGTGCGGGTGAGCAGGGGCGTGGGTTTGCCGTGGTTGCCGGGGAAGTTCGCACACTGGCCAGCCGCAGTGCGCAGGCGGCAAAAGAGATCAAAACGCTGATTGAAAACTCCGTTAACCGCGTCAACTCCGGCACCTCGCTGGTGGCCGAAGCGGGTAATACCATGCAAGAGATTGTTAATGCCGTAACGCGCGTAACCGATATTATGGGCGAAATCGCATCTGCCTCGGACGAGCAGAGCAAAGGTATTGAGCAGGTGAGCCTCGCGGTATCGCAAATGGACAGCGTTACCCAGCAGAACGCCTCGCTGGTGCAGGAGTCCGCTGCGGCCTCAGCCGCACTGGAAGAGCAGGCGGAACAACTGCGTCAGGCCGTCGCGGTCTTCCGCGTCAATGGTCACAGCGCGCTGTTGCAAAGCAAACCCGGTAAACCGACCATCGCCCCGCGCACGGCCGTTGCTTCCACCGCACCTGCTGTTGGCGACGGTAACTGGGAAACCTTCTAAATTTATCCCGGCGGGTAACCTGCCGTTATGCCCTATTCCTTAAAGGAGACGCATAGCAGTAAACCGCACTGTTCTGGCCCCCTCTCTCCAAAGGAGAGAGGGAACAAACCGCGCCATCCCCACACTCACTCCTGTTTTAATTCCCGCAAAACTGACAACAGGTGCGCGGTCGACATCTCATTTTCCCCCTCTCGCCAGGCTAATCCTAACTCCCGCCACAATGCAGGCTTTAAAGGACGAACCGCGACACGCTTATCAGCGGAGACGGGCGTGCCCGATTCAAGCGGCAACAGCGTGGCGCCATAACCTGCGCCCACCAGACTTTTTATCGCATCGTTGTAATCAAGTTTGATTCGCGGTACAGGCCGGTGTCCCGTTTTTGCAAGCCACTGATTTGTCAGTTGTGATAAGTGGGTGCCGGAACCATTCAAAATCAGCGGTTTTTCAATCAACCATTGAGGCGACACCACATCCGGCAGATCCCAGTTTGCAGGCAGAAACGCGACAACAGGGTCCCGCCGCCAGGCATCAATTTCCAGGCCATTACCCCGCAGTTGTGGGAGCGCAACAATACCGATATCGAGTGAACCGGATTTCAGTTGCTCAAGCGTTTGTTGAGATGTGAGGACGGTAATCTGTACATCGATATTCGGATGAAGCCGCGCCATTTTTTCAATAGCCTGTGGCAACAGATTGGCGATAGCCCCTGTAGACGCCCCCAGTCTTACCTGTCCGGTCAGGCCCTGCGCCTGGCGTGAGATATCGTCAAGGACATACGCGGCATCAGCAAGTAAGCGGCGCGCATGGGTAACCAGCTTTTCGCCAATCGCCGTCGGCCTGACGTTGCCTCGTGTACGGGAAAGCAATGTCGCCCCCACCCGGTTTTCAAGTTCGGAAATATGCAGGCTGACCGTTGGCGGCGACAAGTGCAGTCGTCCGGCAGCCTCATTGAAAGAGCGGGTATCGGCAATCGTTATCAGTGTGCGTAACTGATCAAGGTTAATCTCACGCATCAACATACCTCAGAAAAACTGAATTTGACGTAAAGATAATTCAACTTTACCCACACTAAAACCTGGCACAACATCAATGTCATAAAATTTTATCCGTGACCGGGAAAACACAATGACTAACGTATTTATCGATGGCGAGCAGGGCACCACAGGCTTACAGATCCATGACCGACTGCGCGGTCGCTCAGACATTACCCTGATGACGCTGCCTGTTTCGCATCGCAAAGACACACGCCTGCGGGCCGGGATGCTCAACAACTGCGATATCGCAATTTTGTGTTTGCCCGATGAGGCCGCTCGCGAAGCGGTGGCCCTGGTGGAAAACCCGCACGTGCGGATTATCGATGCCAGTTCAGCCCACAGGGTTACGCCCGGCTGGACATATGGTTTTCCTGAAATGAGTGCCGACCAGCCCGAACGCATCCGGACGTCAACGCGCATTACGAACCCTGGCTGTTACCCAACGGGCGCGATTGGTCTTCTGCTCCCGCTGGTCAATGCCGGACTGTTGCCTGCCGATTACCCCCTTTCTATCCATGCTGTTTCCGGCTATTCGGGCGGGGGAAGGGCGGCGATAGAACAGTTCGAAGGCAAGCAGACCGATTTGGCGCCCGCGTTTCAGGTCTATGGTTTGGGGCTCAGGCACAAACATGTTCCGGAGATTGCGCGCTACGCAGGGCTCTCTGTACCGCCCGTCTTTATGCCTGCCTACGGCGCGTACCGTCAGGGGATCGTGCTGAGTGTGCCGTTGCAGCAACGCTTGCTGCCCAAAAATGCCAGTGCCGTGGCAATCCATGCCTGCCTTACAGAGCATTACAGCCATAGCCAATATGTAAAGGTGCTGCCCCACATAACAGCGGGTGATGCAGAGCGCATCAACCCGGAGCGCCTGAACGGCACTAATGACATGGAGCTTGGCGTTTTCTCAAACCCCGAAAATGGACAAATACTGCTGACTGCCGTCTTCGATAACCTGGGCAAAGGGGCATCGGGCGCTGCCGTGCAAAACCTCAATTTGCTCATCGACACCCATTAACACGCGGCCAGGGTGTCGGGCTTTTACGCCCGGCGCCAGCCCCCGAGCGGACGCTAAGCCGAACATGACGATGTCTCATGTTGCAATGAAATTAACTCGCTTTCTCTCATCCAGAGGCTCTGGCATAAATATGTATTATTAACTTATTGATAACATGAAAACTGCGGAATGAGACACCCGGTCGCTTAATAAAATAAGCCAGTTTTTATGTCAGAACTCAGGGTGTAAAATTACAATGAATAAAGATTTCACATTTACCATTAAAAGCAGTCGTTTCGACGAAAATTATAACCCCTCAGAAAATACCCGTATCACCACTAACTTCGCTAATTTGGCCAGAGGCGACAATCGTCAGGAGAATCTGCGTAATACGCTAGTGATGATTAATAACCGCTTCAATGCCCTGGCCTATTGGGATAACCCGCACGCCAATCGTTATTCTGTTGAACTTGACATTATCTCCGCTGAACTGAATATTGGCGATGAAGGCAATGACATTGTGTTTCCGGCAATTGAAATATTGAAAACGAATATCGTTGATAAAGAAACAAACGAACGCATAGAGGGCATTGTCGGGAATAATTTCTCGTCTTATGTGCGGGATTATGACTTTAGCGTATTGCTCTTAGAGCACAACAAAGGCCAGGGGACGTTCAGTATTCCGGATGATTTTGGCGACTTGCATGGCAAGTTATTTAAGCATTTCGTCAATTCCCATGCCTACAAAGAGAACTTCAAAAAGTCACCGGTGATCTGCCTGAGCGTGTCCAGTAAAGATATCTATCACCGCACGGGCAATCAGCACCCTGTATTAGGCATTGAATACCAGCCCAACGGCACGTCGCTGACGGAGCAGTATTTCAACAAAATGGGCCTGCAGGTTCGCTATTTCATGCCGCAAAATAGCGTTGCGCCGCTGGCTTTTTATTTCTCGGGTGATTTGCTGCGCGATTACACCAGTCTTGAGCTTATCAGTACCATCAGTACGATGGAGACGTTCCAGAAGATTTATCGACCTGAAATCTATAATGCTAACGCTGTCGCCGGTCACTTTTATCAGCCAGACCTGAACCACCAGGATCATTCATTAACCAAAATTGTGTATGACCGTGAAGAGCGCAGTCAGTTGGCTATTGAGCAGGGCAAATTTACTGAAGAACACTTTATTAAACCCTACAAAAATATTCTTGAACAATGGTCCGCTAACTTCGCTCTTTAATTAACCAGGATTAAAAGGTCATTTATTATGAAAACATTGCTTCCCACCTCAACGGCTGGCAGTTTACCCAAACCGTCCTGGCTTGCAGAGCCCGAAAAACTGTGGTCGCCCTGGAAATTACAAAATGAAGAGTTAATTGAGGGGAAAAAAGATGCCCTGAGTTTATCTCTCTACGATCAACTGCGGGCAGGGATTGATATTGTCAGCGATGGCGAACAAACGCGCCAACATTTTGTCACGACCTTTATTGAACACCTCAGCGGCGTTGATTTTGAAAAACGCGAGACCGTCAGAATTCGCAATCGCTACGATGCGAGTGTTCCGACCGTGGTAGGTGCGGTGGCGCGTCAAAAACCGGTTTTTGTTGACGATGCCAAATTTTTGCGGCAACTGACTAAACAGCCCATTAAATGGGCGTTGCCCGGGCCGATGACGATGATCGATACGCTCTATGATGCCCATTACAAAAGCCGTGAAAAACTCGCCTGGGAATTTGCAAAAATTCTCAATCAGGAAGCCAAAGAACTAGAGGCTGCGGGTGTTGATATTATCCAGTTTGATGAACCGGCTTTTAATGTCTTCTTCGACGAGGTGAACGACTGGGGTGTTGCCGCATTAGAAAGAGCCATTGAAGGGCTGAAATGCGAAACGGCGGTACACATCTGTTACGGCTACGGCATTAAGGCCAATACCGACTGGAAAAAGACACTGGGCTCTGAGTGGCGGCAATACGAAGAGGCGTTTCCCAAACTGCAAACATCGAATATCGATATCATTTCACTGGAATGCCATAACTCGCGTGTTCCCATGGATCTGCTGGAACTGATTCGCGGTAAGAAAGTGATGGTAGGGGCGATTGACGTGGCGACTTCGACCATTGAAACGCCTGAAGAGGTCGCCAGTACGCTGCGTAAAGCTCTCCAGTTTGTTGATGCCGATAAGCTTTACCCTTCGACTAACTGTGGCATGACGCCGTTATCGCGTCGGGTCGCCAATGGTAAGCTCAACGCATTAAGTGCGGGTGCGGAAATTATCCGCCGGGAACTTGCGGGAAAATAACGCCACCCGTTATTGGTGAATTTAAAGAATGCAGTCCGGGTCAGGTGAGGGGATAAATATCGTCCTTGACTGAATAACCGGACTATGCAATATCTGTGGTGGCCGCGCTAAAAGATGTAGCATGGCTACTATATCACTTTTTGATTGCTTAAATCCGCAAGCAGTATTTATATAATATATTTTTGTTATCCCGTTGTGATTGTTGTGCTCGCTCACCGGGCGATAATTTATTTAATGCCTCCCTTTGCGATAATAACCTGTTTTATATGTGATTTTTTCTTTATAAAATAAATAACATTCAAAACTATTTAACCTTGCTTAATGCTAAGTAAGGGCTCCTTAACTAAAATTTTATCTATTGCAGATATAAAGATAAGCCCACCGGCGCCGATAAAAATAAAACTGTATATGCGCTGATGAGGCTGAACATGACCATTCTTAAAAAACTGACCTTAATATTTATTTTTTCAATTGTGATAATGATCACCCTGGGTGGACTTAGTCTGAAAGCGCTCAACAACGCACAAAACAGATTCGAATATGTGACAACCAATAGTATGCCGAGTATCAGTAAACTCAGTGAGGGGTTGCTACACAGGGAAGAGGCGAGGCGTCAGATTCTCATGTCGTTGCTGGTAAACCAGATAGATGTATTTGAAAAACACATAGGTACAGCAACCAGTGAATTAAATAAAGTTCAAAGCATATTAAATGAATACCAGTCAAATCTGATTTCAGACCAACATGATGGTGAATTAATTAAAAAAACCATCCGCGCGTTTGAAGACTATAAAGTAAAAGTGATGGACATGAAAAGTGTCTATGAGAAAGAAGGTATTGATGCGGCGAGATTAATGGTATCCGATGGAGGAACTACGGCCACTGCTTCTGTGGCGCTTAGCGCGGCGATACAAGAAATGCTGGAATATAACTATAAAATCGCTGTTAATTATGCCGAAGAGAACCACAATCAATATCACGAAACAGTGTGGTTTTTGAGCATCATCATTATTGTTGCGGTGGCACTTATTGCCCTTTTCTCATGGCAAATCCTGACCTATCTGAAAAAAGGGTTACGTACTCTTCAGGAAAGCATGGCAACCATCAGCGATACGCTGAATCTCACCCTGCGATTAAATATTGATAAAAACGATGAGCTGGGTATTACGGCAAAGAGTTTTAACGGGCTGGTTGAAAAAATCAGAGGGGCATTATCAAGCGTAAAAGATGCAAGTAAAGAAGTCGATACCGCCGCGAATGAAATTGCGGTCAGTAACGACGACCTCTCTTCACGGACTGAATCTCAGGCCTCTTCTCTGGAGGAGACGGCGGCAAGTATGAATGAGTTGTCAGTTACCGTCAGTCACAACATGGATAACGCTAAACAAGCGAATGCGTATATTGGGCAGGTCCAGTCGATAGTCAATGAAAGCCACCAGGAACTCGGTGCGCTGAAAGGGTCTATTGACGATATTTCATTATCCTCAAGCAAGATTGCAGAAATTACATCCATCATTGACGGCATCGCTTTTCAAACCAATATTCTTGCGCTCAATGCTGCGGTTGAAGCCGCGCGTGCCGGTGAGCAGGGTAAAGGGTTCGCCGTAGTGGCAGGAGAAGTGCGCTCTTTATCCCAGCGCTCCTCCGTTGCTGCCCGCGATATTCGCGACTTAATTGAAGAGGCGCTGAAAAATATCAACAAAGGCGTCGTGTATGCGGCAAGTGTGACAACGAAGATGAATAATGCGCTGGGAATGGTGGATGAAACGACACAGCTTATTAATCAGGTAAACCACTCTTCCGGCGAGCAGAGTTATGGCATCGAACAGGTCAATATTGCAGTAAGCCAAATGGAAGGTAACCTGCAACAGAACGCGGCGATGGTAGAGCAGATGGCCACTGCGGCAAACTCGTTAAGTCAGCAGGCCAGTACGCTCTTAAAAGAAGTTGAAGCGTTCCACCTGTAAAGGCCAGTTGATCGCCAATTTACCACCATAGCAGACCTGCATTATGCCCGTGTCGTGTCAGACACTGATAAAGACACGGGGCAGGCCTGCCTACCGGTCAGTTGTTAAAACAGGCAGCGGACATTTGTCGGGTTCAGGGCTAAATTTCCGTACCTGGCGCGCTTTACGCCAAAGATGGCGCCTTTTGAATGTCTTCGCCCGCACTGAAACGTTATGCTGTCATCCGAAACCCTGATGAGTATTCCCGTTCGGAAATTTAACAATGGCACGTAACCGCACTTTCTCTCTTGATATTGGCTGGAGAACGCTTCTGAAAGACGCAGGTCTCCAGCCTGAACAAATACTGCGCAAAGCCGGCCTGCCTGACGATCTCTTTTCCAGGCCAGATCGTAGACTCGATACAGACCACTATTTTCGTTTCTGGCGCGCACTGGAGAGGGAAGCAAATGATGCGGCTTTTCCCTTGCGCCTGGTTGAACATGTCTCTGCAGAAATCTTCGACCCTCCTCTTTTCGCGGCGCTGTGCAGTGCAAATATGATGCAGGCCGTGCAGCGACTGGCCAGATATAAACAGCTCATTGCCCCGATGGCCCTTGAGACTACCGTGGATCAAACCGGCAGCCTGACCGTGTCTCCGGGGTGGTTGTTCGCCACAGACATCCCCATATCGTTGCAGGTCGCCGAGCTTGCTTTTTTACTCCGGCTGCTACGACTGGCAACCCGCGAACCGGTTAAGGCACTAAGCGTGGCGATTCCACAGCGCCCGGAAGCTGTTTCGGCGCGCCACTATGAGCGCTTTTTCGGTATCGCCATGCAGTATGGAGAAAAGCCGTACATTCGTTTTTCCGCCACGGATATCCTGCGACCCTTTTTGACGGTAAATGAAGGGATGTGGCAGGTATTTGAGCCTGAATTGCGCCGCCGTCTCAGCCAGTTAGATGAAACGGCTTCCACTGCCGAACGTGTGCGTGCGGTACTTCTGGAACTGCTGCCGGGTAACGAAGCCACGATTGAGAAAACGGCAGAACGTCTGGGGATGAGCAAGCGCACTCTGCAACGCAGGCTTGAAGAAGAAGGGGAAAATTTCCGCGTCCTTATCAATCGCTGTCGGGAAAAACTGGCCCGACACTATCTGAGCAATACCAACCTGTCCGGCTACGAAATTGCCTTCCTGCTTGGCTTTGAAGACCCTAATTCCTTCTACCGCGCCTTTATGGCCTGGACTGGTCAGACGCCAGAAACAGTCAGGGGCTCTCTGCGTCTTAATTAAACTGAACATTTCCCTTCGGCACAAAGCGGTTCTCACCGTCAGATGGCGCGCTTAGCAAGTACTCTGGCGCGTCAGGCAAGAACAATCAGGCATCTGCTCAGGCAAACTGGAGACAGTTCACTCAACGAGGTGCCTATGTTTACTCAAAAAAAGAAAACCGCGCTGGTCACCGGCGCATCGTCAGGCATGGGAAAGGCCATTGCTCGTCGTCTTATTCAGGATGGCTATCAGGTCTACGTGGTTGCCCGCAGTATCGAAAAAATGGCTGACCTTGTCCGGCTCGGCGCACAACCGCTACGGATGGATATTTCCCGCGATGAGGACATCGTATCCGGCGTGAATACCATTCTGGATCAGACTGGCGGTGTCGATGTGCTGGTCAACAACGCCGGTTTTGGTCTCTACGGCCCGGTAGAAGAGATCGGTATGGACGAAGCACGCTATCAGTTTGAGGTTAATCTTTTCGGTGCCGCGCGGCTCACGCAACTCCTGCTCCCCGCCATGCGGGCCAGACGCGCCGGGCATATTGTTAACATCAGTTCCATGGGAGGAAAGATGTACAGCGTGCTGGGGGCCTGGTATCACGCAACCAAACATGCACTGGAAGGATGGTCGGACTGTTTGCGGCTGGAAGTCGCAGAATTCGGCATAAACGTCGTGATCATCGAACCCGGCGTCATAGAGACAGGTTTCGGTGATGCCGCGAGCAACAGTATTGTCAAACGTTCGGCCAGCGGCCCGTACGGACATCTGGTACAGAAGGTGGCTTCATCAATTAAAAAAACCTACGGGCAGGGGACAGGCAGTGACCCACAGGTCATTGCAGATGTGGTCTCCCGTGCCGTGAACAGCGACAACCCACGTACCCGCTATGCCGTCGGTAAGTTTGCAAAGATGCTCATCCGTATGCGTGTCTGGCTCGGCGATCGTTTGTTCGATCGGCTTATCCTCAGCCAGACACGCTAACAAACGGGCTGGTTTAGTCAGCGAGATAGGGAACAATAGTGACTGTGTTTATGATAACCCCTCTGCGGGTGACTATAAGTCAATCACCAGTTCCCCGGAGTGGCTACGGGAGCAGCACAGCGCGATATGTTGCGCGGCGGCGGATTTCTCTGCGGCCGATTGCACGGTATCCCGGTGATCGACAACGCCGTCGACAACCGGCGTCAGGCAGGCACCACAGATCCCCATCTCGCAGGAAAGCGGTACCGCCACGCCATTATCCTGTAGCACTTGCGCGATACTCTTATTCGCCGGTACCGGCCATTTCTCCCCGCTGGACGCCAGGGTAATCGTAAAGGTCGCTGCATCTTGCGCGATCGCCTCCGAGGCAACAGGCGCAAAGGCCTCGCTGTGGATGTGCGTCTCCGCCCAGCCTTTTTTCAGGGCAGCGTCCCTGACCGCCGCCATAAACCCCTCGGGTCCACAGGTGTAAATACGCTGTTCGTCGCCGGGGGCGGGAAGCAGGGTCGCCAGCCACTGACGTGGGCTCTCCCCCTCAGCGGAACAGTGCACCACGCAAATACCGTGTTTGAGTGGTCGGGAGAGTTCGCGCAAAAATGCGGCCTCTTCACGGCGTTTAACAAAATAGTGCAGTACAAATGGCCGGCCTGTGGCCTCCCGTTGCAGCAGCATTGCATACAGGGGAGTGATGCCAATCCCCGCCGCCAACAGCAGAACCGGGCCATCATCGCGCAGGGCAAACAGGTTGCGCGGTGCGGAAATCAGCAGCCTCTGGCCGGGGCGTAGCGTCTGGTGGATATAGCGTGAACCGCCACGCGATGCGCGCTCCTGCGCCACGCAGATAAGGTAACTTCCCGCTCTGTTGTCACCTGTCAGGGAATATTGGCGGATCAGGCCGCAGGGCAGATGCACATCAATATGGGCGCCGGGCTCCCAACCGGGCAGGGGCTCGCCACTGGCGCTAACCAGCCGCACGGCCAGACTTCTGTCACCCTGACACCATAATCCGTCAACCACCACGTTCAGCATCTCGTTCATGGCGCACCTCAAACCAGGAAAAACTCGCCAAAGCCCATTTTTTTCAGGCCACGGCGATAGGCAATCGAACTTCGGTCTGCCGGAATATGGGCTTCCAGCGTCAGATCCAGCGGCAGCCTTTCCGGGCGTTGGGTTTCGACCATCAGACGGTCTTCTTCAAATACGCGCAGGTTAAAGGCATGGACATCCTCAACGGGGACATGCAGATCGAAATTACGTGCGATAGGCGCGAACATGCGGGTCACACGTGATGAGACAGGCGATGCGGCATTCATGATCACCAGCCGCGCCTCGCCGGGAAAATGGATCGTCAGCGTGGCGGTAAACGGCAGATGCATTTCGAAATGACGCAGCCACTGAAAGCCATCCGGCGCCTGATGTTGGGAGCTTGCCGGATAATTGCCTACCGAACTCCAGTAATCGGCGACAAACCCGAACTCGGTTTCCTGCGGATTATAATCGGGGACGACCTGGTTGCTGGCATCGGCAAAGGTTGCCGTGTGGATCCAGGCGAAGTGGGCCACATCGAGAAACCCTTCCACCTGCCGTCCGGCGAAACCGTTCACTTCAAAAGCTGGGCAGTTGATCTGCTGAAAACCAGCGTCATCCCAGTGCGGCATTGTCGGCAGTGGCTGGGGGTTTTCCGCGTCAAACGCCAGGCACGTCCAGATGAGACCGTAGCGCTCTTCAACCGCATAGGTTAACAGGTTAAGTTTCGCCGGCACCGCCTGGCCGGGGCTGGAGGGGATGCGGTTGCAGCGGCCATCTTCGCCGAAACGAAGCCCGTGGTAGGGGCAGACAATCCCTTCGTCGTCGTGAAAACCGAGCGTTAATGGCACGCCACGATGTGGGCAGACATCGCGGGCGACCACCACCTGACCTTTCACGCGGTAAATCACCAGTTGTTCATCCAGCAGCGTGGCTTTGACCGGCGCGGCGCCAATATCACAGGCGCGGGCGACCGGATGCCAGCATTTTGCCAGACGTAACCAATCCTCCGGTTCGAAGGTGCAACGGACGGGTGGGGTGGGGAGTGCTGTATTCATGGTCATCCTTTCTGCTCACGGAAAAGCAATTGTTTAATTGTTGTAACTTTATTGTTGTCATATTAGGGTGTGCACATCCATCACCATTAATTCACTCCCCCGTTGCAAAAAAGTGTACAGGTGCTGCATGAGTCCATTTTCGCGTTTCGCCCTCTACTTCGCCGAAGTTGCCCGCAGCGGTAGCCTGCGCCGTGCCGCCGAAAAATTGCATATCTCTCCCTCAGCCATTAACCGACAGATCCTGCAGGCAGAGGAGACGTTTGGTACGCCGCTGTTTGAACGGCTACCGGAAGGCTTACGGATGACCACCGCGGGAGAATTGCTCTACGACAATCTGCTGCGCTGGCAAAAAGAGTTTCAGCTTACCCGGCAGAAATTTGATGAGTTGCAGGGGCTTAAGCGCGGCACGGTTAGCGTGGGGATGGTGCAGGCGCTGGCCGAGGGGAGCTTTGCCAGTGCGCTGGCCGATATTATTAGCGGGCAACCCTGGCTGGAGCTGGTGTTACAGGTCGCGGATAGCCATACCGTCAGCCAGAAAGTGCGGCAGGCGGATCTTGATTTTGGCTTGATCCTCGATCCGGAGGGGCAGACAGGGTTAAACGTGCTGGCATTCGCCGAGCTGGAGATGGGGGTGGTGATGCGCCCGGATCATGAAATGGCCCAGGCATCGGCACTGTCGTTGGGCGAGCTGAGCGAGGCGCGACATATTCTGCCCGGCGCGCCCCTGATTGTGCATGATCGTGTCGGTATGCTCTATCGCCACTACGATCTGGCCCCGGCAAACACCATCAACTGTAACGATATCCGGCTTATCAAATCGCTGGTGTTAAAGGGGGGCGGCGTGACGGTGCTGAGCCTGCTGGATGTGCTGGATGAGGTGAAGAGCGGGCAACTGGCGTTTGTCCCGCTGCGTAACAAGCTGTTGCGTCCGCTGACTCTGGCGCTGTGCACTGCCCCCTCGCGCCAGCTTTCCCGTCCGGCGCAGATGGTCATCCAGAAGCTGACCGCCGTGATGGAGGAGATGCAGATTCTGCACCCGCCGTTGGTCTGATCCCCGGTGGCGCTGCCGCTTACCGGGGCTACGGGGTATCGCTGTCTGCGAGCAGATTACCCCAATGGCCCGCCCTGAATGGTGTCGCACAGCCCGTTGATAATGCGCTCACCGCTCTCTTCCTTGAGTTCCTGATACCAGGCCTGCGTCAGCGCCATATCCTTACCGTGTGTAACATCGCAGCGTTTACGCGCTTTGAGCACCAGATCGCGCACCCGGTCACAGCGCTGCGCTTCATACTCTCGCAGCGCGCTTTCAATATTGGTCTGCGTACGGAAAATCTCCCCCAGCACCACCGCATCCTCCATTGCCGCGCAGCCGCCCTGGCCGATATCCGGCGTCGTGCTGTGCCCGGCATCGCCCAGCAATGCCACTTTGCCCCGCACCAGTTTATCGAACGGCTCGATATCATGGATCTCAATGCGGTTGGTGGTCTGCGGATCAAGTGCGGCGATCAGCCGCTGAACCGGCGGCGCCCAGCCGCTAAAATAGCGTGTTAAATCGTCACGCAGCGTGGTGCGGTCTTCGGCAAGCCCGGCAGGCAACGGCACATCGAAGAAAAAATAAAAACGTCCATCAGAAACCGGCATCAGCGACACCCGTTTGCCTTCGCCGACAAATGTGGTCCACTGCTCGGCCGGGGCAATCGCCTCGTCGATCTTCACCAGGCCGTTCCAGTTGACGTAACCCGCATAGCGGCGTTGCGGCGTGTAGCCCAACACGTAAGGACGCAGCGCCGAATGGCTGCCGTCGGCGGCAATCAGGAAATCACCGTGCGCTGTAGTGCCATCGGTAAACCACGCGGTAACGCCGTCGGCGTTCTCTTCCACGTTGCTTACACGCTTGCCAAACTGCACCTTATCGCGTCCCCAGTAATTGAGCATTTCGCGCTGCAACTCTGCGCGCGATACCGGGCACGGGCGACCACCAACCCGCTCAACCAGCGGTGCCAGGCTAAATTGCGTCAGGGTTTCGCCCTGGCGGTAATCTTTATAGGCCATAAAGCGCATTGGGCCGCCGTAAGTCTCCATCATCTCGCCCATACCCAGATGACGCATGCATTTCACGCCGTTGGGCCAGATGGAAATCGCCGCACCGACGGGTTTGATCTCTTTTACCGCCTCAAAGACGTCACACGCGATGCCTGCATTTTTTAACGCTACGGCAGCGCTCAGCCCGCCAATACCTGCGCCAATCACCAGTGCTTTCATTCTGATCTCCTTTTATCTGCGTATCAGAGGTTCAGCAATTTGCGTACCAGAATGTGCAGACGCGTAACCACAGGGTAAAGCGTGCAATGCACTGTTGTGTTGCACTATTGTTGTGCGTATTTGCATTGGTGTTGCCTTTTTGTGAATCAAAAATTTCTTTACTGAATGTCAGGAATCTAAAGTTTCACAGTGATGGCAGGGATCGTTGACTCTGGCCTGCTTTGTGCATCAGGCCGTTGACGCTCATAAATAACAGGATGCAAGACCATGTCTGATGAAAAAAACAACGGTTTATTGTACGGGCTTGAACAGCGGATCCCGCCGCTGCCCGCATTTTTCAGTGCGTTACAGCATGTGCTGGCCGGGTTAGTCGGGATCATCACGCCGCCGCTCATCATTGGCGCGACGCTGGGGCTGGGCGAGTGGATGCCTTATCTCATCAGCATGTCGTTGCTGGCCTCGGGTATTGGCACGTTTTTACAATCCAACCGCGTATGTGGCATTGGGGCCGGGATGATCTGCATGCAGGGCACCAGCTTTGCGTTTCTCGGCGTGGCTATCGCTGGTGGGATGTGGGTCAAAGGGCAGGGTGGCACCGCCCAGGATGTGATGGCGATGCTGTTTGGTGTGAATGTCGTTGCCGCGCTGGTGCCAATTATCGTCAGCCGTTTTATTGAGCCGCTCAAACGCATCTTCACACCTATCATTACCGGTAGCGTGATTGCCCTGATAGGTATCAGCCTGATTAAAGTCAGCGTGAATAATTGGTGCGGCGGTCTACAGGCGAAAGATTTTGGCAGCATGAGCAATATCGCCCTTGGCGCAGGCACGCTGGCGGTGATTGTATTACTGAGCTGTGCGAAGAACCGCTGGTTGCGTCTCTCGTCTGTGGTGGTCGGCATTGCTGTAGGCTGTATTGCGGCGGCGCTTGCCGGTAAGTTTCATTTCAATGGCCTGGGTGATACCTGGTTTCGTTTGCCTGCGCTGTTCCCGTTTGGTTTTCAGTTCAATGGCGCCATTTTTCTGCCCGTGGCGCTGGTGTCACTGGTGTGTATTCTTGAGGCCGTAGGCGATCTCACCGCCAACTGTCTTATCTCTCACCAGCCAATTGATGACAGCGCCTTTCGCTCCCGGCTGAAAGGCGGCATCCTCGCCGATGGCATCAGTTGTATGATCGCGGCGATGCTTTGCGCTTTCCCGAATACGACCTTTGCGCAAAACAATGGCGTCATCCAGATGACCGGCGTCGCCAGCCGCTTTGTCGGGCGCTATATCGGCGTGGTACTGATTCTGCTTGGGCTGTTTCCGCCGTTTGGTGAAATTCTGCGCCAGATCCCACTGCCGGTACTGGGCGGCGCGACCATGGTGATGTTTGGTTGCGTGGTGGCGGCCGGGATCCGCATCATTACCCAGAACCCGTTAACCCGCCGCGACATGCTGATTGTCGGGCTGGCGTTTGGTTTCGGTATGGGCGTCGAAGCCGTACCCGCTTTTCTCGCCCATTTCCCGGCGATTATCGGTAATCTGTTTGGCTCGGCGGCAACCTGCGGTGGTCTGGTGGCTATTGTGCTGAATCTGATTATTCCGGAAGAAAAACCCGCTACCGCTGCGAAGACAAGGAGTCACGATGATCGCGCTGAATCACTTTAATCAACTGGAAGCTGATGCCGCGATGGCGCTGTTACAGCCTTGCGTTGCGCTTCCTGGCTGGGCGGCGGCGCTGGTTGCCGCGCGTCCGTTTGCCAGTCTTGCCGCGTTGCACCATACCGCGAAGGCGCTGACGCAATCCTGGGGAGGCGCCGAGCTTGAACAGGCGCTGAGCGCGCATCCGCGTATTGGCGAAAAACCTGGCGGGCAGCAGGCGCATGCCGTGTTATCGCGCCAGGAGCAGTCGGCGGTGAACGCAGATGATAGGCAACTGGCCGAGGCGTTACGGTTGGGAAATGCAGATTATGAAGCGCGTTTTGGCCGGGTCTTTTTGATTCGCGCCAAAGGGCGCAGCGCAGAAGAGATCTTAGAAGCGCTCAGGCAACGGCTGACCCACAGTGATGCCGAAGAGACGGCGGTGGCGCTGGAGCAGTTACGGGAAATTACCTTATTACGACTGGCAGGAGCGATTGGCGAATGAGCAGCCTCAGTACACATATTCTTGATATTTCTACCGGCAAACCGGCACCCGGTGTGACGGTGTTTCTGGCGCGTGATGAGCACGTGCTGGCACAGGGAATCACCGACGGGAATGGGCGAATTGGTGCGTTTCCCGTGCCGCTGACGCCGGGGCGTTACCGGCTGGTGGCGCAGACGGGGGAGTGGTTTGCGAAGCAGGATGTGGTGACGCTGTTTCCCTGCGCGCAAATTGATTTTGTGGTTGCGCAAGGGGCAGAGGAACATTTCCATCTGCCGTTTTTAATTGCTCCCGGCGGCTGGTCAACCTATCGCGGGAGCTAATTTTGGCTGCGTTTTGACGTGCGGCTGACTCCCCCCGGTGGCGCTACCGCTTACCGGGGCTACGTTCGGTAGGGTAGCCCGGGTAAGGCGCTTGCGCCGCTAACCGGGAAAGGTATCACTGCGCGTCCTCATTTCCCCATGCACACTGGCCATTAATCCACGTCTCGCTGATATTGCGCTCATCGCCGAGGGTCATCAGCACAAACAATTGCTCATAAATATCCTTGCTGCGCTCGTTACGCAGGCGCTGCAACGGCGTGACTGCCGGGTCGATAACCACAAAATCGGCCTCTTTCCCGACGGCGAAATTGCCAATTCTATCGTCCAGACGCAAGGCATGAGCGCCGCCAAGGGTGGCGTGGTAAAACGCTTCGCTGGCGCGCAGACGATAGCTTTGCAACTGGCCCACTTTATAGGCCTCACCCAGCGTACGTAACATGCTGAACGTGGTGCCTGCGCCTACATCCGTGCCAATGCCCATACGTACCTTGTACTGCCAACTGGCGGGCAGGCGGAACAACCCGCTGCCGAGAAACAGATTCGAGGTCGGGCAGAACGCCACCGCGGAGCCGGTATCATGCAGACACTGCCACTCCTCATCATGCAAATGGATGCCATGCGCAAATACGCTGCCCTCGCCGGTCAGCCCATAATGATGGTAAACATCAAGATAGCGCGCATGCTCTGGCCAGAGATCGTTCACCCACGCCACCTCATTAGGGTTTTCACTTAAATGCGTCTGTAGCCAGGTCTGCGGAAATTCCTCGCGCAAACGGCGCACCGCATCAAGCAGCTCGGGTGTCGAGGTCGGCGCAAAGCGTGGCGTAAGGGCGTAGCCCAGTCGCCCCTGGTGTTGCCAGCGCTGGATCAACTCACGTGTTTGCCGGTAACTCTCTTCGGCGGTTTCACTCAGGTAATCGGGTGCATGGCGATCCATCATCACTTTACCGGCGATCAGGCGCATGTTGAGGCGCAACGCTTCGCTAAACAGGGCATTGACCGACTCCGGATGCAGCGTGCAGAACACCATTGCCGTGGTGGTACCGTGGCTTAGCAACTGACCAATAAAGAAACGGGCAATCTCTGCCGCGTAAGCCTCATCGGCAAACTGGCTCTCTACCGGGAAAGTGTAGGTGGTCAGCCACTCCAGCAGTTGTTCGCCAAACGCGCCAATCATCTCCGTTTGTGGGTAATGCACATGGGCATCGATAAAGCCAGGCATCAGCAGCTTACCGCGCCTGTCGGTGTAGCCTTTTTGCGCATCCAGATGTTGTTCTCCCTCCTGCCAGGTCATTCGCGCCTGGATCTTTCCGTCGCGAATAAACAGCAGCCCGTCCTCAATAAAACGCGCATTAAGGGCGATATCGTCTGCGTTATCGCAGACCTGGGCAATATCAAACAGCGCACCGCGAATCGCGACATGGTAGTCAATCATCTTTTCTGCCTTCATTGTTTCCGTACGGGTAAAAAAGTAATGCAAGATGAGTGCCAGCGTATGGCGAGGCGTGGGGAGTAGAACCCACTTACACCGGGTTGTAGTTTAAGTGTGAAAAGCCGGTATTCAGTGGTGAGAAGCGCGCGTGTGCATCTTCCGGGAGTGCACACGGGGTCAGTGCTAACGGCGAAAAGAGACGCTTTTATTACAATTAAAAGCAAGCTGATTGGGTTTTGTTTTCACGCCATCAGAGACGTCACGGCTAAAGTCCCTCAAATTTTCGAAACATCCAGCCCAGCTGCTTTCAGGCGATTGACAATTTTAATCATTTTACTGACCACTGTTCTGAATGATTGATTGACGCCAATTCGGTCACACACCACGTCGCTAGGGACATGCTTCAACTCATCAGCATATTTAATAAGTTGCAGGTGCATTTCAGCCGATTTAGCGCGAGGTGGTGCGTCACGCAGAGCCTTTTTAATCTCTGCATAAATCTGTTCCTGATTATCCATTAAGTAGGCCTTAATTGTTTCGCTGCTAAGCAATACTGAGAATCATTTACTTTTAACACATATTCAAGTGATCAATGGAAGGTATTGTCTCCACATTATGAAGATATATCCTCGTTGTAAATTTTAGCAGCTTCTTATGCCTTTTCACCTCGTTGTCCGCAGGCCCCTATGGTACAAATTTTTTGTTGTGTCCGCGTTTATAGCAGCCGTTTTTGACAGAAGGACCGCGGTGCTCTGTGGCTTTTGCGCCTCTTGCGAAACCCAGCGTACGGCCATGGATATCGGCATTATGTAAGAGCCCGGACAGGGGCTCACGTAACGTGGTCGCTAAGAATAATAAAATAAGAATACGCGGGGGAGGACTTTATATTCATGGTGTGAATATTTGAAATGTTTGAAATAGAGGAAATTAAGCAATACACTCACTTCCCCCATTAATTTCCCGGAAGACGGAAAGTGAAATTATTCTCAACACAACGAACTAATGCCTGGTTATTAACAGAAGATTTAGCTGAAAGCTTTCAGCGTTATATCGTGGACAACAGAGACTATTTTTCGCAATTTGAACCTTTACGCGATGAAGCGTACTTTTCCATAGAAAACATTATCTCCAGGATAAAAGCCTCCTGTAATGAATTCGAAGAAAAGAAAAATCTGTCAATCGTCTTTACGATGCAAGGCGAGAAGAAAATAATTGGCAACGTCAACTTTACTAACTTTGTCTATGGCGTTTTTCAGGCGTGTTACCTTGGGTTTTCAATTGATCTCGCTTATCAGGGTAAAGGCCTGATGCAGGAAGTGCTCAGCGAGGCGATTCACCATATCCATAAACATTATGGTTTGCATCGTATTATGGCGAATCACCTTCCTGATAATCTACGCAGCGCAAATACCCTGAAACGACTTGGGTTTATTAAAGAGGGATATGCCAGTTCTTATCTCAAAATAAACGGTAAGTGGCAGGATCACGTTCTCAATTCGCTTGTTCTCCCGGAGAATTAATTCACAGGAACAATCAAAAAAGAAACAACGCAAGGGTGCTGGCATACCGCTTTATCGCGTTATCAAAGGCTTCACCGCTCAGCAGTCCTCGCGTTTTTCAGCCCATTTGAGCATTGCATCGAGTGCCGGGCAAAGCGCCTGGCCCCACTCGGTGAGTCGATATTCTACCTTTGGCGGCACCTGCGGATACACCGTGCGCGAGACGAGACCATCGGACTCCAGTTGTCGCAACTGCTGGGCGAGCATCTTCTGCGAAATAGCGGGGATCAGTTTTTCAAAATCTGAATAGCGCTGTACTTTTCCATCGAACAAATGAAAAAGAATAATTAATTTCCAGCGGCCTTCGAGAAGGCGCAGAACCTGTTCCACGCCGCTTGCGGCAGTTTCCGGCGTATATAACTTACTCATAATTCAGTAGCTCACTTTTTCGTGCGTACTTGTTTATTTCACAGTCTATGTTGAATATACCCGCACTGTAAATAACCGGAGTCAGGAGCCATGTCTTTACTATTACCGCATGCTATTGCGACCTATTTTGCGATAAGTAATGGCGGCGATATCGCCAGCGTTCAGCACTGTTTTACCACCGACGCTATTGTAAAAGATGAAGGTAAAACCCATCACGGGCACACGGCGATCGCGGCATGGCAACGTGCCGCGCAGGCCGCGTTTGACTACAGCGTTGAGCCGCTTGAAATGCATAGCGAAGGCGAGCGGGTCATCGTCACTTCGAAGGTTGTCGGCAATTTTCCCGGCAGCCCGGTAACGCTCAGGCATGCCTTCGGGCTGGTGGGTGACAAAATCAATACAGTGGAGATTGTATGATGGCCTTAGATCTTGATTTCCAGGGCAAACGCGTGCTGGTGACCGCAGGCACCAAAGGCGTCGGCAAAGCAGTCGTCGGGCTATTAAAACAGTTGGGTGCCACAGTGTTAATCACCGCGCGCCATGTACCGACGGAATCTGTTGCCGATGCCTTCGTGGCGGCAGATCTCACCACGGTAGAAGGCTGTGCCTGCGTGGCGCAAGCTGTGCAAGTACACCTGGGGGGTGTCGACGTCATCATTCATGTGGCGGGGGGCTCTACGTCACCCGGCGGCGGGTTTGCGGCGCTGGGCGAAGAGGAGTGGCAGCAGGAACTCAACCTTAATCTGCTGCCAGCGGTACGCCTGGATCGGGCACTGTTACCAGGGATGCTGGCACAGGGGAGTGGGGTCATTATCCACGTCACCTCTATCCAGCGTGAGCTGCCGTTACCGGAATCGACAACCGGCTACGCGGCGGCCAAAGCGGCGCTCTCGGCGTACAGCAAAAGCCTGTCGAAAGAGGTGTCGCCAAAAGGCATTCGCGTGGTTCGCGTTGCCCCCGGCTGGATTGAAACAGAAGCCTCGGTGGCAATGGCGGAGCGACTGGCGCAGCAGGCGGGAACCGATTACGAAGGCGGAAAGCAGATAATCATGAAGGCACTCGGTGGGATCCCGCTGGGGCGCCCATCAAAACCCCTTGAAGTGGCGAATCTTATTGCTTTTCTGGCGTCATCGTATGCCGCCGCCATCACCGGCACGGAATATGTGATAGATGGTGGTACCGTTCCAACAGTGTAACCCTGGCTTAATCGGCTTGTATTCGAGCCGATTAAGACCATTCGCAAGCCGGACTTTTACGGTGTAAAAGCAAAAATTAAAGGTTCAGCCCGCCCGCGCTAGTAAAAACGCCGCCGGTGATATCCCTTACGGATCGGCAAGATAAGTCACCATGGCGGCAATCTCTTCGAATGTGCCAATAAAGCTTGCACTCCTGAAAATAAACCAGCCAGCATCTTTTTAATTAAAAGAACAATTAAAAATAACGTTTTTTGTATAATCACTGAACGACTATGATATCTATTATCATTTCACCAACAACATCCTGAATAATATAACCTGCGGATTAACGGATAGCTATTATTCAGCGTTAATACAATCTTAAGATTGAATAGCCACAATCGTGGAATGCGCATTTTTATATATGAGCAATACTGGTGTTATTAACCTGCACATTTACTGGAAAACAGAAACATGCATCTTGAACGACACAGCATTGAAAGCGTGGGATGGTTGAGGGCTGCTGTACTGGGAGCGAATGACGGCATTGTTTCCACTGCCAGTCTTGTGCTTGGGGTGGCGTCTGCAAAGCCTGAGCCTTCAGCGATTTTACTGGCGGGTGTTGCCGGGCTGGTGGCTGGGGCAATGTCGATGGCAACCGGGGAGTATGTTTCCGTCTCATCTCAGTCTGATACAGAAAACGCGGCGCTCGCCCAGGAAAAAAAGGAACTGGAAACAGATTATCAGGGAGAGGTACAGGAGCTGACTTCCCTGTATATGCACCGGGGGCTGGAGCCCGCCATTGCCAGGCAGGTTGCAGAGCAGCTTATGAAGAAAGATGCGCTTGATGCCCATGCCAGGGAAGAACTTGGGCTGACAGCTACGAACTCTGCGCGGCCTTTGCAGGCGGCCCTTTTTTCGGCTGGGAGCTTTTCTGCCGGTGCGGCGTTGCCCCTCATCGTTGCCTGGCTCGCTCCCGCAGCGCTGGTTTCGTTCTTTATTATTCTTTCGACCCTGTTATCACTTGCTGTCCTGGGTTATATATCCTCGGCGGTGAGCAAAGCCAATCCGGTCAGGGCCATCATCAGGATTACCTTCTGGAGCACCATGGCCATGGTTTTGTCGATGGGAATAGGTCATCTTGCCGGGCAAGCTCTGTTTTAGCGCGCGTTAATTCTCTGGAAAGAGAAACAGTATCAGTGAACCGTTGAAAACAGTTGGCGGGTCGGCAACGTTGCCGGGCAAACGTCAATCATGGGGCTACCCATAACGCGATAAGATAATTCACTTCACTGGACGGGTCTCATGACGTTTATGAACATTTACCGTTCATGTTGAATTGAGAAAAGCCCCGGTTAAAACCCTGACCGGGGTCTTCACATAAGATAAGCGATAACTTTACAGCCCCAGCTCCGAAAGACCTGGGTGATCGTCCGGGCGACGTCCCAACGGCCAGTGGAATTTGCGCTCACTCTCTTTAATCGGCATATCGTTGATACAGGCGAAACGGCGGCGCATCAGGCCATCGGCTTCAAATTCCCAGTTTTCGTTGCCGTAAGAGCGGAACCAGTTACCCGAATCATCATGCCATTCATAGGCGTACCGCACGGCGATACGGTTGTCAGTAAACGCCCATAACTCCTTAATCAGGCGATACTCCAGCTCTTTTTTCCATTTGCGGCTGAGAAATTCTTTGGCCTCTTCACGATTATTGGCAAATTCAGCGCGGTTACGCCATTGTGTATCCAGCGAGTAGGCCAGCGCTACTTTTTCGGCATCGCGGCTGTTCCAGCCATCTTCTGCGAGGCGCACTTTTTCAATCGCCGATTCGCGCGTGAAAGGAGGAAGGGGCGGGCGAGGTTGAATATCGGGCATGCTTACGTCTCCTGCAAATGTGGATATTTCAAAAGAAAGCGTTTTTGTTACTCAGGCCTTATGCAGGGGCCTGCTCCAGCAAAAGTTTCGCAACATCCCTTGCATTGTCGGCGGCGCTGTTATCCCCCATCACATAGGCGAGGGTGATGGCGCCTTCCATCAGAATCAGCAGTTGTCTGGCCAGCGCGGCCGGTTGTTCAATGTTTAATTGCGTAGTGAGTTCGAGCGTGTAATCGAGCAATTTTTGTTTATGCCGTTTTGCTATCTGGCGGACGGGATCGTCAGGGTCACCCACTTCGCCGGCCGTGTTGATAAATGCGCAACCGCGAAAACCGTCTGACTCAAACCAGCTCTTGAGCACGCTGAACATATTCAGAATGCGAGCCTGAGGCGTATCGCCTTTATCAGATTCTGTTCTGAACCACTGCATCCAGCGTTCATCACGTGCATTCAACGCGGCGGCTGCCACGTCATCCTTGGTCGCGAAATAGCGATAAATGCTTTTCCTTGCTACGCCTGAGGTCTTAACCAGAAGGTCCATGCCAGTGGCGTGGATACCGTTCTGATAGATCAACTGTTCAGCGGTAGTCAGGATTTTTTCTCGGGTAGTGCCTGGCGTCTTGTTCATGTGATAAAGGTAGAACGATCGTTCTACCTCGTCAACACTTATCTGTAAAAAAGTTACTGAGCCGCTTCCCGGCCAACGCAGACGCTGCTTGCCGTGCTGCGCAACGCAGGTCGCTGATGCCACCCGGCGACGCGTTTCTTTGCCGGGGACAGCCGCTTCCTGCATCGATCTTTTTAAAAAGCGATAAGGCGAAACAGGCGTTTAACCACGCAAATAACCCGTTGCGATCAGTTTCCCTTTTCTTCTATACAATCAAAAAATTGACCTGTATCAATAACCACATAAGAGTAATGGTTTCCCGCTTCGATTGACCCTATAATCTCCGTCCCTTTTCATGTCTTAAGTTTAAGCTGGAGGATACATGGAGCTCAGCCGGAGGCAGTTCTTTCGAATCTGCGCGGGCGGTATGGCAGGAACCACTGTTGCATCTCTCGGATTTTTATCATCTTTTTCCGTTCATGCGGAAACACGTCAATACAAACTCTTAAAAGCAAAAGAGACGCGTAATAACTGTACCTACTGCTCAGTCGGTTGCGGCATGCTGATGTACAGCCTTGGCGATACGGCCAAAAACGTTAAAGAAAGCATTTACCATATTGAAGGCGATCCGGATCACCCGGTAAGTCGGGGTTCATTGTGTCCGAAAGGGGCAGGCGTGCTGGACTATATTCACAGTGAAACGCGCCTGAAATACCCTGAATACCGTGCGCCAGGTTCGGATAAATGGGTGCGTATCAGTTGGGATGAGGCCATTAACCGCATTGCGCGGTTAATGAAAGATGACCGTGACGCGAACTTTATCGAAAAAAATGCGCAGGGGCAGACCGTCAACCGCTGGACCACCACCGGCATGCTCTGCTCCTCGGCGGCCAGTAATGAGACCGGCATTCTCGACGGCAAATTTACCCGCAGCCTGGGGATGGTCGCTATCGATTGCCAGGCGCGTCTGTGCCACGGGCCGACCGTCTCTGCGCTGGCACCCACCTTTGGCCGTGGTGCGATGACCAACAACTGGGTGGATATTAAAAATGCCAACGTGGTGCTGATCATGGGCGGCAACGCCGCTGAGGCTCACCCGGTGGGCTTTAAGTGGGTCGTTGAAGCACAAACGAAAAATGACGCCACCGTGGTGGTGGTCGATCCGCGCTTTAACCGCAGTGCCGCCGTGGCCGATCTCTATGCGCCCATCCGTGCGGGATCGGACACCGCGTTCCTGTTGGGCGTCATCCGTTATCTGCTGGAAAACGATCGTATTCAACACGACTACGTGCGCCATTACACCAACGCCAGCCTGCTTATCCGCGACGACTATCAGTTTGAAGATGGGGTGTTCAGCGGCTATGACGCGAAAAAACGCCAGTACGATAAATCGAGCTGGTTCTATCAGTTGGATGAAAAGGGCAACGCGCTGCGTGACGAGACGTTAAGCCATCCGCGCTGCGTCTGGAACCTGCTGAAAAAACACGTCGAACGCTACACGCCGGAAATGGTCAACCGCCTGTGCGGCACCTCACTGGCCGATTTCAACCGCATTTGCGAGATCCTTGCCAGCACCAGCGTGCCGGATCGCACCGCGACCATCCTCTATGCGCTGGGCTGGACACACCACAGCGCCGGGGCGCAAATCATCCGCGCCGCAGCCATGCTACAACTGCTGCTCGGGAATATCGGTATGGCGGGCGGCGGCGTCAACGCGCTACGCGGCCACTCCAACATTCAGGGTTATACCGACCTTGGCCTGCTGTCGACCAATCTTCCCGGCTACATGCCGCTGCCGTCGGAAAAACAGCCGGATTATCAGACCTATATTTCGCAAATCACCCCGCCTGCGCTGGGGGTGAACGAAGTGAACTACTGGCAAAACACACCGAAATTCTTTATCAGCATGATGAAAAGTTTCTGGGGCGAGCATGCGACGGCAGAGAATAACTGGGGTTATGACTGGCTGCCGAAGTGGGATCGCCTCTATGACGTGATGACCCAGGCCGAGCTGATGCTGGAAGGGAAGATTAACGGTTACATCGTGCAGGGCTTTAACCCGCTGGCGGCGTTTCCGGATAAAAACAAATCCTCCCGCGCGCTCTCAAAGCTGAAATACATGGTAGTGATTGACCCGCTGGTAACGGAATCGTCGAATTTCTGGCAGCACCACGGGGAGATGAATGACGTCAATCCTGCGGATATCCAAACGGAAATCTTCCGTCTGCCGTCATCCTGTTTTGCCGAAGAAAATGGTTCGATTGCCAACTCCGGGCGCTGGCTACAGTGGCACTGGGCGGCGGCGGAGCCACCAGGCGAAGCGTTGCACGACGGCAAGATCCTCGGGCGTTTGTTTATGCGCCTGCGTGAGCTTTATCAGCAGGAAGGGGGGGCAAACCCGGCACCGCTGATGAACATCAACTGGAATTATAAAGACCCGTACGATCCGCATCCGGAAGAGATTGCCCGTGAAGCGAACGGAATGGCGCTGGCCGATCTTTATGACGACAAGGGGCAACTGATTGCCAAAAAAGGCCAGCAGCTCAGCAGCTTTGCCCAGCTTCGTGATGACGGCACCACCAGCAGCTTTTGTTGGGTGTATTGCGGGTGCTGGACAGAGCAGGGCAACCAGATGGCCAACCGCGATAATAGCGATCCGTATGGCCTTGGCTGTACGCCGGGCTGGGCGTGGTCGTGGCCGGCGAACCGCCGTATCCTCTATAACCGCGCCTCTGCCGACCCGGCAGGGAAACCGTGGGACGCCAAACGTGCATTGCTGCACTGGGATGGCAAAAAGTGGAGCGGGATGGACGTGGCGGATTACAGCCAGGCCGCACCGGGCAGTCATGTCGGGCCGTTTATCATGAACCCGGAAGGGGTGGCGCGCCTGTTCTCCCTGGACAAAATGAACGACGGGCCGTTCCCGGAACATTACGAACCGATTGAGTCGCCGATTGGTACTAACCCGCTGCATCCGGCGGTGGTTTCCAGCCCGGTGGCGCGTATTTTCCATGATGATATCGCCAATATGGGCAAAGCGGACGCCTTCCCGTATGTCGCGACCACCTATTCCATTACCGAACTGTTCCGCCACTGGACCAAACACGCGCGTCTCAACGCCATCGCTCAGCCCGATCAGTTCATCGAAATTGGTGAAGCGCTGGCACAGAAAAAAGGCATTGCGGCAGGCGATACGGTGAAAGTGAGTTCGAAACGCGGCTTTATCAAAGCGAAAGCGGTGGTGACGAAACGTCTGCAGACGCTGACCATAGACGGTAAGCCAGTGGATACGATCGGCATACCCTGTCACTGGGGTTTTGAAGGGGCAACGCGCAAAGGCTTCCTTGCCAACACGCTGACGCCATCGGTCGGTGATGCCAACTCGCAAACGCCGGAGTACAAGGCGTTTTTGGTTAACATTGAGCGCGTGTAAAGGAGGGAACCTATGGCTATGCAATCACAAGATGTTATCAAGCGCTCCGCAACCAACGGGCTGACGCCGCCGCCTCAGGCGCGGGACTTCCGCGCGGAAGTGGCAAAACTTATCGATGTCAGCGTCTGTATTGGTTGTAAAGGCTGCCAGGTCGCCTGTTCTGAATGGAACGATATTCGCGACGAGGTGGGCTACTGCAACGGCGTGTATGACAACCCAACCGACCTGAGCGCGAAGTCCTGGACGGTAATGCGTTTTAGCGAAACCACGCAGAACGACAAACTGGAATGGCTTATTCGCAAAGATGGCTGTATGCACTGCGCGGATCCTGGCTGTCTTAAGGCCTGCCCGTCTGCCGGGGCGATCGTTCAGTACGCCAACGGGATTGTGGATTTTCAGTCCGAGCACTGTATTGGCTGCGGCTACTGCATTGCTGGCTGTCCGTTTAACATCCCACGGCTGAACCCGGACGATAACCGTGTCTATAAATGCACACTTTGCGTTGACCGGGTCAGCGTCGGCCAGGAACCGGCGTGCGTGAAAACGTGCCCGACCGGGGCGATTCAGTTTGGCACCAAACAAGAGATGCTGAACGTGGCCGAAAGCCGCGTGGAGCAGCTTAAAAAGCGCGGATACGACCACGCGGGCGTCTATAACCCGCAAGGCGTGGGTGGCACGCACGTGATGTATGTTCTGCATCATGCGGACCAGCCTGCGCTGTATCACAACCTGCCAAACGACCCGCAGATTTCCACACCGGTCAATTTATGGAAAGGCGTTCTCAAGCCGCTCTCCGCTGCCGGGTTTATCGCCACCTTTGCCGGGCTGATTTACCACTATGTGGGAATAGGGCCGAACAAAGAGACGGATGACGACGAAGAGGAGAAGGGACATGAGTAAAAGCAAAATGATCCTGCGCACAAAGTTTATTGACCGCGCCTGTCACTGGACGGTGGTGATCAGTTTCTTTCTGGTGTCACTTTCCGGCATCGCGCTCTTTTTCCCCACCCTGCAATGGTTAACCGAAACCTTCGGGACGCCGCAGGTAGGGCGCATTTTGCATCCCTTCTTCGGCGTACTGATTTTCGTTCTGCTGATGTTTATGTTTGTCCGTTTTGTGCATCACAACATTCCTGATAAGCAGGATATCCCGTGGCTTAAAGGGATTATTGAGGTACTGAAAGGTAACGAGCATAAAGTGGCGGATGTCGGGAAATATAACGCCGGGCAGAAGATGATGTTCTGGAGCATCATGAGCCTGATTTTTGTGCTGCTGATCACCGGCGTTATTATCTGGCGACCCTATTTTGCCCATTATTTCTCCATCACCTTTGTGCGCTGGAGTTTATTAATCCACGCGACGGCCGCGATTGTGCTGATTCACGCCATTCTGATCCATATGTATATGGCGTTCTGGGTGAAAGGCTCGATTAAAGGCATGATTGAAGGCAAAGTCAGCCGCCGCTGGGCGAAGAAGCATCACCCGCGCTGGTATCGTGACGTTGAAGCGGCCGAAAATAAGGCGCAAGAGGGTAAATCTTTATAATGTCATGGCGACCACTGCGCTGCGGTGGTCGCTGTTGTAAGGCATTGCGTTTGACCTCAGAAAACCCGCAGGTTTTGGCATTTAAATAGACAAGTATGATTTATCCCCGCGTGCTCCATACTCTCTCCATTAACTGAACAATATAAATCAATCATCCTCCGACACAATATCGACTGTGCCCAGGAGGAACCATGAATAAACTTAATTACATTCTCAAATACGCTGAATATTTAATCCGAAAAAGCAGGGTGTTTGTTACTACGGATCTTTACTTTCATACAGCCGCGCTCAACAAACTTTCCGAACGCCCGTCAAACCTGATGAAGCCGGTGACATTGAGTGAGAAAATTTGTCATCGCCTGGTATTTGATCGCAACCCTCTTTATACATTACTGGCGGATAAACTCGCCGTTAGAGAATATGTCCATGCCAGAACCAAACGGGTTAAAACCATCCCCTTGATTGGCGTCTATCACAGTGTGGAAGATATTGACTTTAGCCAGTTACCCGAACGCTTTGTGTTAAAATGCAATCATGACAGTGGAAGTGCGGTAATTTGTACCGATAAAGGCAGATTTGAGCCTGCGAAAGCATTAAATAAATTAAAACTAGCCCTCAATAAAAACATGTATTACACCACCAGAGAATGGCAGTACAAATCTATAACACCGGTTATTCTCTGCGAAGAGTATATCGATATTTTTTCTGGGGCAGTGAAAAAACAGACGCCTGAAATGTTAAGAATACACTGCTTTCATGGTGTGGCTTGTTTTGTTGAAGCCGATTTTACCGATGAAAACGGCAATGAGTACATTAATGTTTATGACAGATCATGGAAGCTACAACCTTTCCAGATGGAATACCCAAACACACCTGATGTCGTTGAGGAGCCAACATTATTCTATAACGCTATTATTGCGGCTCAGGAACTGGCAGGAGAGATTGACTATGGTCGTGTCGATTTGATGCTGCAAGGGGATGAAATCTATTTTAGTGAAATAACATTAAGCCCCAGGCGCGGGAAGCTAAAGATCACACCTGCAAGCTGGAACGTAAAATTAGGGGAGATGTGGGATCTGACGCTGTGTAAAAACAGGCTCAATTGAGCCTGCGCGGTTATTTTTGGTCCTGGCTCACCGGCCACGACAGTGTAAAAATTGAGTGATTTTCTGGTGTCAGGGTGTAAGTTGCATTCCCGCCGTGGGCGAGCATGATCGCTCTGACCACCGATAATCCTAAGCCACACCCCTCAGGGTGACTCTTTCTTGCATATTCTCCACGTTGAAAAGGCTGAAATAAGAGACTGTGGAGTTCCTCAGGAATGCCAGGGCCGCTGTCTTCAACGAGGATGACGTTCTCTTTCCCGACAATGCCATTTTTTACCCGTAGCGATCGTGATGATGAGTATTTTAAGGCATTATCAAAAAGCACGGTCAGGCATTGCATAATGCGCATAGGGTCACAGAAACAGCGCTGGTGCTCAAGTTCGGTTGCGATAGTAAACTCTTCGCGCTGAAATTCCGGCGAAAAGTTATCCAGCACACTGCTAATCGTTACCTCAAGATCGGTCTCACTGAGGGTTAGCGTATATCCGGCTCCGCCGTAAGAACTAACAACCCGCAGATCTTCGATTAAATGCGCCAGGCCTTCGGTTTGCTTAAGCAGGTTTTGGAACAGTACGGGCGCGGGCTCGAACACACCGTCAACCAGTCCTTGCAGCCGTCCTCGCAGAATAGTCACCGGGGTTCTAAGTTCATGAGCGATGGCCGAATTCCATAAGTTGCGTTGAATATCCAGTGTCTGCAGTTTTTCTGCCATTTCGTTGAAATCATTGACCAGATTATTCATCTCTCCCAACTGAGAGCTCGTACAGGTTGCCCTTGCGTCAAGATTGCCCTGTGAAATCTGTTTCAGGCTATACGCTACCGCATTTAGCGGCGTCAAAATTCTTGAAGAGAGTTTCACCGTAAAGAAGAGAGAAACGACCAGACTGGTCAGCGAAGCAATCATGATCCACAGCCAGTCCACCAGGGTCATCTCATCTTCATTTCCTGTCAGGGCACCCCCCGGCAGATAGTAAATTAAGAAACTATAAAATAAATAAGAGCCCAGGATGGCGATAGCAATAATGATGAAGGTGAGCGACAGCATATAGGTCAATATTTGACGACTAAGAATAGGGTCTTTTTTCATTTATTCTCACCCAGGCGGTAACCCAGCCCTCTGATACTCTCCGGGATCCCTTTGAGCCCCGCATTCTCAAGCTTTTTGCGCAGCTTACTCATGTGGCTGTCCACGGTTCTGTCCAGTGAATCACCTTCTGGCAGGCAGGCATCAAGTAACTCTTCGCGTGAGCATACCTTACGCGGATTTCGCGCCAGATAGGTGAGAAGTTTAAATTCCGTCGTCGTCAACACCGGCGTGACGACCTCATCCGTGACGGTTATCTCAACATAAAAATCATCAGGATAAATGGTCAGGCAAGGCGTTCTTATCGGCCTTGTATTTGCAACCTCTGTGTTTACTTTGGTTCTGCGTAGTACAGCTTCAACCCGTGCAATAACCTCCGAAGGGTTAAACGGTTTTATCACATAATCGTCAGCCCCGAGCCGCAGCCCCATCAGTTTATCGATATCCTGATCAAGTGCCGTCACCATGATAACCGGTACGTTACTCTCTTTGCGCAAGGTTGTAAGAACATTCCATCCGTCATAAACAGGCAGATGGATATCAAGTAAGATGAGGTCTGGTTTGTGCAGGCGAGTAAAATTAATTGCCTGCTCACCATCCCTGGCCCGGAAGGTTTTCATACCCGCGCGTTGCAAATAGCTTATTAGTATGTCGGCAATTTCATCGTCGTCTTCAGCGACAATGATCAGGTTATCGTTGTTCATTTTATCTTCCATCAGTACCGATGATAGAAATTACTCTATCTTAAAAGATCTTATGTCGTAATTGTTTAAAGGTTATTGAATACAATATGCGTAAAGTTTGCATGTCTGATATTACTCCCTGCTAAGAACAATCTGACAACCACGGTTCGAAAAAGTTTCATTTTCATGTCTTTTTCCGAAAGATCTAGAGCATGTGAGGGCCTCTCCATACTGGCTACACAATCCCGAAATAAACAATCAACAATCTGATGCAATCATTTTCATCTGGAGAAACCCGGCCAGACGCCGATTGCTATTCATTTCAAGATTTATAACGTCTAAAGCCAGCGCTTTATGCGTAATTTATGCGTGCCAGATTGTGTCAGGGAAAACAGTATGAAAGACATTGAACGTATTTTTCAAAAGGTAATTTGGGACTCTTTTTTATTTTTTCTGGTGTCATGCATATTACTCTTTCCGTGGTTGTTTGTCGCGCACGCTATTGAAGAAAAAACGGATGTAGCGGTCATCTCATTGCCCCTTGCGTTTGCGTGTGTCGTTATCGCTTTTTTCTTTTTTATCATCCAGAAGAAACCGGGGGCATTAAAGGAGCTAGCCGTCATAACGTTCTATGTCATTGTTGTCTTTATTTATACTATTCTGGTGTTCAATTTACTTCTCAATATCATGCCGGGTCTGGATGATTTTATATTTTATTATGGGTGTTTTTTGAGCATCTTTTTCTTCGGTACGCCAGTGTACTTATTGATGCGGATGATTTGGACTTTTTTCACAATGAAATAATGGAGTGAGAGATAAAAGTAGAACAATGTCTGGCTCCACACTCTTTCCATAAACCTGCCATACGTGGTCAATATCAACTTCTTATCATTGGCATTCATTTTTCGCAGATGACTTTGCGCCGGGTAGCCTGGAGCAGGCTAGTGAGCCGTTTTATTTTTTTATGAACGTTATGTCAGTTGACTGGAATTATTTCTGATGCCGCATTTTTTTATTGAAAGACCCATTTTGGCCTGGGTGGTCGCGCTGTTCATTGTGCTGACCGGCATATTGTCCATCCCCCGACTGCCCGTCGCGCAATATCCGGCGGTCGCACCGCCTGGTATTATCATCTCGCTCAGTTATCCCGGCGCCAGCCCGGATGTCATGAACACCTCTGTCGTTTCGCTTATTGAACGCGAGATCTCAGGGGTGGATAACTTACTCTATTTTGAATCGTCCAGTGATACCACCGGCATGGCTTCGATCACCGTAACGTTCAGGCCAGGTACAGACATTAAACTCGCCCAGATGGACCTGCAAAACCAGATAAAGATTGTGGAGCCGCGTTTACCGCAGGCTGTGCGGCAAAATGGTATTAACGTTGAGGCCGCTAATTCCGGGTTTCTGATGATGGTGGGTTTAAAATCCCCCACCGGCGAATATCAGGAAGCGGATTTAAGCGACTATTTCGCCAGAAATTTGACCGATGAACTGCGACGTGTGCCGGGCGTGGGGAAAGTCCAGCTCTTTGGCGGTGAAAAAGCGCTGCGAATCTGGCTTGATCCCATGAAATTACACAGTTACGGGCTCTCTGTTACGGACGTACTCACCGCCGTGAGTCAGCAAAACGTGATTGTTTCACCTGGCAGAACGGGAGACGAGCCTGCGGTCACGGGTCAGACCGTTACCTATCCGATCACCGTCAGAGGGCAACTTACCTCGGTTGAGGCGTTTCGTAATATCACCCTTAAATCGGCGGTCTCCGGAGCGCGTCTGACACTGGCCGATATTGCCCGCGTTGAATCCGGGTTACAAAGCTATACCTTTGGTATACGTGAAAACGGTGTACCCGCAACGGCGGCCGCTATCCAGCTTTCGCCCGGTGCAAATGCTATCAACACGGCGTCCGGTGTCCGTGCGCGGCTGGCTGAGCTGTCAGGTGTACTGCCTGAGGGAATGGAATTTACGGTTCCTTTTGATACGGCACCTTTCGTTAAACTTTCCATAATGAAGGTGGTGGAGACATTCGTTGAAGCGATGGTTCTGGTCTTCCTCGTTATGCTGCTTTTCCTGCATAAAATCCGCTGTACGCTGATTCCTGCCATCGTGGCACCCGTGGCGCTGCTGGGCACCTTTACGGTGATGCTATTAAGCGGTTATTCCATCAACATTCTGACCATGTTTGGTATGGTGCTGGCTATCGGCATTATCGTTGATGACGCCATTGTCGTGGTCGAGAACGTCGAACGCCTGATGGAAGAAAAGGGGCTCTCCCCGAAGGAAGCTACGCGGCAAGCTATGCATGAAATCACGCCCGCAATCATTGGTATTACCCTGGTGCTTACGGCGGTATTTATCCCGATGGCGTTTGCCGGAGGGTCTGTCGGAATTATTTATCGGCAGTTCTGTATCTCTATGGCAGTGTCTATTTTACTGTCCGCCTTTCTGGCCCTGACGCTCACGCCAGCACTCTGCGCAACGATATTAAAGCCCCATCATCATGCCTCCCGCAAAGGCCGCGCGTTTTCCGCGTGGTTCAACGGTCGGTTTCATGTGCTTACTGCGTTTTACGCATCCGGCCTCGGATTTGCTCTGAAACGGACCGGACGGATGATGGTGCTCTATGCCGCGCTGTGCATGGCGCTTTTTTTGGGGCTCTCTTCATTGCCGTCGTCGTTTTTACCGGATGAAGATCAAGGCTACTTTATGTCGTCAATCCAGCTTCCCTCAGACGCGACGATGCAGCGTACGCTCAAGGTGGTTCAAAAATTTGAAGAGGAAATCGCCAGCCAACCGGCGATTGAAAGCAACATCATGATCCTCGGCTTTGGTTTTTCGGGCTCTGGTCAGAACTCGGCGATGGCTTTCACCACACTCAAGGACTGGAAACACCGTGAAGGAACAAGCGCACAGGATGAAGCTGACCATATCCAATCAAGAATGGAGAGTGTGTCCGACGCGGTAACCATGAGTCTGCTTCCTCCGGCTATTTCTGATATGGGGACCTCATCCGGGTTCACTTATTATGTGCAAGACCGGGGAGGGAAGGGATATCAGGCGCTAAAAAAGGCAGCGGATGATCTCGTCCAGCGCGCTAATAAGAACCCGTATTTGAGCGATGTCTATATTGATGGCCTGCCGGAGGGATCAACACTTGCCCTTAACATTGACAGGGAAAAAGCCGAAGCCATGGGGGTCTCGTTTGATGAAATCAATCAAACCCTTTCTGTCGCAACGGGGTCAAACTATGTCAATGATTACATCAATAATGGGCGGGTTCAGCAGGTCATTGTTCAGGCTGATGCGCCGTTCCGTATGCAGCCTGAACAGCTATTGCATTTATCGGTTAAAAACCGCCAGGGGGAGATGCTGCCAGTGTCCACGTTTGTGACGCTTGCCTGGCATGTCGCGCCGCAGCAATTGAATCGCTACCAGGGTTATCCTGCCATTCGAATTACCGGAAGTGCATCCTCTGGTGAATCTACAGGCACCGCAATGGCGGCAATGGAGGAACTTGCAAAAAACTTACCGTCGGGTTTTGCGGGCGAGTGGGCAGGCAGTTCATTACAGGAAAAGGCCTCTGCATCGCAGCTTCCGGGGCTCATTGTACTGTCGATGCTAGTGGTATTTATGGTGCTTGCCGCGCTTTATGAAAGCTGGTCTGTTCCCTTCGCGGTTATGCTGGTTGTTCCGCTGGGGCTGCTCGGCGCCGTGCTGGCGGTCATCGTCGCACAGATGACGAACGACGTCTTTTTTAAAGTCGGTCTGATAACCCTGATTGGGCTCTCCGCCAAGAACGCCATTCTGATCATTGAATTTGCGAGACAATTAATGCACCAGGGCAAAAACGTCATCGAAGCGACCCTCATCGCTTCCGGACAGCGTTTGCGCCCGATACTCATGACCTCTTTAGCGTTCACACTGGGCGTGGTGCCCCTGATGCTTGCCAAAGGGGCAAGTGATAGCACGCAACATGCCATTGGGACAGGGGTGTTTGGCGGGATGATCAGTGCAACGTTACTCGCTGTTTTCTTTGTTCCCGTCTTTTTCGTCGTGATTGTCCGCTTTCTTGAAACGCGAAACCTGGAACACAAGAAGACCCGGAACGATTAATCTCCGCCCTCGTTCGTCATTTATTGCATCAATAGCGCTACCATCGCGATAAGCGCCGGTAGCGCCTGAACATAGAGGATTTTCTTGCTGGCGGTTGCCGCGCCAAACACCCCGGCGATCAACACGCATGCCAGGAAGAAAAGCTTGACCTGAAACCCGGCATCGCCCAGCCATAACCCCCACAGTAAACCGGCGGCTAAAAAGCCGTTATACAGCCCCTGATTGGCGGCCAGCACGCGGGTGTCGCGGGCAAAATCGGCGCTCAGGTTAAACGCCTTGCGGCCGGTTTTGGTATCCCACAAAAACATTTCGAGAACCAGAATGTAGACATGGATCGCGGCGACAAGCGCGATGAGGATAGTTGCTAACACAAGAAACCTTAACGGATAAGAGCAGGGTATCTGGAGTATAGATAACGGCATAAAAAAACGAAGAAAAATCACTGCGTTTTAACGGGCGGATGCGGGTTAATGAATCATGTCATTCACCCGCCCCGTTTTAGCATAAGGGATATTTTTTAAAGGCGGGTAACGCCTCACAGGAACGGGCAAGTGATGCAATGTTTTTAAACTCGTCGGCCAGCACCATATTCGGGATCATCGATTGAATAAAGGTCCACACCACCGTGCTGGTGACGGTAACTTGATCGGGGCGCCGGGCGGCAGCGCGGCCTGCCAGCAGCGTGTCCCACTCCCGGCAGGCGGCTAACAATTGCTGGGTCACGCGCGCGACCCACGGCTGATGCTGCTTTTCTTCCGGTCTGAGATTGTGCTCGTAAATGTTTTGCACCGCTTTTTCACAGGCGGCAAGCGCCACCCCCAGCAGACGAAGATCCTGTGCCAGCGCGCCAGGCTCCGCAGGGAGTAATTTCTGGTCTGCGCCTGCCTGGGCCTCGAAATAATGCAAAATAAGAGATGAGTCCATTAACTGCACGCCGTTATCCAGCAGCAGTGTTGGCGCTTTGACGACCGGGTTAATGTGGGCGAACGCCTCAAATGAGCGAAAAACTGACAGCGGCATACTTTCAAATTCGATGCCATAGAGCTCCAGGGATACCGCAACACGCCTGACGTAAGGCGAGTCCATCATGCCAATGAGTTTCATCGTAACTCCTGCCCCTACATAGCAATAGCCATTAAGTGATTGACCGCGACACCTGCCCCGGTAACGAAAACAGAGAGACCTTACCGTAAATCGTCGTGGGCGAATATCACGGGTTTCTAACCTTATGTGTTAGTGTTTCTAACATCTTGCGCGGTTATCGCTCAGCCTGTAGACGGCGTTAAAATTAACGGGCATAACACCATGCTGGGTTATCAGTGGCCGCTGTAATAACGCCAGTTGGGTAGTAACGTTAACCTGGTGGCCCCTGTGTTTGAGGAAAGCACTATGTCGGATTTCCCCCCTATCGCCAGCCTGCGAAGCTTTGAGGCGGTTGCACGCCTGGGTAGCGTGACGCTGGCAGCAAAAGAGATGAACGTGACCCATTCCGCCATCAGCCAGCAAATCAAAATCCTTGAGGCGCTGGTTGGCGTAAAACTGTTTATCCGTCACGGGCGCGGGGTGCAGATTAACGAAGAGGGGCGGCTCTATGCGCTACAGATACGCGAGGCGTTGAACCACATCTCGGAGGCCACCCGGCTGGTACAGGTAAAGCCGCGCACGATGGAACTGACGCTGGCGACGGTGCCGTCTTTTGGCAATCACTGGTTGCTGCCGCGCCTGATGCGCTTTCGCGAAAAATATCCCCTGATTTCATTACGTTTGCAGGCCAGCCTGACGGTCACCAGCCTGCAACAGGAGGGCATCGATATTGCTATCCGTATGGGGCAGGGCGACTGGGAAGGCATGGAGAGCCGCTTTCTTTTTTCTGATGAGCTGATTGTCGTTGCGGCACCTGGCTACAACAAGGGCAACTTACCCGCCACACCGCAAGAGGTGGCGAAGAGTGCCATTATCTTTTCGACGGAGTCGTGGAAAAGCTGGTGTCTGAATGCCGGGCTGGAAAAAGAGATTGTGCCCGCGGGATTGCGCATCAACGATTCGAACCTGGTCCTTGAAGCCGTGCGGCTGGGACGTGGTATTGCGCTGGAACGCCGTTCTCTGGTCCGGGACGCTATCGCGCGGGGTGAGCTGGTACAGATAACGGCGTTCACAGCGCCGTATCCCTGGCACTACTGGCTGGTGACCTCTCCACAGGCAGAGAAAGCGCGGGAAATCTCGCTTTTCATCGCCTGGCTTGATGAAGAGATCGCCCTGTGGCGCGAACAGGTGCAGTAAAGCCCGAATTCGCCAGGCGGCGGAGAATTCGCTATCATCCGCTCTCACTTTTTTGCCGGGCAGCCTGATGTCTGAGATTATCGATACCTTTATTGCCCCGCCGTGCCATGACGAGATAGAGATCCTCTGGCAGGACGAACATCTGGTGCTCATCAATAAACCCGCCGGGCTGCTCAGCCTCTCCGGGAAAAACCCGCAAAACCTCGACTCGGTGCATCACCGGCTGGTTAACATATTCCCCGGCTGTACCCTGGTCCACCGCCTGGATTTCGGCACCTCCGGGTTGATGGTGGTGGCACGCAACAAAGCGATAAATGCCGCGATTTGCCACCAGTTCTGCCAGCGCACGGTAAGCAAGGTCTACACCGCGTTGCTGTGTGGGCATCTGGCCGATGACGACGGAGTGATCGACGCACCGATCGGCAAAGATCCGGCGCTCTTTCCGCTGATGTCGATTTGCGCTGCACACGGCAAACCGGCACGCTCCCGCTATCGGGTCGTGGAACGTTTTTATCAGCAAGGGGAAGACGGGGCGTTACTGCCTCTGACGCGGGTTGCACTCATCCCGGAGACCGGGCGCACCCATCAGTTGCGCATTCACTGCCAGCACCTGGGTCATCCGATTCTGGGCTGCGATCTATATGGTGGCCTGACGCTACCGGGCACGGCGCGAACACCACGACTGATGTTGCACGCCAGCGAACTGCATTTTGTGCATCCGGTCAGCGCAGCGCCGATAAACGCCTGCCACGCCAGCCCGTTCTGAACAGGAAAGATCCGGATGAGGCGCCGGGAGGATGCCCGGCGCGCTACATAAGTGCGGTGGGAAAGCGGTACTAAACGTTGCGGATTACCACATCAAATCATCAGGAATTTTGAAATCGGCGTACGGATCGTCTTCGTCCTGCACGTCTTCGCTTAGCGCGCTGTTTAAGACAATGTAACTCTCATCGCGCTGGGCAATTTTATCCGCAACGACGGCGGGGATGATCGCGTATTCGCTGTCGCCGTTGCTGTTGGTCACCAGACGCGCGATGGCGAGACGGCCATTGATCAGTTGTGTCTGCGTTGCCTTATCCACAACGACCTTTTTGATAAGGTTATTGTCGGTGAAGTTGAAATCGATATTGCCTTTGGCAATCACAATCCGGTTCATCTCAATAAGCTGCTTCACCTGCGCTTTATACTCTTTTGATAATGCCGCCTGCTTTTGTTGCTCGCTCAGTTGCTTATCGCGCTCGATCTGGGCTTTTTTATTCTCTTCTACCGCCTCTCTTGCCTCACGAGCCTGAACGCGTGATTTCTTGGCCGTTCTCTGGACTTTGGCCATCTTCTTGCTGGTCACTAAGCCTGCTTTCAGCATCTGCTCTTGTAAGGTGAGTTTTGTCATCGTCGTTTCTAACCTGGTAAAGAATTTGCGTGATTATAACGATAATTGTCGCGGATGTAACAGGTGCGCCCGCGCCCGCGACGTTACGCGCCCTAAACCAGACGCTGACATAAAAAGCCCAGCGGAATCAATTGTTACATTTATGTATCATGCTACTGACTTGAAAAATCGCTACTCTCTCTTCTTGTGAGTATTACGCGACACGCAGGTTTTTAACCTGCTGATTTTAAAATGGAATGCGTGAAGGGCCGCGTGCAAACAACGGCACATATTCCCGTTCTGTGAATGCGAGACCATCGCTGGATTGCCACGTAAGAAGAGGTTGCATGTCTTTACGATCGCTACAGGCACTGTGTTTAGTGAATTTTTTCATGGCGGATGTCAGGGACGGTCTTGGCCCTTTTTTAGGGATCTTCCTCACTGAACATCACTGGCAAACCGACAGCATTGGCTGGATGATGACGCTTGGTGGTCTGGCAGGGCTGCTTGCCACGATGCCCTCCGGGCTGGTTGCTGATGCGTCACGGCATAAGCGGGCAATTCTTATTACCTGCGGTCTGCTTATCACCGCCGCGACGCTGCTGCTCTGGGTATTCCCGACACTCTATATCGTCGGCTTTTCTCAGCTCGTCACGGGCGTGTCTGCGGCTTTTATTGCCCCTTTGCTGACTGGCATCACGCTTGGGTTAACCGGCTCATCCGGCTTTAACCATCAAATGGGCAGAAACGAGGCGTTTAACCACGGCGGAAATATGAGCGCCGCAATACTGGCGGGTGTGCTGGTCTTCTACTTTGGCACAGATGCCGTGTTCATTTTGATGACCGGTATGGCGATTTGCGCCACGATGGCGGTGTTTGCTATTCGCCATGAGGATATAGATAACCGCGTCGCTCGTGGATTAAGCGGCAGCGCGGATCCTGCGGCGCTTCCCAAATTGTCCGTTATTATCACGCACCCTGCGGTCATCACCCTCGGGGTCACGCTGCTGCTTTTTCATCTGGCTAACGCCGCGCTGTTGCCGATGCTCAGTATGCGCGTGGCATCGGCGCCGGGCGGGGAGATAAGCGCGGGTGTGTATGCGGCGGCGACGGTTGTCATTTCACAACTGGTGATGATCCCCGTAGCCTTATTCGCGGCGGCCAGAGCGGAAAAATATGGCTACCCGCTACTGATTGCGGCGGCATTAATAGTGCTGCCGCTGCGTGCGGCGCTGGCCTGCACCTCAGCCGACCCGCTCTTTATGATACCGGTGCAGATTATGGATGGCGTGGCGGCAGGCCTTCTGGGTGTGGCGGTTCCGGGCTACATCGTCAAGTTGCTGGAAGGCAGCGGCCATACCAACGCCGGGCAGAGCTTTGTCATGCTGTTGCAGGGGGCTGGTGCGGCATTCAGTCCGGGCCTTGCGGGTACCATTGCGGCAAAATACTCCTACAGCGTGGCCTTTGCGGTGCTGGGGGCAATTGCGTTACTGGCGCTGTTTATCTGGACTCTGCGCCGCTTTTTTTATGGAACCCGCGAAGAGCGACAATCTTATTGAGTCGGCGCGAAAGGGAAAATAATGAACAGGGGAGTGAAATGATTTTAACGACCAAGCCAGGGCTTATTATTCGGCGTTTTCACCGTAAAGACGCGGCGGCGTTTTTTGCGTATATGGCATCGCCGCGTGTGCCCTGTTTTTATGATGAGAAAATGCGTTCCCTGGCAGAAGCCGAAGAAGAGGTGGCCAAACGCGCCAGCGATGAGAGCCAGTTCGCCGTCTGTCTTAAAGAAAGTGACGCGCTTGTGGGACATCTTTTTGCCGATAACAGCGGCGAGCCCGATCCGCATACATGGAGTGTAGGCTGGCACTTCAACCCGCAGTATGAAGGGCAGGGATTTGCCACCGCGTCGGTGAGCGCGCTGTTTACTTATCTGTTTACACATAAAGAGGCCCGACGCCTGTATGCCTATGTGGAAGACTATAATCTGCCGTCGCAAAAACTCTGTGCCCGTCTGCATATGCGACAGGAAGGCTGCTTTAAGGAGTTTGTCTCGTTCACAGATGAACAGGGCGAAGAACGGTACGACTCTACGTTTGTCTATGCGCTGCTTAAAAAAGAGTGGCAAGCAAGGGGCTGAGGTCGCGATGTCGTCTGACAGTGCGCTGGCTCAACTGTCACGTTTCCTTCGCGATAAATAAGACAATCCGGTAACCATGTTAATGTATTACCGGATTGTCTGGTCATTAACTATAAATAACAGATGTTATACGGGCATTCAGGCCATTTTAAATACACTGACCAGATCTTTAAGCACTCTGGCCTGTTCATTAAGCATTTCTGATGCTGCCACAGACTCTTCAACCAGGGCCGCATTTTGCTGGGTCGTGGTATCAATCTGACCGATGGCGATATTAATTTGGTGCACCCCTTCGCTTTGTTCCAGGCTCGCCTGTTCGATCTCTTTAAGTATATTTGAGACGCTATCGACGTTTTGCACCAGACCATCCATTTTGCCGCTCACCTGGCGCACCATATCCAGGCCGCGGGAACTTTGCTGCATGGAATTTTCAATCAGAGAACGAATATCTTTTGATGAATTTGCGGTTTTTTGCGCGAGAACGCGAACTTCCTGGGCAACGACCGCAAATCCTTTTCCGTGTTCACCTGCGCGGGCGGCTTCGACCGCTGCGTTAAGTGCCAGAATATTGGTCTGGAAAGCAATAGAGTCGATCAGACTAATAATGTCAGACATTTTGTCCGCTGAATTAGTGATATTGTGGATCTCGTGGGTGAGAGATGACATTAACTTTTCATTATCTTTGGCCGTGATGCTGGCATTTTCTGAAAGGAGGGAAGCATTCGCCGTATTACTGCCGGTATTTTTCACCGTTACGGAAATTTGCTCCATTGACGCGGCGGTTTGTTCTACAGAGCTGGCTTGTTCCTCCGTTCGCGCTGACAAATCCCGCGTGCCAGCCATGATTTGAGAGGCACCCGTCGCGATATTTTCCGCACCACTGCGAATTTCCGTCACGATTTTTCGTAATTCTTGCTGCATATGGGCAATAGCCCCTGTCAGAATTCCCGTTTCATCTTTAGAGGTGATGACAATATCGGTACCCAGATCGCCCTCTGCAATACGGGTTGCTGCGCTTACAGCATGATTGATAGGGCGGACAATAGCACGTGAAATCAGAATAGCCATGATGATACCAAGGGCCAAACAGATCAGTGAAACAACGATCATGGTCGCCTTGCTCACGGCATAGTCACCGAGAAAACCCGTATAGGATGTCTGCATTTCATTACGTTGCAAATCGATAAATTCCATTATTTTCCCCTGATACTGACTTTCATAAGCGCGGGTGTGAGTGGTGTACTCACTGACGGCGGCCTCAGGATCGGTTTTAAGATTTTTTATCACTAAAGCGCGTGACTGAATGTAAGCTGAGCGAAATTCAGATATCTTATTTAATAATAATTGTGAGGGTTCATCGTCTGCTTTTTCCTTTAGCTGTTCATATAACGCCGTTACGTCTTTACTTTTAGCATTCAATGCCTGCAAAAGCTGATCTTTTCTCTCTGGTTCTTTCTCTATAATTGCGTTAAGTAATAACGTTGTCGCGTTATTGACCTCTCTTATGACATTATTGCCAAGGGCAGTCGTCGGATAGTCTTCCGTTACGATCTTGGATATTTTATCTTTAGCTTCATTAAGCCTGAATAGAGAGTTTGCTGAAATAAAAACCATCAAAAGCAATATCACACTAAACGCCAGTAATATTTTATTTTTGATACTTAAACCTTGTGTTTGACTGTTGGTCTTAACTTTTTTCATTATTCTTTCCTTGTTAAATTTGAAGTTATGCCTCTCTGCTCCTGCAGAGGGCATTTAATACACATCGGCATAAAGCTGATTATGCTTAGCTATTGATCGTTAAAAACTAAAAAAATTAAATTATTGATAGTTTATGTCTATTGGAGTTAATTCGATTGATCGATGGAATGTTGCATAAATTTAATGCAACAAATTTATTGAACGATTTGTGCTATTATTCGCAATCTGTATTGAAAAGGAGGAAGTTGGCTTTTAACCGCCGAATTGCTAAGGGAATTTAAAAAGAGGCGATCATGATTAAGTGATGGTATGGTTCCAGCAGATAAAAAGATGACGCAATGGACATAAGCGATTCTTCACTAATCGCAGTCGATCTGATAGCGCATTGGCCTGCGTTTCGTGCTTTTCCCTCTCTTTTCTGAAATTACCTTATAAAACGCTTCTGTCAGGCGAAGCGGCTACCGCCGCCATTATCTGTCACGCCTGATCATTATTATCAGCCAGATGTGGTGGAAAATAAACATCAGCGACATCCGGATTATCGCTGGCAACGTGTGTATTACTTTGCTCACAAAATAATAAGAACTCATCTAAAGGCATCGGCTTTGCATAAAGGTAGCCTTGTTGCAGATCGCACCCCATTTTAAAAACGGTGTCAGCCATGGTTTGTGTTTCAATACCCTCGACGACGATGTTCATACCAACATCGTTTGCAATCTCGATGATTTTTTCTATAATCACTCTATTTTTTAAACTATGGTCAATACCTTTTAATAAATGCTTATCGATTTTTACTTCACTGAATGGCATTTCATTTAAGATATTTAATGAAGAGTAACCAGAGCCTAAGTCGTCAAGTGACCATAACGCGCCTTTGCGGGCGATATCATTCATGACATTTAATATGTACTTCTTATCATAAATAAAAGCACCTTCTGTGATTTCAAATTTAATACTTTTGAAGCTAAGCTTGTTTTTATTGAGAATGCTGCCTAATGTGTCGGGGAATTCAGCATCCATCAACTGTATGGGGCTTATGTTTACAGAAACAGTAATGTCTTTTATCTTATCTTTTATCGCGTGGATATCATTGCTCACGCGCTCTAAAATCCAATAGCCGATTGGTAAAATTAATCCGGATGCCTCAGCAATCGGGATGAAATAATCTGGTGGTATAAACCCTCTGACGGGATGTTTCCAGCGCAGTAAGGCTTCTGCTGAAACCACTTTTCCCTGGCGATTGATTTGTGGCTGATAGTAGACAGAAAGTTGGTTTGTTTTTATCGCTTTCGATAACGCATAGGTGAGATACTTCTCGTTAGTGTAATCACCCCGGAAGATGATTAATATCCCAAAAATAAGCGCAACAGAAGTAAAATAGTTTATGAAAACACCTGTGGTCATGATGTGTTCGGGAGGATGAAGTAACTCGCTGGTGAAGGAGATATCTGACACCGCGTAGATCAAATAGAATGCAAAGGCAATAAAGGGCATCACTGTTTTTACATAGAACCGCTCATGCCTGAGAAATAAAGCCCCGCCAACTGCGTATACCAACAGGTAAGAGTGGGATGAGCGGGGTATGGCGTCAAGCGGATAATCTGTCAAAGGGATCAAAATGCATACAATCAATATCATGTGAGAAAATATAAGCGTGTTTTTCTGTGTGATCCCACTTAATGCCATCTTAATGGCATAAAACCCAACAAGAATAACAGATAAACATAATGCGGAGATATACGGTTTGCCAGCAAATAGATATGCCGTGCTCCATGTCGCACCGCCTGTCAAACAGATAATACCGGTCAGAAAAAGTAAGAAATATTGCCGTCTTGTATGATTACAGCGGGGTAGTTTTTGAATGTAAGATTCAAAAAAAGAAACAGATGAACTCACTAATGTATGCATGCGATCCCCTGAAATATTTTATAATTGAGAAATGCTCATTTTCAGTGCAGACCATGGTAAATACGGATTAAGGGTTTTCTCGTCTCGTTTTTCATATCTGATTCCTTTTTTAAAAAGAGGCAGCGATTGAGTCTACTATACATGATATTTTTTATGCTAATGAAACTGGCAGGTGTGCTGACCGCTAAATTGTGATACTCGTGGTTAAGTACCTCATTGAATTCAGGGCAGAGAATGAAAAGACGTTATGTCATCGCAGATGTTTTTACGGATACCCCGTTTGTTGGCAACCCCGTCGCCGTCGTTTTAGATGCACAGGGGATGAGCACCGGGCAAATGCAACAGATTGCCGCCGAGTTCGGCTACAGCGAAACGACGTTTGTACTGCCGCCCGCCGACAGGGCAAACACGGCGCATGTGCGCATTTTTACCCCCACGCGGGAAATTCCTTTCGCCGGGCATCCCAATGTCGGCACTGCCTTTGTGCTGGCAAGCTACGCGGCGGCGAACGGCGAGACACTGCCTGAGATATTGCAGTTTGAAGAAGCGGCGGGTCTGGTACCCGTTCGTCTGCTCAAAAACAACGGCGTGGTGAGCGGGGCCGAACTACGGGTGCCGGAGCCGTTATCCTGCCGTTCTGAAGTGCGCCCGGAGCAGGTCGCCGCCTGTCTGTCGCTGGAGGCAGACTGCATCAGCACGGCTGTGCATCAGCCGCTGGTGGCCTCGGTGGGGCTGCCATTTCTGATTGTGGCGCTCGCCTCCCGCGACGCGCTACGCCGCTGCGTACCAAATTTACAAGGTTTCCGGGCTGTTCTGCCACTGGACGGCGCAGTCTCCATTTATGCCTATACCCTGGACACAACACAGGAAGAGGACTGTGATTTGCAGGCGCGGATGTTTACGCCGCGGATGACCGAAGACCCGGCGACAGGCAGTGCGACGGCTGCAGTGACGGCGCTGCTGGCGTCGCTTAATGCTAAGACGACGCTCTCTTTGCGCGTAAGGCAGGGTGTGGATATGGGGCGTGCCAGCCTGCTGTTGGCAGAGTATGACGCCTCGCAGGGCACACCGGTTGTGCGGGTGGGCGGCAGCAGTGTGATCACGATGGAAGGGACGTTGACGCTGTGAGGTCATATCCGCCTGGCATGAGTGCGCCAGGCAGGCGCTAAGCGAGAAGGGGGACAGTCACCACAGGCTGCCGCCTTCCCGATACAGACTGATGGGGCGTTACTCGTTGCCCCATTGATTGAGGAAATTCGCGACGTCATCGATACGCTTTTCACTGATACCGGCTTCGCGGGCCATCTCTTGCTGCGCTTCTTCGCTGATCTCTTCGTTATTCATTAAGCGGGTGATCAGCAACTGGAAATAGTGTGCCAGGGGATCGCGCTCTGACTCGCTCACCGGCTTCTCGCTTTCCGACGAATACTCATCCACGATGTCATAAAATTTAAGCGGTATTTCGTTGTTCATAAGTCTTTCCCTAAGGTCTGAGCCAGTTGATGCTGCCGATGTGGTTTAGATAATAGCAGTCTTATTTTACTGCCCGAGGGAAAATTGCCGGATTAATACGGCAACATCCAGGAGGGCAGAAAATCGTGCCAACAGGCGGCGAATGGACCGCGCACAAGGTCGGCACAGGGTCAGCCTGATGATGTCAGACTTTGAGCATTTTTACCGTGGCTTCAACGTCAATTTCATCTTCCGAGAAGATTAATGTCGTGCCCTGGAAGGTGGTGATCGCCAGTTTTTTTACCGAGCGCATTTCGCCTGGTTTCTGCGCGGATTTCGGCTTGATGTTGTTCATCAGAAGCCCCACCGACAGCACCGCATTTTCTTTATCGATCCCGGTTTCAACTGGCACTTCTTCGCTGAACACCACGAAAGACTTGATCGAGGCGAGTTTCAGGCGCTCACCTGCAATATAAATGTACTTGCTTTCCGGGATAACTTTGACCGCATACGCGGACAAGCCTTTGTTGTTGGTGGTCGGTTCGAAGGTCACTGCGGCATCTTTCTTGATAAGATCAGGGTTGGCGACCTTAATCACATGAAAGTACCGGTTTTCGCCGTTTTCATCTTTGATAAATCCAAAACCTTTATCTTTAAACCACGTTGTGATTGTTCCGTTCATCGCCATTACCGCCTGATTAATCGTTTATCTACTCAATTTTTGCAGCGCGCAGTGTAAAGCACAATGCCCGCGCAGACTACGTCTTTGGATTAAGTGTGAGTGATAAAGTTGGGGGATGTCGAGGTGATGCGCTAAAGCCTGCGAGTGTGCACGTTCGGTTACCTTGTTCCTCCGGGAAGAGGGGGAGGGGAACTGACGCCCCCGGGCCTTCCCGGGCGCGCCTGTCAAATCATTTGCCGAGAATATTGTTTACCGCTGCGATGTGACCCGGCTTATCTTTCTGGTTCGAAATGACCTGAATAATGGTGAATTTTTTGTTGGCGACAGCAATTAAGGTTGCCTGAAACACGTCAGTACCGTCCATATTGCTGGTGGCCTCAATGTGATAAACCTTCAATCCCTTCACGTTCTCCGTTTTTTCACTGACAACCTTATAAGAGGGAGAGGATTGCTTCTGCTGATCTTTTATGGATTTCAGGCCCGTGAGAAAATCATCCTCACTGGCAGCACGGGCCGCCAACGGGATGTCTTCTTCGCCAATAATGAGCACACGTTTAGCCTGTTTATTGACATACATTTTCCCAGGCGCACCGCCAGGAACAGGCTGAACCTCATAGCCCTGTAATTGGAATTCCTGCTTTCCATCCAGAAGAGAGATTGTTTCAGTCGTAGCGGCCTTTTGTTCCGTCGTCTGCACTTCGGCGGCTGATGCCAAATTAACTGTACAACCCAGCGTTACGGTAAAGAATATTGCGGCTGACAGGTTAGATATATTCTTTAACTTCATTGTGAGCTCCTCATGGTGTTATTTCCTTTTTTTGAAAATGCAGGGGTTACAGCGTAGAAGCTAAGTAAGCAGGCAGCAAGGCGGGATAGCATATTCCATTTCGAATTCCTTTTTTATGCCCGATAATGCGGGCAAAACCACACAAATAATGGGTGGGAACATAAAGGCAGAGTCTCCTTATCCTTATTGATATGAAAAATAATAATGCAAATTACGAATTATCCTATTGCACACGAGTAGGCGCCGTTGATCAAGGGGGATTTATTACTTGTTGTTTTTATTGGAGTTAATATAGTTTATCGCATGAATTATCCCTGCGCTTACTCAGCAATGTCACGATTAAACAAGATATTTTCCTGATTTTTTCAGAGGCCTTAATTTAATACAGCAACCATTGTTCCCATCCCAAACTTAAATTGCTGCTGAAAATAACTTTGCCGTTTCCATTACTAACAAAGGTAGGTTTACAATCAGAATCTACCATTTGTAAAATAGTGTAAGCATAGCAAGAGGGCACTTTCCTCTTTAACTTGTACAGTAAACTCCTTCCGGTAGTTTCCGCGAAAGCAGTTTTTCCCCATTACAAACAGTGGATGAGTTAATAACGTTGAAAAGCATAACGGAATTGAAAATGGGTTATACAAAAGTACTCTTTTGGTTACTGTTAACCCTGTTTCTTATACCAGCGATCACATTAGGTTTTGCTGAGTACGGGAATAGATCACTCAATCAGGAATACACGCAATTCTTTATTGAGGATGCACAAAAACAACACCAGGATGCCGGGAAACTTGCCGGGTTCCTGCAAGAGAATCCACCTTCAAGCGTTTGCGGCCCGGTTAGCGAAGATCTGCTCAACTATAAAAAGGCGGTCTGCGCACCGGGTTCTGAACTCTGGCAGTTCTACATGATGGACAACGTTGCATCCTGGACGTTGATTGCCGGCTGTTTTGTACTGCTGATGATCGTGCTATTCAGCGCGCTGGCCTTTAGAAACCGTAAGTGCCAGTTGTTAAGCCTGATGCTGGCACGGCCATTCCTGATGTTAGCAGGTTCACTTGAAGTGATTGTTCAAGGGGCTATGCTGGTCTGGCTCTCTTTCTGGGGAACCGCCTTCTTCACGCAAACCTACTATCCAAAACTGGTTATATTAGTCGGATTGATGGTGCTGGCGGGTATCTACTACATCATCAAAGGCATCTTTAAAAAGCTCCCGCCTGAGGAGAATATCGAAGGCGAAGTCGTGAGCCGCGAAGCCGCCCCTGCACTGTGGTCACGGATTGATGCGCTGGCTGCCAGAGTAGGAACAACCCCGCCGGACCATGTTATTGCTGGTATCGACACCAATTTCTACGTAACAGAAGCACCGCTGCGCGTTAATGACCATCTGCTAAAGGGCCGCAAACTCTATGTCAGTATTCCGCTGTTGCGCCAACTGACGCTTGCGCAGGCTGATGGCGTCATGGTTCATGAACTGACTCACCTGCATGAAGGCGACACGGCATCGGGCGCGTTACTGGGGCCGAAGCTCCACCGTTTCGATCTCTATATTGCCCTGATGAGCGAGAATGTGGCCACGCTCATTGTCTACTATCCGCTGTATTTGTATCGCATGCTGTTTGAACTGGCATGGCAACGCAACAGCCGTGAACGTGAGTTCGTTGCCGATAGCAATGCCTCCGCGCTCATTTCACCTGCCGCGATCATCGAATCCCTGATCAAAATTTCAGCGTATGCGAGTTATCGCTATGAAGTTGAGAGGGATCTGTTTGCCAATAACGCGCTGCATGAGAGTGAACTGGGGATCCGCAAAACCATCGCCGCCGGTTTGCCTGCACATGTTAATTCGCCCGGTTTTATCAGTGCCATGCGTGAACATAATGTGCCGCATCCCTTTGATTCACACCCACCGCTGACTGAGAGGATGCGTAACGTTGGTTTTTCCGTCGAAGAAACCGCCTATGCTGCGGTGGCAGCGGAACTCCCGACGGAGAGTTGGGTTGATTTAATGCCCGTTGCCGACAACATCGAACAGCAGCTTTGGCAGAAATATGAGCGTGATTTCTCGTCTACGCATGAAGAGAGCCTGGCCTGGCGCTATCAGCCCACGGGAGAGGAAGAGACCGCGCTGGTCCTTAAGTATTTCCCGAATGTTCCCTTTACGCTGAAAGACGGTTCGCAGGTTGAAATCACCTGGCAGGGCATTGTGTTGCCGAAAACGGCTGAACTGCTGGACTGGGATAATGTTAAAAATATCAACGTCCTCAGAAACTTTGGCCGGGATACCCTGCACGTACAACATGTGCAGCCGAACGCCCACGGCAAAAAACGCAGCAAAATTCCTCTGCCGGGCCTGAAGAAAGAGATTGAGAGATTCAAGCAAGTGCTGGCCTGGTACTGGCACCGCCATCAGACGGTACGGTCGCTGCTGCAACAACCCGAAACGGTGACTCAGCACGACGCATAAATAAGCAGTGGCTCAACCCTGTGACAGGGGTTGAGCTACAACTTTTATTCATCATTATTAATGAGCTTTTCGCTGCGTGATTAGGCAAGGCTGTCATGGGAAAAGCTGAGCCTCAGGCGTTTGACCTGCCACTCAGGTCCTCGCGAGTTGGACCTTGAAAGTAGATGCTACTGATATGGCAACTGCGCGGTTGAGTCAGCACGAAACGAATCGTTTCCCAGACCGATCGTCCATTCATCAGACGTTCCCCCATCCTGGATTGACCATCGACAGACGTCTCTAAACCTGTAAGTTCGAAATCCGGCGGATACAGCCCGGTAACACGGATATTTTCTTCTGACAACTGCTGTGACAGTTTAGTTGTAAACCCGCTGAGACCGTGTTTGCTGGCGAAAAAAGCGGGATGCGCAATTGAGTCCGTAAAATTCGGGACGCCACATGAAGATATTATTGAGATGATATCAGCACTGTCTGAACGTCTTAACCCAGGCAGCAACGCCTGAGTCAACAGGATCGAACCTGTCAGACCTGAACTGACGGTATTAATAATTTCTGTGTCAGGCTGATCGTCTAAGCTCCCTGACAACCACTGAGCGGCATTGAGAATTAAAATGTCTATGGGCTTGTCTGAGGTTAAAAGCTGTGAAGAAAACTGAGAAACGGATTCAGGCCGGGCTAAATCACAGATATACCCTTTTGCAATGCCGCTTTCTGCAGTGATGATGCTGCAGGTTTTTTGAATATCCTCAGCCCGCCGCGCGCAAAAATCCACTTCGACACCCTCTCGGGCCAGCCACACGCACAGCGCCTGGCCAAATCCTCCACCTCCACCGGTAATAACCGCTCTTTTTCCTCTGAGCATCTCCATGCCTCCCATTTTTAATGACTCTGTGTGGATGAAGATATACAGGAGGAGGGGGAGTGACATCTTTCCGTTCGTGCCATTTGTATAGGAGGAAGATGAATAAGCCGCAGAGCGTTTTAACCAATGTGTTGCATCCATCAGTTGAACTCACAGCCTGGAGCGGACTATGAGAAGTGCCGATGGGCTCCCGTTTTTTATGATGCTGAAAATTCTTCTGCAAACTGTATGAAAATTACGCAGCGATGACCAGACAGTTCTTATCCCGATCATCATGATACTTATCTGGCTCAGCCTGATTTTTGTAGACCACTACACAGCACGATATTGATGGTAAACGAGGGGAAATAAGATAACTCTTATTTGTTGCTTTTTATCCTGATGTAGCATTGCAGCATCTTACATTATATTGGTCATTATTGTTTTCAGAGGGATTTTTATGGGATGGAATAAAGATGCAGCAGTAGATTACCTTGTAAAACACGCTGGGCCGACTTCAAAGAGTAAGTGTGCAGTTTATACGCGCCTGGCTATTGCGGCCGGAGGAATAAATATTCTAAATACAGAATTCGCAAAAGATTATGGCAATTCACTGCTCAAGGCCGGATTCACTGCTTTACCCTCATCTTCAAATCCTGAAAAGGGCGATGTTGTTGTTATTCAGCCATATCCCGGAAGCCGCCTTCAGGCTGGCCATATGGCCATGTTTGATGGGAAAACGTGGTATTCCGATTTTAAACAAAAGGATTTATATCCCGGTAATGGTTACCGGAGGAATCACCCACCTTACGTTATCTACAGGAAGAATTGATGCGCCTGATACTCACCTTTATTCTGGCTTTTTACTTGCCTTTTGCCAGTGCAAGTGCACCCGTTAGTGCTCAGAAGAGCGTCACAGAATTCTATCAATTTTATCTGGGCGATTTTACTAATATCTCACCAGATAATTCTTCCCATAAACAAAAAATGACAAAATGGGTATCAAAAAAGCTCCTTGCCCGCCTTGATGCTATCTACAAGATTCCCGAACAAGAATTTCTTGAAGCTGATTATTTTACCTATACGCAGGATTATGCAACTGAATGGATCCATCGCTTACGTACAACTCCTGGCGTTGTGGATGGCAGCAGCCAGAGAGTGGATGTTTGGTTGGGTATACAGGATAATAAATATAAGCATTTGCAGGTCTGGACCCGGAAGGAAGATGGCGAATGGAAAATCTGGCGAGTGGTTGATGCAGGAAACCATATCGAGCAGAAGCTCTATTGAGTTCTTACATTATCCGGTGAAAAAGCCTGTGGCGACATGGGCAAAATTATTACTTCTGCTCCTGTCACGGAACTGGTCGTCCTTTTTTTGAGCGAGGAGCGGACATACAAGAAGAGGGAAGCTGGCTTATCCCAATAATGAGCTTTTGAGTGACGAGGCATACTCATTGGAAAATACGCCATAAAGTGACTTTCGATGGTATGGTTACATTCTTACCACGAAAAGAGGAAACACTAATGATTGTAAGGACCTGGCACGGTTGTGTTCCGCTAAAACATGCTGAAGCTTTTGCGAAACACCTTGAGAATACCGGTGTAAAACATTCAAAGAGCATATCTGGGAACAGAGGCGCTTTTGTGCGTAGAGAAACCCAGGGGGAATGGGAGCATTTTTTCCTGGCGACTTACTGGCAGGATCTGCAGTCGGTTAAGGCATTTGCCGGAGAAAGCTATCACGTAGCGGTGACGTACCCGAGTGACGAAGAATTTGAACTACTTTCCGATCCCTACGTTTTCCAGCATGTAGTGGAGAACGTTGCGCCGCTTTAGCTTCGTTTCCGGGGCAACCTGTCGGTTACCCGAATTTTTTAAAATATCCATACTCATTTAATGCCCTTAGGGCCGCTCTTGGCGTCCAGGGGACATCCGGGCACGGCAGATTTCCCCTGGACGCGCTGTCAATTCTGCCCAAGCTATGCAAACCGAAATCATTGGAACGGCTCATGAATATCCAATTCACAAACATTACCCCGGCAAGCCCAGGGTTTACGGAGTTAAAATTAAAGAGCATGGCTGAAGGATTTAACATGCTACACCGACTGGAAGAAAATTGGTTAAACGGACAGAACCGCTTTGACAGGCCCGGAGAAAAACTGCTTGGGGCTTATGCTGATGATTTAATTGTTGGCGTGTGCGGACTTAACATCGATCCCTTTACGGAAATAACTGGCACCGGACGTCTGCGGCATCTCTATGTAGACACGGCATGGAGAAGAAATCATATTGGCAGCGGTTTGCTCAGTGAAATACTTAAAGATGCTGGCCTCTGGTTTGATTTTATCAACACCAACGCACCATCATCGGCATTCACTTTTTATGAACGAGCCGGCTTTGTTGCTTTATGTGATATGGATAAAGTTACACACCACTTTTGCCTGAGAAAGCAAGCACGGTAGAACATTCTCGTTTTGGACACAGCGCCGATTGTGTCCTGTGTCAGATGGCCAGGGCATCTTCTTTGTATTGACGATTTTTTCAAGAAAACTGAGTTCAATTTGCATATTTAGTCCTTAAAATAGCGCCGGGAAATCTTCGAGCATATATTGCTTTAAAATCAGACGCTCTGTTTCAAGCTGTGGCGCTTGCTCTATCAGCATGGTTTTCCCTTTATTCTTAGTTTTATGATTTATCAAATTTACCGCCATGAGCGCATTGGTTCCAAAAAATCGGCAATTCCTGCTCATAAAAACACGCGCTGAACGTCTCTGTTTCCATTTTTCACTGTCTGGCAGACTGTGGGCCGCGGTAATCGCCGCCCAGGGCTTTAATCAAGGTGATATCGGTGCTGAGCCGCTGGGCCTCGATATCCAGCAGCAAAAGCTGCTGCGCGATGGCCGGACGACGCGCCTCCTGCGCCGCATAGTAGCTGACCAGTCCGCGCTGATGGTGCGCGCTGGCGCTGCGGGTAGTCATCATCGCCGCCTCGACCTTCTGCTGCTGCAGCGCGGCCTGCTGGTTCAAATCGTTCAACTGGCTGGAGCTAATCGCCACGTCGCGCACCGCGTCCAGCACCGCCTGGTTGTACTGCTTAATCAAAATATTGCTCGCCGTACGCGTCGATTTCAGGCCGGCGTTTAAGCGCCCGCCGTCAAACAGCGGCAAATAGAGCCCCGGCAGCAGGTTGATCTGCTGGAATGAGGACTTAAACAGATCGCCAACGCTCAGCGCGTTGTAGCCCCAGAAGGCTTTGATATCGAAGTGCGGGTAAAACGCCGCTTTTGCCGCGTCCACCTGGTTCATCGAAGCGCTGACGTAGCCGCGCAGTGCCTGCAGATCCGGGCGACGGGCCAGCAGTTCAAACGAAAGCGAATCCGGGAGCGTCTCCTGCAGCGCCGGCAGCGGCACGGGATGAATCTCCGGCATGCTATGCGCATCGGCGCCGATCAGCGCCCGCAGCGTTTCCCGATACTGCGTCAGCGTCCCCTGCGCCGTAATCACCTGCTGCTGCGCCGCCAGCAGCTCCGCCTGGGCGTTGGCGACATCGACGCTATCCTCCACGCCGCGCGCGGTACGATGCTCATGCGCCTGCACCGAGAGCCTGGCGATGGCCTCCAGCTGATTAAGTAATGCGATTTTCTGGAAAGTTGCCTGCATCGCGAAATAGAGCTGGGCCACGCTGCTGGCAAGATCCAGCTCGATGCCGGCGGTCTCCGCCTGGCGGGCGTTCTTTTCGCCAATCGCGGCGGCAACGCGGGCGCGGTCGGCGCCCCATAAATCGATATTCAGCGTCGCCCCGACGCCAACCGTATTCAGAGTGTACCAGGGGCCGTTTTTATCCACCGGCAGGGAGAAGGAGTAGGGCCAGGTGAACTGTTTATTGGTGACCCGCAGACGGTTTTGCGCCGCTACGGCGGTGGCCTGCACGCCCATTGCCGACTGCGCAAGCTCGACCGTGGACTGCGATTGCGAAATACGCAGCCGCGCCGCCTGCATGGTGGGGGAGTTCTGCAGCGCGCGATTGACCAGCATATTTAGCTGCGGATCCTGATAGCCTTCCCACCAGCGCGCCGTCGGCCAGCCGCTATTCGCCAGATGGATCACCTGCGCCAGCTCGGCCTGCTGCGGATTGACCAGCGGAACCTGGCCGGGATCGTCCTGAATTAATGCGCACCCGGTTAACAGCGTCAGGGCGAAGGCAAACACCGGGGAGCGCGCGGCGCGCGGGAGAGTGGAGGTTTTAATCATGATTGCATTGCCTGTCGCGGAATATCAGAAGACGCAAATGGCCACGCCGGCAGGGCGGCCAGCGCATTGACCAGCGGCGCGCCAAATGGATTCGTCGGGTCCGTGAGAAGCGCCTGAGGGCGTTCTATTGCAGTTTGCTGCGCGTCGATACCGGCAGCGTAGCCTTCAAGCCGCCGGGCGCAGCGGGGTAAAAAAGTATCCCCCGGCGCGGCGTACAGACGATAGCCTTCGCTGAGGCGCAGGATCTCTTCCGCCTGATGGAACGTCGCCCGCACCGGCCAGTTTTTGGCTTCCGGCCACGGGTGGGCGTAGGTTCCCAGCGGCTCGGCGGCTACCCGGTTGATTAAGGTTTCGCTCTCGGTCAGCGCGGCAAATAGCTGCACCAGTTGAACCTCATCGTCGCTTGAGGAGAGGGTCTGCGCCAGCTGGCGATAAAGCTGCGCCAGACGCGCTTTGAGCTGCGGGGCTTCGCTATCCGGCCATAAATAGAGATGTACAATCGAGGAGACCAGCACGCCGAGCAGGATACCGATAACCCGGTCGCGCAGTTCGGTAAGGTTGCTGAGCGGGCCAAACCAACTCAGGAACGCCAACGCAAAGGTGAAACCTATCTGGATCCCGGCGTAGGCGATGCGCTCTGAGCCTGCCGCAATCCACGCGGCCAGCGCGAACACCGGCAGGGTCATCGCCAGCAGGCCGCTCAGCGAGTCGGTCCAGGGCTGCACAAAGACGATCAGGAGCAGCGCAATCAGCGTCGCCAGCAGCGCGCCGCCGATGCGCAGCCACGTTTTCTGCATGGTAGCGCCCAGACCCGGTTGGGCGACAATGACGCAGCTCAGCATAATGGTGTGGATGCCCTGCCAGTCGGCGGCGGTATAGAAAACGTAGCACAGCAGCGTCGCCAGCAGCGTTTTCAGGGCAAAGTGCAGATAGACCGGATTGGACCACGCGTCCGGCAGCAGCAGCGGCGCTTTTTCCACTTCACCCTGCGGTAACGCGATGGTTTCGCCGCGCGCCAGCCGCGCCAGCACCCCGGCGATCTCCTGCAAAATGGCGCTGTTATCGCTATCGCGCGGGACCATCAACGGCTCCATATCCGCCGCCGTGGGGCTGGGCAGATTATCCGCCAGCGCGTTCAGCTCGCGGGCTATCCGCTGGCGCGCATCGGAATGGTCGCGGCCCGGCTGTAACAGTGCCGTCAAATGGTAGCAGCGCAGCGCGGCGGCCATCCGCGATTGCCAGGCCTGCGGGCTGGCGGCAATCTCCGGCGTGGCGCGGGCGGCTTGCTGGTACAGGGACTGCAACTGGTTAAACTGGCCGGCGATCTCTTTAAAGGAGGGTTGCGTCGCCTCGCTATCCGGTTGGCTAAGAATCCGCGCCGTCTGGCGCAGCATGACCACCAGCCGGGCTTTAAACTGATAGCCGGGGAACGCCTGTTGGAAACAGGCGTTGACCAGCAGCGTCACCAGAATGGCGGTGTTAATCGCCACCCATAGCCACAGCAGCAGGCGTACCAGAATTTCGCTCTGGCTGGTCATCGACGGGAAGGTCTGGGCGTAGATGACTGCCAGCGCCACCACGAAAAATGCCAGCCCCAGCTTGCCGAGGACCCGCATCAGGTAAATCGCACAGAAGAACAGGATCACCGAGGCAACCAGGCGAATCAGCGGATAGTCATACGTCCACTTGATAATCAGCAGTACGCCGCCCAGGGCGACGCTGACGGTCACCACGAAAACCACGCTGACCAGCTTAATCATCAGGACGTTAGGCTGGCTGACGTAAAACACCACGATCAGCGCTACGGCGAGGAAGGGAATATGCAGCGTCATAAACAGCACAATCAGCACCGCACAACTGAGCGTCAGGCGCAGGGTATAGTTCGCCCGCCCCGGCGCATCGCGGAGTTCCCGGGTCAGAAACGGCCACAAGCTTTGCATGCCGTCTCCTTATTGCGGCTGGAGAACGGCGCTGGCGGAAGCGCCCATGCGAAACAGGTTCGGGTCGGGATCTTTGACGGCGATTTTAACCGGGAAGCGCTGGGAGACATGGACCCAATTGATGCTCTTCTGAATGACCGGCAGGCCTTCAATGACGCTGCCGCCGTCGGGCAGAACGCCGGTGCCGACCGAGTCGACTACGCCCTCGAAGGTACGGCCATGGTTGGTCATTACGGTGATTCTGGCCGGAACGCCGGGCCGAACACTCTGCAAGTCGGTTTCGCGGAAGTTTGCCACCACGTACCAGTGGTCGTCATCCAGCAGGGTAAAGACCGGCTTAAGGGCCGAGGCGTACTGGCCGATCGTCGTCTTCAGCGCCACCACCACGCCGTTAAACGGCGCGCGCACTTCGGTAAATTCGAGATGCAGCTCGGCCAGCGCAATTTGCGCCAGGATCCCCGCGCGCTGCGCCACCATGGCATCAACGCCGGTCACGGCCGCGGAAGCCTGTTTCGCCTGCAGCAGGGTGGCCTCCAGTTCGGCGCGCGCCGCTTTTTCGGCCGTTCGCGCCTGATCCAGATCTTCTTGTGAGGCAAACCCCTGCGGTACCAGCGGCTCAAGGCGTATGCGTGAAGAGGTGGTCTGCTTAACCAGCGCTTTAGCGCGTTCAACGGCGGCGTTGACCGACTGCGCGTTGTACTCCTGCGCTTTGATGGTGCGCTGGGTCAGCATAATCTGCGCATCAAGCGTGGTTAGCCGCGCTTTGGCATCATCAAGCATCGCCTGGTAGGGACGCGGGTCGATGCGGAACAGCAGATCGCCTTTTTTCACCCGCTGATTGTCGCGAATCGGCATTTCGACGATCCGCCCGCTCACTTCCGGAACCACGTCGATGGTGTCGGCATAAACGTAGGCATCGTTGGTTTCCGGCGAGGTTTGTAGCTGCCAGATAACCATAATCAGCGCCACGATAGCGGCGAGAACGAGTGCCAGCAGGGGCCATTTTTTGCGGATAACGCTTGAGCGGGATTTGGTCATAGGGGTCTAGTTTACGAAGAACAGGAACCACAGAATCGTGGCGAACAGGAACATCAGCGCCAGATAGCTGAAGACCAGCGGAGAAAATCGCGATTGCCATCCTTGACGCACAATCAGGATATGGCAGGGAATAAGTAACAGCGCGGCGCCTAATAAGCAGAAGAACCAGCCGGGAAATGCTGCGCCTAAAACCGGAATCGCCGGGGATAATGAGCAGCCGGAGAGCGTAAATAGCGAAAATAAGAGCGCAGGGCACGCCAGCTTAACAATGCGATTCAAGACGAAATACCTGAGTGCTCGGATTAAGGTGAAATGAGTTTAATCTCCTTGATTGTGAAAGAAAAGAAACTCATCAGGTATCTCAAACAGAACGTCTCTTTTCCTCTGGTTACATTGTTTTGTGATTATCTTGCATCACCACAAATATAAAAGTAAAACTATATGGATTGTCTGCATTTTAATTCCTATATTCAAAGCATTACAAAAAATGCCGTTAGCATTTTTACCCCCTTACTTTATATGGCTCACCTGGTTATGCATAACACCATATATGAAACATTGCTGGAAGCACCCGGTCCGCAAGGCTCTCTCAAAGGCACCTTGCTTAGCCCCTGTTCGAAGCCAGAACATATCATTCTGATTATTCCCGGTTCAGGGCCGACTGACCGCGATGGTAATAATCCGCTTGGGGTTAATGCGTCAACGTATCGGCTTCTGGCGGAAAATCTGGCATTGAAAGGTATCGCAACGTTGCGGATGGATAAGCGTGGAATGTTTGCCAGTTCAGCGGCGATAACGGACGCCAATGCCGTGACAATCAGTGATTATGTAGAAGACGTACGTTCCTGGATAACGGTATTGCAACAGCGTCTGGAAAACCCCTGTATCTGGCTTCTCGGGCACAGTGAAGGGGGGATCGTGGCATTGGCGGCGGCGCAGGAACCTGATGTCTATGGTTTAATGCTGGTCGCAACACCTTCGCGCCCGCTGGGGGATGTATTAAGAGAACAGCTTAAAGCCAATCCGCAAAATGCAATTCTGCTGGACGATGCGTTTTTTGTTATTAACGAACTGGAGCAGGGTAGACATGTTAATGTTCAGAACAGGCATCCTGCTGTGCAACATTTATTTTATCCGGCAGTGCAGGGGTTTCTTATAGACATTTTTTCCTTTAATCCAGTTCATTTGATCACGCGTATTACTAAACCTGTACTGATATTACAGGGGCAACGCGATCTTCAGGTAACGGAATATGATGCCCGACAGCTTAAGGCTGCCAACCCGAAAGCAACCCTTGTTCTTTTACCGGATGTAAACCATGTTCTTAAAGCGGTGAATTCTGATGACAGGGAAGAGAATAATGCGGCTTATACAAACGCATCGCTTCCCCTGGCGGCCGGGGTGGTTGAGGCCATTGCGCAGTTTCTGACGCATAATGGTAACCCAAAAGCTAAGCTGCCACTCTTTAATTAATAGACAATCCGGGAGTTGGGACGTTGAAAATTGACTGGCATAGCGCATTGCTCACCCGTTCCACAGCCATAGATAAACACTACAAAAACACGCAAAACGTTCGTCGTTTCATGATGGAACAGTGCGGGGAAAACTTCCGTTTCGACCGTGATTTCATGGCCTGGATCCGCAATGATATCCCCAAAAATCTGGGCGATGTGGTCGATGAGTGGAAACGCAGACAAGGTTTATAAAAGGAAATTTTTTATTCGCTTGAGGCAGACAGACTGGAGAATTGTCAGGTCTGTTATGAGCATAGTAGGGGTTAGCATGAAAAAACGTGTATCCGTAATTATGCTTTCTTTTCTGTGTGTGCTGTTATCGGCGTGCAATGATATGAAAAAGATAGAACCTGAAAAATATTTCACCGGTCCTAAGCTTGTTCTGGCTAAGGCTATCCAGGCGGCAGATAGTGAATCTGTTATCCGTCTGTCAAAAACAACCGATCTGAACACACCGGGAAACGAGCATTTTACACTGCTGCTTTTTGCTCTGAATGAGGTTATGTATAACGGCAATTCTCAAAAAAGGTTAGATATTGTCACGGAACTTGTACGCGCAGGTGCGGATCCCCAACAAGCACAACCGAATGCACGCGGCACACCGGCTCAAATGATGGCAATGGGTGATAAAGATATATGGCTTAAAGCGCTTCTCGACGGCGGACTTGATCCTAATTCCCGGGATAAATTACTCAATGTTCCTCTTATCTTTTCAGCGCTAAGTGCAAAAAATACAGCCACGCTTGCGCTTTTGATTGAACGGGGAGCCGATATAAATACGCGGGATACCCTGGGTGAGACGCCACTTGTTGACGCTTTTTTCCGCACTGATTTTGATAAGGTCTATTTCTTACTTGAGCATGGTGCGAACCCTAATCCAGTAAATAAGCAAGGCCGTTCTTTCAGTCAGATGCTGGACAGGAACCTTCAACAGGTTAAGCAAGGTACTGAGTACTATGATCATGTGGTGAAATTAAAAGAAAAGCTTAACAGCATGTCTCAATGATATATTAGAAAGCGTGTTAAGAGGCTATATAAGGCTCTGGAACTTAAAGGACAGAGCCTGCGCCACATGAACTCAGGCCGTGTCCGGGAAATGCCAGTTAAGGGATAATGCGCGCGGCTCTGAATTGTCTGAACAAATTGAAGAACATGGTTCGTTTCAGGTGATAGAACAGTCACTTTCGCAGATGACAGAAATTTGCTGATGGCCGCTAAAGCAGGCTTCTGCTTCATTCTGTACAGCAGAAATTTTATATCCGTTTTGGCGCGAAGCGGCCAGCATAAAGTGATGTGCTGGAAATCATCTGTCTATTTAGCATAGTCGTTCTTTTACGATCGGAATTGAATGACGTAGTGCTGATGTTGTTATTTTTCCATTAATTACAATCAAAATTTGGCTCATCAAATTGCGAAATTCCCTTCGAGCTTTACGCGGTTATTTTATTCTGTCTTTAGCGATAAATTATAAGCATCATAAAACAATGGCTCTGCCATCTGGTGACAAGAATATTATTATTCGCTGAATGTTTCATGAAAAACAATACCAGGTAAGCGGCAACCTAAAAGGCTTTTATTGTTAAAATATATGCTTTTTTAATGTGATCTGCATCACAAAATTTACCTTGTTGATAACCACAAAATTAGTGCGCCTAATAACAAAGGAAATCAGCATGTTTAATATCCGTAGGATCGAACCGGCTTTTAAAGAAGATATGTATGGTTTCACGCAGAGCCTGCTCAGCTATATCAATGGTGAAACGAATAAAACACCAGATAGCGAAAAACTGCGTGACATAACGCACCGGGCCTATCATCAGGGCGCAGTTGCGGATCAGAAAATTGCCCAGCATGCCCTTTTTATTATTTACCAGAGTGTTCTGGCTCATCCGCTCTCTGCCCCTGCATCCCGGCAGTACGACCCGGCGTTGCTGGAAATTAAAAAAATCATCGAGAATGAATGGCTGGAACATGAGTTCGGGCAACTTTCTCTACCCGAAGAGGTGAATTCAGCCCCGCGTTATGGTGATTTTTTAAAAACGGTGTGGCATGCACATAATGCTTCGCATCACCCCCTTTTTGAGTTTCTGGAAAAGGATGCTTCAACGGAGCAACTCTATTATTTCTTCAAAAGCGACAGCGCACTTAATCTGATTTTCTTTGATCTGGTTGCCTATACGCTGATTGGCTCCCAGCCGGAAACCCGCGGTACTATCAGTGAAAACCTGTGGGATGAAATAGGGCATGGTGACAATGTGTTTACGCACGTCAATCTCTATAAGGATGTGCTGGCGCGGCAGGACATAAAACTGCCAGAAAACCATTATATCGACATGTACGGGGCAGAAGCACTGGCCGGACACAATGCCTTCATGATCGGTTCTGTTAACCGCAGCCACTATTACAAACTGCTTGGGGTAATGGCTATGACGGAGGTGCTGGATCCGCCCCAGTATGAAAAACTGGTAAATGGATGTCTGCGTCTGGGCCTTATCGATCGCGATGTGAAATATTATACGGAACATATCACCATTGATATCAAACACGGGGATGACTGGCTTTATAACGTCATTGATGTGATTGCCGGGAAGTACCCTGAGACCCGCCGGGAGTTCTATCTCGGCAGTTTACTGAGGCTGCGGACCGCGGAGCGCTATTACGATCAACTGATGCAGAAATTGATGCAACTCTGATGATGATACCGGCCCGGAGGGAGCTCCGGGTTTTTGATTATGCTGAACAGGAGTGGATGTGTGGCTTACTTACTGCTGGCGCTGGCCGCCATTTTTTGGGGTGGAAACTATGTTGTGGGGCATATACTGGTTCAGTACGTTGACCCCTACGGACTGAGTCTGATCCGCTGGGGAGGGACAACCCTGCTGATGCTTTCGTTTTACTGGAAGCGATTCTGCGTCGATTTCGCCTCGATGCGAAAGCATATTCGCATAAACATTCTCCTCTCTTTCCTGGGGCAGGTCTGTTTCCCGCTCAGTTTATACATAGGCCTTCAGTACACAACCTCCCTTAACGCAGCTATCTATATTTCCAGCACACCCTGCCTCGTTCTACTTATTAACCATTTTCTTTTCCGTGAATACATTTCAGCGCGCAATATTGCGGGTGTCGTGGCCAGTACGGTGGGGGTGCTGTACCTCGCATTTTCCAGTGCCAGCGGTAACGGGCGGATGCAGACTTTTGGTCTGGGAGATGTGCTGACCATTATTTCCGCGTTGAGCTGGGCGTTTTACTGCGCATTTCTGCGTTTTAAAGACACCACGGTAACAAATACATCCTTTGTCGCTTTCAGTTCCCTATTGGGGACTTTAATACTCGTACCGATGTTTATTCTCCATGCCGCGTTTGCAGAGGCGTATCGGGGCGTTATTTATAGTGTGTCACCCTCTGTTATCATCGGTATCCTTTATCTGATTATCTTCCCGTCATGGCTGTCATATGTGTTCTGGAATAAAGGCGTATCGCTGATTGGTACTACCCGAAGTGAGATTTACACCCATCTTATCCCTGTCTCCGGCGGTATTATGGGCGTCGTATTTCTGGGCAATGAACTACACACCTACCACATCGTCACCCTGGTTCTGATTGTCTCCGGTATCGTCTGCTGTTCGTCCCGACATTCCGTCAATAACCGCCCCGAACAACAGAGTGAGCGCTCATAAGATTGCAGCGCCACAGATACGCCGGGTAAGTCCTGGCACGAAGCAGACAGGCCGAAGCGCGGTCTGGTCTGCTATGCGCGAATTGCGAACATATCCAGTCCGCATCAATGCGATAACGTCAAAGCAAAAGTGTGCTTAAATCAGAGATCCCTAAGTCAGGGTACTTGCAATGACATCTCAGGAGTCTAATGTGCACGTTGAAACATCCCGCTTATCCCTTCGTCCTGTCCTGGCATCAGACGTCGCCGATCTGTTCAGGATTTATGGTGATCCAGCGACGAACACATTTAACCCCGCCGGGCCATACCCGGACATTGACTATGCAAAAGCGGTGCTCATTCGCTGGCTCGACCATTGGCACACCCACGGGTTCGGAAACTGGGCAATATTACTGCGCGATCGTCCTGAAACAATCATTGGTTTTGGCGGGCTGAGCATTCGAAGTTACGACGATATTATGATTAATAACCTTGGCTATCGATTCTCGACTGACGCATGGGGAAAGGGTCTGGCCACAGAATTTGCAACCTATGCGCTGAGATATGGATTTGAAAATATCGCGTTTACCGAGATTTCCGCTGTCGTAAGACAAAACCATCTGGCGTCGCGCAAGGTGCTCGAGAAAGCAGGGCTACGCTATATCAAAGACATTTATGATGTTAGCGATGCGCCGCCAAGCCTTCTGTTTTCACTCACCGTGGATGAATGGCTGAGTAATTCAAAATAGTCTGGATTAACGCCTGCTCTGAGTGTGACGCGGGGGCCGACGCCGTCTGAGGAATGCCTTCCGGGAACATTTCCCGAAAGGCTGCAAAGGTGATGAGTGCATATCTCCCTGAATACGCTTGTACGTATCAAAAGATACGAATCCTTTCGCTGCGTGTTTTTAAGCCAGTCCCGCGCCCGCCAAAGGCTTACAGACATAGACGGTTTCTTTAATGCCGGTTTTAGCTTCGTACTGTGCCGCAACGGCCTCTTTCACCGCAGGCACCAGCGCTTCCGGCACCAGCGCGACCACGCAGCCGCCAAATCCGCCGCCGGTCATGCGCACGCCGCCTTTATCGCCGATGGTGTTTTTCACGATCTCCACCAGAGTGTCGATGTGCGGTACGGTGATTTCGAAATCATCACGCATGGAGGCATGGGATTCCGCCATCAGGACGCCCATACGCTGCAGGTCGCCTTTTTCCAGCGCGCTGGCGGCTTCCACGGTACGCGCATTCTCGGTCAGCACATGGCGGACGCGGCGGGCAACCACCGGATCCAGTTCGTGCGCGACGGCGTTGAACTGATCGATATTCACATCACGCAGCGCTTTTTGCTGGAAGAAACGCGCGCCGGTTTCGCACTGCTCGCGACGGGTGTTGTACTCGCTGCCTACCAGGGTGCGTTTGAAGTTACTGTTAATGATGACGATGGAAACGCCCTCCGGCATGGAGACCGCCCTGCTGCCCAGCGAGCGGCAGTCGATCAGCAGCGCGCTGCCTTTTTTACCCAGCGCCGAGATAAGCTGGTCCATAATGCCGCAGTTACAGCCGACAAACTGGTTTTCCGCTTCCTGGCCGTTCAGGGCGATTTGCGTGCCGTCCAGCGGCAGGTGGTACAACTGCTGAAACACGGTGCCGACCGCCACTTCCAGCGAGGCGGACGAGCTCAGGCCCGCGCCCTGCGGCACGTTACCGCTGATCACCAGATCCGCGCCGCCAAAGCTGTTGTCACGCTTTTGCAGATGTTTCACCACGCCACGCACATAGTCTGACCACTGCTGTGAAGGGTGGGTCACAATGGGGGTGTCGAGTGAGAATTCATCCTGCTGGTTGTCGTAATCGGCGGCGATAACGCGCACGGTACGATCCTGACGCGGTGAACAACTGATCACGGTCTGGTA